>NZ_JBFASO010000002.1:31753-850882 GCF_040677775.1 Micromonospora sp. NPDC053740
GGGGCCCCCCCCCGTCCCCGGGGGGCCGGGTCCGGCCCCCCCCCGCCTTTTCTCTATGGGTTTTTAATTTCGTGGGGGGCCCCCCCGGCCCGGACACCGCGACTTCCAGGAAACCGAGTCGATCACCGCGGGGATGAGGACGGCCAAGGCCGGTTTCGGCGTCCGTACCCAGGATTGGTGTCAGGAAACGCCCAGGTGGGTATTTGGGGGCCGACACCGCGTGGGTGCCACCCTTTCCGTCGGCCACCACGCATTCAACAGGAGGTGTGTAGTGGTCAGGATTCCTTCGCTGTCCCGCCGGTCCGAGCCGGCACCGACGCGGGACGAGAACCTCGACGGCCGCGTGGACGGCCGCGACACCCCGGTCACCGAGACCGGCCAGTCCGACGACAGCGCCGGCCGGCCGGTCACCGACCGGGACGCCAACCAGACGGCGTACGGCAGCGCCAGCGCGACCGGCGGCCAGACCAGCGAGGCCGAGCGGCGGGCCAACGAGCGGGCGGCGGTGGCCCGAGCCGCCACCGCGCGACCGGCGGAGACCGATTCCCGGGGCAGCGCCCGCCAGGTCGCGCCCGAGCCCGTGAACGGCACTACCCGCCCTGTCGCACCCGAGCCGGTGAACGGCACGACCAGCCCGGTCACGCCCGAGCCCCGCACCGGCACCGCGAGCAAGGTGGAGACCGAGTCCCGGCCCGTCGCTCCGGCCACGGCGCGCACCGCCGAGCGGGACGCCGACCTCGACAGCACCACTCGTCGGCCCGACACCACCGACCGGGTCACCACGGACCGCCCGGTCGACCCGAGCACGGGCGTCAGCACGCCCGAGTCGCCGGTGACGCGTGGCCCGAAGCCGCGGGCCAGCCTGCTCGCCACCCTCGGCCTGATCGTCTCGGTCGTCGGCGCGATGTTCGTGCTGACTGGGACCCTGGCCGGGTACGGCATCGGGCTCGGCGCGTTTGGTGCGGTGCTCGCGGTGCTCGGCCTGATGGCCACCCGTCGCCGGCACGTCGCCGGCAAGACCGACGCGCTCTTCGGCGTGCTGATCGGGCTGGCCGCGGTCGTGATCGGGGTGCTCGCGATGACCGGTCAGTTCGACTGGCCGACCACCGACGGCGACTGGGTGCAGCGCCTCCGTGAGTGGCTTGACTCACAGTTTGTGGATCGTTTCTAGCGGGCACTGTTCCGCTCGCCGGTGATGCACCGGCGAACAGCCGGCGGTTCGCCGGCAGCCCGATCAGTCCGGTGGTTCACCGGCCGGGCGACACCCTTTCAGGGGCGGCGGTTCGCCGCCCCTGAAGTGTTTCCGGGGCCCGGCCCGACAACGTGAGCGCCGGGTGCCGGGCGAGCGACGGCCCGACCTCCCCGCCACGCCCCTTTGCTCTGCTTCACTCCAGGCGACACCGCATGTCCGGTATCCGGACGTTGACTGTTGCGCCCGGTGAAGCAGAGCAAAGGCTGCGCGAAAGGCCTGCGGTAGGTGGCCCGAAACACGAATCCCGACCCACGCCGCCTTCGACACAACGATTCGCAGGAGCAGACCGCCCAGACGCAACGAATCTTCGGTCTGCGCAACTCTCAGTGGTGGATCCTGCCGCTGACGCCGCATACCGTTGAGCCACGGCGCCAGCCCGTGGGCCACGGTGGCCGGGCGCGCCCGACCCCTGGGAGCAGGACAATGACGATGGACGCCACCAGCCAGCGCCTGTTGATGTGCCGGCCGACGTACTTCGCCGTCGATTACGCGATCAACCCCTGGATGGACCCGAGCGCGCCGGTCGACGCCGCGCTGGCCATCCGGCAGTGGGAGCAGTTGCGCCAGACGTACCTTGACCTGGGCCACACCGTCGAGGAGATCACTCCGGTGCCCGGCCTGCCCGACATGGTCTTCGCCGCCAACGGCGGCACCGTGATCGACGGCAAGGCGATGGCAGTGCAGTTCCGGGACCCGCAGCGCGCCGACGAGGCGCCGGCGTACCGGGCCTGGTTCGAGGCCGCCGGCTTCGAGATGTACGACCCGAAGCACGTCAACGAGGGCGAGGGCGACGTCCTGCTGGCCGGTGACCACCTGCTGGCCGGCACCGGCTTCCGCACGGCACACGCCGCACACGCCCAGTTGCAGGAGGTCTTCGGTTACCCGGTGATCACCATGCAACTTGTCGACCCGCGCTTCTACCACCTGGACACCGCGTTGACGGTGCTCGACGAGCGGACCGTGGCGTACCTGCCGGAGGCGTTCTCGGCGGGCAGCCAGGCTGTGCTGCGCCGGCTCTTCCCCGACGCCGTGCACGCCACGATGGCCGACGCCGAGGTGCTGGGGCTGAACGCGGTCAGCGACGGGCGGCACGTGGTGCTGCCCGCGCAGGCCACCGACCTGGCCGCCAAGCTGCGCGACCGGGGCTACGAAACCATCGGGGTCGACCTGTCCGAGCTACGTAAGGCCGGCGGCGGACCGAAGTGCTGCACGCTGCGACTCCGTCAGGGAAAGGCAAGTAAGTGATAGTGGATGACAAGCTGCGTACGCCGGGAGCGGTCCGGGACGCCGAGCGCTGGACAGCGCACAACTACCACCCGTTGCCGGTGGTGATCTCGTCCGCCGAGGGCGCCTGGCTCACCGATGTGGACGGCCGCCGCTACCTGGACTGCCTGGCCGGCTACTCCGCGCTGAACTTCGGTCACCGGCACCCCCAGTTGATCGCCGCAGCGCACGCCCAACTGGACCGGCTGACGCTGACCAGCCGCGCGTTCATCCACGACCAGTTCGCCGACTTCTGCCGGGAGCTGGCCGAGCTGTGCGGCAAGGACCTCGTGCTGCCGATGAACACCGGCGCCGAGGCGGTGGAGACCGGGATCAAGGTGGCCCGCAAGTGGGGCTACCAGGTCAAGGGCGTGGCCGCCGGGCAGGCCAACATCGTGGTCGCCGAGGGCAACTTCCACGGGCGGACCACCACCATCGTGAGCTTCTCCACCGACGAGGACGCCCGCGCCGACTTCGGGCCGTACACCCCGGGGTTCACCGTCGTGCCGTACGGCGACCTGGAGGCGCTGACCGCCGCGATCGACGAGAACACAGTGGCAGTGCTGCTGGAACCGATCCAGGGTGAGCAGGGTGTGGTGGTGCCGCCGGAGGGTTACCTGCCGGGCGTACGCCAGGTCTGCACCGAACGCAACGTGCTGTTCATCGCCGACGAGATCCAGTCGGGTCTGGGGCGTACCGGCGCGACCTTCGCCTGTGACCACGAGGGCGTCGTGCCCGACATGTACCTGCTCGGCAAGGCGCTCGGCGGCGGCATCGTGCCGGTCTCCGCGGTGGCCGCGAACGCCGACGTGCTCGGGGTGCTCAAGCCCGGCCAGCACGGCTCCACCTTCGGCGGCAACCCGCTCGCCTGCGCGGTGGCGATCGAGGTGGTCCGGCTGCTGGCCACCGGCGAGTTCCAGCGCCGCTCGGCCGAGCTGGGTGAGCGGCTGCGGGCCGGCCTGGAAGGGCTGCTCGGCAAGGGTCTCGTCGGGGTACGCGTCCGTGGCCTGTGGGCCGGTCTGGACATCGACCCGGCGCTGATGAGCGGTCGGGAGGCGTGCGAGCGCCTGATGGAGCGTGGCGTGCTGGCCAAGGACACCCACGGCTCCACCATCCGGCTCGCCCCACCTCTGGTGATCACCGAGGAGGAGATCGACCTGGCGGTCACCGCGCTGGCCGAGGTGCTGGCCGGCTGAAACAGGAACGTGGTGGAAGGCGGGCGTCGGGGTTTCCGGCGCCCGCCTTCCGCGTCAGGGTCCCTCCCGGCGGTGAGGGTGGGGGTGGGGCGGTGGGATGGGGTGGGGTTAGGGGCGGGGTAGGCGCATGGCCATTGTGGGGGCCTCTGCCATCACCGAGGTGGGGGTGAACGGGGCACCGGTCGGCAGTTCCTCGGCGCGACCGATCTGCACGCCGGGGTACAGCTCGATCATGTCGTTCTCGCCCAGCACCCGGGACTGCTGGGGAGCCAGCGGGATCCGGTCGGACTCGGTCATCGAACCGGCCGGGCGGATGCCGGAGCCGTTGGTGCTGACGTCGGTCACGATGACCTCGCCGACCCGCAGCTCGAAGCGGACGTGACCACGGCTGATCCAGCGCCGGGCCTCGTCGTTGAGCCACTGCCCGAGCATGATCCCGCCGTCCTGCTCGGGAGCACGACCGGCCACGATCGGCTGCTCCTCGCTGAGCACGAACCGCCGCCGGACCAGGCCGCCGACGCGCACCGCGAGCACTTCGGTACGCGGACGAGGGCCGCCGTCACCGAGCCGCGCGCCGTGTCGGGGGCAGGTCGGCACGCCGTTGCGCAGCGCGGGCGGCGGCTGCGCTGCGGGGCTGCGGTCGGCACCCCCGGCCAGGTCGGCGAACGCGCCACCGCCACCACCGCCGCCGAACAGCGCGCAGCCCGACTCCGGGCAGCGCCACTGGCGGGCCAGCAGCTTGACACCGGTCGGCGACCGCTTGCCGGCCACCGGCGAGTGGCCACCACCGACGTGCGCGATGAACACCGGCCCGCCGGCGCCCGGCACCGGCGCGACCACCCGACCGGGCTGCTCGACCAGCCACGGGAACCGACCGCGCAACCCGTCGAAGCGGACCCGGCTGAGCACCGGCAGACCGAGCAGGTCGGCGACCTCCAACATCCGGTCACCCGGGTTGTCGAGCACCTCGACGAGGCCGTCGTCGGCCCAGCGGCGGACGACCATCCGCTCGTTCGAGGTGAGGTCGGCGTCGGAGAGCAACGCCCGGTGCACCACCGCGTAGACCTGGACGCTGTCCTCCTCCAGTTCGCGGGAGAGCGCGTCGATGACCATGCCGAGGCGGAGCAGGCTGGCCGGCCGGCCACCGTCGATGTCCTGGTAGCGGATCACCTCGGCCAGGTCGATAACGGCTCGGGCCAGCGACGGGTCCGTGCAGACACGACCCTCGATGGCGTCCAACACCTTGCTGATCTCAAATCTCATGCCGCACTCCGGACGATGTCGTCAATTCGCCGGGCCAGCTCGAAGTCCCGGTGGGTGACCCCACCGGCCGAGTGCGTGACACAGCGGAAGGTCAGGGTCCGCCACCGGATGTCGATGTCGGGATGGTGGTCGAGCTCCTCGGCCACCGTCGCCACCCGGTCCACGACCGCGATGGCCGCCGGGAAACTGCCGAGCTGGGCGGTACGACCGATGCCGGTCGGGTCGCCCGACCAGTCGGGCAACCGGCTCAGCTCTTCTCGCACCGCGTCCGCGGTGAGCAGGTCTGCCATGGGCCGACCCTACCGGGGACGACGCCCGGCATGGACCAGTGGTAGCGGGGTGTTGATCGGCCCGATACGCGCAGGCGGGGGCGGTGCCGTTTGGCACCGCCCCCGCCTTCCCCCTGGTGTGTTCAGCCGCGCAGCGGCCGCCCCACCTCGTGCAGGTGACCGAGCGCCTGCCGGTACGACTCGACCAGCCCAGTCTCCGCGTACGGGATGCCCTGCTCGACGCAGTAGGCGCGAACGATCGGCTGGGCCCGGCGCAGGTTGGCGCGGGGCATGTTCGGGAAGAGGTGGTGCTCGATCTGGTAGTTGAGACCGCCGAGCGCGGTGTCCACCAGTCGGCTGCCGCGCACGTTGCGGGAGGTCAGCACCTGCTTACGCAGGAAGTCCAACTCGTCCTCGGCGGTCGGCATCGGCATGCCCTTGTGGTTCGGGGCGAACGCGCAGCCCATGTAGAGACCCCACAGCGCCTGGTGCACGACGGCGAAGAGCAGCGCCTTGACCGGGGACATGACAGCCAACAGCAGCGCCACGTAGGCGGCGGTGTGCGCGACGAGCAACGCCGCCTCGACCGCCCGGTGCCGCATCGGGACGGCGTACCTGCCGTCCTCCCGGCCGACGATCGCCCGGATGCTCGCCACGTGCAGGCTCAGGCCCTCAAGCAGCAGCATCGGGAAGAAGAAGTACGCCTGCCGCTGAGCCATCCAACGGCCGAACCCACGGGTCTCCAACGCCTGCTCGGGCGTCCACACCAGGGCCCCCGCGCCGACGTCCGGGTCTTCGTCCTCGTGGTTCGGGTTGGCGTGGTGCCGGTTGTGCTTGTCGACCCACCAGCCGTAGCTGAGCCCGACCGCCGCGTTGCCGGCGAGCAGCCCCACCAACTCGCTGGGACCACGCCGACGGAACATCTGGCGGTGCCCGGCGTCGTGACCGAGGAACGCGACCTGGGTCGTGGCCACGGCCATCAGGGCGGCGAGCGGAAGCTGCCACCAGGAGTCGCCGAGCAGGAACACTGCCACCCAGCCGGCCACGAAGGCACCGAGGGTGAGCACGATGCGGGTGACATACCAGCCGGGGCGCCGCTCCAGCAGGCCCGCCTGGCTGATCCGTCGGGACAACTGTGCGTAGTCACTACCTCGCCGTCGTACCGGCGGTTCCGCCACCGCTCCGAGCGTCATCGCTGCTCCCGTTCCGCTTGCGCCCGTACCGGGGTGGTTCGGGCTTAATGTCAAGTCTCCCGATCGCGGTAGCGGTGAGTAACCCCGACAACCCCCGAATGGGGGGTAGGGCAGGCCCTACCCCTACTGGTTCGACTCAGCTCAGTCGGCCGACCGCGGCGCGCAGTCGAGCCAGGTCACGTCGACGCCGTTCGTAGGTGGCGGCGAGCCCGACCAGCGCCAGCCCGCCGATGCCCAGGTAGATCCACCGGGGCAGCAGATCCCATCCCCGGGCCAGTTCGTGCAGCGCCAGCAGCGTCAGCGCCGCGCCGCCGAGCAGCACCGGCGCCTGCCACCGACGGGTCGCGCCGGCCAGCACCGCGCCGGTCGCCGCCACGCCGAGGAGCAGTCGCCGCCACGGCTGCGGGTCCGCCCCGGCCAGCACCGACACGAGGCTGGGCAGCAACGCCGCGACCAGCCCCGGACCGAGGGCCGGCCAGCTGGTCAGCCCTGGCCGGGTGCGCAGCGCCAACAGACCCGCTCCGACAGCGAGCGCCGCGGCCGGCACTGTGTACGCCTCCGGCACTGTCACCCCTCCGGCGGCCAGCAACACCCAGGCCCCGAGCAACTCACTGCCGGCGGCGATCCCGGCGAACGCCCACCGCCGACCGGCCGGTTCACCCCGGCGCAGCAGCCGCAGCGCGACGGCGACGCCCCAGAGCACGCAGATGGCGGCGAGGTGCCGCGCCGCCTCGACGGCGAGCACCGCCGCCACCAGCGCGACGGCCTGCGCGGCGGCGTCCAGCACCCGTCCCAGCCGGATCCGCGCCGGTGTGACAGCCGCGGCGGCCAGCACCAACGCGGCCACCGCCAGCAGTGGGTACGCGGCGGCCCGCAAGGGCAGTCCACCGGCGAGCGGTGCGGTCACCGCCAACGCGGACGCCGCGCCCACGGCGGCGAGACAGCCGGCGACCCGTACCTCGAACCGGCGCGCCCCGGCGGCGACGGCGACCGCCGCCACCAGCAGCGCCCCCTCGGCGGCAAGCGTCCCGGCCCGGGTGGCCAGCAGACCGAGCACACCGGAGGCCACCAGCACCACGCCCACCGGCACGGCGACCGGTGTGAGCGCCGGGCGGGCGGCGGCCAGCGCGGTGAACAGCAGCGCCGCCAGGCCGGCGAGCAGAACGGCGGCCGGCAGCACCGGCCACGGCGCGCCGATCGCGACGAGCAGCACCGGCAGCGCCGCTGCGACGAACGGCAGCGCTGACGGCACCGGCAGGCCGACCCGCCGACCGGCCAGCGCGCCGGCCAGCGCCAGCACCACCAGCGCGAACCCGACCGGGAGCACAGTCGGGTCGGCGACGACAGTGGGCACCCCCGACCACGGCCGGTTCCAGCCGCCGTAGGGCGACCCGAGCGCGGTCAGCACGGTCGGCAGGGCCGCCAGGACGGCGACCACCGCAAGCGTTCCGCCGGCCGCCAGCACCAACGCCGACCGCGCCGACTCGCGCCCGTCGGCCGCCGGCCGGGCCCCGAGGGCCGCCTGGTCGGGGGCGCCCGCCGACGGCAGCCAGCAGGCGACGAACGCGACACCCAGCGCGGCCAGCGCCGCGTACGGCGCGAGCGGCTCGGCACCCGCACCGATCAGCGGCGCGAGGCCGGGCACTGTCACCGCCGCGACGGCGCCGGTCACCGCGTACCCGACCAGCTCCACCCGGTGGCGGCGGGCCACGAGCGCCGCGACCAGCGACAACCCGGCGGCCGCCAGCGCGAGCCGGGCCTGCCACCAGGGCGGCCCGCCGGCGGCGAACGTCGCCACCGCCGCGATCCCGGGCAGCGCGAGCTGCCCGACCAGCAGACCCGCGCCGGCCACCTCCCGATACGCGCCGGCCCCCCGTCGGACGGCCAGTGCCAACCCGACCACGGCGAGCACGCAGAGCGCCACCAGGGCACCGGTCGGGGCGGCCAGGGCGACCAGCAGCCCGTGCCCGAGCAGAACGGAACCGCCGAGCGCACGGAAGCGCAGCGCGACCGGTGGGGCGCTCGGGCGGACCAGCACGGCGAGCAGCAGCGCGACCCCACCCACGAGGTCGATGGCCACCACCTGAGGCCAGGAGGCCGTCCAGCCGGCGGGCACGGCGAACAGCACCGCCACCGCGCCCGCCGTGGCGAGCACCGCCCGCGTGCTGCGAGGGAGCAGCAGCACAGTGGCGCCGATCGCCATCGCCACCGCGGGTGCCAGCTGCCAACCCCAGCTCAGGTCCGGCCCCGTCCCAGCCCCGTCCCAGGGCGGCAGCGACCGGCCGACGGCGGCGACCGCCAGCCCGATGGTGATCAACACGGTGACCTGCGCCGTGCCCGCCGCGACGAACAGCGCGCCGGCCCTCGGCCCGGTCCGCCAACCGCCGCCATCGTCAGCCGCCACCGTCGGCAGGAGCCGCACCGCGGCGACCATCCCCAGTGCCACCGCCGCCGTCGCGAGCAGCAGCACCGACGGCCGCAGCTCCGCCACCGGACGCAGCACTGCGGCGGCGAGCACCGGCACCAGCAGTCCGGCCGCCACCGCCCGCAGCGCCCGCCCCCCGACGAGCCAGGCCGCGCCGAACCCGGTCAGCGCGACCAGCACCAGCGGCACCCCGGCCAGCAGTGGCGAGCCCCCCGCCCGCCCGCCGACCAGCGGCACCATCGCGCACGCCGCGGCGCCCACCAGCGCGGCGACGTGACCGGCGCCGGCCAACACCCGGCCGACCAGCTGCGCGGCCCCGCCCCGGCCACGCAGCGCGGCCAGCACTGCCAGGTTCAGCGACGCCACCCCGAGCAGGACCACCGCCCACCCCGCCGCACCCAGCCCGGCCTCGGCGGCGAGCAGTGGCAACGCCGGCTGGGCGGCCACCAGGGCGGCGAACCAGGGCCCCGTCAACCCGCTCCACCGGCCGTACGCCACGGCGACCGCCGCGCTGGCCCCCCCGACCAGCGCGGCGTACCGGCTGCCCGGCCAGCCGGTCACACCGGCCAGGTCCACCGACCAGGCCGCGTAACCGTCCAGCACCACCAGCAGCAACCCCACCGCGGCGAACGTCTCCGCCGTACCGCGCAGCCCTCGGCGAACCGCCAGCAGCGGTACGCCCAGCGCGAGCGCGGTGAACGCCACCAGGATCAACGCCCGCCCGGCGACCCCCACCGCCGCCCAGGCGACAGCTGTGAACACCACAGCCGCGGTGCCCAGCAGCAGTCCACCGAGGACGAAGAGCAGACCCTGGACCGTCCGAGTCGAGGTCTCCGCCGCACCCGGCCGCGAACCCGTCGCAACCCCGGGGCCCGGGCCGATGAACGGCGTCGGGCCGACGACAGGCGCCGGGCGCGCCACGACCGAGGCCGCCAACCCCGCGCGGACGACCGCTGCCAGTTCGGCCCGCCGCCCGGACACTGTCGCCAGCCGTCCGGCCAGCTCGGTGTACGCGCGGCGAGCCCGCTCCACCTGCGGCTCAAGCTCGGCGACCTCCCGGCTCAGCCGAACCACCTCGGCGGCTATCGGGTCGGGCGCACGCCGGCAGCCGGAGCAACCGGCGCTCAGGTCGGCCGGCGCACCGCAGGCGGGGCAGGGGTAACGGGTGTCGTCCACCCGGTCATCATCGACAACCGGCCGTGGTGCGACCCAGAGTGCGCGTACTCAGGATCGGGTGTGCTCGTACACCCAGGTGGCGTAGTCGGGGTTGCCGCTCTCCACCCTGGACACCAGGATCTCCGGCACCTCGTACGGGTGGCTGACCCGGATCTGGTCCAGCAACGCGGTGAGCCGATCCGGTGCGGTCTTGAACTGCACCGACCACTCGGTGCTCGTCTCCATCCCGGACCGCCACCAGTAGGTGCTGTCCACCTGACCACCCACCTGGGCGCAGGCGGCGAGCCTGCCGGCGACGGCCGCAGCCGCCAGCACGTCGGCGACCGAACGCGCATCCACCACCGTTGTCACCACGCAGATCTCGTCCACGCCCGCACCCTACGCGGACATCTACCGATTAGCGGCGATCCAGGCATCAATCTGCGCCCACCAATCGAAGAGCCAGTCGATGCGTTCCTGCCGTCCGGTCGGCACGTCCTCCGGCGGCACGGACCAGAACCGCATCACGATCCGCTTGTCCATCGGCAGTTCCCGCCACACGTCGGCGACGGTGAGCATCCGGTCCAGGCCGGTGTGGGCGACGAAGATGACCCCGGCGTCCGGTGCGGCGTCCAGCGCGGCGAGCATCCCACCGGGCTGCGGGGCGAGCACGTGGCGCATCCGCTCGGCGCGCAGTGCCATCCTTTCCAGGCCGAGGGAGCGCAGCCGGGCAATGGCGCGCAGCCGTCGCCCGGGGGTGAAGTTGCCGCCCTCCGGGAAGATCACGAACGCGTCGTTGTCGTCCAGGCCGGTGGCGAGGTGCCCGACCTGGCGTAGCGTCTCCTCGCCGCGCTCCGGGGTCGGCGCGATGAACCGGTTGGGCAGCCTGTTGAGCAGCACGTCGATCGCCGGATCCCACTGGAGGCTGTCCTTCAGGACGATCCGGGGTTCCCGGTGGAACCAGTTGACCAGCCCGTGGATCAGGATGAACGAGTCACCCGGCCCGGCGTGGCGACAGAGCACCAGCTCGGGTCGGCCGGGCAGCGCAGTGTCCGGGTCGGTGCCGACCACGTCGATGCGTAACCGCAGTGTCCACTGTGCCTGCCAGAACAGCACCCGCAGGAACCAGCCGGCCAGCACGTAGTGCGCGCGCTGGAAGGCCGGCGACCGGGTCCGCCAGCCGAAGCCGGAGACGACCCAGAGCAGGAAGAGCGCGAGCAGCGCGGCGGCGTCCCAGACCAGGTAGAAGCAGCCGATCCAGAGCAGTCGCAGCGGGCGCAACCGGCCCGGGACCAGCGGCGACGCGGCCGCCGCGAGCAGCGCCCAGATCGGCAACGTGGTGACCACGAGGAAGGCGAGCAGCACGACGGCGGGCGCGAGCAACAGCCGACGCAACCACCGGGGAGGCAGCGGCATCAACGCTCCAGGTGGGTGGCGAGGTAGCGCCGGGAGGCGGTGTACGCGCGGCTGATCCGCCGTCCCACCGCCGCCATGTCCCGGTACGCCCACGGCGTGTCGTCGCGCGGGTTGAGCCCGCCGGTCGGCAGGACGTGCACCTCCACCCCCTCCGGCAGCGCCGCCATCTCGCGGAAGAAGCGGTGCCGGCGGGAGATCTCGAACGCGACCTGCGCGATCTCCCATGGCCGGCGGGGCGGAGTCAGCTCCCGTTCGATCCGACCCACCTGCAGGACGTAGATCCGGCGGGCGCCGACGGCCACCGCCTCGCCGATGGGGATGGAGTTCACGATCCCGCCGTCCACGTAGTGCGCGCCGTCGATCTCCATCGGCGGAAGCAGGCCCGGCACCGAGGCCGACGCCATCACCGCCGGCACCACCGGACCGCTGTCGAACCAGTGCTCGGCGGCCCGCTCGATGTGGGCGGCGCAGCACCGGAACGGCACCCGCAGGTCGGCGAAGGTGGTGTCCACCCCCAGCTCGGACTCCAACAGGCGGCGCAGCGGCCGGGGTGAGTGCAGGTGGGTGCGGGCGGCGAAGCGGCGCAGTTGCCGGGCGACCGAGTCGCCGTACACCTCGCTCGCCTCCGGTGAGGCCCAGAGCCGGACCAGCCGGTCGGTGACCGCCTCGGACGGGTCGGCGGCGACCAGCGCGCCGTTGACCGCGCCGATCGAGGTGCCGAGGACCATGTCGGGTTGGATGCCGGCCCGGAACAGGGCGCGCAACATGCCGACCTCGACCGCGCCGAGCACTCCCCCGCCGCCGAGCACGAACGCCACCGGTCCCCCCGCCATGTCGTCCATCCTGGCACGGGGCCGCCGCCCACCGGCGGGCCGCTGTCGACCGGCGGTCGGCGCACGGCAGGCACCGTCCGTCGCTGGTCGGTGGCAACGGCGTTGACAGGCAGGACGCATTCGCGCAACCTGATACCGCTCCCACCCCTGAGGCAGGTGCGATCCGTGAAGGCAGCGCTGCATCCGGGCCGTTTGCTGGCTCGCAGATACCGACTTCTGGACCAGATCGGCGCCGGTGGCATGTCGGTCATCTGGCGTGCCCGGGACGAGGTGCTGGACCGGGTTGTCGCGCTCAAGGTGCTCGCCCCGTCACTCGCAGCGGACGCACGGTTCCGGGGGATGGTGCGCGAGGAGGCACGAGCTGCCGCCCAGTTGGTGCACCCGCACCTGACCTCCGTGCACGACTACGGCGAGACTGTCGACCCGGACGGCTCGATCACCTCGTTCGTGGTGATGGAGTTGCTCACCGGTGAGGAGTTGAAGCTTCGGCTCACCGAGGGGCCGCTGCCGTGGACCGAGGCGGTCCAGGTGGGGGCGCAGGTCGCGGACGCGCTGGCCGCCGCGCACCGGCTCGGCATCGTGCACCGGGACATCACCCCGGCCAACGTGATGATGACCGGGACGGGCGTCAAGGTGCTCGACTTCGGCATCGCCACCCGGATCGGCGCGCCCGACGAGGACGAGGACGGCGAAACCTTCGGCACCCCGGCGTACGTCGCCCCGGAACGTCTCGACGGCGCGCCGGCCCAACCGTCCACCGACGTCTACTCGCTCGGTGTGCTGCTGCACGAGGCGCTCACCGGCCGGGTCCCGTACCCGGCGGACACGTGGGAGCAGCTCAGCGCCGCGCTGGCCAGTGGTCCGCCGCCGACGCTGGCCGACCTACCGGACCTGCCCGCACCGGTGGCCCAGATCTGCCTGCGCAGCCTCGCCCGCAACCCGGCCGATCGGCCGACCGCCCGGCAGGTCGCCACAGCGCTCCGCGACCACGCGCTGCCCGCCGAGCCCCCGACGGCGACCATCCGGGTGCCCACCCAGCCCCTGCCACCACAGTCCCCCGCCGTCACGACGGCCAGCGTCCCGGCGGCGGCACGACCGGATGGAGACACTTCGGACGGCGGGGCCGCTGCCAGCGGGGGCGAGCCGGCGACCGGGTCGGGCTGGTCGCGGCGGCGGCTGGTGTTGCTGCTGGTGCTGGCCGTCGGCGTGACGATGGCGGGGGTGGCCCTGCTGCCCGAGCAGCAGCCGTCCCGCCGGGCGCAGCCTTCCGCCGGGCCGGTGACGACCCCGTCGAGCGACCCGCCGGCCCCCGAGCCGTCCGCGCCGATCACGTCCACCCCGCCGACCCCGGCACCCTCGACGAAGCCGACCACCGGGGCGCCCACCTCGAACCCGGGCACCCTCACCGAGGTCGCGAACCGGGTCGACGGGTTGATCGGCGCAGGGCTCAGCGTCGGAGAGATCCGCGACGACGTGGCCCTCGACCTGCGCAACGAGCTGCGCAACCTGAGAGTCGCGGTCAGCTCCGGCCGCGAAGAGCTGGCACCGCCGGTGGCCCGGCTGCGCGCCAAGGTCGCCGTCCGTCTCGGTGAGGGCGGCATCAGCCCGGCGTACGCCTCTCAGCTCGACGCCGCCATCGCCGAGCTGGGCGCGACCGGGGCCTGAGCCGGCGACACCGGTGGGTCAGCGCACCGGCACCCGGGCCGGTTCACGGACGTCGTGCCGGCCGAGGGCGAAACGCCGATAGACCTCGGCGTAGCCGCTCGCCATCCGCTCGACCGAGAAGTTCCGGGCGACGTGTGCCACGCAGTCCTCCGGGTCGATTCGCTCCGCCGCGAGCAACGCCGCGGGTAGCTCCTCCGACCGCTCGACGACGAGCCCGGTCAGCCCTGGCCGCACCAGCTCCGGCACCGCACCCCGGTTGAGCGCCACCACCGGCGTGCCGGTGGCCATCGCCTCCAGCATCACCATGCCGAACGGCTCGTCCCACTGGATCGGCATGATCAGGCAGCGGGCCTCGACGAGCATCCGCAGCGTCGTCGCGCGGTCCGCGTTGAACACTACTGTCACGTCCTCGTCGACCATCGGCGCGACGACCTGCTCGTAGTAGCGGCGCTCGGCCGGTTCGTTGCACTTCCCGGCCAGCAGCAGGGGCAGTCCGGCCGCCCGGCACTCCCGGATGGCGGTGTCCGGGCCCTTGTCCGGGCTGAACCGGGCCAGCCACAGCACCGGCCCCGCGCCGGGCGTGTGCTTTCGCGGGAAGCCGCGGATGTCGAGCGCGTTGTGCACGGTGCCGGCCCAGGGCAGGTTCGGATTCAGCCGGCGCTGGGCGTGCGAGATGGCCACCAGTGCGACCCCCGCGTCGATGTCGCTCAGCACGTCGCCGTACTCCCCCACGGGGTTGCCGTGCACTGTCGCGACAGTCGGCACTGCCCGGCGACCGGCGACCAGCGGACCGATGGTGGTGTGGTCGTGGATCACGTCGAAGTCGGCCGGGCTGATCAGCCGATTCACCCGGGCCAGGTGTGCCAGCTCGGGCAGTGACTCGCCGAGCCGCTCGTACTGGACCTCGGCCACTGTGGAGACGAAGCCGTCGGCGGCCGTGCCGTGGTCACCTCCGGCACCGAACAGGGTCACTGTGTGCCCCTGTTGGCAGAGCGCGTCCACCAGGGCGGCGACGACCTGTTCAAGGCCGCCGTAGCCGGGCGGCGGTACGGACAACCACGGCGGAACCACCATCGCGATGCGCAACGACCGCTCCTCTGGGCGGCCCGCAGGCGAGTGGTTCACGGCCACGAGTCCTCCCCGTTGTTCCCCGGTGCGGCGGCACCGCCGGTCGGCGGCGATTTCCCGGTGGCGTCCCAGGTAAACCGGACATGGCGGACGATCACCCGCCCACCAGGAGTTGGTCGTGGACCACCCGCACCCCGGGCGCGGACCACGCCACCCGCTCGACCTGGTCGCGTTCCCACCAGGAACGGACCACGCCGGCGAGGACCAGCGTGTCGCCGTCCACCTCGACGGTCACCCGCTCGCCGCCGAGCGTGCGCCGCAACGCCCGCTGGACGTCCAGACGCAGTTGCTCGCCGGCCGGTGGCGCCGGAGGTCGTACCTCGATCAGGTTGGTGATCCCTCGTACGCCGTCGAGTCGACGCACCTCGCCCTCCGCGGCCCGCCGCTGCCACCCGAACTCGACCTCGCCGCGCAGCATCAACCAGCCGTTGGCCACTGTCACGTCCAGCCGCTCGTCGGGCACGAAGCTGTCCCACTCCAGGGCACGGGTGGCGGCGTTGGCGACCTCGGCGTCGGTACGCCCCGGAGTGCCCGGCAGCCGCACCTCCATCTCGTCGGCCACCGCCCGTACGCCGCGAACCCGTTGTGCGGATCGGGTCGCGGCCCAGCCACGGGCGGCACCGTCCACGAATCCGGTCAGGGTGACCACACCCTGGTCGACGGTCACCCCGATCTCGTTCGGTTGCAGCTGGGCGTCCCACGCCAGTTCGGCCAGAACGTCGCGTTGGATCCGCTGGTCGTCGCGGACATCCATCACCTCGGTCACGGCACCCCACCCCCGGTTCCGGTCGTCGCCCTCCGAACCTGCCGGGCGGACGGGTGACGGCGGTTCACCCGATCCGGGTGAACCGCCGTCGGGGCGGAAAGAAGCGGCGGGTGACGGAGCCGACCCCCTCGGCCCCGCCACCCGCCGCCGGAGGGTGGAAGCAGGTTCAGACAGCTGGTCAGGACGTCTCGGCGAGCGTCACGGTCGCCGACTTCTCGACACCGTTGCGCTTGAACTGCACCTCGACCCGGTCGCCGACCTTGCCGGCCTGCACCGCGCCGACCAGGTCGTCAGAGTCGTTTACCGGCTTGTCGCCGAACCGGGTGACGACGTCGCCGCGCTGGAAGCCGGCCTTCTCCGCCGGGCTGCCCGGGGTGACCGACGCGACGAGCGCGCCGCCGCCCTCGGCCTGGTTGACGCCGACTCCGAGCGACGGGTGGCTGACCTTCTCGCCACGCTGGAGTTTGCCCGCGACGTCCTTGGCCTTGTTGCTGGGGATGGCGAACCCGACACCGATGTTGCCGGTGCTCTGCCCGGAGGTCGCGATGGCGGTGTTGACGCCGATCACCTCACCGCGGGTGTTGACCAGCGCGCCACCGGAGTTACCGGGGTTGATCGGCGCGTCCGTCTGGAGCAGGCCGGAGATCGAGCTGACCGGCTGGCTCTGCTGGGTCGGGTCCTGCTGCTGGCCCTCGCCGGCCCGGATGGTGCGGTCCCGGGCGCTGAGGATGCCCGAGGTCACCGAACCCTGCAGACCGAGCGGGCTGCCCAGGGCGAGCACCTGGTCGCCGACCTGCATGGCGTCGCTGTCGCCGAACTTGGCCGGCTTGAGGTCGCTCACCCCGTTGGCCTTCACCACGGCCAGGTCGGTCTTCGGGTCGGTGCCGATGATCTTCGCGTCGGCGGTCTTGCCGTCGGCGAAGACCACCCGTACGGCGTCGCCGGCGGCTGACGCGACCACGTGGTTGTTGGTCAGCACGTACCCGTCGGCGCTGAGCACCACGCCGGAGCCCTCACCGCTGCCGGTGGTGATCGAGACGACGCTGTCCTGCACCGACGCGGCGATCTTCGGCAGGTCGGCGCCATTGATCACGGGCGCCGCGGAGTAGGTGCGGGTGATACCGCCACTGTCACCGTCGAGGGCGAGCGCGAGTGCCCCGCCGGCCACGCCGGAACCGAGCATCAGGGCGAACACCGCGACGCCGGCGCCGGCGAACTTCGCGATCCGACCCGGCCGGGGGCCGCTGACGGGCGGCGCGACCTGCGGGCCCCACGGTGGGACCGGCTGGCCCGGGTGCTGCGGGTGCTGGGCGTGCTGCCCGGGGTGCTGCTGGTGCTGGGCGTACGGCATACCCGGCTGGCCCCCGCCGGCCCAGCCGGACTGCTGGCCCGGGTACCAGGGGGCACCGGGGTAGTGGCCGGCGGCCGGCTGCGGGTAGCCGGGCTGGCCGGGCGCCGGGTGACCGGAGACCGGGTACGGCGGCGCTGACGCAGTGGCGGCCGGGCGCTCGTAGCCGGTCGACGGCTCGTACCCGGTCGGCGCGGCGGCTGCCGGCTGACCGGCTGGCGCGGCGTATCCGACCGGCGCGGCGGCCGGGGTGGCAGCGGTCGTCTCCGCGTCAACGGTGGTGGAGGCGACAGTCGGGTCGCCGCCGGTCGAGACGACCGGTACGGGAGTGGTCGGGGAGTCGGACTGCACGCGCTCGTCGCGCGGCAGCTCGGCGGTGGGGTGCGACGGCTCGGCGTCGGTGGGGGCCGGCCGGCGCTGCGGGTCGGACTCGAACTCGGTCATGGCACTACCTTCTCCTCCGGCACTGCAATCAACCTGGAACCGTCCTGGAAGTTGGCTGAAAGTCACTCGCCCGCTCCGTCGATCTGCGCCAGCAGCGGCAGCCGAACCCGGAAGGTGGCCCCGCCGCCGGGCGTCTCGGCCACCTCGACCGAGCCGTGGTGGGCGGCGACCAGCGCCGCCACGATGGCCAGGCCGAGGCCGGTGCCGGTGTTGCCGTCGGCCCGCCGGGTACGGGCCGCGTCCGCCCGGTAGAACCGCTCGAAGACGCGTTCGGCCTGCTCGGCCGAGAGGCCGGGGCCGGTGTCGGCGACCTCCACGACGGCGAAGCCACCGGGTTCGGCGCGCAGCCGTACGAGGACCTCGGCCTCCGCCGGGGTGTGGGTGAGCGCGTTGGTGACCAGGTTGCCGATCACCTGCCGCAGCCGCGCGTCGTCGGCGGAGACGACGAGCGGGCCGGATTCGGGCCTGATCTCCAGCTCGATCCGGCGGTCCGGTGCCATCGCCCGCGCGGCCTGCACCGCGTCGGTGGCGAGCACCGGCAGCTCCACCGGGGTCAGCGAGAGCGGCCGTTCCATGTCCAACCGGGCGAGCAGCAGCAGATCCTCCACCAGCAGCCCCATCCGGGCCGCCTCGTCCTCGATCCGGCGCAGCAGCCCGGCGGTCTGTTCCGGCGCACGGGCCGCACCCTGCCGGTACAGCTCGGCGAAGCCACGGATCGTGGTGAGCGGAGTCCGTAGCTCGTGCGAGGCGTCGGCGACGAACTGCCGCATCCGCTCCTCGGAGCGGATGGCCCGCGCCTCGGACGCCTGAGCTGCGGCGGCGGCGTCCCGGGCAGCGCTCTCCGCCCAGCGGGCCGAGGTCTCCGACGCGGCACGCGCGGTGAACGCCGCCTCGATCTGGGTGAGCATCGCGTTCAGCGCACGGGAGAGCCGGCCCAGCTCCGAGGTCGGCTCGGCCTGGCCCTCCTCCGGGTCGGGCACCCGGCGGGTCAGGTCACCGCCGGCGATCGCGGCGGCGGTCTGTTCGATCTCGACGAGGGGCTTGAGGCTGGTCCGGACGATCGCCGCGCCGACCGAGGCCAGCATGATCAGCACTGCGCCACCGACCAGGAGGTCTATCCAGACGAGCTGCTTCACCGCCCGGTCCACCTCGGTCAGCGGCTGACCCACTGCCAGCACCGAGCCGTCCGGTTGAGCCGCGTAGTAGACCCGCCACCGGGTGAGGCGATCGTGTGAGATGACAGTCCGCGGCTCGCCCTCCGCCGCCTCGAAGTCCTTGCGGCTGGCAGGAAACGTGGGTAGCTGATCGGGGTCGAAGTTGCGCTTGTCGTACAGGGGGTCGTACACCTGCCGTTCGTCGGCCACGATCACGACGTAGTCGCTGGGCAGCAACGCGCCGACCTCACCGGTGCGCAGCTTCAGAAGCACCTGGCCGAGGCCCTGGGCGGTCGACCGGACCTGGCCGTCGACCTGGCCCTCCAGGTAGTTGCGGAGGAAGTACGCGGTCAGCGAGCTGATCACCAGAAGCGCGACGGCGACCAGCGCGAGCACCGAGGTGACCAGCTTCACCCGCAGCGGAACGCTGCGGACCCGCCCTTTCGCCTGCTGGACCGCGTTCACGCCGCCGGCTTGCGCAGGACGTAGCCGACGCCGCGAAGAGTGTGGATCAGCCGGGGTTGGGTGGTGTCGACCTTGCGCCGCAGGTACGAGATGTAGGACTCGACGATGTTGTCGTCGCCCCGGAAGTCGTAGTTCCAGACGTGGTCGAGGATCTGCGCCTTGGACAGCACCCGGTTGGCGTTGAGCATCAGGTACCGCAGCAACTTGAACTCGGTCGGCGAGAGCTGCACCCGCTGGCCGGCACGGTGCACCTCGTGGGTTTCCTCGTCCAACTCCAGGTCGGCGAAGGTGAGCCGGGACGGGGCCTGCTCGCCGGTGGTGGTGCGGCGCAGCACGGCGCGGATCCGGGCGGTCAACTCCTCCAGGCTGAACGGCTTCGTGACGTAGTCGTCGCCGCCCAGGGTCAGCCCACGGATCTTGTCGTCGGTGGCGTCCCGGGCGGTCAGGAACACCACGGGGGTACGCGTGCCGCCCTCGCGGAGCATCCGGATGACCTCGAAGCCGTCCAGGTCGGGGAGCATCACGTCGAGTACCACCAGGTCGGGCCGGTGGTCCTTGGCGGCGTTGAGCGCCGCGCTTCCACTTGTCGCGGTTGCCACGTCGAAGCCCGCGAACCGCAGGCTCGCGGAGAGCAGTTCGAGGATGTTGGGGTCGTCCTCGACGACGAGCAGTCGCGCCTCGGTCTGGGTAGCGGGCATGCGCCCATCATCGGTGACGTCACTGCGCCAGCGCTGGACGCTTCCTGCAAAAAGGCTGTGAGTCGCCGACCGTCCGGCGACGCCGGTCAGCGCAGCAGGCGACGCAGCCCGTCCAGGGCGCCGTCGAGCAGCCGGATAGCGGTGCGCAGCTGGGTGTCGCTGAACTGTCGGGCGCGCATCAGCCGGCCCACCTCGACGGTGAACGCGGCCAGCCGCTTGTCGAGTTCGTCGAGCAACTCGGCCTGCGGCCCGGCGGTCGATGCCGGCCTGGGCTGTGGTTCGGGTGCGGGCGCTTCCCACCGGGCCCGCCGGGTCTGCCGGGTGGCCTCGCTCAACTCGCGCTTGAGGTCGCGTGCCGATCCGCGTACCTCGCTGCGGATCTCGCCGGCCAGGCTGGAGAGATCCGCCACGGATGCCGCGATGTCCGTTTCCAACGCTGTCAACTCACCGGCCCGCTGGCGCAGCTCCGCCCGGCCGGCGTCGGTGATGTCGTACGTCTTGCGGCCGCCGGCTGCGGTGTGGCTGACCAGACCCTCGACCTCCAGCCGTTGCAGGCGGGGGTAGATGGTGCCGGCGCTGGGCGCGTACAGCCCGAGGAAGCGGTCCTCCAGCAGGCGGATCAGCTCGTAGCCGTGCTTCGGGCCGTCGTCGAGGAGCTTGAGCAGGTAGAGCCGGAGCCGCCCGTGGCTGAACACGGCGGTCACGGCAGCTCCTCTTCGTCGTCGTCGACGGCTCGGGCGAGCAGGGCGATGCTCCCCGAGGTCGCGGAAGCCCAGAGCTTACCGTCGCCGGCGCCGAGCACCCCCTCGCTGCTGGGCAGTGGGAACGTCGAGGTGCGCAGCTGTGGAAAGCCGCTGGTGATCCGGCCGGAGGCGGTGCTCAGCTGGACGGCGAGGTCGCTGTCCGCGCGGACCCGGACGGTGATGCTGCCCGAGATGGTGCTCAACCGGATCTCGCTGCGCCGCGGGTTGTCCAAATCACAGGTGATCGGACCTGAGACGGTCTGCGCCCGGACCCGGTCGGCGGCGCTGTCGGCGAGGATCACCTCCCCGGAGACCGTCTCCACAGTGAGGTCGCCGCGGACGCCGAGCGCCTCCACCGGCCCCGAGGTGAGCTTCGCGGAGGTGCTGCCGCGCAGCCCCATCAGGGTGATCTGGCCGGCGACGACGTTGGCGATGGTCTGCCGGCGCAGGCCGGAGGCGACCAGCGAGCCCGCGACCAGGCCCAGATCGGCGAGGACGTCGGCGGGCACGGCGATGGAGACGTCCACCCGGGGGTAGCGGTGGATCATCCGGAACCAGCGCAGGACGTCCGACCAGCCCCGACCGCGCTCCTGGCGGATGCTGAGCCGACCGTCGGTGTGGTCGATCAGGACCGGCCGACGGCCGACCTGGGTCACGTCGATCCGGGTCGGCCCGTCGGTGGCGACCACGTTGAGCCGCCCACTGATCAGTCGAACGTCCAGCCGGACGACCGGAGCGTCCAGTGTGAGCCGTTGCGGGCTCTCGACCGTCCAGCCGGCCATGGCGTCCCCCTCTCGACGACGCGCGGGAGGCGCGCCGAACAGGAGGAGAATGTAACGCGATACATCGCGATACCACAAGACAGGTCGCGAGGTGGTCGCCGGTTCGGCGTTCGACGTGCTCCCTCAGGCCGCCAGGTCCAGCTCCCGATCCACGAGCGGAGCCGGCACGGGAACGCCCGGGGTCACCGTCGGCACCGGCCGCAGCCGGGCCCGCGCCACGGCACCCGCCGCCGGCACCAGGTGTACGGCCGACTCGGCGGCCCGGGCGAGCAACCGCCGGTCGGCGTCACGGGCCGGGTGCAGCGCAGCGGCGATCGTCACCGAGACCACCAGCTCCCGCGCCGCGACCACCCGTGCCACCGAACGCAGCAGGGTGTCCGCACCGAGGAAGGCGGCTGCCGTGGTGGTCGACCCGGTGGCCGCACAGCGGTAGGTGAGCCGCAGCGGAACCACCGGGCTGCCCGTGTCGATCGCCGCCTGGAACGTCGCGGGCCGGAACCCACCGCCGGGGCGGCAGTCGGTGGCACCGTTGCGGGCACACCACGTCGTACCCTCCGGAAAGACCGCCACCGACCGCCCGGCGCGCAGCGCGTCGGCGACCCGGGCGACGGTCCTCGGCAGCGCCAGCGGCCGGGCGCGGTCCACGAAGACAGTGCCCGCCACCGAGGCCAGCAGACCGACCACCGGCCAGGAGCGGATCTCCCGCTTCGCCACCATCCGGGTGGGCGCCACCGCCAGCACCGCGAGGATGTCCAGCCAGGAGACATGGTTCGCGACCAGCAGCGCGCGCCGCCGGGGCAACCGACCCCGGACCACGAGGCGGACGCCGAACGCGCGAGCGGTGGCCCGCGCCCAGCCGCTGACCAGCGCCTGCCGTTCCCGGGTGGGGAGCACCGGCAGCAGCGCCACCACCGGGATCCCGGCCAGCAGCATGCCGAGCGCGGCGACCAGCCGGAGCACCCGGCGGGCCACCGGGACCGTGGGCACCTCGCCGGCCGCCGGCAGGCAGTCGTCGTCGCAGCCCGAGGAGGGCCGCCACAGGTCGCGCGGCACGGCGGTCACCGCTGCTCACCGCCGAGGAAGTGCCGCAGGTAGCGCGGGTTCATCCGGTCCAGGGAGAAGAGGATGTAGAAGTCCGCGCACCCGAAGTCGCTGTCGTAGGCCGGCTCGCCGCAGATCCACGCGCCGAGCCGGAAGTAGCCGCGTAGCAGCGGCGGCACCGCCACCCGCCCGGTCGGGGCAGCGGCGACCGGGCCGGCGGCAGCCGCCTCGGCGAACCAGTGCCGCAACGGTCGTACCCGCAGCGGCGGCGGCGCCAGGTGCCGGGCCCGGGCCTGGGTCCACACCTCGGCCACCGTCCGCCCGCCGTCAGCCACCGGCACCGACGCGCACCCGCCGAGCCAGCGGGAGCCGCGCAGGTGCAGGTACCTGATGATGCCGGCCCACATCAGGTTGATCACCGCGCCGGAGCGGTGGTCCGGATGCACGCAGGACCGGCCCGCCTCGACCAGGTCGTCGCGGAGCGGGTCGAGCGGCCTCAGATCGAATTCGTCCTCGGCGTAACGCCGGCTGGTGCGCCCCGGCGGCAGCAGCCGGTACGTGCCGACCACCTCGCCGGAGCTGTCCTCGCGGACGATCAGGTGGTCGCAGTACGCGTCGAAGGGGTCCACGTCCAATCCGGCCTCGCCAGGAAGGAGGGTGGCGCCGAGCTCGGTGGCGAACACCTCGTGGCGCAGGCGTTGCGCGGCCGCGACCTGGGTGGGGTCGTCGGCGATCAGCACTGTGTATCCGCTGGTCTTCAGGGGTGCGCCAGCGGCATGCAGAACGGCCATGGGATCTGTGTAAGGGCCCGGGTTGCCATTCACGGGGACCACTGGTGTCGGCAGGATGAACGCCGGCCGGCAGATGGCTCCCACCTCGGCCGTGCGAGGCTGCGGAACGGTCCGGCGACGACGCCGGCACGCCCCACCGGAGGTCGACGATGCGCATCGAAAGCCGCTACAACGGGCCCGCCGGTTCCGGCAACGGCGGCTGGAGCGCGGGGATCTTCGCCGCCGAGGCGGACGGCAGCGGGCCGG
Organism: Micromonospora sp. NPDC053740; assembly: GCF_040677775.1. Classification (NCBI taxonomy): domain Bacteria; kingdom Bacillati; phylum Actinomycetota; class Actinomycetes; order Micromonosporales; family Micromonosporaceae; genus Micromonospora; species Micromonospora sp. NPDC053740. The sequence goes on from NZ_JBFASO010000002.1 coordinate 55,290, forward strand.
TCGAGGTGACACTGCGCCGGCCACCGCCGCTGGAGACCGAGCTGACAGTGGTCGGCGGCGAGGTCCGGGACCCGGCCGGCGAGCTGGTGGCCGAGGTGCGCCCGGCCGGGGTGATCGATGCCGTGGTCCCCCCGGTCGACCTGGAGACGGCGGTGGCCGCCGCGGCCCGCTACCCCGGTCTGGTCGAGCACCCGTTCCCCAGCTGTTACGTCTGCGGCCCGCAGCGGGCCGACGGGCTGCGGATCTTCCCCGGCCGGCTGCCCGATGGCCGGACCGCCGCGCCGTTCCGCGCGCCCGCACAGGTCAGCGCGGCAACGGTCTGGGCTGCGCTGGACTGCCCTGGTGGCTGGGCGGTGCTCACGCCGGGTCGCCCGTACCTGCTGGGTCGGATCGCCGCAGTGGTCGAGGCGCTGCCCGGGGCGGGCGACGAGTGCGTGGTGACCGGGGCGTTGCTGCGCGTCGATGGGCGCAAGGCGCTCGTGCACACGAGCCTGTACGGCCCGGACGGGTCCTTGCTCGGCGCGGCGCGGGCAACCTGGATCGCCTGTTGAATCCGGGCCGTAGTCCGCAGGGATGAGTCTCCTCCGCCCCGCGACGGAGGCAGACGTACTGACCGCGCCTGATTGACCTTGTTGCCCCGGGCCGTCACGCTGTGCCACGGCGTACCTCTACGCCACACACGGGAGGAGAACGATGACTGACGGGCAGCGAAGCCCCACCAACGACGGTCAGATCGTGGTGTCCGGTCTGACGAAGCAGTACAAGAACGTCCGGGCGGTGAACAACCTGTCCTTCACTGTGGCGCCGGGACGGGTGACCGGCTTCCTCGGCCCGAACGGCGCAGGCAAGACAACCACGCTGCGCATGCTGCTGAATCTGGTCACGCCGACCGCCGGCACGGCCACCATCAGCGGCCAGCGGTACGCCGACCTCGCCACCCCGCTGCGGCAGGTGGGCGCGGTGCTGGAGGCGTCCAGCGCACACAAGGGCCGCACCGGCATCAACCACCTCCGGGTCATCTGCGCGGCGGCCGGGCTGCCCAAGCAGCGGGCCGACGAGGCGTTGGCCCTGGTCGGGCTGACCCCGGCGGCGAAGCGCAAGTTCAAGGGTTACTCGCTGGGCATGAAGCAGCGGCTCGGTATCGCCGCCGCGATGCTCGGTGACCCCCGTGTGCTGATCCTCGACGAGCCGGCGAACGGGCTGGACCCGGAGGGCATCCGGTGGATGCGTGGGTTCCTCAAGAACCTCGCCCACGAGGGTCGTACGGTGCTGGTCTCCAGCCACCTGCTGTCGGAGATGCAGCTGCTCGCCGACGACGTGGTGATCATCGCGGCCGGGCAGTTGGTCCGGCAGGGTCCGGTCGACCAGGTGCTCGGCTCGATGGCCCAGGGCGCCCGGGTCCGGGTCCGCACCCCGCAGGCCGAGGTGCTGGCCGCCGCCCTCAAGGCGCAGTCGGCGACCATCGAGACCGACGAGCAGGGTGTGCTGCTCGTTGGCGGGGTGGACGCCCCGACGATCGGCCGGTCCGCCCTCGCGGCAGGGGTCGAGCTGCACGAACTGACCACCGAACGGCCCGATCTGGAACGGGTCTTCCTGGAGCTGACGGCCGGAAAGGCGGGCATCCGATGAACCTGGTCCGATCCGAGCTACTCAAGATCCGTACCACCAGCACCTGGTGGTGGCTGGCCCTCGGCGCGTTCCTCTCGATCGCCCTGGCGTTCGCGATCAACGCGTGGTTGGCCGTCACGACGCTCGGTGGCGACGCCGAGGAGATCGGCGTCAGCGCCGAGCAGGCCACCGCCCCGGCGCAGGCGGCGAACCTCTACACCTCGGGTCAGTACCTCGGGCTGATGTTCGTGATGCTCATCGGCATCCTGATGGTCACCAACGAGTTCTTCCACCAGACCGCGACCACGACGTTCCTGACGACTCCCCGGCGAACGTCGGTCATCGTCAGCAAGCTCGTCGCCGCCAGCCTGCTCGGCTTCATGTTCTGGCTGGCGACCACGCTCATCGACCTGGCAGCCGGCGCGATCTTCCTGTCCGCGAATGATTACGGCACCCAGCTCGGTGAGTGGCCGGTGCAGCGGGCGCTGCTGTTCAACCTGCTGGCCTACGCCATCTGGACGATCCTCGGGGTGGGCATCGGCACGCTGATCACCAACCAGCTCGGAGCGGTGATCACGGCGGCGGTGCTCTATCTGATCGGCACCCAGGTGGTGGGTCTGCTGTTCCTGCTCCTGTCGAACGTGCTCGACAGCCAGGCGGTGCTCAAGTGGCAGGTGATCTGGCCCGCCGTGGCATCCCAGGTCATGATCACGGAGGGCACCTCGGAGTTCACCCCGTCCTGGTGGGTCGGGGCCCTGGTGCTGATCGGCTACGCGCTGGTCAGCGGAATCGCCGGAGTCCTGCTCACCCGGCGGCGCGACATCGCCTGACGGCGTCCGCGACCCCGGGGCGGCTGGCCGCTCCGGGGTCGGGCGTCACGCTCGACGACCGGCCGCACGAGGGCCGAGTGTTACCAGTTCGGCACGGTGCGCGCAGGCGTTGCCGAACTTCTGGCATCTTCTGTGAAACCGGCCACGGGACCGAGGCGGAAATGCCTGTGGGATCGGTACGGCGTAGCCTGGGAGCCGTCTAGTCCGTGCTCCTAATCGGGCGCGACGGACCCACCGCGTGCCACACAAACCCGCGTGAAAGAGGCGATTACCGGCCGTGTCGACCCAGCAGACTTCGCAGGAGAACCCACTGGCGGGTTTCGGCCCGAATGAGTGGATCGTCGAGGAGATGTACCAGCGTTACCTCGCCGACCCATCGAGCGTCGATTCGGCCTGGCACGACTTCTTCGCCGACTACCGACCGGCACCGGGAGCGGGCACCCCGCGCGGCGTCGAATCATCGGACAAGCCGGCCGCCGCCCCGGAACCGGACGGTCAGCCGGAGGCAGCCGCCACCGTCACCCAGCCGAAGGCCCCGGCCAAGCCGGCGACCGCGAGCAAGCCGGCCGCCGCCCAGCCGGCGTCGGCCAAGTCCGCCGCCCCGGCCACGCCGAAGGCCGCGCCGGAGAAGGCCGCTGCGGCCAAGCCGGCCGCCAAGGCCGCCGCGCCGAGTGCCGACGGCCCGCAGACCACGCCGTTGCGGGGCGTCGCGGCGAAGATCGTCCAGAACATGGACGCCTCGCTGAGCGTGCCCACCGCGACCAGCGTGCGCGCGGTCCCGGCCAAGCTGCTGGTGGACAACCGCATCGTGATCAACAACCACCTCGCCCGTGGGCGGGGCGGCAAGGTCAGCTTCACCCACCTGGTCGGCTACGCGTTGGTGCGCGCGCTGGTCCAGCACCCCGAGATGAACAACTCCTTCACCGAGGCCAACGGCAAGCCGGCGGTGCTCCGCCCGGCACACGTCAACCTCGGCATCGCGATCGACCTCGCCAAGCCCGACGGCAGCCGCAACCTGGTGGTCCCCTCCATCAAGGGCTGCGAGCAGATGGACTTCCGGCAGTTCTGGCAGGCGTACGAGGACGTGGTCCGACGGGCGCGGCGCAACGAGCTGACCATGGAGGACTACTCCGGCACCACGATCTCGCTGACCAACCCGGGCGGCATCGGCACCGTGCACTCGATGCCGCGGCTCATGCAGGGGCAGAGCGCGATCATCGGCGTCGGCGCGATGGAGTACCCGGCCCCCTACCAGGGGATGTCCGAGGCCACCCTCGCCGAGCTGGCGGTCAGCAAGATCATCACGCTGACCAGCACGTACGACCACCGGATCATCCAGGGCGCGCAGTCCGGCGAGTTCCTCAAGGTGATGCACGAGCTGATCCTGGGCGAGCACGGCTTCTACGACCAGATCTTCACCGCGCTGCGCATCCCGTACGAGCCGGTGCGCTGGATGCGCGACGTCGCTGTCAACTCCGAGGGTCAGATCAACAAGACCGCCCGGGTGCACGAGCTGATCCACGCGTACCGGGTGCGCGGTCACCTGATGGCCGACACCGACCCGCTGGAATTCAAGATCCGCAAGCACCCCGACCTGGACGTCCTCCAGCACGGGCTCACCCTGTGGGACCTGGACCGCGAGTTCCCGGTCAACGGCTTCGCCGGCCGGCAGCGGATGAAGCTGCGCGAGATCCTCGGCGTGCTGCGCGACTCGTACTGCCGCCGGGTCGGCATCGAGTACATGCACATCCAGGACCCGGAGGAGCGGCGCTGGGTCCAGGAACGGATCGAGCGCAAGTACGAGAAGCCGTCCGCCGACGAGCAGAAGCACGTGCTCAACCGGCTCAACGCCGCCGAGGCGTTCGAGACCTTCCTGCAGACGAAGTACGTCGGCCAGAAGCGCTTCTCGCTGGAGGGCGGCGAGTCGCTGATCCCGCTGCTCGGTGAGGTGCTGGAGTCCTCCGCCGAGAACGGGCTGGACGAGGTCGTCATCGGCATGGCCCACCGGGGTCGGCTCAACGTGCTGGCCAACATCGTCGGCAAGCCGTACGAGAAGATCTTCTCGGAGTTCGAAGGCCACCTGGACCCGCGCTCGACGCAGGGTTCCGGCGACGTGAAGTACCACCTGGGTCAGAACGGCAAGTTCACCACCCCCGACGGCGAGCACGCGGTCAAGGTGTCGGTGGTGGCCAACCCGTCGCACCTGGAGGCCGTCGACCCGGTGCTGGAGGGCATCGTCCGGGCCAAGCAGGACCGGATCGACCTCAAGCTGGAGGGCTACACCGTGCTGCCGCTGGCGGTGCACGGTGACGCCGCCTTCGCCGGACAGGGCGTGGTCGCCGAGACGCTCAACCTGTCGCAGCTGCGCGGCTACCGCACCGGCGGCACCGTGCACGTGGTGGTCAACAACCAGGTCGGCTTCACCACCGCCCCGGAGTACAGCCGGTCCAGCCTCTACAGCACCGACGTGGCCCGGATGATCCAGGCCCCGATCTTCCACGTCAACGGCGACGACCCGGAGGCAGTGGTCCGGGTGGCCCGGCTGGCCTTCGAATACCGGCAGACGTTCAACAAGGACGTCGTGATCGACATGGTCTGCTACCGCCGGCGCGGGCACAACGAGGGCGACGACCCGTCGATGTCCAACCCCCAGATGTACAAGATCATTGACTCGAAGCGCTCGGTCCGCAAGCTCTACACCGAGGAGCTGATCGGTCGCGGCGACATCACGGTGGAAGACGCGGAGGAGCTGCTGCGCGACTACCAGGCGCAGCTGGAGAAGGTCTTCAAGGCCACCCGGGACGCCGCCTCGGCACCGCGCCAGCTCAACCGGCCGCGCCGCGAGGAGGAGCCGGAGCCGCAGGTCGACACCGCCACCGACGCGTCGGTGGTCAAGGCCATCGGCGAGGCGCACATCAACCTGCCGGAGGGCTTCACACCGCACAAGCGGATCCAGCAGCTGCTGGACCGGCGGGCCAAGATGTCAGTCGAGGGCAACATCGACTGGGGCTTCGGCGAGATCATCGCGCTCGGGGCGCTTCTGCACGACGGGGTCACCGTCCGGCTCGCCGGACAGGACTCTCGTCGCGGCACGTTCGTCCAGCGGCACGCCTCCGTCGTCGACTCCCGCACCGGCGACGACTACCTGCCGCTGAAGTCGCTCACCGGCGACGGCGACCGCTCCCGGTTCTTCGTACACGACTCGCTGCTCAGCGAGTACGCGGCGATGGGCTTCGAGTACGGCTACTCGGTGGAGAACATCAACGCCCTCGTCGCCTGGGAGGCCCAGTTCGGCGACTTCGTCAACGGCGCCCAGTCGGTGATCGACGAGTTCATCTCGTCCGGTGAGGTGAAGTGGGGCCAGCGCTCCGCCATCACCCTGCTGCTGCCGCACGGCCACGAGGGTCAGGGCCCGGACCACACCTCCGGTCGGCCGGAGCGGTTCCTGCAGATGTGCGCCGAGGACAACATGCGGGTGTCCATCCCGACGACCCCGGCGAACTACTTCCATCTGCTGCGCCGCCAGGCCCTGTCGCCCAAGCGCAAGCCACTGGTGGTGTTCACGCCGAAGTCGCTGCTGCGGCACAAGCTCTGCGTCTCGTCGGTGGAGGACTTCACCACCGGCACCTTCCAGCCGGTGCTGCGCGACACTGCCGCCCCGGCGCCGGAGGCGGTGAAGCGGGTGCTGCTCTGCTCCGGCAAGGTCTACTACGACCTGTTCCAGGCCCGGCAGGAGCGTGGCGTCACCGACACCGCGATCCTCCGGCTGGAGCAGCTGTACCCGCTGCCGGTGGAGGAGATCCGGGCCGCCCTCGCGCAGTTCCCGAACGCCGAGGACTTCGCCTGGGTGCAGGAGGAGCCGGCCAACCAGGGCGGCTGGTCGTTCGTCGCGCTCAACCTGCTGGAGCACCTCACTGACGTTCGGCTGCGGCGGATCTCCCGCCCGGCCGCGGCCGCCCCGGCGGTCGGCTCGGCCAAGACCCACGAGGTCGAGCAGAACGCGCTGATCGAGGCGGCTCTCCCCCGCCCGTGACCTGACCTGAGCACGGATGCCGGGGTAGGGCCGTTTCACCACGGTCCTGCCCCGGCTCTCGTAGGTCCCGCCGGTCCACCCGCCGGCCGTTTGACCATCCACCCAGCACCCGCCCGGCCCGAGCCGGGCCGAGCACAAGGACGTACCCATGTACTTCACCGACCGTGGCATCGAGGAGCTGGTCGAGCGCCGGGGCGAAGAGCAGGTGACCCTTGAGTGGCTCGGCGAGCGCCTGCGCGACTTCGTCGACCTCAACCCCGACTTCGAAACCCCCATCGAGCGCCTGGCCACCTACCTGGCCCGCCTGGACGACCCCGACGACGAAGACGCCTAGCCCCCTGCCCCCGCCCCCCACCCGGGTGATCATGAAGTTGTCCGCGCGTGTCGTCGGCGTGTCGGGCGATAGCTTCATGATCACCGGGGTGAAGGGTGGGGCCGGCAGGGCCGGAGGGCCCGGGTGGTGGGCCTTGCGATCTTCTAGGGTGGGGCTGTGGCCCGAAGTGTGTATCTGACGAGCGTGGGGTCCGGCGGGGGCAAGTCGACGATCGCCCTCGGGTTGGCGGAGTTGCTGTCCCGCCAGGTCGGGCGGATCGGCGTGTTCCGGCCGTTGGTGGCCGACAGCGGCCAGGACCCGATCCTCGCCCTGCTGAGCGAGCGCTACCGGGTCGAGGTGCCGTTGTCTGAACTGGCCGGGGCGAGCTACGCCGAGGCGTCGGCGCTGGTCGCCGACGGCCGACGGGAGCAGCTCATCTCCGCCATCGTCGAGCGCTACCGGGCGGTGGAACGGCAGTGCCCGGCCGTGGTGGTGGTGGGCAGTGACTTCGACGAGCCGGGCGACCCGGCCCACCCCCGGGAACTGGCCTTCAACGCCCGGCTGGCCACCGAGTTCGGCAGCGTGGTGGTGCCGGTGGTGGACGGCTTCGGGCAGGAGCCGGCCGCGGTCGCGTCGGCGATGCGGGGGGCGTACCACGATCTGGCCGACCTCGGCGCAACGGTGCTCGCGGTGATCGCCAACCGGGTCACCGAGCCGATGACGCTGCCCGATCTGCCGGTCCCCGCGTACGCCATCCCGGAGGTGCCGAGCGTGTCAGCGCCGACGGTGGCGGAGGTGGCGGCGGCGCTCGACGCCACCCTGCTGGCCGGGGATGACACCGCGCTCGGTCGCGACGTGCTGGACTTCGTGGTCGGCGCGGCGCACGTGCCGACCCTGCTGGGCCACCTCACCGAGGGCGCCCTGGTGATCACGCCCGGGGACCGGGCCGACCTGCTCGTCGCCGCGAGCGCCGCGCACGTGGCCGGGCAGGTGTCGGTGTCCGGGCTGGTACTCACCCTCGGCGAGCAGCCCGACCCCAGGGTCATGCGGCTGGTGGAGGGACTCAACACCGGGTTGGCGGTGCTCTCAGTACGCAGCGACAGCTACGACACGGTGGCCGCGTCCAGTCGCATCGAGGGCCGACCCAGCGCGACCAATCCCCGCAAGGTGGAGGCCGCGCTCGGCGCGTTCGAGCGCTGTGTGGACACCGACGACCTGGCCCGTCGGCTGCGGGTCAGCCGGTCGGCGCGGGTCACGCCACTGATGTTCGAGAACGAGCTGATCGACCGTGCCCGCTCGAAGCCCCGGCACCTGGTGTTGCCGGAGGGCACCGACGAGCGGATCCTGCGCGCGGCGGAGATCCTGCTACGCCGTGGGGTGGCCGAGCTGACGGTGCTCGGCCGGCCGGACGACATCGCCCGACGCACCCGGGAGTTGGGCATCGACCTCGGCGACGTGCAGGTGGTCGACCCGGGCACCAGCGAGTGGCGTGACGACTTCGCCGCCGAGTACGCCCGGCTGCGCGCCCACCGGGGCGTCACCGCCGAGTTGGCGCACGACCTCGTCGCGCAGCCCAACTACTTCGGCACGCTGATGGTGGCCACCGGCCGAGCCGACGGCATGGTCTCCGGCGCTACGCACACCACCGCCGCGACCATCCGACCGGCGTTCGAGATCATCCGTACGCTGCCGGACGTCTCGGTGGCCTCCAGCGTCTTCTTCATGCTGCTCGCCGACCGGGTGCTGGTCTACGGCGACTGCGCTGTCAACCGCGACCCGGACGCGGCCCAGCTCGCCGACATCGCGATCTCGTCGGCCGACACCGCCGCCCGGTTCGGCATCGAACCCCGCGTGGCGATGCTGTCGTACTCGACAGGCAGCTCCGGGGCGGGCGCGGACGTGGAGAAGGTCGCCGCGGCCACCGCGCTGGTCCGGGAGCGCCGGCCCGACCTGCTGGTCGAGGGGCCCATCCAGTACGACGCGGCGATCGACCCGGCGGTGGCGGCCACGAAGCTGCCCGACAGCCCCGTCGCAGGGCACGCCACTGTCTTCATCTTCCCGGACCTGAACACCGGCAACAACACGTACAAGGCGGTGCAGCGCTCGGCCGGGGCGGTCGCCGTCGGCCCGGTCATGCAGGGCCTGCGGCGGCCGGTCAACGACCTGTCGCGGGGCGCCACGGTGCCGGACATCGTCAACACTGTGGCGATCACCGCCATCCAGGCGGCCACCAAGGAGGCGTCGTGAGTCGGGTGCTGGTGCTCAACTGTGGGTCGTCGTCGGTGAAGTGGCGCCACTACGACGGGGACCGGGTGCTCGACCAGGGCACTGTGGAGCGGGTCGGTGAGCCCGGTGGCGGCCCGGCGGACCACACCGAGGCGGTCCGGCAGATCCTGGACGGACTGGACCTGACCGGGCTGGCGGCGGTCGGACACCGGGTGGTGCACGGTGGCCGGACGTTCAGCGCGCCGGTGCTTGTCGACGACGCGGTGCTGGCCGCGATCAAGGATCTGGTGCCGCTCGCCCCGCTGCACAACCCGGCCAACCTGGCCGGCATCGAAGTGGCCCGTGCGGCGCTGCCGGACGTCCCGCAGGTCGCCGTCTTCGACACCGCGTTCCACCACACCCTGCCGGAGGCCGCCGCGACGTACGCGATCGACCGGGACACCGCCGAGCGGTACGACATCCGTCGGTACGGCTTCCACGGCACCTCACACGCGTACGTGTCCCGGCGCACCGCCGAGCTGCTGGGCCGTCCGTACGAGCAGGTCAACACGATCACCCTGCACCTGGGTAACGGGGCCAGCGCCTGCGCGGTGGCGAACGGTCGCAGCGTCGCCACCTCGATGGGGATGTCCCCGTTGCAGGGGCTGGTGATGGGGACCCGCAGCGGCGACGTGGACCCCACAGTGATCTTCCACCTGCGCCGGGAGGGTGGGCTGTCGGTGGACGACATCGACGACCTGCTCAACCACCGCAGCGGCCTGCTCGGGCTGACCGGTGTCAACGACATGCGCGAGGTGCTCGAACGCCGGGCGTCCGGTGACCGGGCGGCGGCGTTGGCCTTCGACGTGTACTGCCGGCGCATCACCGAGTACGTCGGGGCGTACTACGCGCTGCTCGGTCGGGTCGACGCGATCGCCTTCACCGCCGGGGTCGGCGAGCACGCCGCGCCGGTGCGGGCCGCCGCGCTGGCCGGCCTGGGCCGGCTCGGCATCGCCGTGGACGACGCCCGCAACGACGGCACGGGCGACCGGTTGATCTCGCCCGACGGCGCCGAGGTGAGCGTCTGCGTCATCCGCACCGACGAGGAGCGGGAAATCGCCCGGCAGACCCGGGACGTGGTCGGGGCGGCCTGACGCCACTGAGGCGCGCACCCCCGGGAGGCCCGAGGGTGCGCGCGTGTCGGTAGAGCCCGTTCAGTGCCGGCGCCAGCGCCAGCCAGGCGACCCGGTCAGCCGGTCGCCAGCCAGGCGACGAGTGCCACCAGCACCACGACGACCACTGCCGCACCGATGATCAGCGGCAGGCGGGACGGGGCCTCCGTCGGCGCCGCGGTCTCCGGCGTCTGGTTGAAGGCGCGGAACGCCTCGGTGTTGCCGCTGGGGTCCGTGTAGTTCTCAGGCATGTCGGTGACAGTAGCGAAGCTGGCCACGCGGCACCGTCCCCGGCCCGCTGCGTCCCAGGGGTGGGCCCGGCCGGCGGAGGTGACCCGACCGGGTGGCGGGCGTACCCGGTCCGGGCGGCGGGGCCGTCACGCCCGCCCGGGCACCTACCGTTGAACGATGGGGGCGGGTCGCGCGCCCCCTGCCGGCCCGACCGGCACCGGTACGGTCGTCTGGTGGACGAGCTTGCGCGCCGGCAGTTGGCGAGCATCGCCGAGGTCATCGCGGTGACCGGGGCGGACGGCATCCCGGTCTGGCTGCGCGGCGGCTGGGCGATGGACTTCCAGTTCGGCGCGGTGACCCGCCCGCACGTCGACATCGACTGGTACTGCTGGCGCGACGACGCCGATCGGCTGGCCAACCTGCTGCTGGCCCGGGGTTGGCTTCCCGACCCGCGGGTCCCGGTGGAGTCGCAGCTCGACCTGTTCGCCGCCGACGTGGAGGTCAGCTTCGCGTACCTGGGTCGCGATGCCTCCGGCCGACCGACGGTGGGTGCCGGGCCCTGGGCCGGCACCCCGCTGCCAGCCGGGATGCTGGACGCCCCACCCGGCCGAATCGGCCCGCTCAGAGTGCCGACCATCTCGGTGGCGGCCCAGATCGAGTTCAAGCAGATGTACCCGGTCTGGATGCCGGAACGCCCCCGCCGCCCGAAGGACGCCCACGACCTGGCCCGACTGCGCGCACTCGGCCCGGCCTGCGCTACCGGTTGAACTGTGGGTGAGCGGATGGGCACGCCACGCCGAACCCGGCCGGGCACGTCTGCGTGGCAAGGCACAATCGGATTCATGTCGCGTCGCATCGCTCCCGCACTGATGGCCAGCGCCGTCCTCGTGGCCGGTCTGGTCGGCTGCTCGGCGGACGCCAGGAAGACCGAGGGCCAGCAGGCACCCGTCGAACCACCGCCCGCCGCCACGCCGACACCGCAGGTGCCCGCCGGCAAGGCCCCGCAGCGCGCCTTCGCGGTCGGCGTACGCCAGCTCAAGCTGGACCGGGACGGCCGTGCGCTGCCGACGACGCTCTGGTACCCGGCGGCCGGGCAGTCCGGCGGCAAGGCCAAGCGGTCGGCGACGGCGGCGGAGGGCCGCTTCCCGGTGGTGATGTTCAGTCACGGCCTGGGTGGGCGGCCGGACGACTACGCCACGCTGCTGACCCGCTGGGCGGCGGCGGGTTTCGTGGTGGCCGCGCCGACGTTCCCGCACACCTCGCGGGGCGCTGACAACAACGTCCTCGACGTGCTCAACCAACCCGCCGACGTGTCGTACGCGTTGGACCAGGTGCTGGCGTTGGACGGCACTGCCGGAGACGCGTTGCGTGGCCGGTTGGACGGCGAGCGGGTGGCCGCAGCCGGGCACTCGGCGGGTGGGGTGACCACCATCGGCCTGTTCACCGCGAGCCGGGACGAGCGGCTGGACGCGGGTGTGGTGTTCGCCGGCACGGCGCTCGGCGTGGGCACCGCGTTCGCCGGTGCGGCAGCACCGCAGCTGTTCGTGCACGGTGAGTTGGACGAGGTGGTCGAGTACGCGGCGGGCAAGGCCGCGTACGACAAGGTGCCCTGGCCGAAGGCGATGCTGAGCCTGCCCAAGGGCGACCACGGGCGGGCGCTGCTCAGTGACGGCGCGACGCTGCGGGTCGTCTCGGACACGTCTGTCGAGTTCCTGCGCTGGTCGCTCTACGGCGACGCGGACGCCAGGAAGCGCATCCCCACCGACGCGACGCGCGGCGACATCGCCACCTTCGACGACCACCTCTGACGTCCCGCCCACGCCGCCACCCCCGGGCGCTCCGACCCCTGAAGATCACCCAGTAACCAGGAAATAGTGGCCTCCGACGACGCGGAGACCACTATTTCCATGATGTTGTGCGATCTTGCGGGGCGGGGCGGGGCCGGGCGGGGCGGGGCGGGGCCGGGCGGGGCGGGGCCGGGCGCGCGGGCCGCGCGTCAGGCGGTGTGGTCGATGACGACCTTGCCGAAGGCGTCCCCGGAGTGCAGTCGAGCGAAGGCGTCCTCGACCCGGCTGAACGGGATGACGCTGTCCACCACCGGGCGCACCTCGTTGTCGGAGCAGAACGCCAGCAGCTCGTACAGCTCGCCGGGCGTGCCCATCGAGGTGCCCAGGATCTCCAGTTGCATGGCGAAGACCCGGCGCAGGTTGACCGACGGCTCGTGCCCGGCGGTCGCGCCGGAGACCACGATCCGGGCCATCGGCGCTGCCGACTTCAGCGAGTGGTCGAAGGTGGCCGCGCCGACCGTCTCGATCACCACGTCCACCCGCTCCGGCAGCCGGGCGCCGGGCTCCACGGCGATGGCGCCGAGGGCCGAGATCCGGTCCCGCTTGACGGCGTCGCGGCTGGTCGCGTACACCCGCTTGCCCATCGCGACGGCGAGCGCGACGGCCGCGGTGGCCACGCCGCCGCCCGCCCCCTGGACCAGCACGCTGTCGGCGTCCGCGACGCGGCCCTTGGTGGTCAGCATCCGCCACGCGGTCAGCCAGGCCGTGGGCAGGCACGCCGCGTCGGTCGCCGCCATGCCGTCGGGCAGCGGAATCAGATTCGATCGGGGTACGGCCACCCGCTCGGCGAGCGTCCCGGCGAAGTGCTCGGAGAGGATGGAAACCCCACGCGGGTCACCCGGTGTGACGACCACCGGGTACACGACCACCGGGCGGCCCTCCGGGTCCAACCCGACCGCGTCGCAGCCGAGGATCATCGGCAGCTGGGCCTCGGTGAGACCCACCCCGCGCAGCGACCAGAGGTCGTGGTGGTTGAGCGAGGTGGCCCGCAACTGCACGGTCACCCAGTCGTCGGCCGGAGGGGTCGGCTCGGGCCGCTCGCCGACGGTGAGCGCGGCGAGCGGGTCGGCGTCGTCGAAACGGGAGGCAAAGGCAGCACGCATGATCGGCACGGTAACAAGCTGAGCGCTCGTTAAGAAGCTGTGCGCGTAGGCCAGCGGCGCATGCTGCGCCGGAGCGCCCCTGGCCCACGCGTGCGCGCAGGCCGGCGGCGCATACTGCGCCGGATCACCCGCCAGCTCACGCGTGCGCTCACCGGCGGCGCCGGAGCGCCCCGGTCGACGCGTGCGCCTACCGTCGGGCGACGCCGTCGCGGCGGGCGGCTTCGGCGACCGCCTCGGCCACGGCCGGCGCGACGCGCGGGTCGAGCGGGGACGGGACGATCGCGTCGGCGGTCAGGGACTCCGCCACCACACCGGCGATGGCGTCCGCGGCGGCGACCTTCATCGCCTCGGTGATCCGGGTGGCACCGGCATCCAGCGCGCCGCGGAACACCCCGGGGAAGGCCAGCACGTTGTTGATCTGGTTGGGGTAGTCGCTGCGCCCGGTGGCGACCACCGCGACGTGCCGGGCGGCCACCTCGGGGTGCACCTCGGGGGTCGGGTTCGCCAGCGCGAACACGATCCCGCCGGGTGCCATCCCGGCCACCGCGGCCTCGGGGATCTGCCCGCCGGAGACCCCGACCAGCACGTCCGCGTCGCGCAACGCCTCGGTGATGTCGCCGTGGCGGCCGTCGGCGTTCGTGCTCGCCGCCAGCTCGGCCTTGGTGCCGGTCAGCTCGGTGCGGTGCCGGCCGATGATCCCCTTGGAGTCACAGACCACCACCTGGTCGGGGTTGACGCCCCCGGCGATCAGCATCTTCGTCACGGCCACGCCGGCCGCGCCCGCGCCACTCACCGCCACCCGCAGGTCGCCGAGCTTGCGGTCGAGCAACATCGCGGCGTTGCGCAGCGCGGCCAGCACCACTATCGCAGTGCCGTGCTGGTCGTCGTGGAAGACCGGGATGTCCAGCGCCTCGTCGAGCCGACGCTCGATCTCGAAGCAGCGCGGCGCGCTGATGTCCTCCAGGTTGATCCCACCGAACGAGGGGGCCAGCGCCCGCACCACAGCGACGATCTCGTCCACGTCCTGGGTGTCCAGGCAGACCGGCACCGCGTCCACCCCGGCGAACTGCTTGAACAGCACCGCCTTGCCCTCCATCACCGGCAGCGCGGCCCGGGGACCGATGTTGCCCAGCCCGAGCACCGCCGAGCCGTCGGTGACCACCGCGACCGTGTGCGACACCCAGGTGTACTCGTCAACCAGGGCAGGGTCGGCGGCGATCGCCTCACACACCCGGGCCACCCCCGGGGTGTACGCCAGGGAGAGGTCCTCCCGGCTGGTGAGCGGCACTGTCGAGGTGACGGCCATCTTGCCGCCCCGGTGCAGCAGGAAGACGGGATCAGCGGGGTCCACGGTGGACGAAGACATGGTGGTGACTCCAGGATCTGTCGAGCAGATGTGAGGCGGCCGGCCCCGCCGCGAGGTGGGCGGCGAGCTGTGGCACGCGGTGCGGGGGGTCACCCGGGCACTTTCCGAGCATAGTGTCGGCACCACCCCCCGGATGTGAGCAGGGTCATAACTGACGACGAGGTACCCGTCCGGGGCGCGGCCAGTAGCGGGCCACCACCCGTCCGCGTACGTCGGCCACCCCGTACGCCCGGGAGTCGTCGGTGATCAGGTCGTTGTCGCCGCGCAGCCACCAGCCGCCGTCCTGCGGCCGGACCGCACGCTTCACCACCAGCAGATCGGGCCGGGTCCGGAAGACCGCGACCACCACGTCGCCGGCTCGGATCGGGCGGCCGCCGGGACGGACCAACACCGCGTCGCCGTGTCGCAGGGTCGGGGCCATGGACGGGCCGGTCACCAGAACGGCGGTCAGTGGCCCCCGCAACCGGGGCACCTCAGCCGGGTGATCGGCGACCACTGGTTTCACCTCCACCCGGTTCGGGGAGCATCCCCAGGAGTAATGTCGCCTTTGATCATCGCAAACTTCCCATGGAGGATCCCGATGCGACTTCCGCGCATCCTTGCGCCCCGCGTCACCGCGAGCGCTCACTGCGACCTGCCGTGCGGTGTCTACGACCCGGCTCAGGCCCGGATCGAGGCCGAGTCGGTCAAAATGATCTGCGAGAAGTACCAGTCGAACACCGACCCGGAGTTCCGCACCCGCGCCGTCATCATCAAGGAGCAGCGCGCCGAGCTGGTCAAGCACCACCTCTGGGTGCTGTGGACCGACTACTTCAAGCCGCCGCACTTCGAGAAGTACCCGAACCTGCACAGCCTGTTCAACGAGGCCACCAAGCTCGCCGGCGCCGGTGGCGTCAAGGGCAGCCTCGACCCGGCCACCGCCGACAAGCTGCTCGCGAAGATCGACGAGATCTCGAAGATCTTCTGGGAGACCAAGAAGGCGTGACCTCTCCGGTCATCCCGACGATCCGGCCGGCACGTCCCGAGGACGTGCCGGCCGTCGTCGCCATGGTGCACGAGTTGGCCGAGTACGAGCGCGCCCCGGAGCAGTGCCACCTCACCACGGAGCAGCTGACCTCGGCCCTGTTCGCCACTGCTCCCCCAGGTCGTGACCTGCGGTCGGACGCGCCGAGCTGGAGCGGTGGTACGACCGCCCCGGCGCTCTTCGGTCACGTCGCGGTGGACGAGCACGACGAGCCGGTCGGCTTCGCGCTGTGGTTCCTCAACTTCTCCACCTGGGCCGGCGTGCACGGCATCCACCTGGAGGACCTCTACGTCCGGCCGGCCGCACGGGGCACCGGCGCCGGTCGACTGCTGCTCGCCGCGCTGGCCGACATCTGCGTACGACGCGGCTACCAGCGGCTCGAGTGGTCGATGATCGACTGGAATCCGGCCGCCGGCTTCTACGCCTCGGTCGGCGCCGAACAGATGAGCGAGTGGGTTCCCTACCGGCTCAGCGACGCCGCGCTCCGCGAGCTGGCCGAGCACGCCACCACCGCCGGCACGCGTATGGGCGACTGACCGGGTAGAGTCCCCGACCGGGGGGATGAGGCGTGACTCAACTGACTGGCCAGCCAGCGACCGACGACGACGTGGTGCACCTCACTGTGCCTGCCGACGGCGGTTACCTCGGCGTGCTCCGCACCGCCACCGCCGGTCTCGCGGCCCGGTTGCAGTTCGCGCTCGACGAGATCGAGGATCTACGGATCGCTGTCGACGAGGCGTGCGCCATGCTGCTCGCCATCGCCACCCGCGACGCCGAGTTGGAGTGCCGCTTCGCGGTCACCGAGGATGCGCTGACCGTCGAGGTGACGGTGCCGACAGTGCGCGGTGCCACGCTGCCCGCCGAGTCGTCCTTCGCCTGGAAGGTGCTCACCGCGCTGACCACCTCGGCGTCCGCCACCTCCGCCGGCGATCGGGCCACGATCGCGCTGCTCACCCGCCGCTCCGGCGGCTACTGACCGATCCGACCCACCGGCGCTGTCACTCGAAGCCGAGGGCGCGGGTCGTCGGAGGGCAGATCAGCAGCCAGGCCACGCCCAGGCCGAGCGCCATCAGCGGCACGCCCAGCCAGCCCAGGCCGGCCTGGATCATGAACCACCCGATCGGCAGCAGCATCAGCTGAAGCACTATCGCGGGGGCTCGTGCGCCCGCCTGACGGCGTAGCAGCGCGCGACCCAGGGCCCAGAGCACGACGGCCGCCCCGATGGCGAACACGGTCACCAGCAATGCCGCCAGCAGGTCGGTGCGGGTGGCAGTGAGATCGGCCCAGACCAGCCAGACGGCGATCAGCCCGACGACGGCCGCCTCCGCCCACAGCAGCCGGACCGCCCAGCGGAGCGTGACGGGGATCGGGTCCGAGTCGATGGTCACGCGCGCCACGATACCCGGGCTGCCGGAAGGTACAGTGCCGCCCATGCGGGCCGTCCTGGTGGTCAATCCGAAGGCCACCACCACCAGCGAACGCAGCCGGGACGTGCTCGTCCGGGCGCTGCGCAGCGAAGTCGATCTCAGTGTGCGCTACACCCGTCGCCGTGGACACGCCGTGGCGTTGGCCCGGGAGGCAGCCGCTGAGGGCGTCGACCTGGTCGTCACCCTGGGTGGCGACGGCACTGTGAACGAGGTGGTGAACGGCCTGATGACTG
Organism: Micromonospora sp. NPDC053740; assembly: GCF_040677775.1. Classification (NCBI taxonomy): domain Bacteria; kingdom Bacillati; phylum Actinomycetota; class Actinomycetes; order Micromonosporales; family Micromonosporaceae; genus Micromonospora; species Micromonospora sp. NPDC053740. Next base: position 72,682 of record NZ_JBFASO010000002.1, read on the forward strand.
CCGAACCGCCGACTCGCGGCGGCGACGCGCCGATGGCCGAGCGACTGCCCGCGTTGGCGACCGTCCCCGGTGGCTCGACGAACGTGTTCGCCCGCGCTGTGGGTCTGCCCCGGGAGTGGCCGGAGGCGACCAGCATGATCCTGGAAGGGCTGCGGCTGGGCCGGAGCCGGACGGTGGGGCTGGGCCTCGCCGACGACCGCTACTTCACCTTCTGCGCCGGCTTCGGCCTGGACGCCGCGGTGATCCACCGGGTGGAGCAGGCCCGGCGGAAGGGGCGGGTCTCCACGCCGTCGCTCTATCTGCGTTCGATCATGAATCAGTACTTCTTCGCCTCGGACCGGCGGCACCCGGCGATCGTCCTGGAGCGTCCGGGTGAGCCGGCGGAGGCCGAGCTGGCCACCGTCATCATCCAGAACACGGCACCGTGGACGTACCTGGGCGACCGGGAGGTCAACCCGAACCCGGCGGCGTCGTTCGATCTCGGGCTGGATGTGCTGGCGTTGCGTCAGCTCCGGGTGGCTAGCACAACACGGACAGTGACGCAGTTCCTGTCCCGGCAACCGGATCCACGCGGCCGGCAGGTGTTACGACTCCATGACGCGGCGGAGTTCACGCTGGTCTCCAGCCGTCCGCAGGCGTTCCAGCTCGACGGGGACTATCTCGGCGAGCGGGAGAAAGTCAGATTCACCTCCGTTCCGGCCGCACTGAGAGTAATCTGCTAGGTCTCGGGTACTGCCCTTGGTCGAAGCGGTGGCCACAACCGGCCGACACGGTCGCCGCCACACCGAGGACAGGTGCCGGAAATGTCAGCAATGTCACGCGGACTGTACTATATTGATCCTCGACTGTGGCACGGCGGGTAACCAGGAAAGCACTGGTATCCGGACAAATGGGTTGTGGTCTTGCTCACCGCCCGGAGTTTTTCCGAGCGTCACCCTTGACATCACGACTGTTCGTGAAAGTATTCACAAGCGAACTTGAGTTACCGGGACAGTGCCTGGATATGCTCGGCAGGTTGAGCTGTTCCAGCAGGTCCCCGGCACTAACTGCCTGCTCACGCACTGCCGAATGGACAGACGCTAACTGTCACCATCGGCACGCGGATGCATATAGGAAAAGCACGACCAAGCAATTGTTGCCACCCATCCAGAATGAGGAGTGTTGCCGCCATGGACTGGCGTCACCATAGTGTCTGCCGTGACGAGGACCCGGAGCTGTTCTTCCCGATCGGGACGTCCGGTCCGGCTCTCCTGCAGGTCGAGCAGGCCAAGGCCGTCTGCAGGCGCTGCTCCGTGACCGACCAGTGCCTGCAGTGGGCACTCGAGTCAGGTCAGGACGCTGGCGTCTGGGGTGGAATGAGCGAAGAGGAGCGGCGCGCCGTCAAGCGGCGCGGCGGTCTCCGGGTGTTGCGCGCTCACTCCGCCTGATTCCCAACACACAGCCGTACGCCCCGGTGGGTCCGCCCGCCGGGGCGTCCTGCTGTCCGGCACCGGATCAGCAGTGCCGGCACGGGTCAGCCGGTGGACGCCAGCACCGGCCGGCCGTCGACCCGACGCAGCACCAACTCGACCAACTCCGGCGCGTCGGTCAACGGCGCGGCCACCGCCACCGCACCCGCCGCCCCGGCCGCCTCGGTCACCGCGTCGTGGAACAGCCCCGGCGCCAGGAAGTACGCGGACACCGCGACCCGGCGCGCGCCGGACGCCCGCAACCGGGACACCGCCACACCGGCAGCCGGTGGAGCCGCCGACGCGTACGCCACCCGGCAGGGCACCCCGAACTCCACACCGAGCGCGTCGGCGACCCGGCCCACCGATCGCCGCGCCCGCGCGTCCCTGGTGCCCGCCGCAGCCAGCACCAACGCGTCGAAACGACCCGGACGCGTCTCACCCAGCCGTCGACACAGCCCGGCCAGCAGCCCCGGATCGGGCGTGTCGTCCGCCGGGCCGAGCACATCGGTCACCCGTACCGACAGCTGTGGCCCGGACCGCGCCGCCGCGGCGACCGCCGCCGGAATGTCCACCCGATGGTGGTACGCGGCGGTCAGCAGCAACGGCACCAGCACCGCCCGACGGTGACCGGCCACGGCCAGGTCGCGCAGCACCTCGGTCGGCCCCGGCTCGGTGTGGTCCAGCCAACTCGCCCACACCGGTGTGCCCGGCCGGGCCGCCGACACCGCCCGAGCCAGCGCCCGGGTGGCATCGGCCGCCCGTGGGTCACGGCTGCCGTGCGCGACCAGCACCACCGGGTCCGCCCCGCCAGCCGCACCGAGGCCGGTCAGGTGCGTCGCCGGGGAGGTCAGACGTGCAGCCCGCACTCGGTCTTCTCGAACATGGCCCACCGGCCGGCCCGCGCGTCCTCGCCGGCCTTCGTACGGCGGGTGCACGGCCAGCAGCCGATCGACCCGTAACCCTGCTTGAACAGCTCGTTGACGGGCACGTTGAACCGGGCGATGTAGGAGTCCACGTCCTTCTGCGACCAGGCCGCGATCGGGTTGACCTTGACCTTGCCCCGACGCGCGTCGAAGGTCACCACCGGTGTGTTGGCCCGGCTCGGCGACTCGTCCCGGCGCAGACCGGCAGCCCAGGCGTCGTACCCGGTCAGCGCCCGCTCCAGCGGCTCCACCTTGCGCAACTGGCAGCAGTCGTCCGGCGACTTGTTGAACAGCCGGGGGCCGTACTGGCCGTCCTGCTGGCCGACGGTGAGCCGGGGCCGGATGGACCGGACGTTCACCGGCAGCGTCCGGGCGACCTCGTCGCGTACCCGCAGCGTCTCGGGGAAGTGCAGGCCGGTGTCGAGGAAGACCACGTCCACCCCGGGGGCCACCCGGGAGACCAGGTGCGCCAGCACGGCGTCGGCCATCGAGCTGGTCACGCAGAACCGCTCACCGAAGGTCTGCGCCGCCCAGCGGGCGATCTCCAGTGCCGGGGCGCCTTCCAGGTCCCGAGCGGCCTGCTCGGCCAGGGACCGCAGCTCGTCCGGGTCGCGCCGGGCCGGGTCGGCCGGCGTCGAGCCGCCCGGGCCCACCAGGCGCAGGCTCGCGGCCGAGACGAGACTCATGAGGTCACCGCCCGACTCAGCAACCCGGTGAACTTCACCGAGAAGACCCGGGTGCAGGCGTGGCACTCCCAGGCGCCGTGACCCGCCTCGTGCGGCCGCAGGTCCTCCTCGCCGCAGTACGGGCAGTACAGAGGTGCCGCTCGGTTCTCGCTGCTCACCGCAGTTCCTCCTCGTCGACTCTGATCACCCAGTTGGCGAACGTCTCGCCCTCGCTCCGACCGGCCAGGTAGCGACGGGCCAGCCGTTCCACGTACTCCGGAAGTTCGTCGGCGGTGGTCTTCAGGCCGCGAAGCTTGCGGCCGAAACCGGCGGTCTGCCCCTGGGCCATGCCCAACCCGCCGCCCAGGTGCACCTGGAAGCCCTCGACCTGTTGGCCGTCCGGTCCGACCACCAGTTGACCCTTGAGCCCGATGTCGGCCACCTGGGTGCGTGCGCACGCGTTCGGGCAGCCGTTGATGTGGATCGAGATGTCCGCGTCGAAGTCGCGCAGCCGCTGCTCCAGCCGGGCCACCAACTCCTCGCCGCGGGCTTTCGTCTCGACGATGGCGAGCTTGCAGTACTCGATGCCGGTGCACGCCATCGTGCCGCGCCGCCAGGCCGACGGCCGGGCCTCCAGACCGATCCCGCGTAGCGCGTCGACAAGCGACTCCGTCCGCTCCGACGGCACGTCGAGCACCAGCAGCTTCTGGTACGGGGTGAGCCGCACCCGGTCGCTGCCGTGCGCCTCGACCACGTCGGCCAACTGGCTGAGCTGCGCGCCAGAGACCCGCCCGACCACCGGGGCCGCGCCCACGTAGTGCCGCCCGTCGGCCTGCTCGTGCACGCCCACGTGGTCGATCGGCTTCGACGGCAGGCTCGGCGCCGGGCCGTCGAGCAGCGTACGACCGAGGTAGTCCTTCTCCAGGACCTCACGGAAGCGCTCCACGCCCCAGTCGGCCACCAGGAACTTCAGCCGGGCGCGGTTGCGCAGTCGGCGGTAGCCGTAGTCGCGGAAGATCCCGACCACCCCGGCCCACACGTCCGGCACCTCGGACAGCGGCACCCAGACGCCGAGCCGCTTGGCGAGCATCGGGTTGGTGGCAAGGCCTCCGCCGACCCAGACGTCGAAGCCGGGGCCGTGCTCGGGGTGGTCGACGCCGAGGAAGGCGATGTCGTTCGACTCGTACGGGGTGTCCACCAGCCAGGAGATCGACGTCTTGAACTTGCGGGGCAGGTTGGAGAACTGCTTGTCGCCGATGTACCGGGAGACGATCTCGTCGATCGCCGGGGTCGGGTCGAGCAGCTCGTCGCGGGCCACCCCGGCGACCGGGCTGCCCAGCACGATCCGTGGGCAGTCGCCGCACGCCTCGGTGGTCTGCAGGCCTACCGATTCCAACCGACGCCAGATCTCCGGCATGTCCTCGACCCGGATCCAGTGGTACTGGATGTTCTGCCGGTCGGTGATGTCGGCGGTGTCCCGCGCGAACTCCCGGGAGATGTCCGCGATCACCCGCAGCTGGGCCAGGCTGAGCTGGCCGCCGTCGATGCGGACCCGGAGCATGAAGAACTCGTCCTCCAGCTCGTGCGGCTCCAGCACGGCGGTGCGTCCGCCGTCGATGCCCGCCTTGCGCTGGGTGTAGAGGCCCCACCAGCGGAACCGGCCCCGCAGGTCCTGCGGGTCGATGGAGGCGAAGCCGCCGTGCGCGTAGATGTTCTCGATGCGGGCCCGGACGTTGAGCGGGTCGTCGTCCTTCTTGATCCGCTCGTTGGGGTTGAGCGGCTCGCGGTGGCCGAGCGCCCACTGACCCTCACCCCGTGGCCGGCGCGGCGCTCGGGTCGGGCGAGCCGTCGGGTCCTCGGAACGGGCCGGGATGCTGCTGACCGCCATCGCGGCGTCCTCCGTTGTCTGCTGTGCCTCGGGATACGCGGGGCGCGGCGGCCGGCCCGGCGAAGCGGGCGGGACAACGGTGTCTGAGACAGCCGGCGCGGAGCGCGCCCGAGACAGATTGGTCGGGCGTCGTCAGTAGGCCGGACAGATCGCGCTGCGCACGCGGCCGTAATCGACGTGGCGACGTGCCACGAAGCGGCGGACGACTGCGGCGGTCATGGGCCCATGCTGCCACACCCCAAGGGGGCCGGCCAATGTCCACGTGCTGGATCCCACATCACGGGCCGAGGCTCAGCCGACCAGCTGGTCACCGAGGATAGTTCGGGCATAACGCACCACCCGCCCCTGTCGTACGCCGGCGATCAGGCCGTTGTCCCGCAACGTGGTGAGGTGGTGCGACGCCGTCGCCGGCGCGAGACCCAGCATCGCGGCCACCTCGCCGGTGCTCAGCGGCGAGTCCAGCAGGGACAGCGCCGCCGCCCGGGTACCGCCGAGCAGGGCGCCCAGCGCCGCGCTGGGCGGGGGCGAATCCCACAGCCCGCCCAGCCCGGTCGGCGGATAGCAGAGGGCGGGCCCGCCGTCGCCCTCCATGATCGCGTGCACAGTCGGCCCGGAGAACGCGGTGGGCAGCAGCGTCCACGGGCGCCCGTCCAGATCGGCCGGCACTGTCGTGCCGACGGCGACCCGCAGCGCCGCGCCGTCCCAGCGGATCAACGGGTGCACCTCGCGCAGCAGGGTGCGCCCGCCCTGCTCGGCGGCGAGCAGCGTCCGCCGCCGGATGTCGGCCAGCGCGAGCGCCCGCAGCCGGGGCCAGTCCGGTGCGATCAGCACTGTGAAGTACCTGTGGAGTTGGGCGACCAACTCGTCCGAGGTCAGCCGGGGTGCGCCGGCCCGCTCCAGTTGCCGGCGCATCCGGGACGGGTCGGTGCCGGCGACCGCCCGCAGCTCGGCGGCCAGGTTCGGTGCCACTCCGATCGGGGTGAGGAAATCCGGCACGTAACCGTTGGACGGCCTGAGCACCGCCAACAGCGGTTCCAGGCCGGCGTCCGGCAGCAGCCGCTCCGCGCGTTGCCGCCACGGACGGTGCATCCAGTACTTCTCCGGCTTGCGTAACGCCCAGGAGCTGGCCACCAGCTCGGCCAGGGGCGAGTGCACGAACCGGACCCGGCTCAGGTCGTCGGGCGAGAACCGAACCTCGATCACCCACGGATTCGACCACGTTCGAACGGTTCGGCGACAGCGCGGGGCGGCCCGACGATTCTCGTCATGGAGTACAGGCAACTGGGCCGGTCGGGCCTGCGCGTCAGCGCGGTCGCGTACGGCAACTGGGTCACCCACGGCAACCAGCTCGACGACGACGCGGCGGCCGCGTGCGTGACCGCCGCCCTGGATGCGGGCATCACCACGTTCGACACCGCCGACCGGTACGCCCAGGGGCGGGCCGAGGAGGCGTTGGGCAAGGCGCTGAGCGGCGTCCGGCGCAGCTCGATCGAGCTGTGCACGAAGGTGTGCCTGCCGGTCGGGCCGGGAGCCAACGACGCCGGGCTGTCCCGCAAGCACGTCATCGAGGGCTGCCACGCCTCGCTGAGCCGGCTGGGCACCGACTACCTCGACCTCTACCAGGCACACCGGTACGACGACAGCGTGCCGCTGGAGGAGACGATGCTCGCCTTCGCCGACCTGGTCCGCCAGGGCAAGGTGCTCTACGTCGGCGCCTCCGAGTGGACCGCCCCGCAGCTGCGCGCGGGCCTGCGACTCGCCGCCGAGCTGCACATCCCGTTCATCGCCAACCAGCCGCAGTACTCCATGCTGTGGCGGGTCGTGGAGGCCGAGGTGTCGCCCGCCTGCGCCGACCTCGGCCTGGGCCAGCTCGCCTGGTCGCCGCTCGCGATGGGCGTGCTGACCGGTCGGTACGAGCCGGGCCGACGTCCGCCCGCCGGCTCCCGGGCCACCGACGGTTTCGGTGGCTCGTTCATCGCCCGCTACTCCTCGGATCTGCTGCTCTCCCGGGTACGCCAGCTCCGACCGGTCGCCGAGGCCGCCGGCTGCACGATGGCCCAGTTGGCGGTGGCCTGGGTGCTGCGCCGGCCGACGGTGGCCGGCGCGATCGTCGGCGCGTCCCGGCCCGAGCAGCTCACCGAGACGGCCAAGGCCGCCACGGTACGGCTCGACGACGAGCTGATGGCCCGGATCGACGCCGTGCTCGACGAACTGGTGGAGCGTGATCCGGCGAAGACCGCCCGCCCGAACGACGTGATGTCCGCCTGGCGCCCACCACCTGCGGCCGGCTGACGCCCGCGCAGGGGGTGGCCGTGGCAGGCTCGGACCGTGGGGCAATTGTCCGAGAGGTCGGCCGGGGCGGCGTGGGAGCACCTGCGCCGCCTGCCGGTCTGGCTCCCCCCGGCACTGTTGACACTGGCGGTGACGGTGACCGGGCTGGGCTCCGCCCAGCTCTGGCGCGACGAGCTGGCGACGTGGAGCGCGGCCACCCGTTCGCCCGGCGACCTGCTCCGGCTGGCCGGCACCATCGACGCCGCCACCGGGCCGTACTACCTGCTGATGCACATCTGGACGAGGGTCTTCGGCGACTCCACGATCGCCCTGCGCGTGCCTGCGGTGCTGGCGATGACAGTGGCCGCCGGGCTGCTCGCCGTGCTCGGGGCACGGCTCGTCGACCGGCGCGGCGGCCTCTTCGCCGGGCTGCTGTTCGCGGTGCTCCCCGGCACGTCTCGCTACGGGCAGGAGGCTCGCCCGTACGCGCTGGCCACCATGCTCGCCGTGCTCGCCACACTGCTGCTGGTGACCGCGCTGCGTCGACCGAGCTGGGCCCGTTGGGCCGGTTACGCCGTCGCCGTCGTCGCCCTCGGGCTCATCCACCTGATCGCACTCACACTTCTCGCCGCCCACGCCCTGGTCGTCCTCATCGCCTGGTGGCGCGGCCCAGCCGCGGCCGGCGTCGCCACCCCGGCCCAGCCCGACACCGAACGGGACCGGCGGGTGTGGCGATGGCTGGTCGCCGTGGTGCCGGTCGCGCTGCTGGCCGGCCCGCTGCTGGTCAAGGCCCGGAGCCAGCAGTCCCGGCAGTTGGACTGGGTCCACCTGGCCCGACTGGACGACCTCACCGCGCTGCCCGGCGGCGTCACCCAGAGCAGTGTGGTCGGTGGCCTGCTGCTCGGGGTGGCGGCGCTCGGCGCGGCCCGGCTCGGGCGACGCGCCCTGCTGCCGGTCGGCGCGGTGCTGCTGCCCGTACTGCTGCTCTTCGCCGCGGGCACCGTCGTACCGCTGTGGGTGCCCCGGTACCTGGTCTTCGTGGTGCCCTTCGCGTGCCTGCTGGCCGGCGCGGCGCTGGCTGCCGTGGCCGCACCGGCCGCGCTCGTCGTGGTGGTGCTGGCCGGGCTGCTCGGCCTACCCGACCAGGCCGCGCTGCGCCGGACCCACGAGTGGCCACGCAGCGCGCCGGTGGACTACGCCGGGGCGGCGCGGGTGATCGCCGACGGCCAACGCCCGGGGGACGCGGTGGTCTACTCGCCCCGGCACAGCTGGCTCTTCCTCGACCTCGGTATCGAGTACCACCTCGGCGACCCACCACGTGACGTGCTGGTCACCGAGGACGAGGTGCGCCGCGGCGACCTGTGGGCCGCCGAGTGCCCCCAGCCGGCGCAGTGCCTGGCCGGTACGACGCGGGTCTGGCTCGTCGTCTCCGGCCGGCACCCCGAGCCGCTGGCCGCCGTGCCCGGCGCCAAGGGCGACGCGCTGCGCACGGACTTCACAGTCACCCAGGTCTGGCAGCGCCCCGGTCTCACCGTCGCCCTGCTGACCAGCCGCCCCGACCGCTGACCCACCTCGGTCGCGCGCCGCCCGCCCGGCACCACAGTTCGCTCCGCCTCCCCTGCCCGGCGCGACAGCCCGGACACCCCGCCAGCCGTCAGACCTCAGTAGGCGGACGGCGAGGTGGCCGCGCGCGGCGGTCAGGGCTGCGAGCGGCCGTCGTGGGTGTTGCGGGCCAGCGGGATGACCAGCATGGCCTCGGTGCCGCCGTTGGCGCCGGCGCGCAGTTCGATGGTGCCGCGCAGCTCCCCGGTGATCAGGGCCCGAACGATCTGGAGGCCGAGCCGGCTGCCGCGTTCGGCGTCGAAGTCCGGCGGCAGGCCGCGACCGTTGTCGGTCACCGAGACGTGCAGCATCTTGCGGAACCGGTGCGCGGAGACCACCACCTCGGGCCGCAGCGACGGGTCCACCTCGGGAGCGGCGACCGGCACCATGCCGGAGGCGGAGGCCACCGGGGTCTCCTCCGTCTCGTCGGCCGGCGGGAAGCCGTGCTCGACGGCGTTGAGCAGCAACTCGTTGAGGACCATCACCAACGAGGTGGCGATCTCCGCCGGCAGTACGCCGAAGCTGCCCCGCCGACGCATGCCGACGCTCACCTCGGTCGCCGCGACCTCGGTCGCCGCGCTGGCCACCCGGTCGACGATGCCGTCGAACTCCACCGCCTCGTCGCTGGACATCGAGAGCGTCTCGTGCACCAGGGCGATCGAGGCGACCCGACGGACCGATTCCTCAAGGGCGACCCGGGCCTCCGGCATCGCCACCCGGCGGGCCTGCAACCGCAGCAGCGCGGCCACCGTCTGGAGATTGTTCTTCACCCGGTGGTGGATCTCCCGGATGGTGGCGTCCTTGGTGATCAGCGCCCGGTCCCGGCGACGGACCTCGGTGATGTCGCGGACCAGCACCAACGCTCCGATCGGCACCCCGGCCGGCATCAGCGGCAGCGCCCGGGTGAGCATCGTGGCACCTCGTGCGTCGATCTCCCGGCGGGGTGGCGCCTCACCGCGCAGCGCGGCCAGGATGCCGTTCGAGGCCTCGGTGCCGTCCAGCGGGTCACCGGCCAACCGGCGGTGCAACGCGGCCAGGTCCTCCCCCACCAGGTGCGAGGCGTAGCCCAGTCGGCGGTACGCGGACTGGGCGTTCGGGCTGGCGTAGGTGACCTTGCCGCCGGCGTCGAGCCGGACCAGGCCGTCGCCGACCCGGGGCGCGGAGGTGGTCTCGCCCGGATGCCGCGGCGGCGGGAAGGTGCCGTCGGCGATCATCTGCGCCAGGTCGTCGGCGGTGGTGAGGTAGTTGAGCTCCAGTTGGCTGGGCGTACGCGCGGTGGAGAGGTTGGTGTCCCGCCCGACCACGGCGATCACCTCGCCGGCCTCCCCCTCGACGGTACGCAGCCGAACCGGGATCGCCTCGTGTCGGGCCGGCACGTCGCCGTACCAGACCGGGTCGCCCTCGCGCCAGATCCGACCCTGGGAGTACGCCACCCCCAGGTGGGCCACCTCCGGCCCGCCGACGATCCGACCCACCTGGTCGTCCTGATAGGCGGTCGGTGCGGTGGTCGGGCGCACCTGGGCGACACAGAGGAACGTGCCGTCGGCGTCGACCGGCACCCAGAGCAGCAGGTCAGCGAAGGACAGATCGGAGAGCAGTTGCCAGTCGCCGGCGATCCGGTGCAGGTGGTCGATGTCGGCCGGACGGAGATGGGTGTGCTCCTCGGCGAGGTCGCGCAGCGTGGACACGGTGACCAGGGTGCCACGCCGCGCCTCACATCGTCGCGGTGACCTTCTTCAACCCGCGCGGCGCGTCCGGGTCCTCGCCTCGGGTCAGCGCCAGGGCCAGGGCCAACCGTTGCATCGGCAGGATGTCCAGCAGCGGGGCGTACCGCTCGTCGACCTCGGGGACGGCCAGCCGGGTGGCGCCCGGCACGTCGGCGGAGCCGACCACCACGACGTCGGCGCGGCGTTCGCCGAGGCGGGGCAGCACCTCACCCATCGACCGGCCGCCGGGGCCGGAGCCGACAACGGCGAGCACCGGGACCTCCGGGTCGGTCATCGCGAGCGGGCCGTGCAGCAGGTCGGCGCCGGAGAAGGCGAGCGCCGGCAGGTACGAGGTTTCCATCAGCTTCAGCGCTGCCTCCCGGGCGGTGGGGTAGGCGTAGCCCCGGCCGGTGGTGACCAGCTGACGGGCGAACCGGTAACGCGGGGCGAGCTGGGCCGGGGTGCCGTCGGCCAGGGTGCGGGCGGCCAGTTCGGGAAGTGCGTCGAGCGCGTCCCGTTCGGCCTTCGGGAGCACGCCGTCGCCGGCCCGGATCCCCTCCACCAGCATCAGCAGGGCCAGCAGCTCGGCGGTGTACGTCTTGGTGGCGGCCACCGCCCGCTCGTGCCCGGCGGCGATGTCGACGCTCAGCTCGGCCACGTCGACAAGCGGCGAGTCGGGGGCGTTGGTCACCGCGAGGGTCAGCGCGCCGGAGGCTCGGGCTGCGCGCAGCACCTCGGCCAGGTCGGGCGATCCGCCGCTCTGGCTGACCCCGACGACGAGCGCGTCGGAGAGGTCGGGGCGGGCCCCGAACAGGGTGACGACGCTGGGCGAGGCCAGCCCGGCGGGAAGGCCGAGCCGGATCTCGGTCAGGTAGGCCCCGTAGAGCGCCGCGTGATCGGAGGTGCCCCGTGCGGTGAAGACCACGTGCCGTGGCCGACGCTCCGCGATGACCGCCGCCACCCGGGCGATCTCGGCGGCGTTGGCGGCGGAGAGCAGGCGCGCGTAGCCAGCCGGCTGCTCGTCGATGTCGGCGGCCATTCCAGCCCCTGCACGTGTCACGGAAACCCCTCCCCTGCGCGGTTGCCGCGCGATTCTTGCTCAGTCTTGCACTTTTGAGCGTATCTCAGCAATTGAACGAGCAGGACTGCGCAGATGATCACCAGTTGATCTCAATATCAACTAAGCTTTACCCGTTGCACCCGGTCTAACTGCCACGAGAGGACGACGTGCCCGAGGGAACGGACGATCCCGCGCTCTCCGCGACGGAGGAGCTGGCGCTGGCCCGGCTGGCACTCGACGAGGGCGACCTGCACCACGCCGCCGGCCACCTCGCCGGCGCGTTGGCGCAGGCCCCCACCCTGCCGGAGGTGCACGAGACGCTGGCCCGGCTCGCCGCGACGAGCGGCGGCGGCCTCGACCTCTTCCCGATCAACCACCACACCTTCGTCGGTGCTGTCGTCGCCCGCGCCCACCTCCTCGCCACCGCCGGACGCCCCGCCGAAGGGCTGGAGCTGCTGGCCGCCGCGACGTCGTACGCGCCCGGCACCGAGTGGGCCGGCGTGCCCTGGGTCACCGCGCCCGAGCTGGCCGAACGACTGGAACCGGAGCACATCGCCCGCGTCCTCATGCAGGTCTGCGCCGCACTGCCCGACCCGGTGCCGCGGATCGGACGGCCCCCGCTGACCCCGTACCTCACGCTCGCCCGCAACGCGGCCACCGTGCACCCCGAACACGGCCTGCTGCTGGGCGCGGCGTCCGCGCTGGCCCGGCGCCTCGGCGAGGTCGAGCTGGCGGTCCGCTGGGCCACCCGAGGGGTACGCGCACAGCCCTCGAAGATGGGCGAGGTGTGGCTCGGGTACGCGTACCGCAGCTCGGGCCGGACCCGCGACGGCCTCGCGGCCCTCGGTCGGGCCGTCGAGCTGGACCCCGACGACCTGGCGATCTACGCGGACATCGCCGGCACCCTGGCCGAGATCGGCCGGCTGGACGAGGCGTTGGAGTGGACCGAGCGGGCGCTGGCGCGCGATCCGTCGTTCGACTGCGCGGTGCACACCGCCCACCGCCTGCGGCACCTGCGCGACGGTGACCTCGCCCACCTTGTCGCGCTCGCCGACTTCGTGCGGGATCACCCGGACGACAGCCACGAGCACGGCGACCTGGCCCAGTGCTGCCGAGGTCGACCCTGGCTCGGCCAACTCACCCCGGCCGGTGGGCCCCTGGTCGACGCGATGCGCCAGGCGGTGGCCGATGACGACAATGGTCTCGGCGGTGCCGTACGCCTACCGGCCGCAGCCCCGCCGAGCGCGGTCGGGACGGCCATCTCCACCGCCCCCGGGCTACGGATCGAGGTCGTCGGCACGCCGGAGCCCGACCCGCGCGAGCCCCGGCGGGAGTCCGCTCAGCGGTTGTGGCACTACGCGGACACGGTCCCGACGCCCGCGCTGGCGGCGCCCTCGGCGACGGCTGTCGAACGGATCGGGCAGATCGCCCACCCGGCGTGGGCACACCCACCGGCGGCGTACGACGCGGCGGTCGGTCTGGCCGGCCTCGACCTGGGCGACCTGCTCGGCCTGCTGGTGCATCCACCGGCGGCGCCGGCCAACGCGGTGGGTCGGCTGCTGGCGGCCCACGACCCGTCGGTCTGGGTCCGTGGAGTGCAGGTGTGGGCCTGTCTGGGTCTGCTGCACCACCGCACCGACGAGCCGTGGGAGGGCAGCACCCGGCGCCGGGTGCTGCTCGACCTGATCTGGGGCGTCGAGGACTGGGTCACCGAGGCGGCGCTGTTCGCCCTGGTCACCGCCGCCTGGGTGGACCCCTCGGTGCGGTCGGATGTGGCCCGGGTGGTGGCGGAGCGGTTGGCCGACGCGGCTGCCGTGGCGCGGAGCCGACCGGTCCCGATCGCCGCCTCGCTGGCTCACCTGGCACTCGCCGCCCCGCAGTTGGATCCGGCGACGGCGGCACTGGCCACCGAACTGCTGGCCGCCCACTCACCCAGGCTTCCCCGCCCCCGCAACCCCCTGCGCCGCCTCTGGCAACGCCTGAGCCGCCGCTAACTCCCCCCGCGAATCCGCGAACCCCGCCACCCCCGCGATCTTGCACTTACTGTCGCCGTTTTGTCGGAAACAGGGTTTATGCACGCGCCCAAAGTGCAAGATCGCGGGGGTTGGGGGTTGGGGTTGGGTCAGGCGACGGGGGCCTTGCCGAGGGCGACCTCGGCGTCCTCCTCCGGGGTGGCCTGCGGCGGCGCCTCGTTCGCGGTGCGCAGCGGGATCTCCTTGATGAACCAGGCGAGCACCGGGATCACGATGGTGAACAGCACCGCCCAGAGGAAGACGTGCGAGATGGCGTCGGAGAGACCGCCGAGCACCGCCTCGCGCGCCTGAGCGGGCAGTTCCTTGAGCTTCTCCAGGTCCATCCCGGCGCCGGCCTCGCCGCCACCGAAGGCCCGACCACCCTCGGAGCTGGCCAGCCGGTTGGCGAAGATCGCTCCGAACAGCGAGATGCCGAACGAACCGCCGATCGACCGGAAGAAGGTGGCCGCGCCGCTGGCCGCGCCGAGGTCCTTCTGCTCCACGCTGTTCTGCGCGATCAGCATCGACGTCTGCATGAGGAAGCCCATGCCGACGCCGAGCACGATCATGTAGATCGAGGACATCAGCTTGCTGGTGTCCGTGTCGAGCATGGACAGCAGCGCCATGCCCGCTGTCATCACCACGCCACCGATGATCGGGTACGCCCGGTATCTGCCGTTGCGGGTGATCGCCCGGCCGATGACCAGCGAGACGACAAGCATGCCGAACATCAGGGGCAGCAGCAGCAGCCCACTGTTGGTGGCCGACGCCCCCTGCACTGTCTGCTGGTAGAGCGGCAGGAAGTTCATCGCGCCGAACATCGCGAAGCCGAGCAGGAAGCCGATCACCGAGATCAGCGCGAAGTTGCGGTTGGCGAAGAGCGCCAGCGGCAGGATCGGCTCCTGGACCCGGCGTTCCACCAGGCCGAACGCCACCAACGCGACGACGGCCAGCACGGCCAGGCCGAGGATCTGCGGCGAGGTCCAGTCGTACTCGTTGCCACCCCAGGTGGTGATGAGCACGATCGCGGTGATGCCGACCGAGAGCAGCCCGGCGCCGAGCCAGTCGATCCGGTGCTCGGTGCGGTACTTCGGCAGGTGCATGGTGGTGATCAGGACGAGCAACGCGATTCCGCCCAGCGGCAGGTTCACGTAGAACGCCCAGCGCCAGGAGAGGTGGTCGGTGATGAATCCGCCGGCCAGCGGACCGGCGACCATGGCAATGGCCATGATGCCGGCGATCATGCCCTGGTAACGACCGCGCTCGCGGGGCGGGACCAGGTCACCGATGATCGCCATCACGCCGACCATGAGGCCGCCGGCGCCGAGGCCCTGCACGGCCCGGAAGGCGATGAGCTGGACCATGCCGTCCTCTGGGCCGCCGAGCATCCCGGAGCCGGCCATGCCACAGAGGGCGGAACCGACCAGGAAGACGACGACCGAGGTCAGGAAGACCGACTTGCGGCCGTAGAGGTCACCGAGCTTGCCCCAGATCGGGGTGGAGACGGTGGTGCCCAGGACGTACGCGGTAACCACCCAGGTGAAGTGGTTGAGCCCGCCGAACTCGCCAACGATCCGCGGTAACGCGGTGCTGACGATCATATTGTCGAGCATCGCGAGCATCATCGCGATCATCAGCCCGAACAGCACGACCCGGATGTTGTTGGGTCTCGTGCCGGCCTGGGTTGCCTGAGTCATGGGTAAGCTCCCCCCGAAGATTGCCGTACTTACTTGCCGCCCGGCTAGTCACCTTACTAGCCGCACGGTAAGTTGGGTACAAGCAACGGTCAAGCCATTTGGAGGGTGTGCGTGAGCGAGAGCACAGGCGGCGGAACGCGGGAACGGATCAAGGCCGTCGCGCTCGAACTCTTCACCGAGCAGGGGTACGAGAAGACCTCGCTCCGGGAAATCGCCGAGCGCCTCAACGTCACAAAGGCCGCGCTCTACTACCACTTCAAGAGCAAGGACGACATCGTCGCCAGCTTCGTCGAGGACCGGCTGGAGCGGATGGACGCGCTGACCGCCTGGGCCGCCACCCAACCCGCCACCCTGGCCACCCGACGCGAGCTGATCTCCCGGTACGCCGACACGATGTTCGACGGCACCCAGCCGTCGGTGATGCGTTTCTTCGAGCAGAACCAGACAGCGCTCAAGAGCCTCTCCTCCGGGCAGAAGATGCGCGGTCGGATGATGGAGCTGGCCGAGGCGCTCTGCCGGGGAGACGACTCCCCCGCCGCCCAGCTACGCGCCGCGCTGTCGCTGTTCGCGGTGCACACCAGCTGGTTCGCGGTCCGCGCGCCGCACATCAGCGACGACGAACGCCGCAAGCTCGCCCTGGAGGTGGCCGACGAACTGCTGGCCGCCATCGGCACGCAGCCCGACGCCTGACCGGGCATGATCGCGCCGGCCCAGGCTCGTCGGTCGCCGGCCTCAGCCGCGCGTCAGCTCCAACCGCAGGCCGAGCAGATCAACACCCGGCGCCGGTGACCAGTCCTTCTCCGGCGAACGGACGAAACCACGCCGCGAGTAGAGCCGGTGCGCCGCATCGGCCATCCCAGCCCGGACGCAGATCATCACCGCCGTGCAACCCGACCCGGTCGCCCGGTCTACACACGCCTCGACCAGCGCGGCACCAACACCCCGCCCCTGAGCGCCCGGGTCGACAGCGAGCATCCGGAACTCCGCCTCGCCCGGCCCGGCCAGCTCGGCGAACGGGGTGCCCGGCAGCACGAACGTGACCGAGCCGAGCACCGCCCCGGTCACCTCGTCGACAGCGACCAGCACCTCACCGCTGGCGGCTCGGGTCGACACGTCGGCCAGCACCTCGCCGTACCCGTGTTCGCCCTTGAGCTGGCCGTCCGCCTCGTACGCGGCCACCGTCAGCCGGGCCACCGCCGGGAAGTCGACCGACTCGGCCGGACGGACCCGCAACCCGGTCAAGCGATCACGGCGATCAGGTCACCGTCCTGCACGACGTCGCCCTCGTTGACGACGAGCTGCTGGAGCACACCATCGGACTCGGCGACGACCGGGATCTCCATCTTCATCGACTCGAGGATCACCAGGGTGTCGCCCTCGGTCACCGTGTCACCCGCCGTGGCGACGACCTTCCAGACGTTGGCCACCATCTCGGCGCGGATCTCCTCGGCCATGTCCAGGCCCTCCCTCTTCGCGACGTGCCTGCCGATGTATCCAATCATGCGTCGACCGGCGATGGGCGGGCAGCGGCGCAGCCGGGATGACAGGCCCGCCCTGGGGAAGGCGGCGGGTGTCGACAGCACTACCATCAGCGGGTCGGACCCGACGCCGGACCGCCGGTGGCCGCATCCGCGCCGAGGTCGTGCGCAGGACGGATCCGACCCATCACGAGGAGGTCAGCATGGCGAAGAAGTCCCGGAAGAAGAAGGCTCGTAAGAAGAACGCCGCGAACCACGGCAAGCGTCCCAACTCCTGAACGGGTCGACGGGCCGACTGCCCGTCGCCGCTCAGCCGGCCGAGGCCGGGTACACCGGTGGCCCGGGTCGACATCGACCCGGGCCACCGGTCTTGCCAGCTGGTGCCGACGCTCGGTCGGCCAGCTCAGACGCTCAGTCGGCCAGCTCACGGGAGTCGCTGGTCTCGAAGACCACCAACTCGGTGAGCTTGACCCGCAGCCGCTCACGCAGCTCATCCGGCGCGGTCTCGTTGCCACAGCAACGCGCCACCAGCGCCCGCACCTCCTGCTCCAGCCCGTACTCGCGCAGGCAGGGCCCGCACTCGTCCAGGTGGTGCCGGATCAGCGAGCGACGCTCGTCGGCGCACTCCAGATCCAGGTAGAGATACACCTCCGCGAGCACTTCGCGGCAGTCCGTCTCGTGCGGCTCCCCACAGCTCACGTCACACCTCCCGGCCGGCAGCGGCGGTCGAGCCCTTCGCCGAGCGGGCCGCACTGAAGCCCCGCTCGCCCGCGTAACGCTCGAGCAGCTTGCGCAGATTACGACGGCCCCGGTGCAGACGCGACATCACGGTGCCGATCGGCGTGCCCATGATGTCCGCGACCTCCTTGTAGGAGAAGCCCTCGACATCGGTGAGGTAGACGGCCAGGCGGAACTCCTCCGGCAACTGCTGGAGGGCCTCCTTGACGTCACTGTCCGGCAGCCGGTCCAGTGCCTCCGTCTCGGCCGAGCGCAACCCGCTGGAGGTGTGCGACTCGGCCTCGGCGAGCTGCCAGTCGGTGATCTCCTCGGTGGGCGCCTGAATCGGCTGGCGCTGCCGCTTACGGTAGGAGTTGATGTAGGTGTTGGTCAGGATCCGGTAGAGCCAGGCCTTGAGGTTCGTGCCCTGCTCAAACTGGTGGAAGGCCGCGTAGGCCTTCAGGTACGTCTCCTGGACCAGATCCTCGGCATCCGCCGGGTTGCGTGTCATCCGCAGCCCAGCAGCGTAGAGCTGATCGACGAATGGCATCGCGTCCCGCTCGAATCGGGCCCTGCGCTCGTCCGTCTTCTCGGTGGTCAACCGCACATCCCCTCGCGTCGGATGCTTTCCCGCCGAGGATACGCGCACGGACCTGCCCGCAGATTCACTTCCGGCCGGTGTGCCCGTGCTCACCGCACCCACCCCGCCCGGTCCCGCCGTCGCGGGCCACTCCGGGCCATCCAGCAGCCGCTTCAGCTGCCGGGCGTCCCGCTCGTCCCGTTCCAGGCTTCGTGTCTCGGTTGGCACCGGTCACCCCCCTCGCAGAAAAGTCGTCCGGGGGTAGTAACGCGAGATGACCACTGGGGCATTCCGGCCGACCCTCCCCGTTCCTGGTCCCGGCCCCGACGGCGGCCGGCGCTGGGACCAGGAAGGGCCTGGGAGGACTGGTGTCACCGGCCCTGCTCGGGCCGGCGGCACCAACGGATGCAACGACCCGTGCCCGCGCCGGAAACGGTCGCCCCGGCGAGCCGGCCGCGACGGATCAGCTGGCCGCCCAGCCCTGGGCGGACAGCCAGTCGCGCACGGCGGCGGCGGTGCCGGCCGGATCGCGGCGCAGGTCGTGCGTCTCACCGGGACGGCTCACCACCTGCACGGCCGGTCCCGGCTCCGGCGTCCCGAACGGATCCCGATCGCCGTTGACCACCAACGTCGGCAGGCCGGTGCCCAGTTCGGCGGCGCGCGAGCGTTCCGGCCGGCCGGGCGGGTGCAGTGGGAAGGCCAACGCGACCACGCCCATCGCGCCCACCGCACGGGCCGTCCGGCAGGCCACCCGTGCGCCGCTGGAACGCCCACCGACCACCACCGTCGGCACGTCGGCGTGCCGGTCGCGCAGCTCGGCGAGCACCGCTGTCCAGGCCTCGTCGAGGTGACCTGCCGGTGCCGGCGCACGCCGACCGGCGACCCGGTAGGGCTGCGTCACCCGGACCACCGCCAGCCCGGCCGCCACCGACGCGTCCCGGACCGCGAGCAGGTCGGGCGCGTCGACGCTGCCACCCGCGCCGTGCCCGAGAACGAGCAGGGCGGTGGCCGGGCGGACCGGCAGGTCGGTGTCGATCCACGCCGGACCGCGCGGGGTGTCGATCTCGTTGCTGGCTGGCACCGGCCTATTCTGCGCCGCCGGACGGGCGTCGGGTGCGAACCGGGCCGCCGATCAGCTCAGCGGGACCAGGACCAGCAGGCGATCGCGCACCGGCGGGCCGGCGTCGTCGATGGCGTCCGGATCGGGTTCGACCTCGCCGCGCCAGGCGACCAGCATCGCCCGGCGTTCCCGCGGCGTGGTGCCGCCCCACACGCCGTGGCAGTCACCGACGTCGAGGGCCCAGGCCAGGCAGGACCCCTGCACGTCACAACTGCGACACAGCGCGACGGCGGCGTCCGCCGGCTCGTTCGGTGCCGGAAAGAATGTCTCCGGATCGACGCTCTGGCAGGTTCCTCTGGTGCGCCATGCGTCGTCCTGTCGCCGTTCTCGCACCGCCCGCAGCAGTCGCGGATCTCGCCGCGCCGCTGCCACCTCGTGCGGACGCGGCATACGTGCCCGTGTCATCCACCCACCTCCCCCGTGGGACCGGCAAAATCTGTGGACGTCGTCCGCCCCGTGCGGACCGACAGCCACTACCGGCGCTGTGTTCTATCGCACTTCGCAACACCGGGACAAGGGTCTGCCGGGAACATGACTGAACAGCCAGGAGACGAATCGCGCTGAACCCTGGCAAATCGGTGGCCGACGATGCACCGCGGCGTCAGAACAGGGTCAGCTCCTGCTGTGACACCGGCGGCGTCACCGCCACCCGCGCGGTCAGCTGTGGCCCGTCGTTACGAACGTCTCCCACCGCCGCACCCACCGGGCGGATCTCCAACCCCGCCAACTGCTCCGCGGACGCCGGAGTGAGCAGCCGCTCCGGCTCGTCGGTCGGCGCGAGCCACGACGACCACCGCTCGGGTGGCAGCAGCACCGGCATCCGGTCGTGCACCTCGGCCAGGTCGCCGAGCGCCGCGGTGGTCAGCACGCTGAAGGTGAGCCGGGTCTCGGCGTCGGACTCCCAGACCGACCAGATGCCGGCCAGCGCGAGCACCGAGCCGTCCCGGGGAGTCATGAAGTACGCCTGTCGCCCGCCGTCGGGCAGCCGCACCCACTCGTACCAGCCGTCGGCCGGGACCAGACAACGCCGACGGGAGAAGGAACCGGCGTACGCCCGGCTGGTGGCCACCGTCTCCGCCCGCGCGTTGATCATCCGGGCTGCGCCGGAGGCGGACCGGGACCAGTGCGGCAGCAGACCCCAGCGACCGACACAGAGGCTGCGGTGCCCCTCCGGGCTGACCCGGACCAGCGGCACCCTGTCGGTCGGCGCGACGTTGTGGTCCGCCCGGACCAGGCCGTCGGAGTCGTCTGACGACTCGAACAGCGCGCTCAACTCGCCGGAGCTCCGGGTCGTCGCGTACCTCCCGCACATGGGGCACACGCTAACGCGTCGGAGGGCCGTCGGCTGTCCCGCCAACCGGGAGTTCGAACGCCGGGCAACGCCGCCCGCCCGCCGACACGGCAGAATGTAACGGTGGGCAACCTGACCGCGACCCGGCCGCCGCAGCCGTGGACCGCACCGACCGCATCCGACCCGGTGGCGGCGACGCTGCGCCTGCCCGGTTCCAAATCGATGACCGCCCGGGCCCTGGTGCTCAGCGCGCTGGCCGCCGGCCCGTCGACGCTGGCCCGGCCACTGCGCGCCCGCGACACCGAGTTGATGGCCGCCGGCCTGCGGGCGATGGGCGCGCACGTCTCGATCAGCGACGACGAGCGCTGGCTGGTCCGACCGCACCCGCTGGCCGGCCCCGCCCACGTCGACGTCGGGCTGGCCGGCACCGTGATGCGGTTCGTGCCGCCGGTGGCTGGCCTGGCCGACGGGCAGGTCACCTTCGACGGTGACCCGTACGTGCGCACCCGCCCACTCGGCCCGCTGGTCGGCGCGCTGCGCTCGCTGGGCGTCCGGATCGACGTCACCGGCACCGGCAGCCTGCCGCTGACAGTGTTCGGCACCGGTGGGGTCACCGGCGGCGAGGTGGTGCTCGACGCGTCCGTGTCCAGCCAGTTCGTCTCCGCGTTGTTGCTGGCCGCCCCGCGCTTCGACAGGGGCGTCGTGGTGCGGCACGTCGGCCCCCCGGTCCCCTCCGCGCCGCACCTGCGGATGACAGTGCGGATGCTGCGGGCCGCTGGCGCGGCCGTCGACGACAGCACCCCCGACGTGTGGACCGTCGAGCCCGGCCCGCTCACCGGGCGCGGCTGGGAGATCGAGCCGGACCTGTCCGGCGCGGTGCCGTTCTTCGCCGCCGCCCTGGTCACCGGCGGTGAGGTGACCTTGCAGGGCTGGCCGCACAGCAGCGCCCAACCGGTCGAGCAACTCCGCTCGTTGCTACAGCGGATGGGCGGCGAGGTCACCCTCTCCACCGCCGGGCTGACGGTGCGGGGCACCGGCGTGGTGCACGGTCTGACCGCCGACCTCTCCGACGTCAGCGAGCTGACCCCGGCGCTGACCGCGCTGGCCATGCTGGCCGACTCGCCGTCGGTGTTCACCGGCGTCGGGCACATCCGTGGCCACGAGACCGACCGGCTCGCCGCGCTCACGCGCGAGTTCACCGCCCTCGGGGCGGACATCACCGAAGCGCCGGACGGGCTGGAGATCCGACCCCGCCCACTGCGCGGCGGGACCTTCCGCACCTACCACGACCACCGGATGGCGCACGCCGCCGCGGTGGCAGGGCTCGCCGTCCCGGGCATCGAGGTGGACGACGTGGGGTGTACCTCCAAGACCATGCCCGAGTTCCCGGCACTATGGTCAGCGATGGTGACGGGCAAGTGAGCGTCCGGAAACCCCGTAGCGAGCGAGGCGGAGTCCAGGCGGCGATTCGGCAAGGCGGAGTTTGGTCCGGATACCGGTGTTGTATGCGGACCAAACTCCAACGCCGCCGGTCGTCGGCTGGGCCCGCCGCAGCCGCTGCGGGGTTTCCGGACGCTCACTGGAGCTGACGAGAAGAGGACAGGTCCTGGCGACCAAACGGCGGGAGTACGACGAGGACGACGTGCGGGTCCGGCCCGGAAAGTCGTCGCGCCCGCGTACGCGCACCCGCCCGCAGCACGCCGACGCTGTCGACGGGTTCGTCATCGCCGTCGACAGGGGGCGCTACACCTGTGTGCTCTCCGGGGCCGAACGCGGCGTGGTCGGCGCCGAGCTGCCCACTGTCACCGCGATGCGGGCCCGCGAGTTGGGTCGCAAGTCGGTGGTGGTCGGTGACCGGGTCAGCCTGGTCGGTGACACGTCCGGCGCGGAGGGCGCTCTTGCCCGCATCGTCCGGATCGCGGAACGCCGCTCGGTGCTGCGCCGCACAGCCGACGACGACGAGACCACCGCCGAGGGTCGGCTGGAACGGGTCGTGGTGGCCAACGCGGACCAGTTGGTGATCGTGAGCGCGTTGGCCGATCCACCGCCGCGCACCGGGTTCATCGACCGCTGCCTGGTGGCCGCGTACGACGCGGACGTCGAGCCGCTGCTCTGCCTCACGAAGGCCGATCTGGCCGGGCCGGAGGAGGTGCTCGGCTACTACACCGAGCTGGAGCTGCCCTACGTGCTCAACCGCCCCGACTCCGACCTCGACGCGCTCCGTGCGCTGCTGAGCGGCAAGGTGTCGGTGCTGGTCGGGCACTCCGGGGTGGGCAAGTCGACGCTCGTCAACCGCCTCGTTCCGGACGCGCTGCGCGCTGTCGGCGTGGTCAGCGCGATCGGCCGGGGCCGGCACACCTCGACCAGCGCGGTGGCGCTGCGGCTGCCACCGGTGCCGGGGATCGACACCGACCCGGGCTGGATCATCGACACCCCCGGGATCCGCAGCTTCGGGTTGGCGCACGTCTCGGCCGACAGCCTGCTGCACGGCTTTCCGGACCTGGTCGAGGGCACCGTCGACTGCCCACCGAACTGCCCCCACACGGCCGACGAGGCCGAGTGTGGGCTGGACGCCTGGGTGGCCGCCGGTAAGGCCGACCCGCGCCGGCTGGCCTCGTACCGTCGGTTGCTCGCCTCCCGGGCCGGCGAGGGTGACTCGCGCGGCGACAGCGACCAGCGCGGCCCGGGCGAGGGTGACCGGCGCGGCCCGGACGAGTGACCCGACGGGCGTGGGCTAGGTTGCCGGCATGACCGGGTACGCCGACGACCTCTCCCTCGCCCACCTGCTCGCCGACCGGGCCGACGCCATCGCCACGGCCCGGTTCCGCGCACTCGACCTGCGCGTCGAGGCGAAGCCCGACCTGACCCCGGTCTCCGACGCGGACACCGCTGTGGAGCGGGAGATCCGCGCCCTGCTGGCCGAGCACCGACCGGCGGACGGGCTGCTCGGTGAGGAGTACGGCGCACAGTCGCCGGTCCACCCGAACGGCCGCCGGTGGATCATCGATCCGATCGACGGCACCAAGAACTTCGTCCGTGGCGTGCCGATCTGGGCCACCCTGATCGCGCTCTACGACGGCGACCGGCCTGCGGTCGGCGTGGTGTCCGCACCAGCGCTCGGACGACGCTGGTGGGCCAGCGCGGGCGCAGGCGCGTACGCCGGGCCGGGCCCCGCGGCCGGCGAGCGGATCGGCGTGTCAGCGGTGCGTGGGGTCGCGGATGCCAGCTTCTGCTACTCGTCCCTGAACGGGTGGGAGGAAGCCGGGCGGCTCGACGCGGTGCTCGACCTGATGCGGGACAGCTGGCGCAACCGGGCGTACGGCGACTTCTACGGCTACATGCTGTTGGCCGAGGGGGCACTGGACGTGATGGTCGAGCCGGAGTTGTCAGTGTGGGACGTGGCGGCGCTGGTGCCGATCATCACGGAGGCGGGTGGGACGGTCACGGATCTGGCCGGACAACCGGCCCCCGCGGGCGCTCCGGGCACCGACAGCAGCGTGGTGGCCACCAACGGTGTGCTGCACGCCGACATCCTCGCCCGCCTCAATCGACCAGCCGAGCGCTGACCCCCGGCAACCTCTATCCTCGCCAGGTGGTCTCCTCCGGTTGGTGCTTCCTCGCGGCGATGATCGTCGCGTACGGCTTCGCCAACCTGCTCCAGTCGGTGGCGGCGGCCCGCACCACTGTCCACCACACCTTCGATCCGGGCCTGCTGCTGCGCCTCGCCGGGCACCGGACGTATCTGGTCGGTCTCGGCTGTCAGATCGGCGGTTTCGTGCTCGCCTTCCTGGCCCGACGGGACCTGCCGCTGTTCCTCGTGCAGGCCAGCGTGGCCGCCGGGCTCGGGGTGACCGCCATCCTCGGGGTGCTGGTGCTGAAGTGGCGGCTGCCGGCGGCTGAGGTGGTGCTGCTGGCGCTGCTCTTCGCGGGGATCACCGCGCTGGTGCTGTCCGCCCGGCCGGCGCCGTCGAAGCAGCTCGGCACCGCCGGCTCGATCGCCCTGCTGATCGCGCTGGGCGTCATAGCGGTGCTCGGTTTCTTCGCCGTCCGGCTGCACGGGGCGCCGGGTTCGGTGGCCCTCGGCTCACTGGCCGGGCTGGCGTTCAGCTCGGCCGCGGTCGCCGCCCGGCCACTGGCGTCCGCGCCGTCCGCTGAGGCGTTCCTCGGCGACCCGCTGTTCTACCTGTTGATCGCCCACTCGATAGTGGGTCAGCTGCTGCTCGGTCTGGCCATGCAGCGTGGCTCGACGACCGCCGCGGTGGCCGCGATGGACGCCGCCGGCGCGGTGCCGGCCGCGATCGTCGGCCTGCTGCTGCTCAACGACAAGATCTGGCCGGGGCGGGAGTGGCTGGCCGCTGTCGGCTTCCTGGTGACCCTGGCCGCGGTGATCGGCCTGACCCGGTACGCCGAACCGCAGCAACACCGTTCGGTGGCACGCCGTCGGGACCCCGCCATGGTCGGTGCCGGTCGGCCGGGCTGACCACCCGGCACCGCACCACCGCCAGAGGTGTCGCAGTACCGCCGACTCAGGCCTCGACCGGCTTGCGGCGGCTCACCACCCGTTCGTAGAGGCGCTCCAACGCACCGGCGGTCCGCTCCCAGGTGTAACTGCTGCGCACCCGGTCCACGGCGGCGTGCCCGTACGCGAAGCGGCCGGCGTTGTCGGCGAGCAGCCGGCGCATCGACACTCCGAGTGCCCGTACGTCACCGGGGGGCACCAGGCGGCCGGTGACCTCGTCGACGACGGCGTCCGCCAGGCCGCCCATCGCGTAGCCGATCACCGGCACCCCGCAGGCCATCGCCTCCAGCGAGACCCGCCCGGCCGAGGAGTAGTGCGGAGTGCAGGCGACCACGTCCGCCGAGCGGTACCAGGTGGCCATCTGGTCGTGCGGCACCGCTCCGACGAGCCGTACCTGGTCGACGACGCCGAGCTGTTCGGCCAGCTCGCGCAGCCGTCGCGCCTCGGTGTGGTTGGCCAACTGATCGGCCGGTGGCCCACCGGCGATCACCAGCTCGGCGTCACCGACCAGCCGCATCGCCCGGATCAGGTCCTCCTGGCCGTGCCCGGCGGCCAGCGAACCCACCGAGAGGATGCGGGGCCGCTGTTCGCGGGGTGCCGCCTCGCCGTCGGGGTGGAACAGGTCGATGTCGACGCCGGCCGGCACCAACGCGACCGAGCTGCGTTGCAGACCCATCCGGGTCAGCTCGTCGACCTCGTCGTTGGACTGGGCCACGGCGATGTCGACCGCCCGGGTCAATGCGCGCTCCAGCGTGATCCGCTGGCCCGGCCCGTCGTAGTGGCCACCCAGGTGACGCAGTTGCTCGATGCCGAGCGAGTGGAACGTCTGCACCACCGGAATGTCGGTCTCCCGAACGGCGTGCGCGGCGGCCAGGCCACCGACCCAGTAGTGCCCGTGCACCACCTCGGGCCGCCAGGCACCCGACCACTCGTCGGCCAGCCAGCGGCCGACCTCCGTCACGTACGGGATCAGCTCGACGGTGGGTAGTGGGTTGGGCGGGCCGGCGGGCACCTGGTGCACCTGGTAGCCGTCGACGTTCATCGTCGCCGGCAACGTCGGGTCGTCCCGGCGCACGTAGAGCCGGACGTCATGGCCTCGCTCGGCCAGCTCGGCGGCGACCCGCGCGGTGTGCTGGCGGGTGCCGACCGGCGGCCCATCGGCGTGGCGGTAGGAACTGGCGTGCGCGCAGACGAGGCCGACGCGCATGGGTCACCTCCCTGCGATCTTTCCTCGGCGGTGGTCCTCCCGGTCAGAGCGTCCCATTAACCCCGCGACGCTGAGCCGAAACCTGGCAGATCAGGAAGACTCCGCGCGAGTGCCACCGACACTTGCGCCACGGCAAGCACACGCGGCGCACACACTGCGGTTCGACGATGATCGACAAGCCGTCGTCGGTGTGACCAGGGCCGGCCGGGGGTACCGCTCAGGAATGCCGCTGACCCGCAGTCTCGACGATTCGACCGTGGTGATCACCGGCGCGTCCAGCGGGATCGGCACGGCGACCGCGTACGCACTGGCCCGCCGGGGAGCCGCCGTCGTGCTGGCCGCCCGCAGCGAGCCCGCCCTGCTGCAGGTCGCGCAGCGCTGCCGGGAGTTGGGCGGCCGGGCGCTTGTCGTACCGACCGACGTCACCGAGTTGGAGTCGGTGCGGCGGCTGGCCGATCAGGCGGCGGCCGAGTTCGGCCGGATCGACGCCTGGGTGAACAACGCCGCGGTGAGCGCCGTGGGGCTGTTCGACGAGATCCCGGTCGCCGAGTTCCGCCGGGTGCTGGAGGTCAACCTGCTCGGGGCGGTGCACGGCATCAAGGCGGCCCTGCCCTACCTTGGTGCCGCCGGTGGCGGGGTGCTTGTCAACAACGCCTCGGTGCTGGCCGAGGTGGCAATGCCGTACCAGTCGGCGTACAACGCGACCAAGCACGGCATCCGCGGGCTGGCCGACACCGTCCGACAGGAGCTGCGGGTCACCGGTCGCGGTCACATCTCCGTCTGCACCGTGCTGCCGGCCACCATCGACACCCCGTTCTTCCGGCACACCGGCAACCACAGCGGCCGGGAACTCGTGCCGCCCCCTCCGATCTACCCGCCGGAGGTGGTCGCCGAGACCATCGTCCGGCTGCTGCGCAGGCCCCGCCGCGAGGCGTACGCCGGCGGCGCGGCCCGGCTGATCGGCCTGCAGTGGCGGTTGGCGCCGGCACTGGTGGAGCGCACCCTCGGTTGGTACGCCCACCGCACCCAGTTCGGTCCGGGCGCCCGGGTGGACAGCAGCGGCAACGTGTTCCACAGCGATGCTCAGGCGCGCCAGGACGGTGGTTGGCACGGTCGGCGGCGACAGTTGGTGCGGATGACCGCAGCGTTCGGTCTGGCCGCCGCCGGCACCGCCGTCGGCACCCTGGCGGCCATCAACCGCCGCTCCCGGTCGGACCGCTGATGGCCGATGTCGAGCGCCCGAATGCGCTGACCGTCACCGGCGCGCACAATGGGGCGATCATGTCGAGCTGTCTCGTGGAAATCGACGAGTCGTCAGCGGTGGTTCGGCTGACCGGTGTGCTCGATGCCGCTGGTGCCGAGGCGGTACGCGGCGCGCTGCTCGCCCGCCTGCTGGCCCGGCCCGGCCCGGTGGTGGCCGACGTGACCGGCCTGCGGGTCGTCGACCCGGTCGGGCGCGGCGTCTTCGCCGACGTACGCCGGGAGGTCGCCGACTGGCCCGCAGCGGACCTGCTGCTGTGTGACCCGGCGGTCGACGGCCCCGCCCATCCGGACGCCGCGCTCGCCGGGGTGCCGGCCTGGCCGACGCTCGACGGGGCGCTGGCCGCTGTGGCGGCGACACCACTGGCGGCGGTGCTCACCGCCGAACTGGCTCCGGCGGTGGGAGCCGCCCGGCAGGCGCGCGAGCTGGTCACCACCGGTTGCGAGCGCTGGGGCATGTCGACGCTCACCGACCCGGCGTGCATCGCGATCACCGAGATGGTCAACAACGTGGTGGCCCACGCCCGGACCCCGATGACGGTCCGGCTGGCGCCGCAGGACACCACCCTGCACCTGGCGGTTCACGACCACTCCCCGCGTCATCCGACCTTCGCCGGGATCTCCCCGCCGAACCGTGCCGGCGGCCGGGGCCTGCTGCTGATCGACACGGTGACCCGTCGCTGGGGCAGCAGCGCCGTACCGGACGGCAAGGTCGTCTGGTGTGTGCTGCACCCCGACGACGAGGCCGCCTGACGGAGCTTTCGCCATCGGCGACCGGTTCGGCGGCGTACCGCCGGAGGCCGCCCGGTTACGGCGGCAGGGCAGCGGGTAGTGATCAGACATGCGCGACAACGAGTACCCGACCCCCGTGTCCGACACCGAGGCGCAAGGGCTGCCCGACACCGCCGATGACGACTCGACCGCCAACGACGACGTCCTCACCGGGCGCGAGGCGGACGGCCCGGACCCGGCCCAACTGCCCGGCGATCGGACGCCGGTGGCGGTGGACCGGTTCGGAACGACCGCCGAGGAGCAGCTCGACGGTGAGTCGTTGGACTACAAGCTCGACCGCGAGGTCTACGAGCGCCCGGCGGACGACCCGCTGGCCGGCACCATCGACCCGAAGATCGCCTTCGAGGCGGACAACCTGGAAGCCGCGGCGGAGGCCCAACTGGACGCCGACGTGATGGATCCCGGGCCGACCTCGGACCCGAACTCACCGGTCTCCCTCTACGACCACGGTCAGCTCGGCACAGTGGCCGACGCCACAGTGGGCCGGCTGGTGGAACCGGACGAGGGGTCGCACACCGACCAGGAGACCGACTCGGTGGCGTACGACGCCGGATCGGCCGGGGGCGGAGCGACAGCCGAGGAGCTGGCCATCCACGAGACGGAGCCGCCGCGCTCGGTCTGACGCCCGCTCAGTCGTCCAGACCGCGTTCGGTGGCGTACCGGGTCAGTTCGACCCGGTTGTGCAGTTGCAGCTTGCCCAGGGTGTTCTGCACGTGGTTCTGCACGGTGCGGTGCGACAGGCCGAGCCGCTGGGCGATCTGCTTGTACGACATCCCCTTCGCCACCAGCCGCAGCACCTCCGTCTCCCGTTCGGTGAGCTGGGGCGTCGCGGGTTCGGCAGCGTCGGCCGGGCCAGGCCCCCTCCCCGGTCCGGCGGCCAGCCGGCGGTACTCGCCGAGCACCAGCCCGGCCAGGCCTGGGGTGAAGACCGCGTCGCCGGCCGCGGTGCGGTGCACCGCGGCCAGGAACTCGGCGGGCGCTGTCGACTTCACCAGGTAACCGGTGGCCCCGGCCTTGACCGCGTCCAGCACGCTCTGCTGTTCGCCGCTGGCGCTGAGCATCAGCACCCGTACGGCGGGCAGAGCCGCGCGCAACCCCAGGATCACCTCGACGCCGGAGATGTCGGGTAGTTGCAGATCGAGGACGACGACATCGGGCCGGGCGGCCGCGGCCACCCGGATGGCCTGTCGTCCCTCGCCGCTGGTCGCCACCACCAGGAAACCGGCCTCGGTCAGGTCGCGGGCCACGCCCTCCCGCCACATCGGATGGTCGTCCACCACCATCACCCGGATCGGGTCCACCGCTGTCACCTCGGCACGCTCAGCTCGATCTCGGTGCCCGCCTCGGGGGCGGACACGATCCGAACCGTGCCGCCCACGTCGGCCACCCGGCCCCGGATCGACTGGGTCACGCCGAGCCGACCCTGGGCGGCCGCCTCGTCCAGCCGTCCGGCCGGGATGCCCGGCCCCTCGTCGCGGATCGACACGGTCACCGTCGCCCCCTCATCCTCGATCAGCACCCAGGCCCGCCCGCCGGCGTGCCGCCCCACGTTGTCGAGGGCCGCGCCGGTCGCGGCGGCCAACTCTCCGGCCACCCGTCGGGGCAGCGGCACCGGGGTGGCCGGGGCGGAGAGCGCCACCGCCGCCGAGGCGTACCGGCCGAGCAGGGTCCGCAGGTCCACCGCCTCGCCGCCGTCCGGGAGGCTCGCGGCGGCCGGGCCGGCGCCGGCGATCAGCGCCCGCAGGGCAACCTCCTGCTCGCCGGCCAGCCGGGCCAGCTCGCCGCCCTCCCCGGGCAGGTCGGCGCCGCGCCGCTGCACAAGCGCCAGCACCTGGAGCACCGAGTCGTGAATGTCCCGGGCCAGCCGCTCCCGCTCCCGGGTGGCGGCCTCCAGCTCCACAGCGCGTTGCAACCGCTCCTCGGCGCTCACCGCGAGCCGGGCCACGTGCCCGACCACCACTCCGGCGAGCAGCATCAGGATCACCCCGGTGAACGAGGACTGGCCGATCCGCTCCCGGGTGGCCAGGTCCGCGCCGGCGACCAGCAACGCGGCGACAGTGCCCCGCCGCCGGCCACCGGAGACGGCCCAGGCCAGCACCGGGCCGGCCATCCAGGCCACACCCAGGGTGGGTACGCCGTGGGTGAGCGCCGTCCGGCCGACCACCCACGGGGTGGCCAGCACGATGGCCACCACCACCCCGAGGTCGGCCAGCAGCAGCGGCCAGCGCCGCCAGGCCGGTCGGGCGTACGCGATCGCTGTCGCGCCGGTCCAGGCGATCATCAGAACGATCAGGGCGCCGACGGCGTACGGGTGGGCGTACCGGTCGGCGTCGCGCACCGCGAGCGCGCAGACGTACGCCAGGGAGGCCAGCCTGAACACGGTGAGCGCACGCCACAGCGGCACCTCGAACCCACCCGGTGGCGACGGCATGGCGGTCAGGATGCCACAACCGGGCCGACGCACGGCGAGCAGCGAGTGCGGTTCGGGAAACCCTGACGTACGGTGGAAAAGCCGCGAAATACTCCGAGATGCGCCGCCGGGACGGGCCCATGACGAACGCAGACCCGCACGCACCGCGTACGGTTGTGCCCATCGAACCTGCCCTCCTGATCGCCGAAGCCTTTGACCAGGCCCAGGTGACCGAGATTCGACACTCGGTCACCTCCTGCGCGCATGCCTCGGGTCTCAGCGGCCAACGGCTTGACGACTTCGTGCTCGCGATCAACGAATTGATCACCAACGCGGTGCGACACGGCGGTGGGCGCGGCTGGCTGCGGCTCTGGCGCGAGTCGGGTGCGCTGGTCTGCGAGGTCGCCGATCACGGGCACGGGATCACCCCGCAACGGCTGCGCGACCGCAGTCGGCCCGCCCCGGACACCGCCGGCGGCTGGGGTCTCTGGCTGGCCCGCGAGCTGACCGACGCGATGGAGGTCGCAACCGGCACCGCCGGCACCACAGTCCGCATCTCCACCGGCCTGACGACCCGCAACCACACCCCCCGCTAACCCCCCTCGCGCCGCCCCAACCCGCCCTTTCTGCGCGATCTTGCACTTACTGTCCCGACGAATCGTTCAAAACCACTCATACCGGCGACACGAACTGCAAGATCGCGCGGGGGGCGGGGCGGAGCGAGGGCGAGGGTAGGGCGGGTCAGGCGAAGAGGGCGGAGACGGATTCTCCGTTGTGGATTCGGCGCGTCGCCTCGGCCAGGGCGGGGGCCACCGACAGGACCTGCAACTTGGGGACCCGCTTGGCGGCCGGGATGGGCACCGTGTTGGTGCAGACGATCTCCAGGACGCCATCCTGGTCGCTGAGCCGCTGCAACGCGTCGCCGGAGAAGAGGCCGTGCGTGCAGGCGAGCCGGATCGACCGGACCTTCAGGCCGCGCAGGTGCTCCATCAGCTCGACCACGGTGCTGCCCTTGGCGATCTCGTCGTCCAGCACTATGACATCCCGGTCGGTCACGTCGCCGATCACTGCGCTGATCTTGACCAGGTCGTCGCTGAACCGCTGCTTCGCCCCGGCCGCCACCGGCGTGCCGAGCAGCCGGGCGAAGGCCGCGGCCTCCTTGGCGTTGCCCAGGTCGGGCGAGACCACCACAGTGTTGCTGAGGTCGTAGCGCCGGAAGTGGGTGGCCAGCTCCCGCAGCGCGTGCAGGTGATCCACCGGGACGCTGAAGAAGCCGTGCACCTGCGGCGAGTGCAGGGTCATCGCGAGCACCCGGTCTGCCCCGGCCGAGGTGAGCAGGTCAGCGACGAGCCGAGCGCCGATCGAGATCCGTGGCGCGTCCTTCTTGTCCGACCTGGCGTACGCGTAGTGCGGCAGTACCACAGTGATCCGGCCGGCGGAGGCGCCCCGGGCGGCGTCGATCATCAGCAGCAGCTCGACCAGGTGCTCCTGCACCGGCGGCACCAACGGCTGGATCAGGAAGACGTCCCGCTCCCGGCAGTTGGCCTGCAACTGGACTTCCAGGCAGTCGTTCGCGAACCGGGAGACCCGCACCGGGTGCAGCGGCACCCCCAGGTGGGCGCAGATCTCGGCAGCCAGGTCGGGATGGGCGGTTCCACTGAAAACTGCGATGTCGCGCACGTTCGCACATCGTAGGGGAAGTCGACGGCCGCCGACGGCGGCGGGCCGGAACCCGCAGTGAACGCCTGTCGCGCCGCACCGCCGTCCGGGTACGGTGCTGCGGTGACCCCCCAGTACGTCGCCGCCATCGATCAGGGCACCACCTCCTCGCGGTGCATCGTCTTCGACTCCGCCGGAGACATCGTCGCCGTGGCCCAGCGTGAGCACCGGCAGATCTTCCCCCGACCGGGGTGGGTGGAGCACGACGCCGAGGAGATCTGGGACAACGTCGAGCAGGTGGTCGCCGAGGCGCTGCGGGCCGCCGGCACCGACGCGTCCGGGCTGGCCGCCGTCGGCATCACCAACCAACGGGAGACCACTGTCGTCTGGGACCGGGCCACCGGTCGCCCGGTGGCCAACGCCATCGTCTGGCAGGACACCCGGACCGGGCCGCTGCTGCGCGAGCTCGCGTCGGCGTACGGCGAGGAGCGGTTCCGGGCCCGCACGGGCCTGCCGTTGGCCACCTACTTCGCCGGGCCGAAGCTGCGCTGGCTGCTCGACGAGGTCGACGGCCTGCGCGAGCGCGCCGAGCGCGGCGAGGTGCTCTTCGGCACCATGGACAGCTGGCTGATCTGGAAGCTGACCGGCGAGCACGTTACCGATGTGACGAACGCCAGCCGGACCATGCTGATGGACCTCACGAGCCTGAACTGGGCCCCGGAGCTGCTGGACGCGATGGGTGTCCCGGCGGCCATGCTGCCGGAGATCCGCTGCTCCGCCGAGGTGTACGGCACGGCCGGCGGGGTGCTCGCCGGAGTGCCGGTGGCGAGTGCGCTCGGCGACCAGCAGGCCGCCCTGTTCGGGCAGACCTGCTTCCAGCCGGGTGAGGCGAAGTGCACCTACGGCACCGGCAGCTTCCTGCTGCTCAACACCGGCGCCACAGCTGTCCCGTCGACGCACGGGCTGCTCACCACTGTCGCCTACCGGATCAAGGACCAACCACCGGCGTACGCCCTCGAAGGCGCCATCGCGGTCACCGGCTCGCTGGTGCAGTGGTTGCGCGACAACCTCGGGTTGATCTCCACGGCCGCCGAGGTGGAGGAGTTGGCCCGAACCGTCGACGACAACGGCGGCTGCTACGTGGTGCCGGCGTTCTCGGGGCTGTTCGCCCCGCACTGGCGCAGTGACGCCCGCGGGGTGATCGCCGGGTTGACCGGCTACATCACCAAGGGGCACCTGGCGCGGGCGGTGCTGGAGGCGTCGGCGTGGCAGACCCGCGAGGTGGTCGACGCGATGGACGCGGACTCGGACGTGGCGCTGCGCCGTCTCCGGGTGGACGGCGGGATGACCGCCAACGGCCTGCTCATGCAGTTCCTCGCCGATGTGCTCGACGTGCCGGTGGTCCGCTCCCGGATCACCGAGACCACCTGCCTCGGCGCGGCGTACGCGGCCGGTCTGGCGGTCGGCTTCTGGCCGGACCTGGCCACCCTGCGTGCGCAGTGGCGCTCCGACGCGCAGTGGGAGTCGACGATGGCACCGGAGCTACGCGATCAGGAGCTGCGCCAGTGGCGCAAGGCGGTGCAGCGCACCCTCGACTGGGTGGAGTGACGCCGGCCCGGCGCCGGACGCCCACCCGTCCCGGCCATGCACCTACGTGCGCCTCCTTTGCTCTGCTTCAACGGACGCAACGGAAAGGGGCCGTGAGTGTTGCGCCGGTTGAAGCAGAGCAAAGGGCGCGCGCAGCGCGGTGCTGACCCGGTGGATCGCTGGCGGCCCGCTCAGCTCCAGCGGTTGCCGGTGAGCTTCTCGTAGACGTCGACGTAGCGGGCCCGGGTCGCCTCGACGACCTCGACGGGCACGTCCGGTGCCGGCTCCTGCTTGTTCCATCCGCTGCCGGTGGCCCAGTCCCGCACGTACTGCTTGTCGTAGGAGAACTGCACCCGCCCCGGCTGGTACGACTCGGCGGGCCAGAACCGTGACGAGTCGGAGGTGAGCAGCTCGTCGGCGAGGACCAGGGTGCCGTCCGGCGCCCAACCCAGCTCGATCTTGGTGTCGGCGATCAGGATGCCCCGGTCGGCGGCCAGCTCGGCGCCGCGCCGGTAGACGTCGAGGGTGATCTGCCGCAGCCGCTCGGCGGTGGCCTGGCCCACCTTGGCCACCACGTCGTCGTACGTGATGGGCTCGTCGTGCTCGCCGGCCGGCGCCTTGCTCGACGGCGTGAAGATCGGCTCGGGCAGAATCGACGCCTCACCGAGCCCGCGGGGCAGCGGCACGCCGGAGACCGCGCCGGTCTGCTCGTACTCCCGCAGGCCGCCGCCGGTCAGGTAACCGCGGGCGACGCATTCGACCGGGACCATGTCCAGCCGCTGGCAGCGGATTGCCCGCCCGGCGAACTCGACGGGCACGTCGGTGGCCGAGATGACGTGGTTCGGCACCAGGTCGGCGAGCTGCTCGAACCACCAGAGCGAGAGCGCGGTGAGCAGGCGACCCTTGTCCGGGATCGGCGTCGGCAGCGCCACGTCGTAGATCGAGATGCGATCCGAGGCCACCAGGATCAGGTCGTCGCCGTCGGCGTAGACGTCCCGGACCTTGCCCGAGTGCAGAAGTTCCACGCGCCCTAGTACACCACGCGAGATGGGAGGGCCTGATTCGACCACCCGGCCGAGGGTGACCGGACGGACGTTGACACCTTCGTGCGCTGCCTGCGTGAATGGTCCGACCGCCACCGCCGTAGGTCCAGGAGAGCGCCGTGCCCGTTGTTCGACCCCCGATCGACCGCCTCGGCGCGGACCCGGGCCGACGCCGACTGCTCGGCGCGTTGCTCGGCGCGCCTCTGCTCGCGTCCGGCGGGTTGGCGGGGTGCAGCGACGGCGCCGCCACCTCGACCCAGGACGGGCCCGTCGAGCTGTCGGTCTTCTGGTGGGGTGGCGCCAAGCGGGCCGAGCTCACCGAGAAGGCGCTGCGGCTCTACTCGCATCGCAACCCCCGGGTCACCTTCCGGGTCACCTGGCAGGGCGCCGAAGGTTACTACGACCGGCTGGCCACCCAGGCGGGCGGCGGGAACGTACCGGACCTGATCCAGATCGACGACGCCATGCTGACCGAGTACACCCAACGTCAGGTCATCCTCGATCTCACCGACCACCACCTGGATCTTCGGGGCCTGCCGGAGGGTCTGATCCGCTACGGCACCGTGGAGGGGCGGACGATGGCGGTGGCCGCCGGGCAGACCCACGCGGTGGTGGTGTTCAACCGGGACCTGCTGCGGGAGCTGGAGATGCCGGAGCCCCGCGCCGGGATGACCTGGGCCGACTACATCTCCTGGGCCACGCAGGTCACCGAGGCCAGCGACCGCCGGGTGGCCGGCACCATGGACGGGTCGGGCGACTACCGGGCGCTCTGGCTCTGGTTGCGGTCGCAGGGCGGCGAGTTCTACCGGGGCAACCAGCTCGGCTTCGGCGCCGACGAGCTGATTGCCTGGTTCGAGTTGTGGCAGCGGGCCCGCCGGGGCCGAGCCACGCCGAGCGCGGCCCTGGTCGAGCAGGCCGACAGCGGCGAGCCGGCCCGGCAACTCGTGGTGAACGGGGTGACGGCGGCGTCCTTCGCCTGGTCGCACCAGCTGCCGGAGCTGCAACGACTCACCGAGTCCGAGTTGGGCATCGTCGGCTTACCCGGCCCGACGGGGGCTCAGTGGGCGCGAGCGTCGATGTACTGGGCGGCGTTCCGGGGCACCCGCCACCCGGCCGCGGTCGCCGACGTGATCAACTTTTTGACCACCAATGGTGAGGTCGGCGCCGTTCTCGGCCACGAACGTGGGCTGAACGCCAGCGCCGCGGTCCGCCGCTACACCGAGGGCAGCATCACCGACCCGGCCCAGCGACGTGCGGCCGAGTTCGGCGCCAGCATCGCCGACCTGCTCGGACCGGCGCCGGCGCCGCCGCCCCAGGGGCACGCCAAGGTACGCACCCTGCTGGTCACCGCCGCCGAGCGCATCCGCGTCAAGCGCGATGGCACCCGCGAGGCCACCGCGCGCTTCCTGTCCCAGGCCATCGCGGCCCTGGCGGCTGGGAGCACCGGCGGCCAGCCCGGAGCCGGCCGCTGGTGACCCGCCGGCGCCTCGGGCCCGGTCAGCGCGGCGGGCCACCTCGCCGGTTGCGCATCAGCCGCAGCACCAGGAACACGACGATCGCGACGACCACCAGGCAGCAGAGCAGCGGGAGCACCCCGAAGCCGCTGCGGCCTCGCCGCCGGGCGGCCTCCACCACGAGTTCGCCGGTGCCCGTGGACGCCCAGGCCGCGACGGGCACGAAGACCGCCAGTACGACCGCACCGAAGACCGCGCTCAGGCGGCCCCACCACTTACCGAATGAAGACATGTGCCCATCCTCGCCGAAGGGCGCAACCTCGGCACGTCGGTCCACGCCGAATCACGGGACCGGATGGTCCGGAAGCTCTCCGGCCGACGCGCAACGCGCTCGCAACGTCCCGGCAAAGATGATGATCTTTACATGAATCTCTCGAGGTGATCGGATTCGCCTCATGCCCAACTCTGTAGACAGTGCGCGGATCTCTCGCACCCGAAGATCTGCGGCGGCAGCGGTAGGCGTCACAATCGTCGCCGCTCTCCTCACCCCCACGGCGGCGCACGGCGCCCCACCGCCCCCACCGCCGCCGACGGGACCCGCCCCGAGCGGCAACGCGGACCGCGCACCCGTCACTGTCACACTGATCACCGGCGACCGGGTGACGGTGACCCCGGGCGTCCACGACGCAACCCCCTCGGTGGACGTCAAGCGCGCCCCGGGCGCCACCGGCGCCGTACGCGTCTCCACTGAGGGTCGGGACACCTACGTGTACCCGGACGAGGCGTTGCCGTACCTCGCCACCGGTCGACTCGACAAGCAACTGTTCGACGTCACCCAGCTCATCGCCCAGGGCTACGACGACGCCCGTACCGCCGAACTCCCCCTGATCGTCACCCGCACGGCGGGCGCG
The DNA here is from genome assembly GCF_040677775.1 of Micromonospora sp. NPDC053740. NCBI lineage: Bacteria > Bacillati > Actinomycetota > Actinomycetes > Micromonosporales > Micromonosporaceae > Micromonospora > Micromonospora sp. NPDC053740. Next base: position 109,985 of record NZ_JBFASO010000002.1, read on the forward strand.
GCGAAGCTCAGGGCCGGCACCACGCTGCCGGGCGCGCAGACCACGCTGGAGCTTCCCTCCGTCAGTGGTGAGGCGATCCGCACCCGCCGATCGCAGGCCGCGGACTTCTGGTCGGCCCTCACCCATGGACAGTCGACGACCGGCCGCAGCGCTGCCACCCCGGCACCCTCCTTCGCGGCCGGCATCGACAAGGTGTGGCTCGACGGCAAGGCGAAGGCCGCCCTGGCCGATACCACCGCCCAGATCGGCGCGCCCGCCGCGTGGGCCGCGGGTGGCACCGGCAGCGGTGTCCGGGTCGCCGTCCTGGACAGCGGGGTGGACACCACCCACCCGGATCTCGCCGATCAGGTGGTGGCCTCCCGGAGCTTCATCCCCGGTCAGGACGTGATCGACCGCAACGGGCACGGCACTCACACCGCGTCCACAGTCGCCGGGACGGGCGCCGCCTCCGGCGGCAGGGAACGGGGTGTGGCCCCCGACGCCGACCTGGTGATCGGCAAGGTCCTCGACGAGTACGGCAGCGGGTCCATCTCGGGGATCATCGCGGGCATGGAGTGGGCTGCGCGGGCCGAACACGCCAAAGTGATCAACATGAGCCTCGGCGTGAGCGCGTGGCACACCCAGGACGACCCGCTGAGCCAGGCCGTCAACCAGCTGACCGCCGAGACGGGTGCCCTCTTCGTCGTGGCCGCCGGCAACAGCGGACCAGACCCGTACACGCTCGGTGCGCCCGGTACCGCTGACGCCGCGCTGACAATCGGCGCGGTGGACACCTCCGACCACCTGGCGGGCTTCTCCAGCGTCGGGCCCCGAATGAACGACGAGGCCCTCAAGCCCGACATGACCGCTCCCGGGGTGGACGTGCTGGCGGCACGCTCGCAGCACATCTCCTGGGGTGAGGGCTACTACTACGTCGACAGTGGCACCTCGATGGCAGCGCCGCACGTCGCCGGGGCGGCCGCCCTGCTGGTGCAGAAGCACCCGACCTGGAGCGCGCGGCAGATCAAGGACGCGCTGATGAGCACCAGCGCCCGTACGCCCGACTACGACGCCTACCAGGCCGGTAGCGGTCGGTTGAACGTCGCCGCCGCCTACCACCAGGACCAGGTCATCGCGTCCGGGTCGGTGGACGCCGGGCTCGTCGGCTGGGGCACCGCACCACAGCCGATCAAGCGGACGATCACCTACACGAACACCACTGACAGCCCGATCGCGGTGGAGCTCTCCGTCGACCACGGCACCGCCCCCGCGCAGACGTTCACGGCAACCGCCGACCGTGTCACGGTGCCCGCTCGGGCGAGCGCGACGGTCGACGTCGTGGTGGCCCCGGCCGGCCTTCCCGCCGGCAGGTACTCCGCCCAGGTCACGGCCCGCTTCGCCGCCGGCGAGGTGCACACGGCCGTCGGGGTCGCCGTCGAGTCCAAGAAGTACGACCTCACCATCCACCTGAAGGACCGCGCCGGCCGGCCCATGAGCGGCGAGGTCGAGGTCGTCAACGCCGAGACGGGCTCCGCCTTCATGTGGGTGCCGGACGGAAAGCTCACCGCCCGCCTGGCGCCCGGCTCCTACACAGTCGTCACGGGGGCGGACGTGGAGGGTCTGCACGGGCCCCACTCTCTCGGACTCGCGATGCTGACGGCCCCCGAGGTCGACCTGACCACCAACCGGGTCGTGGAACTCGACGCCGCACGGGCCCGCCAGGTGAAGGTGGCGACACCCCAGCCGACCGCCGTCGTCAACAGCAGAATCGACGTCTACCGCTCCTTCACCTCGAGCGAGCCGACACCCACCGACTGGAGCGCACTGCGCGAGACGTTCTGGCCGGGCGCCGCCTACGACAGCCTGTGGGCCCTGCCGACCAGTGGCAAGGTGCGCAAGGGGAGCTTCGTCTTCACCACCCGGATCCGTGCCGAGCAGACGCCGCTGGCGATCAGCTACCACGGTCGGCACCTCAGCGCCCCGCTCGCGCAGCCCGGTGCCCTGCCGCTGCCCGACGGCACCTCACGCCTGGACGCCGTCTTCGCGGGAGCCGGCGGCGACGCCGACTACGCCGGTGTCTCCGCCCGCGGCAGGGCAGTGGTCGTCCGCAGCAACGAATCGGTGCCTCCCACGGACCAGGCAGCGGCGGCGCACACCGCCGGTGCGGCGATGCTCGTCGTGGTCAACGACCGCGCGGGCCGCAAGAGCGACTGGTACGGCAACCCCGACGCCGTGACGACCGGACCGGTCCCGGTGGCCTCGGTGACCATGGACGAGGGCGAGGCGTTGATCCAGAAGATCAGCGCTGCCGGCCGCACGCCGCTACGACTGGTCGTCGTCGCCCACCCCAGGGCGAAGTACCTGTACGACCTGGTGGACTACCACAGTGGCGGGGTGCCGAAGGACCCGTCCGCCAAGACCGACCCGCGCAACCTCGCCCGGATCGATCTCACCTTCTCCCCGCCCCCGGGGAAGCAGTCCAGCGAGACCCGGATGGACTTCCCGCCGTACGAGTACGGGGCGGCACGGCCGTTCCCGTTCGAGCCGGTCGCGCCGGGACCACGCACCGACTGGGTCTCCGCGGGCGGCGGCATCAAGTGGATGCAGTACGCCGACGTCGCCGACTGGGCGCGCTCCAACACGGAGGCCATCGCTTACCGGCCGGGCAGCGTCCAGAAGGACCGCTGGTTCGGACCCATCACCCGGCCGCGGCTGCTCAGCACCGAGATCCCGTTCCGGGGTGAGACCGCCATGAGCGCCTACATCCAGGGGTTCGGCGACGCGGGCGCCGCCCACAGCGGCGGGGCCAGCATGTCGCAGATCGCCACGTTCTATCAGGGCGACAAGCAGCTGACCCAGTTCAACGGCTGGCCGGAGGTCGGCGCGGGTGACCTGTCGCCGGAGAAGCTGCCGTACCGACTGGTCGTCGAGACCACGGGCAAGCCCGAGTTCAGCCCGTACTCGACCGCCACGCACACCGAGTGGAGCTTCGTCTCCGGCGGCAGCACTGAGGTGCAGGCCATCCCGCTGGTCCAACTGGACTACGGAACGGACGTGGACGTCGCGGGTCGGACGAAGCGCCGAACCGACTTCTCGATCACGCCGGTGGTGGTGGGCAGCACCGCTGCCCGCGACGGCGTGTCGTCACTCCAGTTGGAGATCTCCTACGACGACGGGGCGACCTGGCGGCGGCAGGACCTGCGGGAGAAGAAGGGAACCTGGCAGGCGTCGCTGAACGCACCACACTCTGCCGACTTCGTGTCGATCCGGGTCACCGCCGAGCAGCGCAACGGCGGCGGCGTCACCCAGACCGTCACCCGGGCCTTCGGCCTGCGGTAGAACCCGCCGGGGGTCGGCGCCGACGAGGTGCCGGCCCCTGCGGGCCCCTCATCACGACAGCGGCACCAAACAAGTCCGGCCCCCACACTGTGGGGGCCGGACTCATATCACTTTCAGTGGTAGCGGGGACAGGATTTGAACCTGCGACCTCTGGGTTATGAGCCCAGCGAGCTACCGAGCTGCTCCACCCCGCGTCGACTGGTTAAGACTAACTCACCCGTTCCGGGCGATGATCAGTGGGGTCGGCATCCGCTGTGGCCGGCATCCCGGAATGTCGAAAGCCCGCCTCCGGCGAACCGGAGACGGGCTTCGAACTGGTGTTTCTCTCGTAGCGGGGACAGGATTTGAACCTGCGACCTCTGGGTTATGAGCCCAGCGAGCTACCGAGCTGCTCCACCCCGCGTCGGTTCGATAACCGTAGCGCACCGACCCGGGACACCGCAAAGCGACTCCGATACCGCCGACACGGACAGCTCTGACCTGGGCGTTGTCAGTCGAGCCAGCTCTCGATCGCCGCGACCGCCCGGCGACTGTCGGCATCGACCTGGGACCGAACGGCCGCCGTGTGCTCCCAACCCTGCTCCCAGAGCACAGTCACCACGTCGCCGACCCGGACCGCCCGGACCAGCCGAACCTCCTCCGTACCCGGCTCGCCCATCCCGTCCGGCATCGGGGCCCGCATCTCGAACAGCACCGACGCGTCCCCGTACACCTCAGAGGCCAGCAGCCGCTGTCGCCACGTCCTGTTGTCGTCGGGCAGCTTCTGGTCGGGGCAGCCGCGCACTGCCTGCCGCAACTCCCGCAACGCGTCGTCGGCACGGCCCGCCCGGTAGATGGTGATGGTGTGCCGGTAGCTGCCGTCCGGCACGTGCCCCGTCGGCGTCTCCGAAAACTTGTAGGCCAGGTAGCGACCACGGCGGTGGACCATTGCCGAGTCGCTGGGCAGGCGCGCGCCGCACAGCGTCGGCAGTGCCGGGCCCTCCCCCGAGGATTCCAGTCCGGTCCGATTCGGGGCCGCCAGCAGGAAGAAGGCGCGGTCCGGGATCGAGGTGGGCGGCCGAGGCACCGCCGGTCCGGTGGCCGGCTGCGACGGCGTACCGCTCGGGGTGGTCCGCGACGGCGGCGGGGACGACTGCGTCGACGCCGGGGTCGGCGTGGGTGACGGCCGGGAGGTCGCGGTCGCCCCGGTCGGCGGCGGGCCCGGGGTGTCGGCGGGCGGCGGCAGCGGTGCGGAGCCGTCCGCCGGGTACGCCAGTCGGCCACCGACGGCAACCCCGCCCACGAGCAGGGCCACCGCGAGCGTCGAGCCGGCAACCCGGGCTCGGGCCCGCCGGTCGGCGAACCGCCGAAGCGACTCGGGATGGGTCAGCTCGTGCCCGTCCGCGACGGTGCTGAGCGACCGGTACAGGTCAGAGAGTTCAACTGACATCGTTCGCCTCCAACTCCACTGCGCTGAGGTCGGGCAGCAGCGCGGCCAGCCGGGACCGGCCTCGGGACAGCCAGGACTTCACGGTGCCGACCGGGACGTCGGTCTCCCGGGCGATCTCCTCGACGGACATGTCGAAGAGGTAGTGCAGGGCCAGCGCCTGCCGGTGCGTGGCGGGCAACTGCCGGAGCGCTCCGGCCAGGAGCACCCCGTCCTCGCTGGGCGGGGGTGCCATCTCCGGCGGTCCGGTGCGGCTCAGCACCACCCGCCAACGGTGCAGGCGCCGCCAGCGGTCGGTCGCCAGCCGGGCCACCACGAGCCGCAGCCACGCCTCCGGCGCCGGATGCGACGACAGTCGCCCCCACTGCCGCCAGGCCCGGGTGTACGCCTCCTGCACCAGGTCCTGCGCCTCGCTGTGGTCGCCGGCGACCGCATAGCCGTACCGCAGCGTCCGCCGGGCGGTGCTGCGGTAGAAGTCATCGAAGCTCTGCGCGTCCCGCACGACTGTTCCCCCTCGTCCCCACCCCGTTGCAATGAGGACGGCGGACCGGCGCCGCAGGTTGCGGGCCTGGGCGGTGCTGTCGGTGACGTGACAGATACCGACAGATCAGGACAACGGCCGAGCCCCCGCCGCTCGGACCTGATGCGGTCCGAGCGACGAGGGCTCGGGGAGGAACTGCGTGCGGTGCCGGGTCAGCCGCCAGCACTCGGGCTGGCACCAGGCGCACCGGCAGCCTGCTGCGCCTGCTGGAACGCGGTGAGCGCCTCGTCGAGGGCCTTCAGCGCACGCCCGTACCGCTCGAAGTCACCCGACGTCTGCGCGGCCCGGACCTCGGTGATCGCGGTCTGCACCCGGTCCGCGGCGGCAGCCAGGTCACCTGCCGGCGGCGGGGTGCCGGCGCTCGGGGTGGGCGTCGGCGTCGCCGAGCCCGAAGGCGTCGGCGTGGGCGTGGGCGTCGTCGGGTTGCCCCCTGTCGTCGGCGGCGGCGACGTGCCCTGCCCGGCCTTCTTCCCCTGCTCGACCAACTGCTTGATGCCATCGTTGATGTTGTCGGCGAGAGCCACGAAGGAGCCGCCGTCACCGTACGAGAGCAGCACCTTCTGCAACAGCGGGTACGCGTCCTGCTGGTTGCTCTTCACGTAGACCGGCTCGACGTAGAGCATCCCGTCGGCGAACGGCAACGAGAGCAGGTTGCCGTACTGCACCTGCGCCTGGTTGCTGGAGAGCAGGTTGAGCTGCTGACGGATGTTCGCGTTGTTCGTCATCTGCTGGTGCACCTGCACCGGGCCGGAGATCCGGGTCTGATCCGGCAACTCCAGCACCTCCAGCCGAGGCTGCCCGTCGACGTACGACCCGGAGATCAGCGCCGCGAGGTTCTGCCGGCCGTTCGGGGTGACCGCCGAGGTGAGCTGGAACCGGGGGCTCTCCTGCCCCGGGAACTGGGTGAACAGGTAGTACGGAGGCTGCTTCTGACCGCTGTCCGGGGCGTCCGGCACGTTGGGCACCTGCCAGAAGTCCTGTGCGGAGTAGAAGTCACCCGGGTTCGTCACGTGGAACTTGGTCAGCAGGTTGCGCTGCACCTTGAACATGTCCGCCGGGTAGCGCAGGTGCTCGCTCAACTCGACCGGGATCTCCGCCTTCGGCAGCACCAGGTCACCGCCGAACGCCTTGTTCCACGCCTTGAGCACCGGGTCGGTGTCGTCGTACTCGTAGAGCTTCACAGTGCCGTCGTACGCGTCGACAGTGGCCTTCACCGAGTTGCGCATGTAGTTGACGTCTTCCCGGGCCAGCTGGAAGGTGCCCCGGTTGGTCAACTCGTCGGTGGTCTCGGTCTGCAGGTTGACCTTCTCCGCGTACGGGTAGGAGGCCGCCGTGGTGTAGCCGTCCACGATCCACTGCACCCGACCGTCGACCACCGCCGGGTACGGGTCGCCGTCCAGTGTGAGGAACGGCGCTACCTTTTCCACCCGGTCGCGCGGGTTGCGCACGTAGAGCAGCTTGGAGTCCTTGTTGACCGCCTCGGAGAGCAGGAAGTTCGACTCCTGCTCCTTGATGGCGTACAGCAGCCGCCGGGTGAAGGAGCCGATCTCCACACCGCCCTCACCGGTGTAGGTGTAGGACTCGCCGCCGCCCTCACCGACCGGCCTGTCGAACTCGGCCTTCTTGTTCGGGTCGGACTGCCCGACGATGGCGTAGTCGTCGGCCGCCATCCGCTCGCCGTAGTAGATGCGCGGCTGCTTGGCCGGAATCTGCTCGGTCTGCGAGGAGCACGCCTCCTGGGTCTTCTCGCCGAGGAACCCGGAGACGAAGAACGGCTGCCCGCCGCAGACCACCTGGTTGGCCGGGGCGGCCACCAGCCCGTACCCGTGGGTGTAGACGGTGTGCCGGTTGATCCAGGTGTTCTGCTGGTCGGTCAGCTCGCCGTAGTTGATCTCCCGGACGCCGACCACGTAGTCGGAGACCTTGCCGTTCACCCCGTACCGGTCGATGTCCAGCTTCGGACCGAAGTCGTAGAAGCCACGCACCTGCTGGAGCTGGGTGTACGTCTCGCTGACCAGTTGCGGGTCGAGCAGCCGCACGTTCGACACCACAGCGGTGTCGGTGGCCAGGTTCCCCGGTGGGGTGAGGTTGTTCGCCGCGTACGCGGTCGTCTCGGTGGCCCCCAACCCGAACGCCGCGCGCGTCGCGTCGATGCTGCGCTGGATGTACGGCGCTTCCTTGTCCTTGGCGCTCGGCTTGACCTCGAAGGTCTGCACCGCCCAGGGGTAGATGCCGCCGATGGCAACCGCCGACACGCCGAGCAGCGCCAGCGAGATCCCCGGCCAGACCAGGTTCCGCATCCAGGCGTTGGAGAACACGAGGATCGCGATGGCCACCACGATCGAGATGTAGGCGAGGATCTCCTTCGCCGGCAGCAACGCGTTGACGTCCGCGTAACCGGCGCCGTACAACTTGGCGCCCTCGTTGTACTCCAGCAGCATGGCCCGCCGGTCCAACACGTACGCGATCGCCTTCAACAGCACGAAGACCGCGACCAGGGTGCTCAGGTGCGCGCGGGCCGCGTTGCTCATCCGGTCGCCGACGCCCTGCAGGCGGACCCCGCCGAAGAGGTAGTGCACCGCCAGCGCGCCGATCACGGCCAGCACCACAGCGGTGAAGGCGACCCCGAGCAGGTAACGCCAGAACGGTAGTTGGAAGACGTAGAAGCCGATGTCGACCCCGAACTCCGGGTCCTTGATGCCGAAGTCACCGCCGTTGCGGAAGAGCAGCCACTGGTTCCACCGGTTCTGTGCGGAGAGACCGGCGAAGAGCCCGACCACCGCTGCGGTCAGCGAGATCCAGGTGCCGAGCCGCGGGCTGAGCACCATCCGGTAGCGCTCCAGGGTCGCCTGCTCCACCGAGTGCGGACGCAGTCGCGGGCGCAACCGGTAGGCCAGCCAGAGGTTGCCACCGACGATCACCGCCATGCCGAGGCCGATGGCGAGGAAGAGCACCAGCCGGGTGAGCAGGACGCCGGTGAAGACCTCGGTGTAGCGGACCTCGTCGAACCAGAGCCAGTCGGTCCACGCCTGGACGCCCCAGCCGAGCAGGGTGAAGAGCACGAACACCCCGACCAGGACCGCGATGGTGACGCGCCCGCGCCGGCTCATCCTCGGGAGGGGGCTGCTGCTACGCATGACCACTGTTGGCTCCGCACGCTCGATATGATCGGCTCCGACCAGGCACCCAGAGTACGGGGTGTTCCTGAGCGTGTCGGGGCACGGTCACACCGGTCAGCAACGCGTCGGCTGACCACCCGTACGCAACGTCTCCAGAGCGGTCATCGCCTCGTCCAACGAGCCCACCCGCAACAGCGGCAGATCGGGCTGCGGATTGCGGACCGCCTCCGCGCAGTTGTCCGCCGGCACCAGGAAGACCTTCGCCCCGGCGCGCTTGGCGCCCACCAGCTTCTGGGCGATCCCGCCGATCGGGCCGACGGCGCCCTCGTCGTCGATGGTGCCGGTGCCGGCGATGACCTGGCCGCCGGTGAGGTCGGCCGGGGTCAACTTGTCCACGATCCCCAGGGCGAACATCAGACCGGCGCTCGGCCCACCGATGTCGCCCAGGTCGATGCCGAGCGTGAACGGGTGCGGCTGCTGCTGATCGATCTCGACACCGATCCGCGGTCGGCCGTCCTGCTCCTGGCTGGTCACCGTCGCGGTGGCCGGCACACCGTCACGGGTGTAGCCGATGCTCAACGCCGTGCCCGCCGGCTTGGCCCGGACCAGCTCGGTGACCTTCGCCGCCACCGGCACCGGCTGGCCGTCGACCGAGGTGATCAGATCGCCGGCCTTCAGCGCACCGGCCGCCGGGCCGTCCCCGGCCACCGTCTTGATCACCACCTGCACCGGAAAGCCCAACTCCCGCAGCGCGGCGGTCTCCGCGCTGGTCTGCGACGCCTTGAAGTCCTCGGCGTTGCGCTGCTCGACCTGCTCCGTCGACTCCCCCGGCGGGTAGACCAGCTCACGCGGCACCACCGCCTCGTCGTCGGAGAACCAGCCCGCGATCGCCCCCCGCAACCGCACAGTGGGTTGCACCCCCACCGTGGTCAGCCGCAACTGGCCGGCCGAGGTCGAGGTCTCCCGACCGGAGACCTGGATGACCTCCTTACCGTCGGTCGTGCCGAGGGTGTTCACCGTCGGCCCTGGGCCCAGCACCACGTACGGAATCGGCACCCGGAGCACCCCGATGCTCAGCAGGGCGGTGAACAGGGCACCGAGCAGGACCGTCAGGCCACGACGTCTCATGCCGCAGAGCGTACCGACCAGCTGCGGGTCACCCGCCGGATGCGCCGCGCGACTTCGCCCTCAGCGCAACGCCAGCGGCGGCTACCTGGGGCGCGGTCCGCGTACCGTAGATGTCGTGCCTGATATTCCGTTCGGTTTCGCGCTCCCGGGTGGGCAGCCACCAGACCCCAACGATCCCGCGCAGATGCAGCAGTTCATGTCGCAGTTGCAGCACCTGCTCTCCGCGCCGGGCAGCGGGCCGGTCAACTGGGACCTGGCCCGGCAGGTAGCAGCCAGCCAGCTCGCGGCCGCCGGTGACCCGGCAGTCTCAATCTACGAGCGCAACGCGGTCGAGGAGGCGCTGCGCCTCGCCGACCTGTGGCTGGAGCCCGCCTCGGCGTGGCCCTCCGGCATCCAGAACCCCGTTGCGTGGAACCGCAACGAGTGGATCTTCAAGACGCTGGACGTGTGGCGCAAGCTGTGCGACCCCGTCGCCAGCCGGATGGTCGGTGCCATGGGCGACCTGGTGCCACCGGAGGCGCGCGCCCAGCTCGGCCCGATGCAGTCGATGGTGGCCTCCCTCGGTGGCGCGCTCTTCGGCGGTCAGCTGGGCCAGGCCCTCGGTTCGCTCGCCGCCGAGGTGCTCTCCGCCGGCGACATCGGGCTGCCGCTCGGCCCGGCCGGCACGGCCGCGCTGATCCCGGCCAACATCCGGGCGTACGGCGAGGGCCTGGAGCTGCCCGAGGACGAGGTCCGCCTCTACGTGGCGCTGCGCGAGGCCGCTCACCAGCGGCTGTTCCAGCACGTCCCGTGGCTGCGTGGGCACGTGCTCAGCGCCGTCGAGATGTACGCCTCGGGCATCCGGGTCAACCGGGAGGCGATCGAGGAGGCGATGGGCCGGGTCGACCCGACCGACCCCGAGTCGATGCAGGCGATCGCCCTGGAGGGCATCTTCACCCCGGAGGACACCCCGGCGCAGAAGGCCTCGCTGGCCCGCCTGGAGACCGCACTCGCCCTGGTCGAGGGCTGGGTGTGCCACGTCGTGGACAGCGCCGCCAGCGACCGGCTGCCCAACGTCGTCCGGCTGGGTGAGGCGTTCCGCCGTCGCCGGGCCGCCGGCGGTCCCGCTGAGCAGACCTTCGCCGCGCTGGTCGGTCTGGAACTGCGCCCCCGCCGACTGCGCGAGGCCGCCGCGCTCTGGGCCGCGCTCACTCAGCACCGTGGCATCGAGGGCCGCGACGCCGTCTGGGGACACCCGGACCTGCTCCCGTCTGACGACGACTTCGCCGACCCGGTCGCCTTCGCGATGAACGACATGGACCTCAGCGAGCTGGACAGCTTCGACTTCACCGCCCCCGGCGGGGTGGAGGAGAAGGCCCCCGGCCAGTCCGATCAGCCCGGTCCGTCGGGTCCGTCGGGTCAGTCCGGTCCGTCGGGTCAGACGGGTCAGACGGGTCCGTCCGACGAGACCGACGGCGAGGGCGACGCCAAGTCCTGACCCCCGCCCATCGACTGCCCACGCCGCGGGTGCCCACAGATCCACAGCGGGCACCCGCGGCGCGTTCGGCGATGCCGACGGTTCAGCGGTGCCGACAGTTCGGCGTTCGGGCGACGCCGACAGTTCGGCGTTCGGGCGGTGCCGACCGTTCAGGTGGGTCGGCCCGACCCGGAGAGCAGGGCGCGGGTCGCTTCCCAACCCTCGAAGGCCGGGTCCAGCGTGGCCAGGTCAGCCGGGCCGCGCAGTCGTCGCCAGCCGGTGGTGACCGCCACGTCACCCGGGCGCGGGGCGTTGGCGCGCGCCTCGGCCGGCGTCGCCGTGTCCAGCTCCAGCGTCGGCAGCCACTCCGGCGCGGGCAGTCGCACCGCGACCCCGAGCAGACCCCTGCCGCCTCCCTCGACCGGAGCCACAGCTACCGGCCTACTGCTGAGTGGGCGGAGCAGCTTGCCGACGGTCAGAGCGGGCAGGTCCGGCACGTCCCCGACCAGCACTGCCGCCTGGTCGTACCCCTCCAACGCGGCGAACACGGCATTCGGCGTCGGCTCGGCCACCTCGTACACCGCCGTACCGGGCCACACCAGCGCATCGGCCAGGGCCCGGTCGGCCGGGGTCACCGCGACCGCGACCTCCACCTCGTTGAGCGTGGCGAACAGGTCGATGACGTCTTCCGCGAGCGCCGCTCGCCATTGCGCCAGGTCGACGCCGGGCGGCGACCAGTGCACCGGCCCGAGCATCGCCACCACCACCCGTCGCGCCATCCCCCGACCCTAGCGCCCCGCCCAACCCGGCCACCCAACCCGGCCACCCACCCAGCCATCCACCCACCCGGCCCGACCCACGTAGCTGAGACCAACCAACCCTCCGACCCACCCACGCGAGACCAACCAACCTGCCGGTCCACCCCACCCGAGATCAACCAACCCGCCGGCCACCTAGGTGGGGCCAACCAACCCGCGGGCCCACCCGCCCGAGGGCGATCAACCCGCCGGCCCACCCACCCGGGGCCGATCAACCCGACGCAAGCCATCTGACCCGGACAATTCGGCCCTACCCCGGAGCGGCCCGGTGCGGCTCGGCGTCATGATCGACTCGGCTTCATGGAAGTCGCGGTGTCCCGGCGGCCTAGACAGCGCGGTTTTCAGGAAGGCGAGTGGATCTAGGCCGATCGCGCGTCAGACAGCAGTCGGCGCTCGGCGCGGCGCCCAGGGGCTCGACGCGCGACGCCTGAAGAACGCAGGGCCCGAAGCGCGCAGGGCCCGAAGAGCGCGGGGTCCGAAGAACACAGGGTCCGAAGAACACAGGGTCCGAAGAACGCAGGGCCCGAAGAACGCAGGGCCCGAAGAACGCAGGGTCCGAAGAACGCAGGGCCCGACGAACGCAGGGCCCGACGAACGCAGGGTCCGAAGAACGCAGCACCCGAAGAACGCGGGGCCCGAAAAGCCCGACGCCCGAAGAGCGCGGCACCCGAAGAACACGGGGCCCGAAGAACGCGACACGTGTCCGAAGGTTCGACGGGCTGCGCCAGCGCCTCGGCGGGTGTGTGGGTCAGGTGGGGAGCGGTGCGCAGGAGGAGGCGGCGGCGACACCTTCGAGGTAGCCGCGGGCGCGTTCCGACTTGGGGTAGCGACCGACCAGCGCCCAGAACCGGGCGTTGTGGCTGGGCACGATGAGGTGCGCCAACTCGTGCAGCAACACGTAGTCGATCACCCATTCGGGCATCTCCTGGACGCGGTGCGAGATTCGGATGCTGCGGTCCGCCGGCGTGCAGGAGCCCCACCGGCCGTTCTGGTTGGTGACCCATCGGACGCTGGCCGGCACCGCTTTCGTGGCATATCCGGCGAGGTAGAGGTCGATGAGCCGATTGGCGCGTTCCAGCAGCTCGGTGTCAGACCGGGCGAGGCGCCCCTCCCGGGCGGCGAGCCGGGCGAGCATCCGGTCGACCCACTCGCTCTCCTCGGCACGGGAGAACTGGTCGGGGATGAGGACGACCACTCGCTCACCGTCACGGTACGCGGACACCGTGCGTCGTCGACGCTGGCTGCGCCGCACCTCGACGACCGGCTTGCGCGTCCCCGCCATCACTGGCCCGCGCAGCCTCGACTACGTGTCACGAAGGAAAGCTAATGCCCACTGACCAGGGGTCCGCAAGAGTCAACCGCACGACACGCGCCCAGAAAATGGTGATTGGTCGCCAGGCGTCCCGAAAATTTCTTGACCGTAGCGCCATCGCGCCATCTCGTCACCCTTGGTGAACGCCGATGGCGCCGGTGCGCGGCACGTCTCCACCGTAGGTGATCACCGCCCCGAATGCCGCCGCAGGGGCACTCGCACGGGTGGCTGTCAGGGTTTGGTCGGCGTGTCCCCGCCAAACTGACTTATCCGACCTATTTCGCCATGCACACTCTCGACGTCGACTTGCTCACAGGCCGATGCACAGCTGACATGGAACTGCCCAGACCTGGGTAGGGTCCGCGGACCAGCGGTCACGAAGGTGGCCGCGGAGTGAGACCCAGCGCCGGCGCCCCGTGTGGCCCGCCGCCGGGCACCCCGCCGGGACGGCATTGACCGGCGGACGAGACGAGGAGGGCACCGTGGCCGACCAGGCCCAGACGACCTACAACGGTTACTGCGTGAAGTGCAAGGAGAAGCGGGACTTCGAGGGGCACGTCGAGGTCTCGAAGACCGGAATGAACATGGCCAAGGGCAAGTGTCCGGTATGCGGTACAACAGTGAACCGCATCCTGGGCAAGGCCAAGGTCTGACCCGTACGGGTGAACGGGGGTGGGGTGGCCGAGTGGCCACCCCACCCCCGTTGCCGGATCGGGAGTACGTGCCACCGCTGCGGTAGCCCTGTCGGGTGACCGACAACGGGCGCGAGGGGCTGTGGAAAACCTGTCAAATCCTGTGGATAGCGCTGGACAGCGGCCTGACCGCCTGTGGACAACGATCGACTGAACGCGAAGATGCGGTCACGATTCGTGACCATGAGCCGCACCGTATTAGCCCGCCCCACCCTGCTGCCCGGCCTCAACCGGCTCTGGCGGGACCGGCACACCCTCCAACTCGGCGTCGGCCCTGGGCCGGCCGCCCTACTGGAGTTGGCCAACCCCCGCGCCGCCCACCTGCTCGACCTGCTCGACGGCACCCGCAGCGAGCGGACCGTGCTGATCGAGGCGGCGTCCGCCCAGGTCAGCGCCGACGACGCGCGTACCCTGCTCGACACCCTGCGGGCCGCCGGCCTGTTGGTGGCCGCGCACAGCCTGCTCCCCCGCGACCTGACCGGCCCGGTCCGCGCCCGGCTCGCGGCGGAGGCCGGCGCGCTGGCCCTGGCCGCCGCCCGGCTGCCCGGCACCCCCGCGCAGGTCCTGCGGAGGCGGCGGGCGGCCCGCGTCCTGCTCACCGGCGCCGGGGCGCTCGGCGGGCCGCTGACGGTGGCGTTGGCCCAGTCCGGTGTGGGGCAGGTGATTCCCCAGCTCACCGGCCCGGTACGCCCCGTCGACCTGATCGGCACCGGCATCCCCGCCGCCGAACTCGGTCGGCCGCTGGCACCGGCGGTGCGGGCTGCTGTCAACCGCGTCGCACCGGGCACCGGCACCCATCCGAGCCGCGCCGGCCGGATCGACCTGGTGATCCAGCTCGGCACGGACCGGCCTCCGGCGCTGCTCGCCGCCGGTCTCGCCCAGCGCCGGCAGCCACACCTGCTGGTCACGCTGCGCGAGGGCGTACCGGTGATCGGGCCGTTGGTCCGCCCACCCGCCGGGCCCTGCCTGCACTGCGTCGAGCTGCACCGGGCCGACCGCGACCCGGACTGGCCCCGGCTCGCCGCGCAACTCGCCGCCGCCGACCCGATGGCCGCCGCAACGACAGGCACGCTGCTCGTCGCCTGCGGGTACGCCCTGGCCGAGGCGCTGACGCAGCTGGACGGCGGCCAGCCGGAGACGCTGGGTAGTGCCATGGAGATCACCGGTGCCGGCTGTTTCCGTCGTCGGGGTTGGCCGCCACACCCGGCGTGTGGGTGCTCGCGAGGCCGAGTGTCCGCACCAGCCCGGCCGCAGAGCAGCAGCGGGGCCCTCCGGTCGGTAACAATGACCGGGTGACCGACATCCCGCGCCGCGCCGTGTCCCGCACCGCCAAGCTCGCCGCCCTGCCGCTCGGCTTCGCCGGCCGGACCGTTCTCGGGATGGGAAAGCGCGTCACCGGGCTGGCCTCCGACGTGATCTCCGCGGAGATTCAGCAGCGCACCGCCGAACAGCTGTTCAGCGTGCTGGGCCAGCTCAAGGGCGGGGCGATGAAGTTCGGCCAGGCACTGTCGGTCTTCGAGGCCGCGTTGCCGGAGGAGATCGCCGCGCCCTACCGGCAGGCGCTGACGAAGTTGCAGGAGGCGGCGCCACCGCTGCCGGTCGCCAGCGTGCACAAGGTTCTGGCCGAGCAGCTCGGCCCCGACTGGCGGGACCTGTTCGTCGAGTTCAACGACGTTCCGGCCGCCGCCGCGAGCATCGGCCAGGTGCACCGGGCGCGCTGGCGCGAGCCGGGCTTCGACGAGTCGGGCGAACCGAACAGCCGCGACGTGGCGGTCAAGATCCAATATCCGGGGGCCGGCGACGCCCTGCTCGCCGACCTCAAGCAGCTCTCCCGACTGGGCGGAATGTTCCGGGCCATCCAGCCCGGCCTGGACGTCAAGCCGCTCCTGGCCGAGCTGCGCGAACGGATCACCGAGGAGTTGGACTACGAGTTGGAGGCCGAGTCGCAGCGCACCTTCGCCGCCGCGTACGCCGACGACCCGGAGATCTACATCCCGGAGGTGGTCAATGCCTCGCCCCGGGTGCTGGTCACCGAATGGGTGACTGGCACCCCGCTGGCCGACATCATCCGCGAGGGCACCGAGGAGGATCGGGACGAGGCGGGTCGGTTGATGGCCACCCTGCACCTCTCCGCGCCGCAGCGGGCCGGGCTGCTGCACGCCGATCCGCACCCGGGAAACTTCCGGTTGCTGCCCGACGGTCGGCTCGGGGTGATCGACTTCGGTGCGGTGGCCCGGATGCCGGAGGGCACCCCGGAGCCGATCGGTCGTATCGCCGCGACGGCCCTGCGCGGCGATGCCGACGAGGTGGTGGCGGGGCTGCGGTCGGAGGGGTTCATCGGTTCAGCCGAGGAGATCGACGCCGAAGGGGTGCTCGACTTCATCCGCCCCATGCTGGAGCCCATCGCGGCGGACGGCTTCCGGTTCACCCGGGCCTGGCTACGGGCCGAGGCGGGCCGACTGGCCAGCCCGCGTTCCCCCACGTACCAGCTGAGCAGGCAGCTCAACCTGCCACCGTCGTACCTGCTGATCCACCGGGTGACGCTCGGGTCGATCGGGGTGCTCTGCCAGTTGGAGGCGAAGGCCCCCTACCGGAGCATCCTGGAGCGCTGGCTGCCCGGCTTCGCCCCGGTCGCCTGACGACATGGGGAAGGGCGGGTGCCGGTCGGCACCCGCCCTTCTGTGTGAGGTGGTACTAGAGAACGCCCAGGTCGCGAGCCGCCTGATTGCGGCTGGTCATGGCGACGGTACGGGCGGATCGGGTTGCCTCAGTGCTCGTGGTGGTACGACCGGCCTGAGGCCGGCGCATTCGAGCCCGGGTCAACGCTTCGTGGAGTAGTTGCATCTCGAAGGCTCCACTCGGAACGTTCAACATCGTTTTCTCACTCACTGCCGGTGTGACACCGGCGTAGTTGGAACGGGTCGGGAACATGTCAGGCTGCCAGCCGGACCGCACCACGCACCTCGGACAGCCCACTGGCTGCCAGGCGCGCCTCGGCCTCGACCCGAAGCTCGGCGTCACGGGCGACGTCCTCCTTACGCGGACGGCCACGGGGCCGCTTACGCGGGACAACCGCGCCACGCTCGAAGATCTCGCCGCCCCAGACGCCCCACGGCTCCGCTCGCTCAACGGCTCCGGCCAGGCATTCGACACGCAGCGGGCAGTCCCCGCAGAGTGACTTGGCCAGCTCGAGCTCGGTGGGCGAGTCGGAGAACCACAGGTCGGGGTCGAACTTCCGGCAGGGCAGGTTCGCCTCCATCTCGACGCTCATGTCGAGGGGGGCCAACGCCAGACTCATCTCCCGGTCACCTCTCTCTCACTTCGATCTCGTGGATCGCATTCCGACGTACTTACGGCGGGCAAAAAACTGAGGCCGCGGATCCCGGTAAGCGGGTTCCGCGGCCTCGAGGTGAGCCGGAGTCTGATGGTCAGACCGGTTTACCTCGAGGTGGAACGCCGCGGACATCCGTGCGCTTCTTGGCGACCTGGATGCCATTGCCCGTGAAGCCACTGGTCCCCTCGACTCCAGCGGGCGCGACGGTCAGGGTCAGCTCGGCCTGAACCTGGTGCACCTGTGGAACCGACGGTCGTGCAGCCGCGAGGGCCACCCGGACAGCCGACATCGGAGCGCAGACAGACGGCATCGCCGCCAGACGCTCATAGGTGAAGATCTTCACGGGTGCCACCTCCCTCACGTTCCTCGAATCGACTGGACCGACCTCGTGAGCAGCCGGAATGGCGCCGCTCGCGTGGTGTGTTCTGAGGCTATTCCTCGCGCCGGGGCGAGGGCAAACGAATTTACGACGAGATTTCGAAAGTTTTCTCCGGGCAGACGTCGTCCACCCCGGCGCCGGCCACGAGGGCCAGCACGGACTCCCCGTAGAGACCCAGCTTGCGAGGGCCGATACCGGCGATGGCGATCAACTCCTCCGACCGGCCCGGTCGCCGCTCGGCCAACGCGACAAGCGTCGCGTCGGTGAAGACCACGTACGCCGGGACCTTCTGCGCACCGGCCACCCGCTGCCGCCACTCGCGCAGCCGTTCGTGCAGCTCATCGTCTATGTCGGACGGGCAGGTCGGGCAGCGGCCGAGCTTGCGGTCCGGACCGGCGAGCAGGGTGGCGCCGCAGATCCGGCAGGAGACGATCTGGGTTCGCCGTCGTTCGGGACTGCGGGCCGGACCGGTGCCGCCGGTCGCCCGTTCGGTGCCGCCGGAGCGATCCAGTTGGGGCAGGAACCGCGACGGCCGCCGGGCCCGTCCGCCCGGCGAGCGCGCGGTGGCGTACGACAGCCAGAGCCACTCCCGGGCGCGGGTGATGCCGACGTAGAGCAGTCGGCGCTCCTCCTCGACCTGCTCGACGGTCTTGGCGTACGTGGTGGGCAGGGTGCCCTCGGCGAGGCCGACCAGGAAGACCGCGTCCCACTCCAACCCCTTGGCCGAGTGCAGGGACGCAAGCGTCACGCCGTCCACAGTCGGCACGTGTTGCTGGGCGGCCCGGCGCGCCAACTCCTCGGTGAAGTCCGTGAGGGTGACCGGGCGCTCCACCGAGGCGGCCTCGCCGATCGGCACGACCTCGGGGGTGGCCGCGTACTCCTCGGCGAGCTGGACCAGCGCGGACAGCGCCTCCCATCGCTCGCGGGCGGCGCCGCCGGCCGGGGGCGCGTCCGGGGCCCAGCCGACGGCGGTGAGCGCCTCGACGACGGCGGCCGGCAGCGGTGTCTCGCCCGGGATCGAGCGGGTCGCTGCACGCAGCGCGACCATCGCCTGACGCACCTCGGTCCGTTCGAAGAACCGCTCCGCTCCCTGCACCACGTACGGCACCGCGGCCTCGGTGAGCGCCTTCTCGTACGCCTCGGACTGCGCGTTGACGCGGAACAGCACGGCGATCTCCTTCGCCGGCGTGCCCGCGTCGATCAGCGACCGGCAGCGCGCGGCCACCGCGTTCGCCTCGGCCGGCTCGTCGGTGAAGATCCGCAGGTCCGGCTCGGGGCCGGGTGGGCGTTGCCCGCTCAACTCCAGCCGCAGGCGCGCCTCGGTGCCCCGGGCCTGGGAGATCACCGCATTGGCCAGCCCGACCACCTGCGGGGTGGAGCGGTAGTCACGGACCAGTCGTACCACAGTGGCGTTGCGGTGCCGCCGGGGAAAGTCGACGAGGTACGCCGAGGTCGCCCCGGTGAACGAGTAGATCGTCTGGCTGGCGTCGCCGACCACTGTCAGGTCGTTGCGGCCGGCCAGCCAGGCGTCCAGCAACCGCTGCTGGAGTGGGTTGACGTCCTGGTACTCGTCGACCACGAAGTGCCGGTACTGGCCGCGGATCTGCTCGCCGACGTCCGGGTGCTCCTCGATGCCCCACACCGCCGCCCGCAGCATGTCCTCGAAGTCGATCACGCCGTTCGACCGCTTGAGCTGCTCGTACGCGGTGAACACGTCGGCGACCTTCGTCGGCTCGTGCGGTGTGTCGCGCAGCGCCCGCGCCGCGGCCACCACGTAGTCCGTCGGCTCGACCAGCGACGACTTCGCCCACTCGATCTCGCCGGCCAGGTCGCGGGCGGCGGCCCGGTCGGTACGCAGGCCGACCCGGGCCGCGGCGAGGGTGACCAGTCGTACCTTGCTGTCCAGCAGTTCGGGCATGGCACGGCCGGACAGCAGCCGGGGCGCGAAGTACCGCACCTGGCGCAGCGCGGCAGCGTGAAATGTCCGCGCCTGGACACCGTGCGCACCGAGCAGAGTGAGACGGTGTCGCATCTCGGCGGCGGCGCGGGCGGTGAAGGTGACAGCGAGCACGTGCCGCGGGGAGATTTCCCCGGAGAGCGCCCGGTGGGCGATTCGGGAGGTGATCGCCCGGGTCTTGCCGGTGCCGGCGCCGGCCAGGATGCAGACGGGGCCGGCAGGTGCGGTCACGGCGGAGCGTTGCTCCGGGTCCAGCCCGGCGAGCACCTGTTCCGACGCTGAGTGAACCACCACAACCAGGAATCATCTCAGCTCCTCCCAGCGTTGCAGCGAACAGCCTCGGCTTGATCCGCAAGCCGCGGCCGGAGGAGTTGGAGGATCCGAGGATGCTGACGATGTATTCCACCCCCTGGTGCGGCTATTGCCACCGGCTGAAGTCGCAGCTCGACCGGGAGGGCATCGGGTACGAGGTGGTCGACATCGAGCAGGACCCGAAGTCCGCGGAGTTCGTGATGAGCGTCAACGGCGGCAACCAGACGGTGCCGACGCTGCGCTTCGCCGACGGCAGTGCCCTGACGAATCCCTCGATCACCCAGGTGAAGCAGCACCTGGAGACGCTCAACGCCTGATCTGCCGGTTCATTCTCGGTGCGCGGCCGCCCCGTCCGGGGCGGCCGCTCGTCGTGTTCGGGAACGGGCCACGGTCGGTGGGCGCCGGAAGCACCGGTCGGTCGGCGTCCTCGGCCGGACGGCGGGGCGCCGGAAGCACTGGCCGGTCGGCGTCCTCCGCCGGACAGCGGGGTGCCGGAAGCGTTGGGCTGGTGGGCGGCGTCGGCGGGCGGGCCCCGGCCGGCGCGCTCAGGTGCCGGCCCCGCCACAGGTAGCCACCGGCGGCCAGGGTGGCCACTCCGACCAGCGCGAACAGCAGCCGGTAGTCCAGGAACCCGACCAGCAGGGCACCCGCCCCGATGGAGATCGCCTGCGGCCCGCTGACCACCGCCTGGGTGGCTGCGGCGACCCGGCCGACAAGCGTAGGCGGCGTGCGGCGCTGGATCAGCGTGTGCAGACCCACCATCGTCAGCGGGAGTGAGACCCCGGCCAGCAGCACCGCCGCGAACCCGAGCCACAGATCGGGAAAGGCGAGCGCGAGCGCGGCCGGAGAGAAGAAGGCGACACCGGCGGCCAGCGTGCCGACCTCTCCGAGCCGGCGGACCAGCGTCGGTGAGCAGAGTCCACCGAGCAACCCACCGACGCCCTGCACTGTGACGAGCACCCCCACGAACGCGGCATCCCGGTTCAGCCCCTGGTCGACGTAGGCGAAGATGAGCGACTCGCTGAAGCCCATCACCAGTGACCCGAGTCCGTAGCCGAGCAGGGCCCGCCGCAGGGCCGGCTCGCCGGCCAGGTGCCGCAGGCCGGCGCCCAGTTCGGCCGGCCACCGCAGCCGTACGGCGGGCGGCAGCTGTTGCGGGGTGGGCAGCGCGGTGACCACCGCCGCCGCGGTCAGAAATCCGACCATGCCGATTCCGGTCAGCGCCCACCCGCCGAGCGCCGCGTAGAGCGCCGCGCCCACCAGCGGGCCGACCAGTCGGATCCCCTGACGTACGGTCTGGAGCACGCCGTTCGCGTCGGCCAGCAGGTCGATCGGCACCATCTCGCGGATGAGCCCACTGAGCGCCGCGCCGAGCGTGATGGACGAGAGTCCGTACAGGGCGGCCACCAGATAGACGACCCACACGTCGCCCGCGTCGTGGACGGTGAACAACGGGGCGAGCAGGGCTGCGGTCAGCACGTTCGCGGCCACGAAGAACGGTCGGCGCGGGTAGCGGTCGACGACCCAGCCGACCAGCGGCGCAAGCGTCATCGGCGCGATGACCGCGAAGATCGTGGCACCGGCCAACCCGTTCGAGCCAGTCAGATCCTTGACCCAGATGGCGAGTGCGAGCAGCAGGATCGACTCGGCGGTCATGCTGGCCAGCAGACCGCCGAAGAGCAGGCGGAAGTCGGGTCGGCGCAGGATCGTGCGCATGGGTCCCTCCGGCGGGATGGCATGCCCGGGTGGGCGAGGTCGACGGGCCGCGACCGCGGGTCCGTCGTCATCCGGCATTCCCGTGGTGCGATTTTCGCAAGACACGCCCTCGCCGGAACCTCCGACACCGGTCGCGCCGTCCATACTGACCGTGGGGGGCGAATTTCATACAGTTACCGTCGCGTCTGCGGCGGTCGACGGGAAAGAGGACACTGTGCCTCCTGCCGCACCCAGCCCGATCCTGCGTCGTCGCCGGTTGGGCATCGAGCTGCGCCGCCTACGTGAGGCCGCGGGCCTCACCGGCGATCAGGTCATCGAGCGTATCGGTTGGGCCTCCGCGTCCAAACTGTCCCGCTTGGAGAACGGCCGCAGCCGACCGGACCCGCAGGACGTCGGCGACCTGCTCGACCTCTACGGCGCCGACCAGGCGCTTCACGACGAGCTGCTGGGCATCACCAACGAGGCCGGCGACATGCGCGGCTGGTTGAAGAACTTCCCGGTGATGACGCAGCAACAGCGCGGCTGGGCCGAGTTGGAGGCGGGCTGCGCGGAGATCTCCGAGTACAACCCGGTGCTGGTGCCGGGCCTGCTGCAGACGCCCGGGTACGCCCAGCTCCGGATCGTGTCGGCCCGGCAGGTGAACGCGGGCGCTGGCGAGCCGGAGCCCGGCGACGAGCCGGAGACCGAGGTGCAGGCGCGGCTGGCCCGCCAGTCGCTGCTGACCCGGGAGCCGCACGCTCCCCGCTACACGGCGGTGCTGGAGGAGGCGGCTCTCGGCCGCCGGGCCGGGCCGCCGGAGGTGCTGCACGAACAACTGCTCCAGCTCTGCGAGTTGGCGCTGCTGCCCAATGTGGCCCTGCACGTGCTGCCCCGGGACACCCAGATCGGCAATTGGTTCCTTCCGCCGACCGCCTTCTCGGTCTATCGGTTCGCCGATCCCCTCGATCCGGAGACATTGGCCATCGAAGGTGGCTTCACCGACGTCATGTCGACCGAGGCAATCACGCTAAATCGCTATAAAGTGGTGTTCGAGTGGCTATGCACGGCGGCACTTAACGCCTCGGACACCCTCTCCTGGCTGATCGAGGCGACGGGACGGCTGACCGAGGCGACGCCCCCATCCACAGTGGCGTTCGGGCCGGCAACGGCGCCGACCCAACGCCGCCGGGAATCGGGGCGACTGACGGACCGGTGATCCACGGGGGACCCTCCGTCGGGACGTGCGGCACCACTCGTCCCATCGGATCGCTGCACATCAGGAGCAGAACCATGAACGAAATCCGCAACACGCCGTCCGTTTCCGCCCACTCGTTGGCGGACGCCCCGTGGCGTACCAGCACACGCAGCCAGACCTCCAACTGCGTGGAGGTCGCCCCACTGGCCACCGGCCCGTCGGCCGTCGCCCTGCGCGACAGCAAGGACCGGGGCGGCCCGGTGCTGCTGTTCAACCGCGCGGGATGGCTCGGTTTCATCACCGGGGCGAAGAAGGGCCAGTTCGATCTGAACTGATTCGGTGACTGTTACGGGGCCGTCGGCGCACTGCCGGCGGCCCCGTCGCGTCGTACCCGGCCGGCTCGGTAGTTCGGCGGCCCGGCAACCCCGCTGAGCAGCCATCCGCCGATCGGACGAGGCTCGAAACCGATAGGCGCGTTTCAGTTGCTGAGACGAACACGGGGCGTAACATGGCCCTCGAGTACGTGGAACTTCCACACTGGCTCATCCGTCGCGGTTCATCCGGAGACCCTCATGCGGTTCCTGATCGTTCGCACCGACATCCGCGCCGTCGCTGACGGGGACATCGCCGCCGCCTGGGCGGACGGCCACCGACTTCGCGACGAGACGACGACGCCCGAGCCGCGCCGGCAGATCGTGCACGCCGAGGACCGGGACGCCGCGCTGCTACTGGCCCGCGCCCTGGCCACCGTCGGCGCGGTCCGCGCCGGCAAGCAACGGGTCAAGGTCCTCCCGCTGATCGAGTCGCGGCCCGCCTTCCGACACAGACCGGGCCGCACCGGCACCTGATTCCACAGGTCGTCCGTCGTGGTCGGACCGGCTCCCCCGCCGCGTTACGCACCCGCTGACCACGACGGCCCGTGTTCCCGGCCCGTGACCGCCGCGGCAACGGCGGCCACGGGTCGGGACCGTGCTCAGCGGTCGGCGTCCATCCAGCCGTCCAGCCACCGGTGGATGAGGAACAGCGCGATCGACGACGGAGGCGGCAGGATCAGCCGGGCCCCGTCGCCCACGTCCACCGTCTGCCCGGCCAGCGCCGCCCCGATCTCCCGGCGAGAGAACCACCGGGCGTACGCGATCTCGGACGGGTCGACCCGCACCGGCTCGGTCGGGTTCGCGGTGGCCAGGAAGCCCAACATCAGCGAGCCGGGGAACGGCCATGCCTGGCTGCCCACGTACCCGATGCGCTCGACCCCGATGCCCACCTCCTCGCGGACCTCGCGCAGCACGGCCGCCTCCGCCGACTCCCCTGGCTCCACGTAGCCGGCCAGACAGGAGTAGCGGCGACCACCCGGGGTGCCCTGCCAGCCGGCATTGTTGCCGAGCAGGCAGCGGCCGTCCGGGCCGTCCACGCCGTCGTGAACGAGCACGATCATCGCCGGGTCGGTACGAGGCCAGATCCGCCCGCCATTGCGGTCCACCCGGGACCAACCCGCCTCGTCCATAGCGGTCGGCGCGCCGGTGCTCGTCGAATAGCCGTGTCGGGTGTGCCAGTTGACCAGCGCCAACGCGGTGGTGAAGATGCCGGCCTCCCGGTCGGCGAGCAGGTGACCCACCTCCCGGAGATGGACCGCCCTGGTCCCCGGGATCGCCGGAAGCGGCGCGTCGACAGCGAAGACCGGCACCCCGTCCGGCTCGACACCCAGGAACATCGCCATCGACTCCGACCCGGCGGGCACATCGGCCGCCCCGAACAGCACCAACGTCGGAGGCGACGTCTCGGTGCGGGCCAGCGTCCGACCCTCGTCGGTCGAGTCGAGCAGCAGCACCCGGGCACGCAACCACGCCTCGGTCAACCACTGCGAGTCGCCCCGCCGGTGTGCGGCCCGATCCAGCGTGGACCGCGCCAACGGCGGCGCCGCCTCCCCGCTCACGCCAGCGCTCCGCTTCGCCGCACGCCGCCGCGAGACGGCCCGCCACTGAACCCCACGGCTCGCTCGCTCCGCTCGCTCACGCCTGTTGCTCGGTCTGCACCGTGGTCAGCGCGGCCAACCCCGGGGTGACCCGCTCCGCGTCGCCGAGCACCACGATCGCCGCACGAGCCGGGGCCAGGTAGCGGGCCGCCGCCTGCGCGACGTCGTCGATGCTCGCCTTCGCCAACCTCGCCGCGTACTCGGCGAGGAAGTCCAGGCGCAGACCATTGCCGGCGTACGCGCTGGTCAACGCCGCCAACCCGGCCTGGGTGGACATGCCGAGCTGGAGGGTGCCCAGGGCGTACTGCCGGGCCTGCTCCAACTCCTCGGGCTTCGGCGGCAGCGACGCCAACCGACCCAGCTCGTACGTCGTCTCCAGCAGCGCCGGCCCGGTGACCTCGGTGGCCACGTCGGCGGCGGCGACCAGCACCGACCCCGCGACGGAATGCTCGATCACGGAGTGCGGGCCGTACGTGTAGCCCTTGTCCTCACGGATGTTCTCCACCCACCGGGAGGAGAAGTAGCCGCCGAAGATCAGGTTGGCCAGTTGCAGCGGGGCGTGGTCCGGGTCGGTGCGCGACACCGCCGGCAGCGCGATCCGCAGCGAGGACTGCACCGAGCCCGGCCGGTCGACAAGCAGCAGTGGCCCCGGCTCCAGCGGCGGGGTCGCCGGCAGTTCGGCCACCCGACCGGCACCCGACCAGCCGCCGAGCGCCCGCTCGGCCGCGTCCAGTGCCTTCTCCGGCTGCACGTCACCGACCAGCACCAACTGCGCGCCGGTCGGGTGGACCCGCTCCGCGTGCAGGGTGCGCAGCGCCGCCGGTCGGACGGCACGGATCTGGCCGGGCTCCGGCGTCTGCGTCGCGTACGGGTGCCGGCCGTAGATCCGCTTGAGCAGCGCCTCCCGGGCCAGGTGCGAAGGCTGGCTCTGCGCCACCTGGATCCGGTCGACCAGCCGGTCCCGTTCGGTGGCCACCTCGTCACTGGGGTAACTGGCGCCGGTCAGCACCTCGGCCAGCAGCTCCAGCATCCGGTCCAGACCGGTGACCAGGCCGGCGCCGGAGAGCATCAGCCGGTCCGGGTCGACGCCCGCGGACAGCCCGCCGCCCACCTTCTGCAACTCGGCGGCGATCTGCACGCTGGTCATCGACTCGGTGCCGGAGAGCATGGTCTGCGAGAGCATCGCGCCGCGGGCCAGGTGGACCCGGCCGAACGGCACCCAGAGCCGCAGCTCGACAAGGGGTACGGCGGGCCGGCGTACGGCGATCACGGTGAGCCCGTTGCGCAGTGTGCGCTCGGCCTGCTTGGGCACCTTGAGCTTGCGGGTCGGCCCGAGCGGCGGCAGCGTACGCGGGCCGGCGGGGGCGGTGGTGACACTCATCGGGCGCCTCCGGCGATGACCTCGATGGCGGCCCGGCGCTCCGGGCGCAGGGTGGCCGCGGCGGACCGGACCTGTTCCTCGGTGACCTCGCCGACCAGCCGGGGCAGTTCGTTGAGCAGACCCGGTTCACCGCGTTGCTGTTCCAGCACGGCCATCCGCAGCGCCCGACCGAGCACCGCGTCGGTGTCCCGCAGCAGGTGGGTCGCCATCCGGGCCTGGGTGCGGGCCAGCTCACCGTCGGTCAGGCCGTCGGTGGCCAGCCGGTCCAACTCCTCGTCGATGGTGCGCAGCACCTTGTCGACGTCGCCGCCGGGCGGCAGGTGCGCCTGCAACAGCAGCGCGGTGGGGTCGCGGACGTCGAACGGGTCGCCCATGAAACCGAGGTATCCGCCGAGGCTGGTCACAGTGCGGTCCCGCTGCACCAGCCGTTCCACCAGCCGCGACGCGTCGCCGTCGGTGAGCACCTCGGCCAGCACCACGTACGGCAGGTAGCCGGCGAAGTCGGTGACCGGGTCGGGCACGCGCCAGGCGCCGGCCACCGCCGGCAGCGGCGCCAGGGCATCGGTGTACGAGGTACGCCGCTCGGCGCTCAGGTCAGGCTCGGTGAAGTCGGGCCGTTGCGGTGCCGGCCGGGCCGGGACGTCGCCGAAGTGCCGGGTGACCAACTCGGTCGCCTCGGCCACGTCGATGTCCCCGCTGACGGCCAGCACGGCGTTGCCGCTGGCGTAGTAGCGGCGGAAGAAGTCCGCGGCGTCGGCGACGGTCGCCGACTCCAGGTCGTCGAAGGAGCCGTAGCCGTCGTGGGCGTTCGGGAAGGTGTCGAACATGACCGGCGGCAGAGTGAGCCAGGGAAAGCCACCGTACGGCCGGTTGAGGACGTTGACCCGGATCTCCTCCTTGACCACGTCGACCTGGTTGCGCAGGTTCTCCTCGGTCAGCCGGGGTCCACGCATCCGGTCCGCTTCCAGGAACAGCGCGCGCTCCAGCGCGTTGCTCGGCAGCGTCTCGAAGTAGTCGGTGTAGTCCAGGTGGGTGGAGCCGTTGAAGGTGCCACCCGCGCCCTGCACGTGCCGGAAGTGGGCCAGCTTCTCCAGGTTCTCCGAGCCCTGGAACATCAGGTGCTCGAAGAGGTGGGCGAAGCCCGTACGCCCCTCCGGCTCCGAGCGGATGCCGACGTCGTAGACCACAGCCACCCCGATCACCGGGGCACTGCGATCGGGGGTGAGCACCACCCGCAGGCCGTTGTCGAGGGTGAACCGCTCGACCGGATACTTCGTCGCTGGAATTCTGGATCTCCGCGCCGCCACGGAGTCGACCCTAGCGCGTCGACACCTCCGCCACCCGCGACCTTCCCGGAGCCGCCGCGACCGGGGCCGTCACCAGGGGCGGCACGTCGGTGCCGACCTGCTCTGCCTCGGCACGGTGCGGCCAGCCGGAGAGGCTGAACTCGTCGGTGCGCTCCAGCCGTGGTCGTGCCCGAGCAGGTCGCGGTACGCGCGCTGCCCGGCCGGGTCGCCCCCGGTCACGATGTTGCCGGCGACACCGCACTGGCGCGAACCCGGCCCGGACCGCGATCAGCACGACGCCGCTCACCCCCTATAAAGCTGGTAGGAATTACCGACATGACCGAGACGCGCCATCCCGCCATGTGGATGGGCCTTGACGCTGGCCGCAGCCCGGCCCACTCTTCCTACCAACTAAGTAGGAATACTGCGGATTGGATGGACGATGAGACGGCTTCCCCTGCGCCGGTTGGTCACCCTGGCCACCCTCGCCGCCCTGGGCGCGGCGACCCTGGGCAGCACCGCCGCGTGCGGCGACGACAGCGAGGGCGCGGGCGGCAGCTCCGGCCCGGTGACGCTGCGCCTCGGCTACTTCCCCAACATCACCCACGCGCCGGCGGTCGTCGGGGTGGAGAAGGGCATCTTCGCGGAGAAGCTCGGCACCAACGTCAAGCTGGACCCGAAGACCTTCAACGCCGGCCCTGCCGCCATCGAGGCGGTCTTCTCCGGCGCGCTGGACGCCACCTACATCGGTCCGAACCCGACAGTGAACGCCTTCTCGAAGTCCAAGGGTGAGGCCGTCCGGGTCATCTCCGGCGCGGCCTCCGGCGGCGTGGCGCTGGTCGTCAAGCCCGACATCACCGGCGCGCCGGACCTGAAGGGCAAGAAGATCGCCACCCCGCAGCTGGGCAACACCCAGGACGTGGCGATCCGGTACTGGCTCAAGCAGCAGGGCCTCACCACCACCAAGGAAGGTGGTGGCGACGTCAAGATCGTGCCGCAGGAGAACGCCCAGACCGTCGAAACGTTCACCAGCGGCGCGATCGACGGCGCCTGGGTGCCCGAACCGTTCGTCTCCCGCCTGGTCAACGCCGGCGGCAAGGTCCTCGTCGACGAGCGCGACCTGTGGCCGGACAAGAAGTTCGTCATCACCAACCTGCTGGTGAGCACCAAGTTCCTCAAGGCGCACCCGGACGTGGTGCAGAGGCTTGTCGACGGTCAGGTGGCCGCCAACGAGTTCGTCAACACCAAGCCGGACGAGGCGCAGCAGGCCATCTCCGAAGCGATCGGCAAGATCACCGGCAAGCCGCTGGACCTGAAGCTCATCAAGCAGGCGTGGCCGACGTTGGAGTTCACCAACGACCCGATCTCGTCCTCACTGAAGGCCGGGCTCGACCACGCCGTCGACGTCGGCCTGACCGAGCCGGTCGACCTCAAGGGCCTGTACGACCTCAAGTACCTCAACAACGCGCTCAAGGCGCAGGGCGAGCCCGAGGTCATCCAGCCATGACGTCGACAACGACGACGCCGCGGAGCGCGACCACAGCCGTGGCGCTCTCCGGCGTGACAAAGGTGTACGGGCGCGGGGCGAACGCCGTCCTGGCCCTGGACGGTGTGTCGCTGGACGTCGCGCCCGGCGAGTTCGTCTGCCTGGTCGGCGCGTCCGGCTGCGGGAAGAGCACACTGCTCAACCTGGTGGCCGGGCTGGACCGGGTCAGCGGTGGGCAGATCACACTGGCCGGCGACGCCAACCCGGGCCTGATGTTCCAGGAGCCGGCGCTCCTTCCGTGGCTGACCGTCGACGGGAACGTGGAGGTGCCCCTCAAGCTGCGCCGGCTGCCCCGGGCCCAGCGTCGCGAGCGGGTCGCCGAACTGCTGCGAACTGTGCACCTCGCCGACTTCGGCCGTAAGCGCCCGCACGAGCTCTCCGGCGGAATGCGGCAGCGGGTCGCGCTCGCCCGGACGCTTGCCCTGGACACTCCGGTGCTGCTGATGGACGAGCCGTTCGGCGCGCTGGACGCGATGACCCGGGACATCCTGCACGACGAGCTGGAACGGATCTGGTCCGAGCGCAAACTCTCGGTGCTCTTCGTGACGCACAACGTGCGCGAGGCGGCCCGCCTGGCCGACCGGATCATCCTGCTCTCCAGCCGACCCGGCCGGATCATCTACTCCACCGAGGTGACCATTCCGCGCCCTCGCCGGATCGACTCCCCCGAGGTCGCCGCCATCGCCGCCGAGGTCACCGAGCGGCTCCGTACGGAGGTGGGCCGCCATGGCCAGTGACACCCTCACCAGTTCGGCGCGTACCGACGCGGAGATCACCGGCCTCGACGCGCTGGAGATCGCCGGTCGGGACAAGGAGGTCTCCCGGGGCGCCCGGATCTGGGCGGCCACCTGGCCCAAGCTCGCCGCCCTGGCCATCGCCATCGCCGCCTGGCAACTCGTGGTCCTTTCGGGTTGGAAGCCCCCGTACTCGCTGCCGGGTCCGCTGGAGGTCGGCCGTGAGCTGATGACCCAGGCCCAGGGTCCGCAGTTGTGGGACGGCCTGCTCACCACGTTGCGCCGGGCCGCCGTCGGGTACGTCTTCTCGGTCGCCGTCGGCCTGCTCCTGGGTCTCGCGGTGGCCCGGTCCACTGTGCTGCGCGCCGCCATCGGCTCGATGATCACGGCGTTGCAGACGATGCCGTCGATCGCCTGGTTCCCGCTGGCCATCCTGCTCTTCGAGCTGAGCGAGAAGGCGATCTTCTTCGTGGTGGTGCTCGGTGCGGCGCCGTCCATCGCCAACGGGGTGATCTCCGGGGTGGACTACGTGCCGCCGCTGCTGATACGCGCCGGCCGTAACCTCGGCGCCCGAGGGCTCAACCTCTACCGGTACGTCATCGCGCCGGCCGCCCTCCCGGCGATCGTCGCCGGGCTCAAACAGGGCTGGGCCTTCTCCTGGCGCAGCCTGATGGCAGGTGAGCTGCTCGTGGTCGGCATCTCGCAGACCTCGCTCGGCGCCCAGCTCACCTACTCCCGCGAGTTGTCCGACTCACCCTGGCTGCTCTCCACGATGATCGTCATCCTCGTCGTCGGCCTCGTCGTGGACGCCGCGTTCGGCGCCGCGGACAAGGCGATCCGGCGGCGCTGGGGCGTACTGGACCAGGCTGGTCAGTGACGTGTTCGTCTCCGCGCGCAGCGACTACGCGCTCCGGGCGATGCTCGCCGTCGCCGCCGGTGGTGATGGTGGTGGCGACGGCGACCGGGTCGGCGAGTTGGTGAAGGCGGCCAGCCTGGCCGAGGTGCAGGACATCCCGCTCAGCTTCCTACAGGGCATCCTGCTCGACCTGCGCCGGGCCGGTCTGCTGCACAGCCATCGCGGCGCCGACGGCGGGTACGCGCTGACCCGCCCAGCCGACGAGATCACCGTCGGCGACGTACTGCGCGCGGTCGGCGGCTCGCTCACCACGGTGCGCGGTCTGCCGGCCGAGCGGGCCGGTTATCACGGAGTGGCCGCCGGGCTCACCGACGTCTGGCTGGCGGTGCACGGGGCGATCGCCACTGTGGTCGACAGCACCACTCTGACCGACCTGCTCACCCACGCTCCGGCGGTCAGCACCGACGCACCGCTCGCATGATCGCGCTCGATCATTGATGTAGTGGCCTCGCCCGCTTGGCGAGGGGCCTATTTCCTGGATCGAGCGCGATTATGCGCGTTCACGGCCCCCTCGGCCAGCGCCCCCCTCGGGCAGCGGCCCCCTCGGGCAGCGCCCCCCTCGGGCAGCGGCCCCCTCGGGCAGCGACGCCCTCGGGCAGCGACGCCCTCGGCCGGCGACGCCCTCGGCGCGAGCCGGGAGGACGTGGAGGCGATGTGGTCGGGCCGGTGCCCCGCCGACCCGACCACATCTCGTACCGATCCTGACCGGGCCTGCCCCTCCGCCGGCACCGGTAGGCCGGTCGCTGCTCAGCCCACGTGTGCGGTCGCCGGGCTGACGCCCGGATCGCCAGGACTGTGCAGCTCCACCAGACTGGCGGGAGCGTTACCCGCCGGGGTGGCATGCCAGGGCGCGAAGGCCGCAACCATGGCGAGCAGCAACCCGGCGAGCGCGACCGCGACCACCAGGATCAGTTCACGCAGTGCGCCCGAGCCGGCTTCGCCCGCCATGGTCACCCCTCCCGTGCCGGGCCCCCCGCCCGGCTTCCCCCGTCGGTCAGCCTCGACCACCAGCGGCCGGGGCGCAGTCGGCCAGCCGACCCAGCGGAGGCTGATTACCGACTCAGCAGAGGGGGCCACCCGGCGCGGTCGGCTGACCGGTCGGGCCGCACTGACAGCCGACCGGCCGGAACACCGCGCAGACCAAACCGACCCGCCTCGCCGAAGCCGACCGGCCCGGAACACCGCGCAGACAAAACCGACCCGCCTCGCCGAAGCGGGACGGGTCGGTCTACGCGCAGAAGATCAGACGGTACGGGGACGACGCGGCCGACGGGACCGGCCCGACGCGCGGTGCGCCGGACGGGCGCCCCCGTCGGCGGCCGAGCCCCCGGAGGTACGGGCCCGAGTTGCGGGCGCCGGCGGAGCGACGATGGTCACCGGCACACCGGACGGCTCGCGGGCACCGGTCACCCGGGCCAGCGCTCCGTCACCCGCGCGCACCTGGACCGACTCGGGCCGGATACCGGCGGTGGCCATCAGCCGGGACACGTCCCGACGCTGCTCCGGCAGGACCAGGGTGACCACGGAACCGGACTCGCCGGCCCGGGCGGTACGGCCGCCCCGGTGCAGGTAGTCCTTCGCCTCGGTCGGCGGGTCAACGTTGACCACCATGTCCAGGCCGTCCACGTGGATGCCACGGGCCGCCACGTCGGTGGCGACCAGGGCGGTCACCTGACCGTTGCGGAACTGCTCAAGGATCCGGGTGCGCTGCGGCTGGGACTTGCCACCGTGCAGCGCGGCCGCGCGTACGCCCTTGGAGAGCAGTTGGCGGGCCAGCCGGTCGGCGCGGTGCTTGGTGCCCATGAACAGGATGGTGCGGCCCTCACGGGCGGCGATCCGGGTCAACGCGTCGGGCTTGTCCAGCGCGTCGACGTGCAGCACGTGGTGGGTCATCGCAGTGACGGTGGCGGTGCCCGGGTCGACCGAGTGGGTGACCGGGTTGCTCAGGAAGCGGCGGACCAGCCGGTCCACGCCACCGTCCAGGGTGGCGGAGAAGAGCATCCGCTGCCCCTGCGGCGCGACCTGCTCCAGCAGCTTGGTGACCTGCGGCAGGAAGCCCATGTCGGCCATCTGGTCGGCCTCGTCGAGCACTGTGATCTCGACCTGGTCGAGCCGGGCGTCGCCGCGGTTGATCAGGTCGTGCAGCCGGCCCGGGGTGGCGACGACAACCTCGGCGCCGGCGCGCAGAGCGTCCGCCTGCCGTTGCAACGACAGCCCGCCGACGACTGTGGTGCAGCGCAGCCCGACGGCGCGGGCGTACGGGGCCAGCGCTGTGGTGACCTGCTGGGCCAGCTCACGGGTCGGCACCAGCACCAGGGCCAGCGGGCGGCCCGGCCGAGCCTTACGGCCGGCGGTGCGGGACAGCAGCGGAAGCCCGAAGGCGAGGGTCTTGCCGGAGCCGGTACGACCGCGGCCCAGCACGTCCCGGCCGGCGAGCGAGTCGGGCAGCGTCGCCGTCTGGATCGGGAACGGCTCGGTGATGCCCTGCGCGGTCAGCGCGGTGAGCAGCGCCGGTGCCAGACCGGTATGAGCGAACGACGGAATAACTGTGGTCATGCGAAAGCCTTCCTCGACGCGGAACGTGTCGAGGGAGGGCGCCGAAGTCGGCGCTGTCAACCGGCGGCGCAAGGCAGCCAGGACTCACAAGCACGAACCGATTGGAGTACGGGCCGGCCCGCCGCCGGGCCGCCGCCTGCATGCGCAGGCGGCAGCGGGGCGGGCCGGTCCCGTCACCGTCACACCCGGAGGGCGCGACAGGTAATGCTGACCGATCCGAAGATCAGAGCGGGCGGATGTTCTCCGCCTGCGGGCCCTTCTGGCCCTGGGTCACCTCGAACTCGACCCGCTGGTTCTCGTCCAGGCTCCGGTAGCCGGAGGACTGGATCGCCGAGAAGTGGGCGAAGACGTCAGCGCCGCCGCCGTCCGGGGTGATGAAGCCGAAGCCCTTGTCAGCGTTGAACCACTTCACGGTGCCAATAGCCATGTGTTTCGTCTCCTTGACGGAACGTCGGACACGCACTTGTTGCGTGCCCGAAGAGGAGCGCTCCGCGCGGGGATGCGCGAATCGCCTGTCGCTTCTGGTCGCCCCGCCCGGAGAACTCCGGACACAACAAAGAGCGCCTGGGGCCACAATCCCGCCAGGCGCACACAGAGTCTCTGGTAACCAAAACTGCAACCCGGTCAACCTACCACGGTTTTCCCCGCCATGGTCAATGTTGGGCAGAATCCTCGGGCAACTGCGCGATCATGGCCGTGAGGCCGGTCACATCCAGCAGGTCGGCGGGCCGGACGGTCACCCCGTGCCGGACGTAGTGGAACGCCGCGCCCACAGTGTCGACCGGCACGCCGGCCAGTTCCGCCCAGGCCAGCCGGTAAACGGCCAGTTGCACGGCGGCCACGTCGGCCGCCGGCCCGGTGGGCTGCGCGCCGGTCTTCCAGTCGACCACGTCGAACCGGCCACCCGGCCGGGCGAAGACAGCGTCCATCCGGCCCCGCACCACCACCCCGGCGATCACAGTGGCGAAGGGCACCTCCACCTCCACCGGTGACCTGTCGGCCCACTCGCTGGCCAGGAACCGCTCCTGAAGCTCGACCAGCGCCTCGTCGGGCGCGGCATCGGCGTCGGCCGCGCCGGGCAGCTCGTCCAGATCCAACAGGCGGTCGGCGCCGAAGCGCTGCTCCAACCAGGCGTGGAAGGCGGTGCCTCGACGGGCGTACGGGTTGGGTTCGGACGGCACCGGGCGACGCAGCGTACGGGCCAGGGCCGCTGGATCGCGCCGCAGCGCGACCAGCTGGGTGACGCTCAACGCGCCGGGTAGCGCCACCTCGACCGCACCGGAGAGCCGGGTCAGCTCGGCGCGCTCCGCCAACAGCAGGTCCGCCTCACGCTGCCAGCGCGCCACCTCCGGATCCACCTCCGGCTCGACCTGCTCGACCGGCTCGGCCGGCCCGACCTGCTCGACCGGCGATCCGATCGGCGTGACCGGCCCGGCGAGCACCGGCCCGACCGGCCCGGGGAGCGCCGCCGCCGGACCGTCGGCCATCAGGCGACGCACCAGCCCGGCCGCCTCGGCCAACGCCGGCCGGCGACCGCCCAGCGGGTCTGCCGGCCACTCCGCGCGGAGCACCACCTCGGCCGTGGGGTTCGTCGCGTCGGGAGTCGGCTCCGGCGCCCACGCGTCGATCAAATGCCCGGGCCCGCCGTCGAGGCAGGCGTCGTACACCTCACGCAGGAAGACCGAGGGACCTCGCGGTCGCTTCGTGCCCTCCCCCCACCAGTAACCGGAGCAGAGCAGCAGCCGGCGCGGCCGGGTGACAGCGACGTACGTCAGCCGGCGTTCCTCCCGTTCGTCGTGGGCCCGCCACGCGTCGGTGAAGTCGGTCACCGCCCGCGCCACGGCCCGCTGGTCCCCCGCCTCGTCGAGTGCCAACTCGGGCAGGC
Source organism: Micromonospora sp. NPDC053740 (assembly GCF_040677775.1). NCBI lineage: Bacteria > Bacillati > Actinomycetota > Actinomycetes > Micromonosporales > Micromonosporaceae > Micromonospora > Micromonospora sp. NPDC053740. The sequence continues at coordinate 144,943 of NZ_JBFASO010000002.1, forward strand.
CGTCGGCATCGCCGCGCAGCGGGAACGGCAGCACGCCCAGCCCACCCAGCCAGTGGTCGGAGTTGCGGACCGGCCCCGGCCACAGACCACGACTGAGCCCGGCCACCGCAACGACGTCCCACTCCAGGCCCTTGGCGGCGTGCGCGGTGACCACCTGCACCGCGCCCTCCACCACCTCGACCTCGCCCGGCGCCAGACCGCGCTCCTCATCCTCGGCGGCGGCCAGGTAGGACAGGAACCCGGACAGGGTCGCGCCGGGCGTCTCCCCGCTGAACCGGGCCGCCACGTCACCGAGCGCGTCCAGATGCCCCCGGGCCAGGCCCGCATCGCCGGCGCCGTCCCGGCCGGCCCGCACCGCGACCTCCACGTCCAGGCCGATGGTCCGCTCGATGTCCGCGATGAGATCCGGCAGCGCCTGGTCCAGCCGGTAGCGCAGCAGCGCCAGTTCCCGGCCGTACGCGCGCAGCCGTGCGAACCCCTCAGCCGAGTACGCCTGCGCGGGCCCGAGGTCGGCCAACGCCTCCACCAGAGTCGCCTCGTCCAACAGGTCGGGGCTGATCTCCGCGGCCTCGTCGGCGGCCACCTGTCGCCGGGCGTTCGCGATGGCCCGGGCCCGCCGGTGCAACGCCACCAGGTCACGTGGCCCGATCCGCCAACGGGCGCCGGTGAGCAACCGCAGCAGCGCGGCACCATCGGTCGGGTCGGCAAGGACCCGCAGCGTGCAGACCACGTCGCGTACCTCTGGGGTGTCCAGCAGGCCGCCCAGCCCGACCACCTCGACCGGTAGGCCCCGCTCCCGCAGAGCCGACTCGATCGCCGGGATCTGGCTGCGTACCCGGACCAGCACGGCGGTCGTCGGACGGCGCTCCACCGGGATGTGTTCCGGGGCCGCGCCCGGCATCCCGGCCGCCCCACGCCAGGCGGCGAGCACGCTGTCGGCGATCCAGTCGGCCTCGTCGGCGTACGTGGGCAGCATCGCGCAGTGCACAGTGCCGCCGGCCGCGCCGCCCGGGCTGCGGTGCGGAATCGGGTCCCGGACGGTCAGCGCGGAGCGCAGCTCCGGCACCCGGGCACCCGCCGCCCGCAGCGGGGTGGAGAGGGCGTTCGCCACCCGGAGGATCTCCGGGCGGTTGCGCCAACTCGTGGTGAGCCCCAGCGCCGGGGCCGGCTCACCGTTGGCGCGGGCGAACTCGGTGGGGAACCGGTCCAGGGTGCCCGCGCTGGCCCCCCGCCAGCCGTAGATCGACTGGCACGGGTCGCCCACAGCGGTCACCGGGTGCCCGCCACCGAACAGCGCGTTGAGCAACACCACCTGGGCGTGGCTGGTGTCCTGGTACTCGTCGAGCAGCACCACCCGGAAGCGGTCCCGCTCGATCACGCCGACCCCCGGGTGGTCCCGGGCCACCCGGGCCGCCCGGGCGAGCTGGTCGGCGAAGTCCATCGCCTCGAAGTCCTCCTTGCGCCGGGCGTACGCCCGCACCAGCGGCAACAGGCGCAACCGGGTCTGCTGGAGGGTGAGCGCCTTGCGCACGTCGGCGTACACCCGACCCGGCCGGGACTGCACCTCGGCAAAGAACCGACCGGTCCAGGCCGCCAGGTCGTCCGGCGCGACCAGATGCTCGTCCAGCTCCCCGGCGAGCGCCAGCACCGCATCGGTGATGGTGCTCGGCATCCGGTCCACCTCGGACATGTCGCCGTCGTAGTTGCGCACCAGCAGGTCCACCAACTGCCAGCGGGACGCCTCGGTGAGCAGCCTGGTGGACGGCTCGTAGCCGGCCCGCAGCCCGTGCTCGGTGACGATCCGCCCCGCGTACGAGTGGTAGGTGGAGACGGTGGGCTCACCCGCGATCGGGTCGTCCAGCGGGTCCCGTCCCTGCCGGCCGAGTCGGCGGATCAGCTGGTCGAGCCGGGTGCGTACCCGATGGGCCAGCTCGCCGGCCGCCTTGCGGGTGAAGGTCAGGCCGAGGATCTGCTCCGGCCGCACGTACGAGTTGGCCACCAGCCAGACCACCCGGGCGGCCATCGTCTCGGTCTTGCCCGACCCGGCGCCCGCTACCACCAGCAGCGGCTCCACCGGGGCGGCGATGATCGCGGCCTGTTCCCGGGTGGGTGCCGGCAACCGCAGCAGCTTGGCCAGCTCCACCGGTGTGTAGCGGGGGCCGGAGTCCGCGAGTCGGGGCGTCGGCGCGGGGCCCGCGCCGAACAGGGTGGGCTGACTCACCGTGCCGTCTCGGTTCCCAACACCGGCGCGCTCCTCGCCCTCACGGGTGCCGTCCCAGGTCGTGACCGGGCTCGCACGCTCATTCCTCGCCCTCACCTGTGCGTCGCACGGTGGGCGGCTCGACGACCTGGCGACCCTGCCCGGAGACCGGGCAGCTGGTGCGCACCGGGCAGACCCGGCACTTCGAGTTGGCCACCGCGGCGAACGTGGCGGCTGCCATCGTATCGGCGGTCCGCCGGACCAGCGCTGTCGCCCAGCCGGCGGCCGGCCCCTCGCTGGCGGCCGGCTGATTCTGCTCCCTGGCGTCCTTGGCGGAGGTCCCGAGCTGCACCAGCGCGGCACCTCCGGACTCGTCACCGAACTCGGCGAACGCCCCCGCCTCCACCGCCGCCTGGTAGGCGCCGAGCTGCGGGTGCTCGGCAAGGTCGGTGCCGGTGACAGCTGTGGACTTGCCGGTCTTCAGGTCGATCACCACGAGCCGCCCGGCCTCGTCGACCTCCAGCCGGTCGACCCGGCCGGCCAGGTCGATGGGCCGGTTCGGGTCGTCCAGGCGGACGGCGAACTCGTGCTCGATGGCGAGCAACCGGCGTGGATTGGTGGCCAGCCAGCGCAGCAGTTTGTCGACCATCGCCTCGGCGCGTTCCCGCTCCGGCCCGGCCATCCACCGGGCCGCCAGCTCGATCGCGTCGAACCGGGCGGCCACGTAGTCGAGCAGCGCGCCCCGGTCGGCGCTGGCGTCCTCGGCGAGCATCGCGGCGGCGTGGACCAGGTTGCCCACTCCCTGCGCGGTGCTGGTCGGGCCGCTACCGCCGTGCCGTTCCAGCAGCCAGCGCAGGCTGCACCGCAGCGCGCTCTCCATGGCCGACGGGGTGACCCGCACCGGGTCGCCGTCGTCGACGAGCGGCCGGTCGTCGGAGAGCACCCGCAACCCCCACCAGTCGTCGGGGTGCGCGCCGGGCACCCCGGCGGCGGCGAGCCGGGCCAGTTCGGCCGCCGCGGCGCGCCGCCGGGCCGCCGGGGCGGCCGGGTCGGTGATGGCGGTACGCAGTTCAGCTACCAACGCCGGCAGGGTCAGCGCCCGGGGTGGACGGGTCACCGGCAGCGCCCCGGGGCGGTCCGGCTCCTCGTCGCTGGTCTCGCCCACCGCGGCGCCCCCTCTGCCGCCGCCGGAGGACGGCTCGGTGCGGGGACCGGGCGGCGGGCCGGGCGCTGTCGGCGGGGTCGGCGGCGGTGTGTCCGGCGGGGTCGGTGGCGGTGTGCTCGGGCCCAGCTCGTGCAGGAACCGGCTGGGTTGCTCCTCGTGGTCGTCGCCGCCGACGGCGGCCGACGCCACGGCGCTGACCAGCAGCCGGTGCCGGGCCCGACTGATGGCGACGTGGAAGAGCCGACGCTCCTCGTCCAGCAGCGCCGAGGTCTGACCCACCACGTTCGCCGCGGTCGCCCCGTCGACCGACCGGCCGGCCAGCACGTCGACCAGTCGCTCGGAGCCGAGCAGGCTGCCGCGCAGCCGCAGGTCCGGCCAGATGCCCTCCTGCACGCCGGCCACCGCCACCAGATCCCATTCCAGGCCCTTCGCGGCGTGCGCGGTGAGCAGGCGTACCGCCGCACCCCGGTCGGCGGTCGGGGCGATGGTGTCAGCCGGCAGGTCCTGGGCGAGCACGTGGTCGAGGAAGACCTCGGTGCGGGCACCGGGCAGCCGGTCGGTGAACCGGGCCGCCGCGTCGAAGAGGACCAGCACGGCGTCCAGGTCGCGGTCGGCAGCCTCGGCCCGCCGACGCCGGGCCAGGTCGCCCTCGCCAGCCTCCGGACGACCCTGGTTGATCGCGCCGGCCCACCGCTCGGCGAGACCACTGGCGTGCCAGACGGCCCAGAGCACGTCCTCGGCGGTCGCACCCGGGCGGGCGGCGGCCTCGCGTGCGATGGCAAGCAGCCCGGCCACCGCCTGCGCCGGCTCCGCCCAGAGCCGCTCGATGCCGGCCAGCTCCTCCGGGTCCTGCAACGCCTCGACGATCAGCTCCCCGGAGGGACGTCGGTCGCCGCCGGCCAACGCGAGCGCACGCAGGCCCTGCCGCAGCCGCCGCTCGGCCAGCGGGTCGGCCCCGCCGAGCGGCGAGTGCAGCAGCGCGACGGCCGCCTCCTCGTCGAGTCGATCCGGCTCCAGCGCGCAGCGCAGCAGGAGCAGCAGCGGCGCGACCGCCGGTTGCAGGTGCAACGGCAGATCCTCACCGTGCACCACTGTGGGCACCCCGGCGGCGTGCAGCGCCCGTCGCAGGGTGGGCAGTTGCAACGCGGTGGACCGCACCACCACCGCCATCCGTGACCACGGGACGCCGTCGAGCAGGTGAGCCGAGCGCAGCGCGTGGGCCAGCCAGGCGGCCTCGCTGGTCGCCGAGCGGAAGGTGTGCACCTCGACCACGCCGGGCGGCGCGCCCGGCACCGGGTGCAGCCGGCGGTGCGCGGCCGGACCCCGCAGCCGGCGGCCCAGCCGGGCGATCGCCGCGAGCAGACCCGGCCCGGCCCGGTACGACGTGGTCAGCAGCACCTGCGCGGCCGGCGCACCGGATGCCGTCCGGAACCGGTGCGGGAACGTCGCCACCCCGGCCGGGTCGGCGCCCCGGAAGGCGTACGTGGAGGAATCCGGGTCGGCGAACGCGACAAGCGACTTGCCACCGCCGGCGATCACCGAGAGCAGCTCCAGTTGGGCGGGGTCGGTGTCGGCCAGCTCGTCGAGGTAGACGTGGGCGAGGCGACGGCGCTCGGCGGCCAGCAACTCCTCGTCGTCGCGCAGCAGCCCGGTGGCCGCCCGGACCAGCTCCGCCGGGTCGTACGCGATGGAGCCCCGGTTGCTGACGTCACGCAACGCGAGCACTGCGACGTACTCCCGCAGGAAGCGGGCGGCGGCCGGCCAGTCGGCGCGGCCGAGCTTTTCACCCAGCCGGGCCAGGTCGATCGGGCCCACGCCGCGCTCGGCGGCGCGCATGAGCAGGTCGCGCAGTTGGCCGGCGAACGCCCGGGTGCGCAGGGCGGGGCGCAGGTCTGTGGGCCAGCCGACCGGGTCGTCCTCGGGCTCCTCGCCCACCACGTCCAGCAGCTCACGGATGATCAGATCCTGCTCGGGGCCGGTGAGCAGCCGGGGCGACGGTTCGCCCCGCTCGGCGGCGGCGCGGCGGAGCAGCCCGAAGGCGTACGCCGGGAAGGTGCGCACCAACGGCTCGCGCAGCACCCGGTGGCCGTCCTGCGCGATCCGGGCCTCGATGCGCTGTCGCAGCGCGGTGGCGCCTCGGCGGCCGAAGGTCAGCACCAGGATCCGTTCGGGGTCGGCCCCCTCTGCCACCCGGGCGGCGACCGCCTCGACCAGCGTGCTGGTCTTGCCGGTGCCCGGGCCGCCGAGCACCAGCATCGGCCCGTCGGTGTGCCCGACCACCTCGGCCTGCACCGGATCGGCCCGCCAGCCGTCGCCGGAGGCCAGCTCGGGCCCGGCCACGCGATCGGGCCCTTCCGACGTGCCGACACCGCCCACTGACGTGCCGCCGCTGGCGAGCACGGAAGCGCCGTCAGGCGTCGTCCCGTCCCCCCGCGCCGGCCCTCCGGGCCGCCGCACCAACCGGTACGCCTGCATCAGCTCATCCCATCAGACCCATACGACACCCACCCACCCAAACCCCACTCCACACCGCACCCCATCCAGCCTCGTCGATCATGACGTTAGCTGCGCGACACGTCGACGGCGACGTCGACAACTTCATGATCACCGCGGCCTGGGTGGGGTTGGGGCGGTCAGGTCAGGTGGGATTCCAGAACGTCGAGGGCCTCGGTGACGGTGGTGGTGACCGTCAGAAGGTCGCGGCCGGCGGGCTTGAGGAACGTCTGGTCGGCCAGCGCGTCGAGCCAGTCCAGCAGGGGACGGTAGAACCCGTCGGTGTCGATCAGCACCATCGGCTTGGTGTGCAGGGCGAGGGTGGCGGTGGTCCAGACCTCGAACAACTCGTCCAGGGTGCCCAGCCCGCCGGGCAGGGTGAGGAAGGCATCCGACTTGTCGATCATCAGGGTCTTGCGGCTGGCCATCGAGTCGGTCACCAGCAGCTCGTCCGAGGCCAGGTCGGCGACCTCCAGGTCGACCAGCGACTGCGGGATCACGCCGACGGTGCGGCCACCGGCGGATCGGGCGCCGTCCGCCAGCGCGCCCATCATGCCGACGCAGCCACCACCGCTGACCAGCGTGTGCCCGCGCCGGGCCAGCTCCGCGCCGGTCTCGGCGGCCAGGTCCAACCAGCGCTGATCAAGGGTACGAGAGGAGGCGCAGAAGACGCAGATCGCCGCCATCAGTCGTGGTCCCGCGCCTGCTCGGCGGCGGCCTGCTGGTCTGCGCCGGTGCGCGCGACGGCCTCCTCGCGGACCGCCTCCTGCTCGGCGGAGAGCGCGGCCTCCGACGCGACGATGTACCGGACCGCCTCGTTGACGTCGTCGGTGAGGCAGATCAGGTCCAGGTCGACCGGCCCGATCTTGCCGGTGGCGGCCATCGTGTCGCGCAGCCAGTCCAGCAGGCCCTGCCAGTAGGCGACTCCCATGAGCACCACCGGGAACCGGGTGACCTTGCCGGTCTGCACCAGGGTGAGCGCCTCGAACAACTCGTCCATGGTGCCGAACCCGCCGGGCAGCACGACGAACGCCTGGGCGTACTTGACGAACATCGTCTTGCGGGCGAAGAAGTAGCGGAAGTCGATGGCCAGGTCGACCCAGTCGTTGATGCCCTGCTCGAACGGAAGCTCGATGCCGAGACCCACGGAGAGCCCACCGGCCTCGCTGGCGCCCCGGTTGGCGGCCTCCATCACGCCGGGCCCACCTCCGGTGATCACCGCGTAGCCGGCTCGGGCCAGCGCGCCGCCCAACTCCTCGGCCAACTGGCACTCGGCGCTGTCCGGTGCGCTGCGCGCGGAGCCGAAGACGCTGACCGCTGACGGCACGTCGGCGAGGGTGTCGAAACCCTCGACGAACTCGGCGAGGATGCGTAGCGCGCGCCAGGCGTCCTTGGTCTTCCAGTCGCCGCGCCCCCGTGAATCCAGCAGTCGCTGGTCGGCGGTGCTGCTCGGGATCGCCCCTCTGCGCAGGGTGACCGCACCGCGATGCCGCTCCTGTCCCGGACCGCGACCGGCCTCCCGCCCGTTGCTCTGGCTCATGGGGCAACCGTAGTGGAGCAGCACCGGCCGGGTGCGCGGGGCGGGGACGCCGAGAAATTGTTCGGGATCATGGGCAACTATTCGGCGCTCCCGTACGTCTTACTATTCACATACCGGGTATGCCCCGGCGCGCGCCTTCGGGGGAGGAGACAGCGTGATCAGTAACAGCGAGATGATCCGGATCCGTCGCCAGATGCAGCGACGGATCCGAGACGTGGTGGCCGAACGCCGCCGCACCCGCCAGCAGAACCCAACCCCCACCTCCCCCACACCCTCCGGAACCGATCAAGAGGTTTGCGTCGCCGACAACGGGCCAGGCTGACGCAAACCTCTTGATCACCGGTGGGCTCCGGCGCGAGGCCGGAGCCGGGGCCGGGGCCGGGGCCGGGTCAGACCGGGGCCAGCCAGCGGTGCAGGGTTGCCGCGCCGTCACGGATCTTGCTGATCTCGACGTGCTCGTCGGGGTGGTGGGCGAGGTTCGGGTCGCCCGGGCCGAAGTTCAGCGCGGGAATGCCCATCGCCGCGAACCGGGCCACGTCCGTCCAGCCCAGCTTGCCGATCGGTGCGGCGCCGACCGCCGCCAGGAACTCCTTCGCGGGGGCCGCGTCGAGCCCGGGCGCGGCACCGGCAGCAGTGTCGGTGACTGTCACCTCGAAGCCGGTGAACACCTCACGCAGGTGCGCCTCCGCCTCGGCCGGGGTGCGGTCCGGGGCGAACCGGTAGTTGACCTCGACCTCACAGAGGTCGGGAACCACGTTGCCGGCCACCCCACCGTTGATCCGCACCGCGTTCATACCCTCGCGGTAGTCGCAGCCGTCAATGGTGACCCGGCGCGCCTCGTACGTCTGGAGACGTCGCAGCACCTCGCCGGCGGCGTGGATGGCGTTGACCCCGTGCCAGGAGCGCGCCGAGTGGGCGCGTACGCCGGTCGTGGTGACCACCGAGCGCATGGTGCCCTGACAGCCCGCCTCGACGATGCCGTACGTCGGCTCCAGCAGCACCGCGAAGTCCGCCTGCAACCACTCCGGGAACGCCTGGGCGACGAGGTTGAGCCCGTTGTACCGCGACTCGATCTCCTCGGCCTCGTAGAAGAAGTACGTCACGTCGTAGCGCGGCTCGGGCAGCGTCACCGCCAGGTGCAGCGCGTACGCGGTGCCCGACTTCATGTCGGAGGTGCCGCAGCCGTACATCAGGTCGCCGCGCATGGTCGACGGGAAGTTGTTGTTCAACGGCACCGTGTCGAGGTGCCCGGCCAGCACGACACGCTGCGACCGACCGAGGTCGGTACGGGCCATCACCGTGTTGCCGTGCCGGTGGGTGGTCAGGTGCGGTACGCCCCGCAGCACCTCTTCGACACAGTCGGCGATCGCCTTCTCGTTGAGGGACACGGACTCTATGTCGACCAGAGCGCGGGTCAGCTGCACCGGATCGGCGAGGACCTCGGGGGTCAGCGGGTTCTCCATGGTTCGCACGGTACCTTCAGGTCTGTCAGCGCGAGGAGCGAGCCGAGGTCAGCTTGGCCGTGACCGAGAGGTGTAACAGTGACGTCCGCAGATTCCGCCTGGGGCATCGGCCTGGCTACGGTCACCGCAGACGAGCAGGTGCTCGATACCTGGTACCCGACCGGCAAGCTGGGCCTGGGCGAGCTGCCGCTGGTCGCCGGCGAGGACAAGGCGGACGTGCTCGACCTGCCGCCCGCCGCGCTCGGTGACCGGTCCCTGCCCGGCCTGCGTACCGTGCAGGTGGTGACCGTGATCGGCTCGTTGGACGACCCGATCAAGGACGCGTCCGACGCGTACCTCCGGTTGCACCTGCTCTCGCACCGCCTGGTCCGACCCAACCAGCTCAACCTGGACGGCATCTTCGGCAAGCTGGCCAACGTGGCCTGGACGTCCGCCGGGCCGTGCCCCCCGGAGCGGGTGGACGAGCTGCGGGTGATCGAGCGAGCCGCCGGTCGGCACCTGGCGGTGTACGGGGTCGACAAGTTCCCCCGGATGACCGACTACGTGGTGCCCTCCGGTGTGCGGATCGCCGACGCCGACCGGGTCCGTCTCGGCGCGTACCTGGCCGCCGGCACCACTGTGATGCACGAGGGCTTCGTGAACTTCAACGCCGGCACCGTCGGCACCTCGATGGTCGAGGGGCGGATCGTGCAGGGCGTGCTGGTCGGCGACAGCTCCGACATCGGCGGCGGGGCTTCCATCATGGGCACCCTCTCCGGCGGCGGCACCGACAAGATCAGCATCGGTGAGCGGAGCCTGGTGGGCGCGAACGCCGGCGTCGGGATCTCCCTCGGCGACGACTGTGTGGTCGAGGCCGGCTGCTACATCACCGCCGCGTCGAAGATCACGCTCCCTGACGGCCGGGTGGTCAAGGCTCGGGAGCTGTCCGGCGTCGACGGCCTGCTGTTCTGGCGCAACTCGGTCACCGGCGGGCTGGAGGCCCGACCGCGCACCGGCCGGGGCATCGAGCTGAACGCCGCCCTGCACGCCAACGACTGACGGCCCCGTCCGGGTCCGCGGCGTTCGGCCGCGGACCCGGACGGGGTACGCCTCAGCGCAACCGGTACGCCTGGATGATCCGTTGGGTCACCGTGTTGCCGGCGGTGTCCCGGGCGGTGGCCCGCAGCGACACGTGGCCGGGTCCGCCCGGATGCCGCAACACTGCCGACCAGCCGTCGGCCGAGGTGCGGACCAGCTTCGCCCTGCCCCAGGTCTTCCCGCCGTCGTACGAGACGTCGACGGCGAGCTTCTCCACCCGGGTGGCCGGTGAGCCGGGCTGCCGCTGCACCCGTACCGGTACGACGAAGCCCTGACCGGCCGGAGCGCTGTTGTCGACCCGCAGCGGCGGCGCGAAGCGCACCGCCGACAGGGGCAGTCGGGCCGGCGTCTCACCGGCGACGTGCCTCGATCGGAAGGTCCAGCTCGACTCCACGGCGGTGCTCAGGTCGGTGAAGCTTCGCTTCGACGACATGACGAGCCGGTAGTCGGCCGCACCCGGTGGAACCGCGAACTCGCCGTAGCCGGCGTACTCGCTCTCGCCGACCAGCTTGCCGTTGCGCCAGAGCTTGGTGTGCTCACTGTCGCTCAACGAGGCGCCCGGGTGCCCGGCCGCGTCGCTGAACATCGGCACGTCGACAAGGATGGTGTCGCCGACCCGGCTGACGCTCTGGTACGGCCAGCGCGGGTTCGGGAAGGACGGTGCGTACGGCGCCTGGTTCCAGATCTCCTGGACCGTCCGTCCGGCCCGGTACGCGGTGGGGGTGGAGAAGAGCGCCGCCTTCGGATTCAACCAGCCGTCGTCGTCCACAGTTCCGAAGTAGACCTCGGACTCCCACTTCACGTTCTTGGTGTTGTAGTGCTCCACCCGCTGGCCGGGCACGACGGTGGGCAGGATCAGCGCGGAGTAGCCGACGTTGTACTCCAGCTCGGGGATCACGACCCGCTCGGCCGCCATGCCCGGGTAGCCACCCCGGAACCGGTGCACGACGGTGGCCAGGTCCCGCCGGGTGTAGTCGCGGACGAACCCGGTGGGCATCCGGCCAGGTACCGCCTCGGCCAGCGCGTACAGGTACGGGCTGTTGGCCGGGTCTGGAGCGGTCCACTGGCTGCTGACGGTGCCGACGAACTTGTCGGCGGAGGTCGGCTTGCCGAGCTGACCGCTGGTCAGGCCGGTGAACGTCTCCGCCCAGAGCCCGACGCCGTACCCACTGCCGTCGTCGGCGGTGAAGTTGCCGCTGAGGTCGATCAGTTGCGGGACGGCGGTCCGGTCCGGAACGGTAGTCCGCACCGGCTTGGCCCGGCGGGCGTCCACGACGATCCGGGTGTCCCGCTCGATCGTCAGTTCGGGCTGCATCAACAGCGACATCCCGCGCTGCTCATCCTCCGGACCGGGCTCGAAGACGAGGCCGGCCAGGCCGTAGTGCCCCTTGGGCACCCGCACGGTGGCCACCCCGTCGGAACTGACGAGGTCCCAGGATCCGTAGCTGTCCATCCCGAGCAGGAAGCTCCAGTGGTCAGCGGTACGCGCGCCGGCGCGGTTCAGGTGCTCCACGGTGAGCGTGTAGCTCTCCACCTCCCGGTTCACTGCCAGCGGGGTGACAGCGACCGCAGCACCGGACCGGGCCACGATCCGCCCGGTCCAGTAACCGTCGGCGTCGCCGAGGCGGGTGTCAGTGGTGACGGTCGTGGCGGCCGTGCCGCCAGCCGGCACTGTGAGTTGGTTGGCGCCCAGGACGAACAGGCCGGCCGGTAGCGCCCGACCGCCGGGGCCAGCGCCCTCGACGCTCAGGTCCACTGTGACCGGGGCCGTACCGTCGTTACGCCAGGTCACCGTACGGGTGATCGGGGCGTCGTCGGCGTGCGGCCAGAGCGTACGCCCGAACGAGACGCTCACCGGGTCGGTGGTGAGCTGCTGGGTGATCGCGTGTGCGACGTCGACCCGCCCGGCGCCCTGCTGGTAGGCGGTCTGGTCCGGGTGCGGCTTGGCGGCGGCCATCAGGGTGGCCTTGAGCCGGTCGGCCCGCCATCCGGGGTGCTGCTGTGCCAGCAGCGCGGCCGATCCGGCGACGTGCGGGGTGGCCATCGAGGTGCCGGAGAGGGCGACGTAGCGGTCCCCCACCGGGTCGCCGATGACGCCGTTGGCGGACCGTGCGGCGACGATGTCGACGCCGGGCGCTGTGATGTCCGGCTTCAGCGCATCGTCGCCGACTCGCGGGCCCCGGCTGGAGAAGTCGGCCAGTTCGTCGTCGCGGTCCACCGCGCCCACGGCGAGCCCGGCGTCGGCGCTGGCCGGGGAGCCGACCGAGCCGTCAGCACCGTCGTTGCCGGCGGCGAGGACGAACAGCGTCCCGGTCTGCGCGGTGAGGGTCTGCACGGCCTCCTCGACCGGGTCGACCTCCGGGGTGTCCCAGCCGCTGAGGCTCATGTTGACCACGGCGGCCTTCTTCTCCACAGCCGCCCACTGCATGCCGGCGAGGATCGCCGAGTCGGTGCAGCCCGCGTCCTCACAGACCTTGCCGTCCAGCAGCGTCGCGTCCGGCGCCACACCTCGGTACTTACCACCGGAGGCGGCGCCGGTGCCCGCGATGGTCGACGCCACGTGGGTGCCGTGGCCGACAGTGTCCCGAGCGTCGGCGACCTCGGTGAAGTTGCGCGCCTCGGCCACCTTGCCGGCCAGGTCCGGGTGGGTGGCGTCGACGCCGGTGTCCAGCACCGCGACGGACACCCCCGCGCCGGTGAACCCGGCCGCCCAGGCGGCGGGCGCGCCGATCTGCGGCACGCTGTGGTCGAGGGTCACCCGTCGACGGCCGTCCAGCCAGATCCGCTCGACGCCCCCCGCCGCGTCGAGCCGGGCCCCAGCGGGACCGGTGGCGACCGCCGCCCACACCGCGCCGAGGGAGGACTTGTCGCTGCTCAGGGCGGCACCGCGGATCAGCGGCAGGTCACGGGTCACCCGCGTGCCGGGCAGTGCGGCCGACGTACGCCGGGCGGACCCCGTCGAGCCGTACGACACCAGCAGCGGCAGGGTGTTGCGGTGGGCGTCGTCGTAACCTGCCTCGATCAGCCCGGTGACGTCGAAGAGTCGCCGGTCCACCCGGCCGGAGCGCAGCAACGGCAGCGCGTCAGTCGGCGTCACGGTGAGGCGTCCGCGCTCGCGCTGGACCAGGAACTGCACGTCCTCGCGGCCGACGCCGGGCCGGGCCGAGGTGCCGGAGGCGGTGATGGTGACCCGGTCACCGGTGATCAGCGTGACGATGGCCGAGCGGTTGGCGACGGGTCCACTCGAAGTGGACTGTGGGCCGGTGCCGCCCGGTGTGGCGGGCACTGTGGCAGCGGCTGAGGCGGGAGCCGGCGCGGAGAGCGCCAGCGCGAACACGAGGCCGAGGGCGGCCAATCTTCTTCCCTGGTGCAACGGATCCTCCTCGTCAAGCGTCTTGATGGATGGAGTCACATTGACAACCCAGAATTGCATACTGGGTATGCATAATGAAGGCCAAAAAATGACGGACCCGCCACGAGCCGACGAACCGGGCCGGCATGATCGGGCGGTGACCTCCACGAAGGACAAGATGCTCGCCGGCGAGCCATACATCGCCGACGATCCCGAAATCATCGCCGATCTGGACCGGGCCGCCCGGCTGATGGAGCGCTTCAACACCAGTCCGGCGGCCGATCCGCAGGCCCGGATCACGGCACTGCGGGAACTCCTCGGCGAACTGGGCGAGGACACCTGGATCCGCCCACCGTTCTACTGCGACTACGGCTGGCAGATCCGCATCGGCCCGCGCAGCTTCGTCAACTACAACGCGGTCTTCCTCGACGTCGCTCGGATCACCCTCGGCGCGGACGTCCAGGTCGGCCCGAACGTGCAGCTGCTCACCCCGACACACCCGGTCGAGCCCGGCCCGCGACGGGACAAGTGGGAGGCGGCCAAGCCGATCACCATCGGCGACAACGTGTGGCTCGGCGGCGGCGCCATCGTGTTGGCCGGCGTGACGATCGGCGCGAACACAGTCGTCGGCGCGGGCGCTGTGGTCACCCGGGACCTGCCCGCCAACGTCGTGGCGGTCGGCAACCCGGCCCGGCCGGTCCGCGAAATCGGCTAGACCGGCGGGGGCTCCGCCAGGCGGACCACCAGGTCAGCCCGGTCGGCGGTGGGGGTGATGAGCGCGGCGTTCGACTCGTCGCTGCCCAGCGCCCACGCCCGCGCCTGCTCCGGAGATCGACCGAACGCCTCATGCCGGGCGGTCAGCCGGCGGTGCCGCACCTCGGCGTCCAGGTCGAGAAACCACGCCTCGTGCAGCAGCGGTCGGATCTCCTGCCAGGGGAAATCCGGCAACAGCAGGTAGTTGCCCTCGGTCACCACCAACCGGACCGACGGCAGCACCTCGATCGCCCCGGCCACCGGCTCCTCCAACTCGCGGCGGAACTCCGGCGCGTAGACCGCCGTCGGCTCCAACCGGTGCAGCCGGCGCAGCAGCGAGACGTACCCGTTGGCGTCGAAGGTGTCCACGGCGCCCTTGCGGTCGGCGCGGCCCAGGCGAACCAGTTGCGACTGCGCCAGGTGGAAGCCGTCCATCGGCACCAGGCAGGCGGCCGACCCGATCTCGGCGACGATCCGTTCCGCCAGGGTGGACTTCCCGGCGCCCGGTGCACCGGCGATGCCGAGCAGTTGTCGCGGACCGGCCTCGGCGAGCACCGACGCCCGCGCCACCAACTCTTCGGTGGACAGCACCCGGGCCGGCGGCATCAGCCCAGAACCGGGTCGCTGATGGTGAACCGGGCCTGCACCGCCGCCTGCACGGTCTGCGGCTGCGGGTCCAACTCGAGCTCCGGTGGACCACCGCCCGTGCCACCAGCCCCGGCGAAGGCCGCACGGGCGAACATCGGCCGGTCGGCGGGGCCCGCGTCGGCAAGCTCGATCAACGAGGTGACCCGGGCGCCCAGCGCCTCCGCGTACTCCCGGGCCCGCAGCAGCGCGTCGCTGATCGCGGCGTGCCGGGCCGCACGATGGGCGGGGCTGTCCGGACGAAGCTCCCACCACGGGCCGGTTACCTCGACCTGGTCCTGGTCGGCGAGCCGGAGCATCAGCTCGCCCAGCGCTGTGAAGTCGGTGACGGTGACCGTGGTGGTGACACTGCCGTGCCAGGCGACCACCCGTTCACCCGAGCGCCGGGTCTCCGGCCGCACCCGCAGGTCGCCGGTCTCCCGCCGCGCCACCACCGGCCCGGAGCCGTCCAGCAGCACCCGGACCGCCGCGGCCCGCTCGGCCAACCGGGTCAGCGTCGCCTCCCGGTCCCGGTCGCGGGCTGTCGCGGTGACCGCGAACCGGGCCAGCTCGGGAGGCACCTCCCGGTACGCCTCACCGCGCACCTGCACCACCGGACCGTCCGCCGCCATACCCCTCAGCCTAGTCAGCGATGGGGCGACGCGCCGCGTAGGAAACAGTGTTCGCGTCGGCGCGCAGGGCGGTCAGGTAGCCGCCGGCCACCCCCAGCTCGCGCAACCAGGACACCTCTGCGACGTGGTCACCACCGGCCGGGAACTGCCTGTCGTCCGCGTCGAACCGCCGGTCGCGCAGCGCCACCCGGGAGGCCCTCGCCTCGTCGTAGCGTGCAGTGAGCGCCGACGCGTCATCGGCGCGCAGCGCGACGGTCAGGTCGTCCAGGAACGCGGTGACCTCGGCCAGCTCACGCAGCACCCGGTCCCGGTTGCCGAGCAGCATGTTGGCGGTACGGTCGGCAGGGGTTCCGGCGACCCGGGTGCCGTCGGAGAAGCTGCCGGCGGCGAGCGCGAGGATCGCGTCGCGCAGCGGTGCGCGTTGCACGGCGCCGGCCAGCGCGCCGGCGAGCAGGTGCGGCACGTGGGAGGCGAGCGCGGCGGCCGAGTCGTGCTCCGTGGCGGACATCGGCACCACCCGGGCCTCGAAGACCTCCACCAGCAGCTCGGCCAGCCAACGGAACGCGGTGGTGCCCGGGCCGGGTGCCGGACAGAGCACCCAGGCCGCGCCGGTGAGCAGGTCCGGGCGCGCGGCCGTCAGGCCAGCCCGGTCGGTGCCCGCCATCGGGTGGCCGGGCACGAACCGGTGCGTCAGCCCCTGCGCGGCGGCGAACGCCGCCACCTGCTCCTTGGTGCTACCGACGTCGGTGAGCACACAACGCTCGCCGGTCATCGCCGCCACCTCGACCAGCGTCGCCGGCAGGGTGGGCAACGGCCCGCACAGGAAGACCACGTCCCGATCGGTCACCGCCTCGACCAGGTCGTCCGGAGCGGGTACGCCCACCCGGCGAGTCTCCCGCCGGGTGGCCTCGTCCGGGTCCCACCCGACCACGTCGATGCCGGCGGCGGCCATCCGGAGCAGCACCGAGCCACCGATCAGACCGGTGCCGACGACCGCCGCCCGTACCCGCGCACCTGGCCTGTCCACCATGCTCGACCGCCCGGATCCGCGATCAGGTGAGGCGCGCCGCGACGCCGGCGATGTGCTCGTCGGACTCGGTCAGCGCGACCCGGACATGCTGCCCGGCCGTCGGGCCGTAGAAGACGCCGGCGGCGACCAGGATGCCGCGTCGGGCCAGCCAGTCGACGGTCTGCCAGCAGTCCTCACCCCTGGTCAGCCAGAGGTACAGGCCCGCCTCGGAGTGCTCGACGGTGAACCCGGCACCGGTGAACGCCGCGGTGAGCACCTCCCGCCGGGCCCGGTAACGCTCCCGCTGCTCCTCGGCGTGTCGCTCGTCCTCCAGCGCGGCCACCATTGCCGCCTGCACCGGCGCGGGCACGATCATGCCGGCATGCTTGCGGACCTTGAGCAGCTCCGCGACGAGCGCCGGGTCTCCGGCGACGAAGCCGGCCCGGTAGCCGGCGAGGTTGGACCGCTTGGAGAGCGAGTGCACGGCCAGCACCCCGGCGTAGCTACCCCCGCTGACCTGCGGAGACAGCACCGAAACCGGGTCGGCCGACCAGCCCAGGGGCAGGTAGCACTCGTCACTGGCGACCACCGCGCCACGCTCGCGGGCCCAGTCGACCACCTTGCGCAGGTGCGCCGCGGGCAGCACCCGGCCGGTCGGGTTGCCTGGCGAGTTGACCCAGACCAACCGAACCCGCGAGGTCGGCCCGACCGCCGTGAGCGAGTCGGTACGAACGACTGTGGCACCGGCCAGCCGGGCCCCGTCCTCATAGGTGGGGTACGCGATCGACGGCACCACCACCACGTCACCCGGGCCGATGCCGAGCAGCGTGGGCAGCCAGGCCACCAGCTCCTTCGAGCCGATGGTCGGCAGCACACCGAGACCGTCGACGCCAGCGCCGCAGGCTCGGGACACCCACGCCGCGATGGCGGCCCGCAACGCCGGGGTGCCGGCGGTCAGCGGGTAACCGGGAGCATCGGACGCGTCAGCCAACGCCCGCCGGATCACCTCGGGCACCGGGTCGACCGGCGTACCCATGGAGAGGTTGATCAGGCCCTCCGGATGCGCCGCGGCCAACGTGGCCGCGGCGTCCAGGGTGTCCCAGGTGAACTCGGGCAGCCGCGACGAGACCGGCGCGGGCCGGTTCAGTTGCCCTCGCCGCGCGGCGGCTGCGCGGCGACGAAGGTGGCGTCCTTCTCCACCTTGCCGACCTTCGAGGCGCCACCGGGCGAGCCCAGGTCCTCGAAGAACTCGTAGTTCGCGCCGGTGTAGTCCTTCCACTGCTCCGGGACGTCGTCCTCGTAGAAGATCGCCTCCACGGGGCAGACGGGCTCACAGGCACCACAGTCGACGCACTCGTCGGGGTGGATGTAGAGCATCCGATTGCCCTCGTAAATGCAGTCGACCGGGCACTCCTCGATGCATGCCTTGTCGAGCACATCTACGCACGGCTCGGCGATGATGTAGGTCACCGGTCTTCTCCTCCGCAAGACTCGCCGCGATCTCCCGCGACGCTAAGAGCCTAGTATCTCGCCGGGGAGGGGGTCGATCGTGCTCCGACAGCAGGATGTGGGACACCGGATCGTGGTCCGCCGGATTGTGGGGATTCGCGAGGGCCGCCCACTATTTTCCGATGCCCTCGGCGAGCTGGTCGAGCTGAGCGAGACTCATCTCACTCTGGCCACCGCCCAGGGGCCGCTCCGGGTACCGGTGGCGCAGGTCCACCGCGCCAAGCGCGTTCCGCCGACCCGGCGGCCGACCGCCGCGGCGGTCGTGGCGCTGGAGCGGGCCGCCGACGAGGCCTGGCCGGCGCCGACCCGGGGCCTACTCGGTGACTGGCTGCTCCGGTCGGCCGAGGGCTGGACCGGGCGCGCCAACTCCGCGCTGCCGATCGGCGACCCGGACCGACCACTGGCCGCCGCTGTCGACGCGGTGGAGCGCTGGTACGCCGACCTGGGCCAACCCGCGTTGATCAACACGCCGCTGCCGCTCGCCGCACCGGTCGGCGCCGAGCTGGACGCCCGTGGCTGGGGCACCCGTCCGCCGACGCTGGTGCAGACCGCGCCGCTGCCCCTACCGGCGTCGACGCCCGCCAGCGGCCAGGCCGACGGGTGGGGCAGCGCTGTCGTCGAGCTGGCCACCGCGCCGAGCGACGAGTGGCTGGCCATCGCCGCCGGCCGTAAGGGCGGCCTGCCGGACGCCGCCCGGCACGTCCTCACCGCCGTGGACCAGGTTCGCTTCGCCCACGTGTACGCCGACAACGCCCTGGTGGCCATCGGCCGTGGCACTGTGACCGGCCAGGGACGCTGGTTGGGCCTCAGCCTGATCGAGGTCCTGCCGGCGGCCCGCCGCCATGGGTTGGCCCGCCGCGTGATCCACGAGCTGGCCAACTGGGGGGTGGCGGGCGGCGCGACGCACGCGTTCCTCCAGGTCGAGCAGCGCAACGCGGCGGCTGTCGCGCTCTACCAGCGACTCGGCCTCGTCACCCACCACACCTACCTGACCCGGGTAGCCCCGAACACAGCTTGATCCACTCGGCTTTCAGGAAGTCGCGGCATCCGGACGCCCGGGACCCCCCGACTTCAAGGAAGCCGAGTCGATCAAGAGCGGTGGTCAGCGGCGGACGACTCGGCGGGGCTTGGCGGCCTTGACCTCGGCGTACCGCTTGAGCTGCTGAGAGCGGTAGTCACGGCCGAGCGCGGTGAGCACCAGATAGCCGATCAGCAACCCGGCACCAGTCGCGAGCAGGTAGAGCCAGATCTGGGCGAAGAACGTCGCCGCGCCACCGGCGAACGGGTTGTCACCGACCAGCAGCGGCCCGACCAGCACTGTCAGCAGCAGCGCCACCGGCACCACGAGGGCCATGTCGGCGGCCCAGCCCGCCAGCGGCCGGCGTCGGCCCCAGCGGAAGGCGACCACGGCGAGGATCAGGCCGATCACCGTGAACATCGTCAGCGACACCCGGTCGGCGGCGGTGTCGTCACCGTCGAAACCGAACCGGGTGATCAGTCGGGCGACCACGTTGACCGCGAACAGCGCCGCTACGAGCACCCCGAGGTCACGCCACCGCTTGTCCATCGCCGGACCCTCCTGCCGTACGCCCGTCGCGGGCTCGCATCCCTGGCAGGAATATCTACCACCCTTACCTGGGAGCCGTCATCACCCGGCAGCAACCAGAACCGGCCCGGCGTCAGCCGTCCAGCATGGCCGGCTGCGGCGCGAGAATCTGCCGGAAGCCCATCACCGCGAAGGTCATCGCGCCGGCCACGATCATGGCCAGCCCGACCCAGTTGTCGCCGGCCAGCAACAGGTCCCCCTCGTTGGTCCGGATGGCGGCGACCGCCATCAGCGCGAACCACGGCACCGCCGGCAGCGCCACCGCCCAGCGACGGCCCACCGCCTCGTACGCGAACCAGCTCAGCAGGATGTTGGCGCCGATGGCGAGGAGCACCGACACGCCGACCAGTTGCCCGCCGACGCGGAGCGTGGCGAGCAGCAGCTCCAGTACGCCGGTCAGCACACCGGCGAGGACCACGACGATCCCACCGACCAGCCGGACGCCCAGATCCAGCAGTCGCGGCGGCGGCCCCGCCGGGGGCGGGGCTTCCTGGTCCTCCACGACCGTCATCTGTGCGGCCGGCACTGTCACCGGAGACCCGCCGCCGCGACCGGGGACCGGTCCGGGGCGGTCTCCGCGGGCAGGCCGGCGAAGAGGTCGTCCTCCCAGCCGTACGGCCCGGTGCCCGGACCCTTCGCACCGACCGCGAGGGTGAAGAACTCCACGCCCATGAACTCGCCACCGAAGTTGCCGGCGATCGAGTAGAGCCACGAGTTGGCCGGGATCTGGGTGGCGTGTGCCCGCATCGCGGCCTCCTTGGCAGTGTGCTGGTCGGTGCCGTCGATCCGGGCGGCGATCTGGGCGTCCGGGGTGCCGAAGGGCAGGTCGGCGATGTCCTCGATGCCGCCGAACGGGTTGTCGGACGACTCGGCGAAATGCGTCATGCCGGCCTCCAGGACGCTGAGCGGCATGGCCGTCCAGTAGACCTTGAGCGGGGCGCAGCCCTCGGCGGTGGCCAACTCGACGGCACGCATGGCCACCCGGTGCGCCTGGATGTGGTCGGGGTGGCCGTAGAAGCCGTTCGGGTCGTACGTGACGAGCACCTGCGGGCGTACCTCTCGCATGATCTCCACGAGGTGCCCGGCGGCCTCGTCGAGGTCGGCCTGCCAGAAAGCCCTGGGGTGCTCGTTGGTCGCGAGCCCCATCATCCCGGAGTCACGGTAGCGGCCAGCGCCGCCGAGGAAGCGGTGGTCGCTGACGCCGAGCGCGGCGCACGCGGCGGCCAGCTCGGCCACGCGGTACCCGCCGAGCTGGTCGGCCTCGGCGGCGGCGAGCTGCGCCAGCGCGGGCACGTGGATCTCGCCCTCCTCGCCGAGTGTGCAGGTCACCAGCGTGACGTGCGCGCCGTCGGCGGCGTAGTGGGCCATCGTCGAGCCGGTGCCGATCGACTCGTCGTCGGGGTGCGCGTGGACCAGCAGCAGGCGGCGGTCGGGCAGCATCGTCACGACGGTCACTCTAACTGGCAGTTCGGCCCGGCCAACGCTGACGCGTCCGCCCAGGTCGGCCACATCACCCCCGCTCCCGCTCTACGATTTGGGCTGTGGACTTTCCGGAGCTGGCCGCCCGCACCCGCCGGTTCAGCCACGGCGCGCCACGCGCTGTCTCGGTGGCTGAGGACGGCTCCCGGGTGATCTTCCTGCGCTCCGCCGGCCCCGAGGACCCGGCGGACGCGCTCTGGTTGCTGGACGTGGGCACCGGCGAGGAGCGGCTGGTCGCCGATCCGGCGACCCTGCTGGGCGAAGGCGGGGATGTCCGCTCCCTCTCCCCCGGCGAACGCGCGCTACGCGAGCGACTGCGGCTCAGCGCCGCCGGCATCGGCTCGTACGCGTTGGACGCGGCCGGTCGGGTTGCGGTGTTCGCGCTGGCCGGGCGGTTGTTCCGAGCCGATCTGGTGCACGGCGACGTGGTGGAGGTGGCGGCCGTCGGCCCGGTGCTGGACCCACGTCCCGACCCGACCGGGCAGCGGCTGGCGTACGTGACGGACGCGGCCGAGGGCGTGCGCCGGGGTGAACTGCGGGTGATCGACCCGGACGGCACCGACACCCTGCTGGCCGGCGAGGACGCCGGGGTGAGCTGGGGGTTGGCCGAGCACATCGCGGCGGAGGAGTTCGGCCGGTACCGGGGGTACTGGTGGGCGCCCGACGGCCGCTCGGTGCTCGCCGCCCGGGTCGACGAGTCCCGCCTGGAGCGGTGGCACCTGCACGACCCGGCCGAGCCGGCGAGCCCCCCGACCGCCGTCGCGTACCCCCGGGCCGGTGGCCCGAACGCTGAGGTCAGCCTGCACCTGCTGGACCTGGACGACGGTTGGGTCGACGTGCACTGGGACCGGGAGACCTACCCGTACCTGACCGGGGTCAGCTGGGGTGAGGGCAGTCCGTTGATCACCGTGCTGCGCCGCTCGCAGCAGCACGGGCTGGTGCTGGCGGTGGACCCGCGCACCGGTGAGACGCAGGTGCACGCCGAGCTGGCCGATCCGCGCTGGGTCGAGCCGATCGCCGGCACCCCCGCGCACCTGCCGGACGGCCGGGTGCTTGTCGGTGGGGAGTTGGCCCACGACGGGTACGACGCCCGGTGCCTCTTCGCGGACGGCACCCTGCTCACCCCGCCGTCGCTGTACGTACGACGGGTGGTGGGTCGGCTGCCGGCCGCCGCCGGCCCGGCCGACCTGCTGGTGGAGGCGAGCGACGGCGAGCCGAGCGAGCGGCACCTGTTCCGGGTCCGCACCACCATCGGCGGTGGGGTGGACGCCCGCCGCCTCACCACCGACTCCGGCTGGTACACCGCCGCCGTGGGCGGGGACGTGCTGGCCGTCGGCGGCGCGTCGCTGGACCACGCCGGGGTGCGCTGGACTGTCCGCCGCGGCGATCAGGAGATCGCCGAGCTGCGTTCGTTCGCCGCCGCCCCGCCGTATTCCCCTCTGCCGCTGCTGGAACGGGTGACCGACCGGCGGCTGCCGGCGGCGGTGCTCTACCCGGACAACCACGTGACGGGCCGGCGGCTGCCGGTGCTGCTGGACATCTACGGCGGCCCGGGGCACCAGGAGGTGGTGGCGGCGCGGGCCGCGTGGTTGGAGCGGCAGTGGTGGGCCGACGCCGGGTTCGCGGTGGTCACCATCGACAACCGGGGTACGCCGGGAGTGGCGCCGTCGTTCGAGAAGGCGATCCACCGGCGGGTCGCCGACGTGATCCTGACCGACCAGATCGACGCGCTCACCGCGCTCGCCGGCAAGCACCCGGACCTGGACCTGGGGCGGGTCGGGGTGCGCGGTTGGTCGTTCGGCGGGTGGCTGGCCGGCTTGGCGGTGCTGCGCCACCCGGAGCTGTTCCGCTGCGGGATCGCGGGCGCCCCGGTGACCGACTGGGCGCTGTACGACACTGCGTACACCGAGCGTTATCTGGGGTTGCCGGAGGACGGCCAGGACATCTACGCGCACCACTCGCTCGTCGAGATGGCCGCCGAACCGGTCACCGGCCCGGACCAGGCCCGCCCGTTGCTGCTGGTGCACGGCATGGCCGACGACAACGTGGTGGCCGCGCACACGCTCCGGCTCTCCGCAGCCCTGCTGAGCGCCGGCCGCCCGCACGCCGTGCTGCCGCTGACCGGGGCCACCCATCTGGCCGCGAACGGCACCGCCGAGCGTCTGCTGCCTCTGGAGCTGGACTTCCTCCGCACCCACCTGCTGTAGGGGGCCTACAGGTCGGCGGCAGTGTCGAGGGCCGCAACGTCCGGTCCGGTCGAGCCGCCATACGTGGCGATCTTGTATTCGGTCGCCGCGAGGGAGAGGGTCAGCTCACGAATCCGGCGACGGATGATGTCGCGATGTTCAAGCAGCATGTCGAGCCGCTCGGGCACCGTGTCCTGCCCGGCGTCCACGAGCGCAATGTAGTGCTGCAGGTCGCGCATCGGCATCCCGGACAGCCGCATCCTGGTGAGGAACACCAGGCGCCGCACCGCTGCGGCGTCGTAGACGCGATGACCCTGGCTGTCACGGGCCACCTCGACCAGCCCGGCCCGCTCGTAGTAGCGCAGCGTGTGAGGCGTGATGTCGAGGAGGTCGGCGACCTCGGCGATCGTCATCGACTCGTGGACGTCGGCCAGGTCGGTGAGGCTGTGGATCACCTCGACCGACAGCGGGCCGTCATCCCCGACCATTTCCAAGGCCCTGGTCATCAGATCGTCGGTGGCCACGACATCACCCTAGATCGGCCGGACCGACGCCGGGACGCCGTCGAAGTCGGCGCTGCGGGCAGTCTCGGCCCACCGCTCGACCTCGTCCAGACCACGCCGGTACGCGCCCGAGATGCGCTCGACCGCTTCGCGCCCGAGCGGCAGACGCAGCGGCACCTCGTTGCTGTGTGCGAGGGACACGATGATCTCGGCCGCCCGTGTTGGGTCACCTTCCTGGCGGCCGTCGGTCCCGGCCATGTCCGCGCGGACGGCGGCGAGCAGATCACTGTACGTTTCGGACGCCTCAGTGAATTCGAGTACGTCGGCGGCGTTGAAGTCGGTCCGGAACCGGCTCGGTTCAATGATCATCACGCGGATCCCGAACGGTGCGACCTCCCCGGCCAGCGCCTCGGACCAGCCTTCGAGGGCGAACTTCGACGCGGAGTAGGCCGATACGCCGGGAAACGCCATCCTCCCGCCCTGGCTGCTCATCTGCACGATCATCCCGGCGCCCCGGCTACGCATCGCGGGCAACGCCGCCCGCACGAGCGCGGCCGGACCGAACAGGTGCAGATCCATCAATTCGCGCAGCTGCGCGTCGCTGACCTCCTCGACCGCTCCGACCACGGCCCGGCCCGCGTTGTTGACGAGAACGTCAAGCTGACCGAAGCGGTCGAGGGTGGCCCGCACGAGCGACGCCGACGCAGCGGTGTCCCGGGCGTCGAAGTTCGCGACCAGAACGTTGTCGGGGTATCTGGCCGCCAGGTCGGCCACGCTGTCCGGCCGGCGCACCGCCGCCACCACCTGATCGCCCGCAGCGAGCGCCGACTCCGCCAGTGCTCGCCCGAAACCGCGGGACGCACCGGTGATGATCCAGGTCTGTGTCGTCATGGCGGCAAAGCTATGGCTTTGAGCGCGCGCGAACGCAAACGCGAGCCCGCCGCGACGCAAACCCTCTGGTCGGCCTTGAGGGGCAGCGTCTGATGGCCGCTCTGGTCGATGCACTCAGGGGCGTGCGTCGTATTGGGTCCGGGCATCGAAAACGCGGTCCATGTGCGTCTCCGCCCAGTTCTTGATCGCGATCATGACCGGGAACAGCTCATGGCCGAGTGGGGTGAGCTCGTAGTCGACGCGGACCGGCACCGAGGCGGTGACAGTGCGGGTGACCAGGCCGTCGCGCTCCAGGGTGCGCAGGGTCTGGGTGAGCATTTTCTGGCTGACGCCGGCGATGCGCTGGGCGAGTTCGCCGTGCCGCTGCGGGCCGTTGACGAGCGCTGGGATCACCAGGGCGACCCACTTGTCGGTGAGCCTGCTCAGCAGCTCACGGGTCGGGCACTGCTCCAGGAACGCGTCGTAGTCGCGTTTGGCCTGTTCGCGGCGTTGCGCTGCGGTCGACGTCGCCATCCTCTTGCCTCCTTGGTGCCCTAGGCACTTTAAGGTACCTACTTTCTCACAGTGCCTCTGATTCGTACGGTCGTGGTGATCACGAAATCCCACGAAGGAGACGGCGATGCGCGCAGTCAGCTATGCAGAGTTCGGAGGGCCGGAGGTCCTGCACGTGGCCGAGGCGCCGGTGCCCGAGCCGGGGCCCGGGCAGGTGCGGGTGCGGGTCGCGGCCTCGGTTGTCCATCCGGTTGATCTGATGGTCCGCTCCGGTCGGTTCCCGGCTCCGCTGCCGACCGGTCTGCCGTACACGCCCGGTTGGGACGTTGCCGGCAGCGTCGACGCGGTCGGCCCGTCGGTCGACGAGTTCACGATCGGCGACGAGGTCATCGGCTTCTCGCCCTGGCTGCAGACCACTGTCGGCGCCCACGCCGAGTACGTGGTCCTCGACGCCGCCTGGCTGACCTCCGCGCCCGCCGGCGTCCCCGCCACCGAGGCGGCGACCCTGCCGACCAATGGCCTCGCCGCCGCCCAGGCACTCGACCTGCTCGCGCTCCCGGCAGGTTCGACGGTGCTCGTCACCGGCGCCGCCGGGCAGGTCGGTGGGTTCGTCCTGGCGCTGGCCCGGGCGGCCGGTCTGCACGCCACCGGACTGGCCGGGGCCGACGACAGCGAGTTCGTCGAGTCGCTGGGCGCGGCGTTCCTGTCGCGCGACGACGATCCGACGGGGACGTTCGACGCGGTCGTCGACCTGGCGGTGATCGGCTCCTCGCTGCTGGACCTCGTTCGGGACGGCGGCGGCTACGTGGCCGCGTCACCCCCGCTTCGCCCGGAGCCGGTGCGCGGGATCCGGTCCGTCGCGCTGGAGGTGCTACCGGACGGAACCCGGCTGGGCGAACTGGTCAAACTCGTCACCAGCGGCGACATCCCGCTCCGGATCGCCGACGTGTACCCCTTCGCCGACGCGGCGGCCGCCCACGAGCGGCTGGCCCAGGGCGGCGTGCGCGGCGGCGTGGTGATCGTTCCCTGATCAGCGCCTCTTGCATCTCACGCCGGTTGAGATCGCGTGGTGGGCGTCGTGGACAGACTCACGGGACGGTACGGATAACCGCACCCACACCGTGCGGGCCACCCGGATGTCCGTGCCCCCGCCGCCGCCGAGGCTGGAACGCATGGACAACGTGGTGGAACTCGACGGGGTGACCCGCAGCTACGGCTCGCGCCGCCGGCCGGTCGCCGCTCTTCGCACCGTCTCAGTCGCGGTGGCGGCCGGCACGTTCGTGGCGGTGATGGGCGCCACCGGATCGGGCAAGAGCACGCTGTTGCAGTGCGCGGCCGGGCTGGACCGGCCGACGTCAGGCCGGGTGCGGCTGGTCGGCCGGGACGTCACGCGGATGCGCGAAGGCGCCCTGACCCGGCTGCGCCGCGACCGGGTGGGTTTCGTCTTCCAGTCGTACAACCTGCTGTCCGAGCTGACGGTGCGGCAGAACGTGCTGCTGCCCCGTCGGTTGGGTGGTCCGCGTCCGCGTCCGCTCGACGAGGTGCTGGCCGAGGTCGGGCTGTCCGGGCTTGCTGGCCGTTCGGTCGGTGAGTTGTCCGGTGGCCAGCGTCAGCGGGTCGCCATTGCCCGTGCGTTGGCTGGCCGTCCCGCCGTGGTGTTCGCGGATGAGCCGACCGGGGCGTTGGACCCGACGACCGGTGGGCAGGTTCTGCAGTTGTTTCGCAACGGGGTGGACCGGGCCGGGGTGACTGTGGTGATGGTCACCCACGACCCGATGGCAGCGGCGTGGAGCGACAGGCTCATCCTGCTGCGCGACGGCGAGGTGGTGGCGGACGGCCCGACGCCCGATCCGACGAGCATCGCGCAGCGGCTGGCCGCCACCGTGTCTGACCCGGTGGTGGCCCGGTGAACGCGGGGCTGACCAGGCAGGCGTTGCGCAAGCAGCCGTGGGCCTTCGCTGGACCATTCGTCACGCAGTGCCTGGCCGCCGCGCTGGTGTCCGGAGCGCTCGGCGCCAGTTCCTCGATATCCGACGCGCGGTTGGACCCGGCCGCGCGGCAGGCGCTGACCGATAGCGGGATCCCCGAGATGGCGGTGCTGTTCGTGGTGGTGTCGGTGTACCTGACCACGTTGATCGTTGGGTTGACCATGACGTCGTCGATCGCCCGGCAGGGTCGGGACATCGCGCTGGTGCGGGCGATCGGTGCCACTCCCGCGCTGGTGCGCCGCGCGGTGGCTGTCCAGGCCGCTGCGGTGGCAGTGCCGGCGACAGTGCTCGGGGTGCCGCTCGGCGCCCTGCTCGCCCACACCTGGTTGGCGGGGCTCACGGGGCACGGGGTGATTCCGCCCGGCGTGACGTTCCACAGTTCGGCCGCGGCGTTGCCCGCCGCGTTGGGCATCACCGTCGGGGCGTCGCTGGTTGGTGCGCTGGTCGCGGCGGTGCGCCCGGCGCGAGTACGCCCCGCCGCCGCACTGACCGAGACGGCCGTCGCGCGGCGTCAGGTCAGCTTCGTGCGTACCGCGATCGGGGTGGTACTGGTGGCTGGCGGCGTGGTGCTGTCGATCCTGATCGCGAAGGGCGACCCGGCCAAGGCCGACGGGTCGAGCTTCTTCACGATGCTGGCGATGTGCGTCGGGGCCGGCTTCCTCGGCCCGGTACTGCTGCGGCTGGTCGCACCGCTGGCGCGACTGTTCGGGGGCACCGGGGCGCTGGCCGCGGACAATCTCGCGGTGCGATCCAAGGCGCTGTCCGGTGCCCTGGTACCGCTGGTTCTGGCAATCGCGTTCGCCATGGTGAAGGTGGTCACGCACACCACGTCCGTACATGTGCGCGCAGTGCCCGACCCACCGGCGCAGGTGTGGACGGAGTACTCCGGCACTGCCGTCTACGTGGCCTTCGCCGCGGTAGCCGCTGTGAACACGCTGGTGACCGTGTTGTTGGCCCGGCGCCGGGAGCTTGCGGTGACCCGGCTGGTCGGCGCGAGCAGGATGCGGGCGCTGGCCGTGGTCGTCTGCGAAGCCCTGACGGTGACGGTGACAGCGATGGCGGTGGGTACGGTGGTCGCGATGGTCACAGTGGTGCCGATGCTGCACGGCATGCTGGGCACGTGGATGCCGTACCTGCCGAGCGGGCAGCTGATCGTCGGCCTGGCCGCGGTGATCGGTCTGGTCCTGCTGGGCACCGTGGTGCCGGCGGTGGTCGCGATGCGCCGCCCGGCGGTCGAGTCGCTGGCGGTGGACCCGTGAGATCGGTCGTCGGCACGGTCCTGCGCGCGCCGCTGGCCGCCCGTACCTGGCGTGAGGTCGGATACGCGGTCACCGGCGCGGTGCTGGCCGTGCCGACGTTCGCGCTCGCGCTGCTGGGGTTGGTGTTCTCCGCGCTGTCGCTGCTGACGATCGGGCTGCCGCTCCTGACCGGTGTGCTGGTGCTGGCCCGGCTGACAGTGCGGTACTTCCGTGGGCCGGCCCGGCTCTTCCTCGGCTGGAGTTGGCCGAACCCGCCGCCCGTACGCCGCGGCGGGTCGGGCCCGGTGCGTTGGGCCGCTGCGGTGCTGACCGACGCCAGCGGTTGGAAGGCCCTCGCGTACTGCTTCGCCCGGCTGCCGCTGATGGCAGCGGCCGGCTACCTCGGCGGGGTCCTCATCGTCGGAGGGCTGCTAGGGATCACCTATCCCGTGTGGATGCACTGGTTTCCGCAGGATCCGCCGTGGGGCGGTCCCTGGGGTCTGGCCGCGCAGGGGTTGGCCGCGCTGCTGGTGTTTCCGTGGTACTTCAGGCTCATCGTGTGGCTGGACCGGCGGTTGGTGGGGGCGCTGCTGGAGCCGGGCCCGGAGCGAGCCCGGATAGCGGCGTTGGAAGCCAGCCGGGACGCGTTGCGGGCGGACGCGGCGGCGCTGCTGCGGCGGGTGGAGCGGGACCTGCACGACGGCACCCAGGCCCGGCTGGTCGCGCTGGGCGTGGCGCTGTCGCGCATCGAGCGGCGAGCCGGCGAACCGGAGCTGCGGACGATGGTGGCGCAGGCCCAGGGCGCGGTGGTGGAGGCGCTTACCGAGCTGCGGGACATCGTGCGGGGCATTCACCCGCCCGCGCTGGACGCCGGCCTGGGCACCGCTATCGAGACGCTGGCCGCGCGCAGCGCGGTGCCCGTCGACGTAAACGTGCACCTGCCCCGGCGGCCAACGCCCGACATGGAGTCCGCGCTCTATTTCAGCGCCGCCGAACTGCTCACCAACGTGGCGAAGCACGCCGGATCCAGCCGGATCCGGCTGGACCTTCGGGCGCTGGGTGGCGTGCTCCGCCTGACCGTCACCGACGACGGGCGCGGCGGGGCAGCGCCGGGGAGCAAGGGTACGGGTCTGGCAGGGCTGGCCCGGCGGGCCGAGTCGCTGGACGGCGCGCTGCGGGTGGACAGCCCGCCCGGCGGGCCGACGACTATCACAGTGGAGCTGCCGTGCGAGTGGTGATCGCCGAGGACAACCCGTTGCTGCGCGACGGGATCAGATTGTTGCTGACGGATCACGGCATCACAGTGGTGTCGACTGTGGACAACGGAGACGACCTGCTGGCGGCGATCGGCGAGCATCGGCCGGACGCGGCGGTGGTCGACGTGCGGATGCCACCGACCTTCACCGACGAAGGCCTGCGGGCGGCACTGGCGATCCGGGCGACGTACCCGGAGATCAGCGTGCTGGTCTTCTCACAGTGGGTGGAGACCCGGTACGCGCGACAACTGATCGCCGAGCACCCCGGGCGGGTCGGGTACCTGTTGAAGGACCGCATCGTCAGCACCGACGACTTCGTCGACGCGCTGCGCAGGGTGGCCGACGGCGGGACAGCACTGGACCCGGAGGTGGTGCGGCAGTTGCTGGCGGCCCCGGCGGTGGACGCGGGCGTCGCCCGCCTCAGCGAGCGGGAACGAGAGGTCCTGGGGATGCTGGCCGAGGGCCGGTCCAACGCTGCCATCTGCGAGTCGCTGCACCTCGCCGCACGCAGCGTGGAGAAGCACGTGACAGCCATCTTCACCAAGCTGGACCTACCCCAGGCGCGGACCGACCACCGGCGAGTGCTCGCCGTGCTGCGCTACCTGAACGCGGCGCGCTGAGGCGCCCCAGCGGTTTGTCGACTCACAGCACCCCGAGGCCGATGGCGAGCTGCGTGATCGTCGGTGGGGCACCCGGGTCGCGGGCGACCTGGGCGACCACGTCCCGCACGGCTGGCCGGTCGCGGACCTCAGCGGGCGCCATGCGCTCGGCCCGCAACAGGACCCGCGCCGCGTTGGCGAGGTCATCCGTGTGGAGGTATGCGCGCGCCGCATCGATCAGGTGCGCGGCGCGGTGCTCGACCGGCAGCCACCGCCACCCGTCCCGCCCGATCGCCTTCTCGTGCCGGGCGACCGCCTGGGGCCCGTCGCCCAGTTCCACGGCGGCAGCGACCCATGCCAGTTCGACGGCAGTCGGCCCGAACGCCGTCCGGTAATGGTCCTGACCGTCGCCCACCTGAGCGGCCAACTCGGCGGCCTCGCCCAACAGCTCACCGAACATCCGATCATCACCGGCCCTGGCCGCGATCAGCGCGGCCTGCACGAGCAGCGATCCCCGTAGCGACATCTCCTCCGGCGTGCCCGAAGCGATCTGGGAAGCGGCGGCGAGCATCACCGGCCCTGCACGAGCCGATGCCCGCAACACCTGGCCAAGCTGCACCGCCGCGCAGGCCAACAAGACCCGGTCACCAGCGGCGGCGGACATCGCCCGATCAGCCGCCAACCAGGCGAGGCTCCCCTCGTCCAGCTTGACCAGGAGCGCCGCCGTCACCCGATACGCCTCGACCACCGCCGCCCGTCCGGCCTCCGGGTCCTGCGCGTGGGCGCGACGCACCTCGGTCACCACAGTGGGCAGCAGCTCGATCAGACGCGGGTACCGGGCGTGCTGGAAGGTCATCCATGCATGACGCACCTCCCGAGCCAACCGATCGGGCGACATCACGTCACGGTCCGCCAGACGACCAAAAGCCATTGGGTACGCCGACAGCGCCGCCCGAATCCGCGCGACGCCCTCGCGACGCTCGACAACCCCGGCGGGCTGGACATCACGGCCAAGCAGGGCTGCGGGATCGACCCGCAGCACCGCTGCGATCTCCCGGATGGTCGACACCCGCTCCAGGGAACGGACCCCACGCTCGACCTTGTCCACCCAGCTCTTTGACTTCCCCAACCGATCCGCGAACGACTGCTGCGACAACCTCCGCCGCACCCGCAGGTACGCGACCCGTCGGCCGATCGGCACCGGATCACGGCTCACCCCGCCACCGCCGATCCGGCACCGCCCGAGTCGTCTCCTGCACCGGTATCCGTTCGGCCTCGGCCTGCGCGAGCAACCGGCGTTTGGCTTCGTCCCGTTCGGCCGCGTCGATCTGCTCGCCCGTGTACGGCGTGCCGGCGTCGTCCTTGCCGCTCATTCCCACCTCCGCTGACAGGGGCAGGTGGTCTCGCCTTGGCGACCTGTTCGTACTGATCCCGCCCTCACTCAGCATCTGGTGAACGGTGAGTGACAGAAAGCTAGCGGGTGTCCGCTGGTCGCGCGTGCCGTCCGCTATCGGGCCACGGGCCGGTACGCCTCGTAGACCTCACGGAACGCGGCCGCTTCCGCCGTCCCGGTGCCCTCGACCTTTCGGAGCACTTCCCGCGCCCGCCACCAGTTCGAGGACACCACTCGCCCCGAGCGGACCGCATCGGCGGCGACGACACTCGCCTCATCCGGCTGGTCGCCGGCCACCAGTGCCATCGCGAGATCCAGACGGGCGGAAGCGGAGCGCCGTGGCCGCTCCCCACCATCGCCGCGCGGGTCCAATTCCGCCAAGGCAGTCCGGGCCATCTGCTCGGCGGCCGGGTCGCCCACCCACGACAGCGTGGTCGCCGTGTACGCCAACGCCTTCGTCGGGTCGTACCGGTAGTGGTGCTCGGCCCGCTCGGGCACCGGCAAGTTCGCTGTCAACAGTTCCAGACGATCCAGCGCATCACGCGTCCCCCGCACATCACCGAAGCGCGCCCACACCCGCGCTTCCTGGGCGGTCGCCTGGATGTACGCGGAACTACCCTGAGGCGCGACCCGCTGCGCCTGCCGCGAAAGGTTCATCGCCCGCCGGCAGTCACCCCGGGTGAGCCAGTCCCACGCCTGCGTCTCCAGACACCACGCCTGGATCTCCGGATGCTCCGCATGCTCGGCAAGAGCCATGGCCGTACGCAGATGAGCGCCTGCGGCAGGCTGTTGCAGCAGATCGATGTGCACCGTCGCCCGCAGCACCGTCAGCCAGCCACCGGCAATGACGAGCCGCCGGCGCTGCGCCAAAGTGCCACGCCCATCGAGCAGCCGTTCCACATATGCCAACTGCCGACGCACCCTCGGAAGTAGCTCGAACGGCCGCGAGAGCGCGTACGCGCTCGCCAGGTCGTCTACTCCGGCCTCGATCCGCACGAGCGTCTCGGCGCTGACATCGCTGGCCCGTACCCGAGCCAGCAGCTCACCGGCCTCGGCGTCGTGGTCGACGGGCTGGTCCACCAGACGGACGAGCGCCCCGTCGGCTCGCAACACTTCGTCGAGGTGCCGAGCCGTGTCAGGGGTGGGGGCCTTCGCCCCGGTCTCCAGATCGTGCAGGTGGCTCTTGCCCCGATGGGCGAGCTGACCGAGCGCCCGCAGAGACAGTCCTTTGCTGGTCCGCAGTGCGCGAAGTTGGGCACCGAAGCGTGGATCGACCTGCGACACGAGAGGCCCCTAATCGAAGGCAGGACAGCTCAGACCGGATCGGCGAACTACTGCTACGGACAGTGCGTCGAGCAAACACGGCGTCATGCTGATTGGACGCTCCCGTTGTCGCCGCCGCAAGGACATCTGCGTGGCTTCTCATCACTCACTGCACCGGCGTGACACCTTCGGGTGCACTCAGGGTGGCATTGGGGTGACCCAACGCTATCGTTGCTGATATGAGTGCCCCGAACACCGCTCTGCGCATGGTCCACACGGGGATGCGCATGCGCCAGGACGACTTCGCCCGCGCGCTCCAGGCCGCCGGCCGCCGCGTCGGCGAGCCCAACGACGCCAACAAGAGACTCGTCCAGCGCTGGGAGTCCGGCGCGATCGCCGCACCGCGGCCCGTGTACGCCCGCGCCCTGGAGGTCGTCACCGGCCTGCCGGTCTCGCTGCTCGGCTTCGCCGCGATACCCAATGGCCAGGTCGTCGATGACCAGCACGGCGGCCACGACCTGACCTCGCCCATGTCCAGCCTGGCCACGCCAACGCCCAAGCCACTCGCGGTCCACGCGTCGTACGAGGGCGTCTGGCTCAGCCGCTACCAATACCACTCCAGCGGCCGGGGAGAATCATTCGCCGGGCAGCACTTCGTGGTCGTGCTCCAGCACGGCGACCGACTGACCGTGCGCAGTCTGCCCGGTTCGGCGGCATCGTCGCTGTCAATGGATCTCACCGTGGACGGTGCCGTGGTCACCGGCACCTGGGTGGAGCAGACCGATCCCGCTGGCTACTACCGGGGAGCCCGGTACCACGGCGCAATCCAGCTACTGGTGGAGCCCACCGGCCGGCGGATGGCCGGGAAATGGGTCGGGTTCGGCAAGGACATGGACGTCAACACAGGCCCCTGGGAGCTGACATTCCGGGATGCGTCCACGTTCAAGGCGACACTCGACCAGTACAACACCTCGCCCGAGTAGAAGTTTCGCCGACTGATCCGCAGTTGGCTTTGCGGATGGCGTAGTACGGATTCGCCCTCAACAGGCTATTACGTCGGCTCAAGATCACATCGGCGCGAGGAACTGGTTGGTGGCTTCGATGAGCAGGCTGCGGGTGCCAGGTTCGGAGCCGCTGTGGCCGGCGTCCTCCACGATGTGGAACTTCGCCTCAGGCCAGACCCGATGCAGGTCCCAGGCCTGGTTCGGCGGCGTCTTGATGTCGTAACGGCCGTTCACGATGACCGTCGGGATGTGTCGAATGCGGTCGACGCCCGCCAGGAGACCTTCCGGCGGGAGGAAGCCGCCGTTGCTGATGTAGTGGTGTGTGATGCGGGCGAACGCCAGCAGGCTGGTGTCGTCGATGACGGGCGGCGTCATCGGCAGCAGGGTGTTGGCCGAGAGCTCCCAGCTCATCCAGGCGCGGGCCGCCGGGCCGTGGACCGCGGGATCGGGGTCGGAAATGCGGCGGCCATAGGCGGCGACAAGGTCGTCCTGTTCCGTCACGGGGATCGCGGCACAGAAGGCCGCCCACTCGGCGGGAAACAGGTGCGCCGCACCCGCCGGGGTGAACGACCATGCCTCGTCCGACCTGCGAACCAGCCACAGGCCGCGGAGCACGAGTTCGGTGACCCGCTCGGCATGGGCCTGGGCGTAGGCCAGGCCGAGGGTGCTGCCCCAGCTGCCGCCGAAGACGAGCCAACGCTCGATCCCCAAGTGCTCGCGTAGCCGCTCGATGTCCGCCACCAGGTGCGGGGTGGTGTTGTGTTCCAGTGACGTCTTCGGGTCGCCCGCGAAGGGCCGGCTACGACCGCAGTTTCGCTGGTCGAACAGCACGACCCGGTAACCGGACGGGTCGAAGTACCGCCGATTGTCCGGGAGCAGGCCACCGCCGGGACCGCCGTGCAGGAACACCGCGGGTTTGCCGTCGGGATTTCCGCACAGTTCCCAGTAGAGCTCATTGCCGTGGCCGACGTCGAGCATCCCGGAGTCGTACGGCTCGACGGGCGGATACCAGTCCATCATTCAACCCCGCGGAATTTCATAGTGGATACGCCCTCTCCATACCGCGCGGTCTCGTCATCGCCTGACACGCCCGAATCCACGCTCGGCCCGTTCCGGGACCGGCACGTTGGTCCGCGCCTGACCAACAGGTGCCCGAACGAGCTGAGTCAGTCGCCGACTCTCGGGGTCCCCCACGTGGACAGGCAGAACGGATGCCCGGCCGGGTCGGCGTAGACGAAGCAGTGGTCCGCGTTGGGCTGATGCTCGAATCGGGTAGCGCCGGCCGCCAGCACACGCGCTCCGGTCGCCTCCAGGTCGTCGACGAGGAACTCGAGGTGCATCTGCATCCCCACCTCGCCATCCGGCCAGGTGGGTGGCCGGTAGTCGTCGATCTGCTGGAACCCGATGTCACCGTTCGGCCCTTCTACAAGCGCCCAGGACTCGTCACCCTTCGCCACCCCGCCGGTGATCTCGGCGTAGAACCGCGCGAGCGCGATTGCGTCGGGCGCATTGACAGTCGTCAAGCTGAGCCTGATCAGGTCCGTCATCGAACAATCTCCATCTGTTGGTATGCCGGCGTGAGCTCTTCCCAGCGTTCCTCCCATCCGCGCGCTCTGACATCGGAGCTCCAGCCCTCCGGATGGACCGGGCCGTCGACCTCCAGCGACCGACCGAGATCATCAAGGTGGACCCGCCAACCAGAGGCGTGAAACGGGAGATGCCCTATCGGCAGACCGCGCTCCTCGACCACCAGCCGGGTCTTGGAGCCCTCCTCGGTCAGCCACGCCTCGATCTGCCCCTCGTCGTCCGTACCCGGCTTCGTCGTCAGCAGCAGGTGGTGGGGCGCATCGCACACCTCGATGCGCGCCGGACCGGTCCAGCTGCTCGTGAAGACGGCCTGGATCGTGCTGCCGACCCGCATGTCGCCATCGACCCGGGCCATCCAGCGGGCCAGCCGCTCGGGTGTCGTACACGCCTGCCAGAGGTCGCCGATGTCCGTGTCATAGAGGTTCTCGACCCGGACTGCTCCGCGGGTCTCGTCGAGCGTTCGCATCGTCGCGATCGTGGTCATCGTTGCGCCCTCTTTCCTCGTGCGATCTCGGTGTGAAGAGCGTCGAGCCGGTTCTCCCAGAGCCGGCGGTACTCCCCCAGCCACTCGTCGACCTCGACGAGCGCCTCCGGGCGGAGTGTGTAGATCCGGCGCTGCGCGTCCTGGCGTACGTCGACAAGCCCGGCTTCCCGCAGCACGCGGAGATGCCGGGACACGCCCGGGCGAGCGATCGGGAGAACCTCGGCCAGCTCTCCTGCACTCGCCGGGCGGTCGCGGAGAATATCGAGAACCGTGCGCCGGCTCTCGTCTGCCAGCGCGTGCAACACGGCGTCCATGACCACGAATGTAACCGCTCGGTTACGTACCCACAAGGTTACGTTCGATCTGTGGGTGCGAGTTCTGCCCGGTGCTCACTCCACGCCGTGCTGAAGGTCGCAGTGGATCGGCAGGAACAGAAGGGCCCCCTCCCGACGACGTTGTCGGGAGGGGGCCCTTCTGGCTTGCGGTGTGCCTTACGGCTTGACGTGCGCGTTCACGAACGACGGGTAGCCGAAGACGCTGGAGATGAAGATCCCGCCGGCCTTGGAACCGTGCACGTTGTAGGCCACGTCGACGTAGAACGGCACCACCGGCGCGTGCTCCTTCATGATCCGCTCGTCGAGCTTGGCCCACTCCGGGCCCTGTTCGGCCGGGGCCAGCGCGAGGATGCGGTCCATCTCGGCGTTGACCGCCGGGTCGTTGAAGTAGGACTGGTTGCTGTTGCCCTCGGCCTTGATGGTGCGACCGTCGTAGAGCACCGGCAGGATCGAGGCCCCGCTCGGCCAGTCCGCCGCCCAGTTACCGATGTACAGGTCCCAGGGGTTGTCCTTCTTCTTGATCTCGTCGAGCTTCGCGTCGTCCGAGATGTTCCGCAGCGTGATCTTGAAGCCGGCGCGCTCCAGGTTGGCCTTGAGCTGCGCGCCCTGCTGCTGCTCGGTGGAGTTGTCGGCGACACCGAGGACCAGCTCCGGCGTCTTGCCGCCGAGCAGTTCCTTGGCCTTGTCGACGTTGCCGTTGGGGCCGGCCGGGTACGCCTCGTACGCCTTGTAGCCGATGGTGGCCGGCGGCATCAGCGTGGTCAGCGGCGCGGCGACGGTTTGGCCGCCGAGCGCCTTGATCATGCCCTCGCGGTCGACGGCGTAGTTGAGCGCCTGCCGGACCTTCAGGTCGGTGACCCGCTGGTTGTTGATGACGAGCTGGTTGGCACTCGGGGTCGGGGAGAGGATCGTCCGCGACTTGAGCGCGGCGTCCCCGGCGACCTTGGCGACCAGCGAGGCCGGCACGGTGTTGAAGGCGAGCGCGCTCTGGTCGGCGCCGTTGTCGGCGATCACCCGGTTGCTGGCGGCGTCCGCGGTCGGGCCGAAGGTCCACACGAACTGGTCCGGGTACTGGTGCCGGACGGCGTCGGTCTTCGGGTCCCAGTTGGGGTTGCGGTCCAGGGTGATCGACACGCCGACCTGGTTCTTGGCGATCTTGTACGGGCCGGACGAGAACGGTTGCTTGTCCAGGTCGACGCCGGTGTCCTTGTCGGCGGGCAGTGGCGCGGTGGTCGGCAGCGAGACCGCGAACGGCAGGTCACAGCGGGGCTTGGCGAACTCGAAGCGCAGCGTCTTCGCGTCCGGCGTGCTGAGGCCCGGCGGCAGCGACGTCTTGTTCTTCTTGAAGTCCCACTTGGTGTCGAATTGCGGGGTGTCGGCCAGCCACTCCTGGATGTAGGTCGGGCCACCGGAGAGGTCCGGGTCGAAGGACCGGGCGATGCCGTACGCGATCTCCTTGGAGGTGATCGGTCGGCCGTCCTCGAACTTCACCCCGTCCTTGACGGTGAATTCCCAGACCTTGCAGTCGTTGTTGACGTTCTTGCCCGGCGTCTCGGCCAGGTCACCCACCAGGACCAGGCCGCCCTTGCCGTCGTCCTTCCAGGTGGTCAGATAGCGGGCGAAGAGCGGGTTGGCCATCAGACCGGCGAACGAGTACGTCCGCTGCGGGTCGAGGTGGGAGATCGGCGACTCCCGGATGATGGTGAAGGTGCCGCCCTTCTGCGCCCCACTCACCTCGGCGGCCGGGCCCTGCGAGTCCTTGGGGTCGGTCGCGATGACCCCGGTCTGCTGCCGCTCGGTGTTCACGGTGGTGCCCTCGCCCGTGTTCTTCGAGCACGCACCCAATGCCACAACCAGAGCGATCGCGCCGCCTGCGGCAGCCACCACGCGTGGTCTCATGAAGTACCCCCTTCACCCATGTGCCGTGCGATTTCGTCGGGGCGAGAACCGCCGACGTCCCGAGGATCGTAAGGAAGAAAACCTTCGAGTTGTGTAACAGTTGTCGATAACTTCCGCCACAGCCCAGCCACCAGCCACACGCTGGACATCGACAGGTCAGCGCAGCCGCACCCGCGGGTCGATGGCCGCGTAGAGCAGGTCCACCAGCACGTTCGCCAACACCACGAAGACCGCGGCGATCAGCACGGTGGCCATGATGGTGGGCAGATCACCCGAGCGCACCGCGTCCACCGCCGTACGCCCCAAGCCCTGGATGCCGAACGTCGTCTCGGTGATCACCGTGCCGCCGAGCGCCCCGCCCACATCCAGGCCGGCGATGGTCACCACCGGAGTGATCGCCGCACGCAGCGCGTGCCTTCCGTACACAGTGGGTTTGGCCAGGCCCTTGGCCCGCGCGGTCCGGACGAAGTCCTCCGACAGCGTTTCCAACATCTGCGCCCGGGACAACCGGGCGTAGATCGCCGAGAAGAGGAAGGCCAGCGCCACCCAGGCGAGCACCAGCCCACTGGCCCACTTCGCCGGATTGTCGAAGAGGGACGTGTAGCTGGGCACCGGCAACAGCCGCAGGTTGTAGACGAACACCAACAGCAGCACCGCGCCCACGAAGTAGAGCTGCAACGAGGCCCCGGTCAGCGAGAAGCCGATCGCCAGGCGGTCCAGCCAGGTGCCTCGCCGCAACGCGGACACCATTCCGAGGCCGACCCCGAGCAGCAACCAGAGGATCGCCGCCGGGATCACGATGCTCAACGTCACCGGCAGCACCCGGGCGATGGTGTCCGAGACCGCCTCGTTGGTGACGTACGACCAGCCCAGGCAGGGCGCGTCGCACCGGCCGCCCTGGGCGCTGCCCAGGTCACGACCGGTCACGATTCCCTTCATGTAACCGGCGTACTGGCTGATCAGCGGGTCGTTCAGACCCAGGTCGTCGCGGACCCGCTCCAGCCGCTCGGGGTTGCAGTTCTTCGAGCAGATGCTGCTGACCGGGTCACGCGGCAGAGCGAAGAACATCAGGAAGGTCAACACGCTCACCGCGAACAGGGTCAGCGTGGCGGAGAACAGCCGCTTGATCAGAAACCGTGACATGAGTCCACCCCTACCGGGACGACTTCGGGTCGAGCGCGTCCCGCAACGCGTCGCCGAAGAGGTTGAAGGCGAACACCAGCGCGAAGATCGTGATGCCCGGGAAGAACACGTACGCCGGGTCGGTCTGGAGGAAGTCCAGACTGTCGTAGATCATCCGGCCGAAGCTCGGGGTCTCATCGCTGAGACCGACACCGATGAATGACAGCGCGGCCTCGCTGGTGATGAACTGCGGCACCGCCAGGGAGAACGACACCAGGATCGGCGCCCAGATGTTGGGCAGCAGCTGCCGGAAGAGCATGTGCCCCAGCCCGGCCCCACTGGCCCTGGCCGCCTCCACGAACTCCCGCTCGCGCAGTGCGATCACCTGCCCGCGAACCAGCCGGGCCGTGCTGGTCCAGCCGAAGATGGCGAAGACGGCGATCAGCACGCCCACCCCGAAGGCGGACGACACCTGCCCCCGCTCACCGTAGAAGCGCAGCGTGATGGTCGGGGTGAGCGCCAGCGCGATGATCAGGAAGGGCATGGCCAGGGTCAGATCGGTGATCCAGTTGATCACCGCGTCGAGCCAGCCGCCGAGGTAGCCGGCGAGCGCGCCCAGCACGACCCCGATCGTCGCGGTTATCAGCGCCGCCGCGAACGCGATGAACAGTGACGTCCGCAAGCCGTAGATCAACCGGATGAAGATGTCCCGACCCAGGTTCGGCTCCAGACCGAACCAGTGGTCCCCGGTGACACCGCCGGCGTAGCCCAGCGGCATGCCGAAACCGTCCAGCAGGTTCTGGAACTGCTCCCGCGGCCCGATCCCGTAGGCCATCTCGATCAGCGGGGCGGCCAACCCCAACAACAGGAAGAACACCAGGAGTACGCCGCTGACCACTGCCGTCCGGTCGCGACGCAGTCGCATCCAGGCGAGCTGACCGGGTGAGCGGCCGACGACGCCCTTCGCGGCGGGCATGGTCGCGTCCGGGTCGGACTCGATCTCGGCCAGCGCCACACCCTCCACCGGGGACAGGCTCACGACGGCACCTCCTCGAAGATCGGAGCCGCCACCTCGGGGAAGTGACACGCCGTGGCCTGCCGACCACCGTCGCGCGGCACCAGCGCCGGCTCCTCGGTGGCGCAGATGTCCTGCGCCTTCCAGCAACGGGTACGGAACCGGCAGCCCGAGGGCGGGTCGAGCGGAGTGGGCACGTCACCGGTCAGCCGGATCCGGCCCGCCGGGCCGAGCTGGGTGACGTCCGGGATCGCCGAGAGCAACGCCCGGGTGTACGGGTGCTGGGGTCGTTCGTAGATGTCCGCCCGGTCGCCGATCTCCACGATCCGACCCAGGTACATGACCGCGACCCGCTGGCTGAAGTGCCGGATCACCGCCAGGTCGTGCGCGATGAACACGAACGCCAGGCCCAGCTCCCGTTGCAGGTTGCGCAGCAGGTTGACCACCTGCGCCTGGATCGAGACGTCCAGCGCGGAGACCGGCTCGTCGGCGACGATCAGCTTGGGCCGAAGGGCCAGCGCGCGGGCGATGCCGATGCGCTGACGTTGACCGCCGGAGAACTCGTGCGGGTACCGGTTGTAGTGCTCCGGGTTCAACCCGACCAGTTCCAGCAACTCCTGCACCCGGGCCTTGATCCCCCCCGGCGGCTTGATCCCGTTGACCTGTAGCGGCATCGCCACGATCCGGCCCACTGTGTGCCGAGGGTTCAGCGAGGCGTACGGGTCCTGGAAGATGATCTGAAGTTCCTGGCGCAGCGGGCGCAGCTCCCGGCGGCCGGCGTGGGTGATGTCCCGCCCGTCGAACTCGATGCTGCCGCTCGTCGGCTCCAGCAGCCGCACCAGCATCCGACCGGTGGTGGTCTTGCCGCAGCCCGACTCCCCCACCAGGCCGAGCGTCTCACCCGGGCGCACGTCGAAGTCGAGCCCGTCCACCGCCCGCACCAGACCGGTGGCGCGCAGCCCCTGGCGTACCGGGAAGTGCTTGGTCAGGCCGCGTACCCGCAGCAGTGGTTCATCGGTCATCGGGCCACCCCCACGGATGCGACGTCCTCGGCGTAGAACGCCGCGCGCTCCTCAGCGCTCAGGTGACAGGCGACCAGGTGGCCGTCGGCCCCGGCCGCTCGCAGCTCGGGCACCTCGGTGCGGGAGCGGCTGCCCGCGCGGTCCGCGTACCGGCAGCGGGGGTGGAACGCGCAGCCCGGCGGCAGGTTGATCAGGCTGGGCGGGTTGCCGGGAATGGGCAGCAGGTCCGCGTCCGCGTCGCCGTGCAGTGACGGCACGCTGGAGAGCAACCCCCAGGTGTACGGATGCTGCGGCGCCCGGAGCACCTGCTCGACGCTGCCCCGCTCGACGGCCCGCCCGCCGTACATGACCAGCACGTCGTCGGCGACCTGGCCGACCACGCCGAGGTCATGGGTGATCAGGATGATCGCGGAGTGGAACTCGGCCTGAAGGTCGGCGAGCAGGTCCAGGATCTGCGCCTGGACGGTGACGTCCAGCGCGGTGGTCGGCTCGTCGGCGATCAGCAGTGCCGGATCGTTGACCAGGGACATCGCGATCATCGCCCGCTGGCGCATGCCGCCGGAGAACTCGTGCGGGTACTGGTCGAAGCGACGCGCCGGCTGCGGAATGCCGACCCGGTCCAGCATGTCGACCGCCCGCTGGCGGGCCTCGCGCCGGTTGGCCTTCGGGTGATGCACCCGGTACGCCTCGGCGATCTGCCGGCCCACCGTGTAGTACGGGTGCAGCGCCGACAGTGGATCCTGGAAGATCATCGCCATGTCCCGGCCGCGCAGCCGGCGTACCTCCTCGTCTGGAAGGCCGACCACCTGCCGGCCACCCACCGAGATCTCCCCGGTGATGGTGGTCCGCTTGGGGTCGTGCAGGCCGAGGATGGCCAGCGAGGTCACGCTCTTGCCGGAGCCGGACTCACCGACGATGCCGAGGGTGCGGCCCCGCTCGACGGCGAACGACACCCCGTCGACCGCGCGCACCACGCCGTCCTCGGTGTCGAACCGAACCCGAAGATCATGCACCCGCAGGTAGGCGTCCTGGTCGGAGCGCTGCGCCGGCACGGCGGGACGGTCGTCCGGGTCCCCGGACGGCGAGGGTTCCGAGCTGTCCACGGCCACCTCCCTCAGTGACGAAGAGAACTTACAGCAAAGTCCCGAGGGTGAAAATAAGCTACAAAGCCGGCACGTGTCAGCGGGCCCGAGCGTAACGAGTCGGCATCGGCCCCGCACCCCCGTCACCTCGCCATCCACGGCTGTTCATGCCGTTACCGCACTTCAGGTGCGACCATGGCGAGAGCAACCAGCAGAGGACGCCCGTGGCACGAGGTGGAGGTGACGATGACCGCGGCGGTGTTCAACCACGAAGGCCCGTGGACCGAAGAGGAGTACCTCGCCCTCGGCGAGACGCAGCAACGCGTCGAACTCTTCGACGGGAGCCTCCACGTGACCCCAGCGCCCACCCCCCGACACCAGAACATCTCCGGCGAACTGCGTGCGGCCCTACGGGCTCCGGCTCGCGAGGCCGGTCTGCACGTGCTGGAAGCGGT
Source organism: Micromonospora sp. NPDC053740 (assembly GCF_040677775.1). NCBI lineage: Bacteria > Bacillati > Actinomycetota > Actinomycetes > Micromonosporales > Micromonosporaceae > Micromonospora > Micromonospora sp. NPDC053740. Next base: position 187,659 of record NZ_JBFASO010000002.1, read on the forward strand.
GAACGTCCGGCTCAGGCCCGGCCGGATTCCCATCCCCGACCTCGTGGTCACCGGCCCGATCGACTTCGACGAACTCAACGTCGAGGCAGGTGACGTACGGCTGGTTTGCGAAATCATTTCGCCGAGCAACGCGTCCACCGACAAGGTGCTCAAGATGCACTACTACGCCTCGGCCGGGATCGAGTGGTACCTGCTGGTGGAGCAGACGAATGGCACGCTGCACCTTTATCGGCGGCAGGGCGGCCACTACATCGAGCAGTCCGTGACCAGGCCGGGAGACCTGCTTGTGCTCACCGAGCCGGTCAAGGCCGCCATTCGGCCGGAGGAACTGCTTCCCTGACGGGTGTCGGTCGGCTGGCCTAGGGTCGGTCCATGACCGAGTTCGACGCGGCCACCGCCGCCGTCCAGGCCGCCCTCGACGCGGGCGCCCGGTACGCCGACGCCCGGGTGATGCACCGCCGCTACGAGTCGATGACCGCACGCAACGGTGACGTGGAGGAGCTGACGCAGGACGAGAGCATCGGGCTGGGCGTCCGCGCGTTGGTGGGGGCGAGCTGGGGTTTCCACGCCGTACCCGATCTGTCGGACGCCGCCGCCCGCGACGCCGGCCGGCGCGCGACGCGGACCGCCATGGCGAGCGCGCGGGTGCCGGGCCCTTCGGTCGACCTGGTGCCGGTCGAGGCGGTCACCGCGAGCTGGGCCTCCGGCTGCCAGATCGACCCGCTCGGGGTGCCCCTGTCGGACAAGGGCGATCTGCTTGTCGACGCGACCCGCACGATGGCCGAGCACGGCGCGGACCTGGCCGAGGGCCTGTACCAGATCTGGGACACCGCGAAGTGGTTCGTCTCCAGCGAGGGTCACCGGATCGACCAGCGCATCCGCGAGTGCGGCGGCGGCATCTCGGCCACCTCGATCGGTGACGGCGAGACGCAGCGCCGGTCCTGGCCGAGCTACCGGGGCCAGTACGGCACCACCGGGTGGGAGCTTGTCGAGTCGCTGGACCTGGCCGCGCACGCCGCGCAGATCGCCGAGGAGTCCCGGGCGCTGCTCACCGCGCCGCTCTGTCCGGCCGGCGAGACGGATCTGATCCTCGGTGGCGAGCAGTTGGCCCTGCAGATTCACGAGTCGGTCGGACACGCCATCGAGCTGGACCGGATCCTCGGCTGGGAGGCGGCGTTCGCCGGCACGTCCTGGCTGGACCTGGCCCAGCTCGGCTCGCTGCGCTACGGCTCGGAGCTGATGAACATCACCATCGACCCGACCATCCCGGGAGCGCTGGGCAGCTTCGGCTTCGACGACGAGGGCTCCCCGGCGGTCAAGCGGGACGCGGTCCGGGACGGCCGCTGGGTGGGTGTACTCGCCGGCCGGGATTCCGCAGCGATGGCCAGCCTCGACTACGGCGGCAGCGTACGGGCCGACGGGTGGGCCCGGCTGCCGATGGTGCGGATGACGAACGTCGGCCTGGAACCCGGCCCACACACGCTGGAGGAGATCATCGCGGCCACCGACGACGGCGTGCTGATGGACCTCAACCGGTCCTGGTCGATCGACGACAAGCGGCTCAACTTCCAGTTCGGCTGCGAGGTCGGCTGGGAGATCAAGAAGGGGCGGCGGGGGCGGATGTTGCGCAACCCCACGTACACCGGGATCGGCCCGTTGTTCTGGCGCTCGATGGACATGCTCTCCGGCGAGACGGTCTCCTGGGGGACACCCAACTGCGGCAAGGGCCAACCCGGCCAGGTCGGGCACACAGGCCACCCGGCCGCGCCGGCCCGGTTCCGCAACGTCCGCGTGGGGGTTTCAGCGTGAGCGCGAGGAGTGAGCCGGTTTTGCGAGCCCCGCAGTCGCGAACGGAAGGTGGCTCGGCATGAGTGGGCCGACGGAGTTGGAGCTGGCGGGGCAGGTCGTGGAGTTGGTTCGCCGTCTCGGCGGGCCGGCCGCGCAGGCCGAGGCGGTGGTGACGCGGGCGGACCTGGCTCTGACCCGGTTCGCCAACTCGGGCATCCACCAGAACGTCTCCGAGTCCACTGTCGGGGTTCGGCTGCGGGTTCACGTCGATGGTCGGACGGCCGCCGGTGGCGGCAGCGTGGTCACCGCCGACGGGTTGTCCGCCCTGGTGGAGCGCACCCTGGCCGCGGCCCGGCTCTGCCCGCCCGACGCGGGTTGGCCGGGGCTGACCCCGCCCATGCCCACGCCGGACGCCCCGCCCGTCGACGAGGCCACCGCGCACGCGGAGCCGGATCAGCGGGCCGATCGGGTGGGGGCGTTCGTGGCCGCCGCCGGGGGCCTCAGCACCGCCGGTTACTGCCGCACCGCGCACCGCTCGTCGGCGTTCGCGAACTCGGCCGGGCACTCGGCGTACGGCCGCTCGGTGGAGGCGGCGATGGACGGCATCGCCCGCCGCGACGGCGTGGACGGGGTGGCCCGGCGCAGCGCCGACCGGCTGTCCGACCTCGACGGCGCCGAGTTGGGCGCGCAGGCGGCCGCGAAGGCGCAGGCGGCGGCCGACCCGGTCGAGTTGCCGCCGGGGCACTACGAGGTGGTGTTCGAGCCGGCCGCCGTGGCGGACCTTCTGCAAAACCTGTCCTTCTACGGCTTCAACGGCAAGCGGTACGCCGAGCGGCAGTCGTTCGCCGAGCCGGGCGCGGCCCAGTTCGACAGGGCGGTGACGGTGGTGGACGACCCGCTGGGCGGGTCCGGGTTGCCGTTCGACGCGGAGGGCACCGGCCGAGGGGCGCTGACGCTGGTCGAGGCGGGCACCACCCGGGCGGTGGCGCACGACCGCCGGACCGCCGCCGAGGCGGGTGCGGAGTCCACCGGGCACGCGGTAGCGGGCGGTGCCACCTGGGGCCCGATGCCCCGCAACCTGCGGCTGACCGGCGCGGCGGCGGGTCCGGCCAGCGCGGTGGCCCGGAGCACCACCGGCGCGGCGGCCGGGGCGGTCGTCGACGCGGACAACGCCGCGTTGGTGGCCGGCGTGCGCCGGGGCCTGCTGGTCACCGACCTCTGGTACACGCGTGTGCTCGACCCGAAGAGCCTCGTCGTCACCGGGTTGACCCGCAACGGCGTCTGGTTGATCGAGGACGGCACTGTGGTCCGGGCGGTCCGTGACCTGCGGTTCACCGAGTCGTACCCGCGGGCGCTCGGGCCGGGGGCGGTGCTCGGGCTGGGGGCGCGGGCGGTGCGCCAACCGGACCGGGTGGACGGTGCCTGGTGGGCGGCGCCGTCGCTGCGGCTGGCTTCCTGGCACTTCACCGGAGGAGCCTCCGGCTGACGTTCCCGATTCTGCGCGCCAACCGGCGCGTCGAGGGCTTTTCCGCAGGCCAGACACACGGGACACTCCCTTGCGCGGACGGCTCGCGGAGATCGGCGTAACGTGTGTCACTTAGCTGCGTCGGTCGATCCGGCGTGGTCGTTGGTGTGCGCATGACGTGGCAGCGGGTGCGGGTTCGCCGGTCCGCGTGCCGACCGGAGAGAGACCAGCCCGCCCGTACGGGCCCGTCGAGGAGACGACTCGAATGACTTCAACGGCAACGAGGCCGAGGGGGGCGCGGGCGCGCGCCGCCATCGCGGCGAAGACGTTGCGTACCGACCGATGGTGGTTCGCCCCACTGATCACCGTGATCGGGCTCAGCGCCTGGGTCGCGTACGCGACGGTCCGGGTCTTCATGCACAAGTGGTACTGGGTGGACCAGTTCCACTACCTGACCCCGTTCTACTCCCCGTGCGTGACCGACCGGTGTGTCGAGGAAGCCTCGCACTTCGGCCGGTTCCTGCCCGGCTGGTGGATCATCCCGGACGCCGCGCTGACCCTGCCGTTCCTGCTGCTGTTCCGGCTCACCTGCTACTACTACCGCAAGGCGTACTACCGGTCGTTCTGGCTGTCGCCGCCGGCCTGCGCCGTCCCGGACGGGCACAAGGAGTACGGCGGTGAGACCCGTTTCCCGCTGCTCGGGCAGAACCTGCACCGCTACTTCTTCTACGCCGCCGCGATCATCTCGCTGATCAACACCTGGGACGCGATACTCGCCTTCCACTCGCCGAAGGGCTTCGGCTTCGGGCTGGGCAACATCATCCTGCTGCTCAACGTGGTGATGCTCTGGGCGTACACGATCTCCTGCCACTCCTGCCGGCACATCATCGGCGGCCGGCTCAAGCACTTCTCCAAACACCCGGTGCGGTACAAGGCCTGGACGTTCGTCTCGGCGTTGAACGTCCGGCACATGCAGCTCGCCTGGATCACCCTCGGCACCCTGGCGCTGGCCGACTTCTACATCATGGCGCTTGCGGCCGGCTGGTTCTCCGACCTGCGGTTCATCAACTAAAGGGCCCCTGACATGACCACAACCACTCGCATCGAACGACACCACTACGACGTCGTCGTCATCGGGGCCGGCGGCGCCGGTCTGCGCGCGGCGATCGAGGCCCGGCTGGCCGGCAAGAAGACCGCGATCATCTCCAAGTCGCTGTTCGGCAAGGCGCACACGGTGATGGCCGAGGGCGGCGCCGCCGCCGCGATGGGCAATGTGAACAGCCGGGACAACTGGCAGGTGCACTTCCGCGACACCATGCGCGGCGGCAAGTTCCTCAACAACTTCCGGATGGCCGAGCTGCACGCGAAGGAGTCGCCGCAGCGGATCTGGGAGCTGGAGACGTACGGTGCGCTCTTCGACCGCACCAAGGACGGCAAGATCTCGCAGCGCAACTTCGGTGGCCACGAGTACCCGCGCCTGGCGCACGTGGGCGACCGGACCGGCCTGGAGCTGATCCGCACCCTCCAGCAGAAGATCGTCTCGCTCCAGCAGGAGGACCAGCGGGAGTTCGGCTCGTACGACGCCCGGATCAGGGTGTTCTCCGAGACGACAATCACCGAGCTGCTGCTCGACGGTGACCGGGTGGCCGGCGCGTTCGGCTACTACCGCGAGTCGGGCGAGTTCATCCTCTTCGAGGCGCCGGCGGTCGTGCTGGCCACCGGCGGCGTCGGGCGCTCCTACAAGGTCACCTCGAACTCCTGGGAGTACACCGGGGACGGGCACGCGCTGGCGCTGCGGGCCGGGGCGACGCTGATCAACATGGAGTTCCTCCAGTTCCACCCGACCGGCATGGTCTGGCCGCCCTCGGTGAAGGGCATCCTGGTCACCGAGTCGGTGCGTGGTGACGGCGGCGTCCTGAAGAACTCCGACGGCAAGCGGTTCATGTTCGACTACGTCCCCGATGTCTTCCGCAAGCAGTACGCGGAGACCGAGGAGGAGGCGGACCGCTGGTACACCGACCCGGACAACAACCGACGCCCGCCGGAGCTGCTGCCCCGCGACGAGGTCGCCCGCGCCATCAACAGCGAGGTCAAGGCCGGCCGGGGCTCCCCCGCCGGTGGCGTCTTCCTGGACATCGCGAGCCGACGGTCGGCCGACGAGATCCGCCGCCGGCTGCCGTCGATGTACCACCAGTTCAAGGAGCTGGCCGACGTCGACATCACTGCCGAGCCGATGGAGGTCGGCCCGACCTGCCACTACGTGATGGGCGGCGTCGAGGTTGACCCGGATTCGGGTGCCGCCTTCGGCCACGTACGCGGGCTGTTCGCCGCCGGTGAGGTCTCCGGTGGCATGCACGGCTCGAACCGACTCGGTGGCAACTCCCTGTCCGACCTGCTGGTCTTCGGCAAGCGGGCGGGCGGGCACGCGGCCAGCTACGCCGACGGGCTGACCGCCCGGCCGAAGGTGGCGGTGGACGAGGTCGAGGCGGCAGTGGAGACGGCCCTCGCGCCGCTGCAACGGGACACCGGCGAGAACCCGTACACCCTTCAGCAGGACCTCCAGGCGGTCATGGGTGACCTGGTGGGCATCATCCGCCGGGAGGGTGAGCTGGCCGACGCGCTGGTCCGGCTCGCCGAGCTGCGTGAGCGGGTGGCCAAGGTGAGCGCTGCCGGCGGCCGACGCTACAACCCGGGTTGGCACCTGGCCCTGGATCTGCGCAACATGCTGGTGGTCTCGGAGTGCACGGCGAAGGCGGCGCTGGAGCGGCAGGAGTCGCGCGGCGGGCACACCCGGGAGGACTACCCGGCGATGGAGCCGAAGTGGCGGCAGGTCAACCTGGTCTGCGCGCTGGACGGCGACACGGTGCAACTGACCCGCAAGCCGCTGCCGAAGATGCGGCCGGAGCTGATCGGCCTCTTCGACCGGGCCGAGCTGGCCAAGTACCTCACCGACGAGGAGCTCGCCGACTTCGACGCCCTCGTCGCCGACGCTGGAGAGGCGGACAACCGATGAGCGGGAAGCGTCAGTTCCGGATCTGGCGGGGCGACGAGAGCGGCGGTGACCTCCAGGACTACATGGTGGAGGTGAACGAGGGCGAGGTAGTCCTCGACGTCATCCACCGCCTGCAGGCCACCGACGCGCCCGACCTGGCCTGCCGGTGGAACTGCAAGGCCGGCAAGTGCGGCTCCTGCTCGATGGAGATCAACGGCAAGCCGCGGCTGGGTTGCATGACGCGGATGTCGACCTTCGGCGACGACGAGACGGTCACGGTCACCCCGCTGCGCACCTTCCCGGTCATCCGGGATCTGGTCACCGACGTCTCGTTCAACTACGAGAAGGCACGGGAGACCCCTGCGTTCGCCCCTCCGGCGGACGTGGCTCCGGGTGACTACCGGATGCAGCAGGTCGACGTGGAGCGCTCGCAGGAGTTCCGCAAGTGCATCGAGTGCTTCCTGTGCCAGACGGTCTGCCACGTGATCCGCGATCACGAGGAGAACAAGCAGGCGTTCTCCGGCCCGCGGTACTTCATCCGGGCGGCCGAGCTGGACATGCACCCGCTGGACGCCCGGACCGACCGCAAGGAGTACGCGCAGGCCGAACAGGGCCTCGGCTTCTGCAACATCACCAAGTGCTGCACCGAGGTCTGCCCCGAGCACATCAAGATCACTGACAACGGGATCATCCCCATGAAGGAACGGGTCGTCGACCGCAGGTACGATCCCCTTGTGTGGCTTGGTAGCAAGATCTTCCGTCGGGGCGAGACGCCCCAGACCAGCGTGACCACCGCCCGTCAGGGCTCGGCGAGTTCGTCGGGCGCGACCAGGGCCGGGGTCCACTCGCACGCGGGCGGCTCGCACGACAAGCGGGCCGAGGCGCAGGCGCAGAGTGGCGTCAACTGGGACCGGGAGGTGCCGCACCCGACCGCTCCGGCGGTCGACGACCGGGGCAAGCTGCCGCTGACCGAGCTCACCTTCGACCGGGCCGCCGCGCCGTCGCCGTTCGGCGACGACGTGACCTTCCCGCTGCCTCCGGAGCACCTCAACTTCGCTCACCCGGAGCAGGACAACAAGCACTGATCACCTGAACAACAACGGGGGCCGTGGCAGTTGCCACGGCCCCCGTTCCACGCCCCACCCCAACCCCCCGCCCCACCCCCGTTGATCATGAAGTTATTGCCACGACACGCCGCGCGCGGTGGCAATAACTTCATGATCAACGAGAGCTGCGCAGGAGGGGGCGGAGGGCGGCCACGATGGGGGCGTCGGCGGGGAGCCAGGTGACCGAGTCCAGTTCGTCGGCGGTGAGCCAGCGCAGCGCCTCGTGCTCCAGCGCCTGTGGCTGGTCGTCGCCGAGCAGGCGGGCCGCGTACACCTTGAGCACCGACCGGCCGTGCGCCATCCGTACGTTGCGGCCGACCCGGTCGCCGATCTCGACGCGTACGGCCAACTCCTCGGCGCACTCCCGGATCAACGCGTCGGTCTCGGCCTCCCCCGGCTCGACCTTTCCGCCCGGAAACTCCCACATGCCCGCTACCTCGGGTGGGGCGGAACGCGCACAGGCGAGCACCCGCCCATCCCGGATGATCGCCGCACCGACGATCACCTTCAGGTCCCGTCGTTCGGCCTGCCCGCCATCATTCGCCCGTTCGGTCCGCACGGGCGTCCAGGGTGCCAGATCAATCGGCGGTTTGGGTACCGTAGCCGTCCGCTAGGCCAACAAGACACGGAAGTGTGGGCGTGGACACCCCCTCCGAGCAGCGGGAGACTAGGAGGCACCGACAAGACACGGGATGGCGACGACTTGGCCACAAGCCGGCAACGGCGCTTGGGGGGTGCGGTGATGCGCGTGCTGTTCAACAGCAGGGCCAAGCACGACTACCTGTCCGACGCGTTGACCTTGCTATCTGGTTGGACGCGCGAGGGCGAGCAGATCCGACGGACGCTCGTGATCGACGATACCCAACACGCCGCACTCACTGAGCGGGTCAAGGTCGTCGCGGATGCGCTGCATCTGCGACCCGAGATCAGCCGCCGGGCCGACAGCACCCAGATCCGGGTGGGGCACGGCAGCGGCGAGCCGCTGACCGAGGGCGAGGTGCTGTTGGCCGCCCGCATCGAGGACGCCTACCGGGCGGTCACCGAGGCCTGACGACCGGACCCGAATCCGACCCCGCGTCCTGCGGGTACCAGCGCAACTCCACCGAGTTGCCGTCCGGGTCCCGCACGTAGATCGAGGTCGCCGAACCGCGGGCGCCGAACCGGCTGACCGGGCCGGTCAGCACCGTGAAGACCTTCGACTCGATCACCTGCGCCCAGTCCAGTGGTGCCACCACCAGGCAGAAGTGGTCCACGTTCGCGCCCTGCGGCTCACCGCGGACGAGGTCGATGATGCTGTCGGGGCTGATCCGCACCGACGGGAACGGGACGCTGGCCGCACGCCACTCGTCGACGCGTACCGGCGCCAGCCCGAGCCGGCCGCAGTAGAAGTCCAGGGACCGTTCCACGTCGACGACTGTCAGCACCAGGTGGTCGAATCCGGTTACCCGCACCGCGCTCACCCCTCCTCCAGGTGGGCCGCCGCGCGCAGCCAGTCGCTGAACAGGGCCGGGTCGATGTCGGCGACGTTGCGCAACGTCACCGCCGCCATCGCCCGCGCACCGGGGATCAGCCGCCCCGACGGGTCGGTGATCTCCTGTCCGCGCCACAGCCCGAAGGTGACGTACGACCCGTACGCCTTGATCAGGCAGAGCGGGCGCTGGCCGGGCCGGTCGCCCAGGCTCCAGACCGGGTGCCCGTGCCACATCGCCCCGGTCGCCCCGGGAAGGGCCCCCGCGATGACCGGTGTCAGCTTCTCGCCGATCTCGCGCAGTGGGCCGGCGAGGCCGGCCAGGTAGTCGTCAACGCTCATGTCAGAGCCCTTCGCTCGGTTTTCCCTGCCGCGTTCACGATCGCCGGGCGAGGGCCGCCGACCAAGACCCGATGCCGCTACGATCGTTGCCCACAGGTCAACGATGGGAACTGTGTGCTGGAGCGCTACGAGGTCGAGACGTTCCTGACCCTCGCGGAGGAACTGCACTTCGGCCGGACGGCCGAGCGGTTGACAGTCAGCACCGGCCGGGTCAGCCATGTGGTGAAGAAGCTGGAGCGCCGGATCGGCGCACCGCTGTTCGCCCGTACCAGTCGGGTCGTCCGGCTCACCCCGATCGGCCGGCAGCTCGCCGACGAGCTGGCTCCCCTGGTGGCAGGCATGGACGAGGCCGTCCGCCGGGCGACGGACGCCGCCCGGGGCGTGACCGGGACGCTACGGGTGGCGTTCCTCGGCGAGTGGACCGCGCCGGTGCTGCTCCGGGCGGTGGCAGTGTTCGGGGAACGGCACCCCGACTGCCGGGTGGAGGTGCACGAGGCGCAGTTGTCCACCACCCGATCCGGGCTGCTCGACGGCTCGACAGACGTGTTGATCGCCTCGTACCCGTTCGACGGGATGGCCACCGGCCCGGCGCTGATCTCCGAGGGCCGGGTGCTGGCGGTCGCGGCGGGTCACAGGCTCACCCGGGAGCGGTCGGTGTCGTTGGAGGTGCTCGCCGACCACCCGGTGGTGCAGTACCCGACGGTGACCTCGGTGGAGTTCAAGCGCGACCGCACCCCCGAGCGCACCCCGTCCGGCCGGGCGGTGCCGAAGGGGCCCGCCGGGAACACCTTCTCCGAGATGCTGTCCCTGGTCGCGTTGGGCCGGGGAGTCCTGCCGGTGGGCGAGCACACCCGGCGCTACTACCCGCGCCCCGACGTGGCGTACGTGCCCATCCACGACGCGCCACCGATCGAACGAGGGCCGGTCTGGCTGCCCAGCAACACCACCACCCGGGTACGCGAGTTCGTCAGCGCCGCGACGGACGCGAACCCCCGATGAGGCACGCCGAGTTCCGCCACCACCGGCTGGTCCAGGTGTACGACGCGGAGTGCCGGTGGGGGCCTGACGACGACTTCTTCCAGACGGTTGTCGACGAGACGCCGGCCGCCCGGGTGTTGGATCTCGGCTGCGGCACCGGCCGGCTGACGGTTGCCCTCGCCGCCGCCGGGCACACCGTCACCGGTGTGGACCCGGCCGGCGCTTCCCTGGCCGCCGCCCGCGTCAGGCCGGGTGGCGATCGGGTGACCTGGCTTGAGGCACCTCGGCGCTGCTGCCCGAGCGGGCGTTCGACGTGGCGGTGCTGACCAGCCACGTCGCGCAGTTCTTCGTGGACGATGCGGAGTGGGCGCGTACCCTCGCCGACCTGGCCCGGGCGCTCGTGCCCGGCGGCCGGCTGGTGTTCGACGCCCGCGACCCGGCGGACCGTCGCTGGGAGCGGTGGAATCCTGTGGATTCGCACCGGCTGGTAACGCTGCCCGCTGGCGGCGAGGTCCGCGCGTGGACCGAGGTCACCGGGGTACGCGACGCAGTGGTCGACTTCACCCACCACTACCACTTCGACGGCGGGGAAGAACTCCTCAGCTCGGCGAGCCTGCGCTTCCGCACCGAGGCCGAGCTGCGCACGTCTCTGACCAGCGCGGGCTTTATTGTGGACCGCGTCCACGGGGGCTGGCACGGGGAGCCCGTCGGCCACGGCGACGGCGAGTTCGTGGTCATCGCCCGGGCGGGCACCCTGGCACCGGTTTTCTAGCCTGGAGCACATGGCGAACATCGCGTACGACCGCAAAGAGCAGGTCCAGCAGATTGAGAGTGGCCTCCTCGAAGGCGAGCAGATCATCGCCGTCTACGACGCCGTCGGCACCGGCACCGGGTTCATCGGGCTGACCGACCGCCGCGTGATCATCCAGGACCGGTCCTTCGTCGGGAAGCGGTTCGCGATCACCAGCATCCCGTACTCGAAGATCACCAGCGTGAGCGTGGTCAGCAACAAGTCGTGGGGTGGTTCGTTCTTCTCCACCGGCGCCATCGCCATCCACGTCGGCACGCACACGTACGAGGTGGAGTTCCGTGGCGCGCAGAAGAGCCACCACGTGCACAACGTGATCCTGCACCACATCTCCTGACCGGATGTGCGGTCGTGGGCCCGGGTGGCGTAATTGCCTTGCCGGGCCCACGACGTTTCTGGTGTCCTCGGTCGACAGCCACGCGAAGGGAGCAGCCACCATGCCGAACACAACGAAGTCCCCCGAACCAACCGTCATCCGACCCGAGGAATCGAGACTTCGTGAGCAGGACTGTTCCCCTGGCGCTGCTGGGCGCCACTGACACCAACCCCGGAGGCCGCTGATGTCGGTCTTCGACGATCCCGGCCTCTTCGGCCGGCTCTGGGCCTCCGACTACGACAGCCCAGGAAACCCCGACCCCGCGCCGGCGGTGGACTTCCTGGCCGACCTGGCCGACGGGGGTCCGGTTCTCGAACTGGCGATCGGCACCGGGCGGGTCGCGCTGCCGCTGGCCGAACGTGGCCTCGCCGTGCACGGCGTCGAGGCGTCCGAGGAGATGCTCGCGCAGCTGCGGGCGAAACCCGGCGGCGACCAGATCCCGGTGGTCGTCGCCGACATGGCGGACGTGCCGGTGGCCGGTGAGTTCCGGCTCGCGTACCTGGTCTTCAACACCCTGTTCAACCTGGTGGACGCCGAGCGGCAGGCGGACTGCTTCCGCAACGTCGCCCGGGTGCTGTCGCCCGGCGGCGCGTTCGTCATCGAGACGTTCGTGCCCGACCCGCGCGGCTTCGACTCGGACGAGCAGATACAGGTCCGTGAGGTCACCGAGGACTCCGCGACGATCCGACTGCACCGGTACGACCGACCGGCGCAGCGGTTCATCCGGCAGACGATCACGTTCGACGCGGACGGTGTGCACCTGAAGCCGTTCGCCATGCGGTACGCCTGGCCGCACCAGATCGATGAGATGGCGCAGCAGGCCGGGCTCCGGCTCACCGAGCGGTACGCCGACTGGCACCGACGGCCGTTCCAGGCCGACAGCCCGTCGCACATCTCCGTCTACCGGGCGGAGTAACGGTTTGATCGGCTCGGGTTCCGGAAAGCCGAGGTGTCAACGCCCCGACTTCAAGGAACCCGAGTCGATCTCCCGCCGACCGAGAGTGAGCTGCCGCCATGAGCAGACGAGCCATCCATGTGGTCCTGGCGCTGTCGGTCGTCCTGATGGTCACCGGCATCATCCTCAAGGTGACCGGGGACGGCGGGGACGACACGGCCGGCACTGTGGCGGTGTCGCTCGCCTCGGTGGGTTCGATCGTGGCGAGCATCGGCTCGTCCTCCCGCGCTGCCCGCGGAAACAAGAGCCCGGACCGGTGAGCCAGCCTTTCGCCCTCGGCTGATTCTGCTGGTGGCAGTAGTTGTTGATCCGTAGGGCCCGCGCCGGGTGAGCTGACACCATGCCGTCAGACGCCTCCCGATTCCCGCGCTCCTCTCCGTACTGGCCGGTGGTCAGTCACCCTCAGCTCCGACGGGTCCTACCTGGGCTGGCCGTCTCCGCGTTGGGCGACGGCCTGGCGTTGGTCGCGGTGATCTGGCTCGCCATCCAACTCGCCCCGCACAATCGCACCTGGATCGCGCTGGCCGTGGCGGCGTACACACTGCCCAGCGCGGCCGGGACTGTCGTCTTCGGTCGGCTGCTGCGTGGGCGCAGCGGGGCGCAACTCGCCGGGTGGGACGCGATTCTGCGAGCCAGCGCGCTCGGGGCGATCCCCCTCGCCCACCTCGCCGGCCTGCTCACCATCGGGCTGTACGTGGTTCTGCTGGCCGCGTCGGCGCTGCTGCACTCGTGGGGTTCCGCCGGCCGATTCACCCTGATCGCCGAACTGCTGCCGCAGCGACACCATCTGCCGGCCAATGCCGTACTCACCACCATCGGCGGGTTCGCCACAATCGTCGGCCCACCGCTGGCGGGCATCCTGATCGGCTGGGCGGGGCCGGTGTGGGTCATCGCCATCGACGCCGCCACCTTCGCCGTGTTGGCCCTCACGTACCGTCTCGCCCTTCCCGCCAACGACGGACCCGCACGGTCCGAGAGCGGCGCTTCGCGAACGGCCGGCTTCGCGGTCATCCGCCAGAACCCGGCCCTGCTGGGCCTGCTGGTGCTGAGTCTCGGGTTCTTCTTCCTCTTCGGACCGGTGTACGTGGCGATGCCGATCCATATCACCGACGACCTGCACGCCTCCGCGACGCTGTTCGGCGCGAACTACGCCGCGTTCGGCATCGGCGGCCTCGCCGGAGGTCTGGTCGCCGGTTACCTTCGCGGCTGGCCACTGCGAACCACCACCATCGCCATCGTCGTGGCGTTCGGCGTCGCCATGCTGCCACTCGGCCTGGGCGCACCCGTCGGTGTGTCGTTGCCGGCGTTCGCCCTGGCGGGCCTCATCTGGGCGCCGTACATGTCCACGTCGATGGCGCTGTTCCAGCGCAGCACGTCGACCGAGCAACTCCCGGCGGTGCTCGCCGCGAACGGTGCCATCCTCGTGCTGGCGGTGCCCCTGGGCACCATGCTGGGCGGGCCGTTGGTGAGCGCCATCGGCGCACGCCCGACGCTGCTGCTCTGTGCGGTGGCGATAGCTGCTCTCGGCCTGACCGCCGGGGGGATCGCGATGTTGCGGCGAAGCGTGCGGTCCCCCGGCGGCCCAACCGGCACCGAGGTCAGTGCCCGTCGCTGATCTGCACGTCGTCCGGCGCCGGCCGGCCGCGCCCCGTCTCGACCAGCTCCTTGAGGCTCATCAGGAAGATCGCCCACTTGGTGCTGCACTCGTGCATGAGTTCGGTCGGCTCGCGCCAGGCCGAGTGCGTGAAGTCGACGATCGTGTACCGGCCTCGCTGGCCGAGACGCCAGCCGATCTCGGTGCCGATCCACTCCTCGGGGCCACCGACGACCCGCCACCGCACCCGGCCAGCCGGGTTCAGCTCAAGGATCTCCAGGTCGAAACCGCCCTCGTCCCCGAAGTGGACGGTCAACTGTCCGCCGACCTCGCTCCTGCCTGTCGTGTCGACCGACCACCAGCCGGCGACGCCCTCGGGGGTTGCCACCGCACGGTAGACGTCGGCAAGCGGAGCGACGACGCCGACCTGGTGCAGAATGTCGACCATTCTCAGCCTCCCTGGGTGTTGGTGCGGTGGCGTTCGATCGTCTCGGCGATGCGCTTGATCCGGCGGAGCCGGGCGTCCCAGGTGGCGCCGACCGTCGACAACTGGGCGACCGCGCGGGCGAGTTGCGCCTCGTCCACCTGGTAGTGACGCTCGCGACCGGCTGGCTCGGCGTGAATCAGCCCAACCCGGTCGAGGACCGCCAGGTGCTTCGAGACGGCCTGACGGGTGACGGGTAGCCGTCTGCTCAACGAGGTGGCCGTGCCGGGCCCGTCGGCGAGAAGAAGATCGATCATCGTACGCCGAATCGGGTCGCCGATCGCCGACCACAGCTCGTCGTCGACCACCGCGCTCATGGGGTCGCGACCAGCCGAGCGACGTACTCGCCCAGCCGGGGCATGTAGTGGTCCCAACCGTTCTCGTGGTCGCGGTACTGCTCTTCCAGGGCAGCGACCTCCCAACCCAGCTCGCGGAACCCGGTCTCGGTCATCCGGATCAGCGTTCCCGCGCCGCTGGGCACCAGGTCGAAGGTGACGAACAGTGCCTGCCCGCTCCGGTCCGGCTCGGTGAAGCACCACCGGAAGGAGAACCGCTTCGGCGGGTCGACCTCGACGACGGCGAGCGCCACGGTCTTCGTCTCGCCGGTGTCGGCGTCGCGCCAGACCAGCTCGCCGGGCGCGCCGGCGACGGACTCGAACCGCGCGTCATCGGGCCACCACTCCCGCATGTGCTCGGGTTGGCTGACCACCTCGAAGACGACCTCGGGGGACGCGTTGACGTGGATGTCGCGTTCGATAGTTCCCTGTTCCATGCCCACAACCTTTCGCAACCTTTGGTTGCACTGAACCTACGACAGCCCGCACCCATCGCGCAACCTTTCGTTGCGCGTCGTGGTTTGGTCGTACCCCTGATGCATGATCGGCGCATGTCTGAGTCATCGCCGCACCGCCACCACACCATCGACTACGTCGAGCTCACGGTGACCGACCTCGCCGTGTCCAAGCGGTTCTACGCCGACGCGTTCGGTTGGCAGTTCAACGACTACGGGCCGGAGTACGCCGGCATCCGCAACCCACACGGCGACGCCGCGCCCGAGGTCGGCGGTCTCCGTCTGGACACCGAGGTTCGGGCGGGCGGCCCACTGGTGCTGCTCTACTCAAGCGACCTGGACCGGTCCGTGCAGGCCGTCAAGGAGGCCGGCGGCCAGGTGGTGAACGGGCCGTACGAGTTCCCCGGTGGCCGGCGGTTCCACTTCACCGACCCCAGCGGCAACGAACTGGGCGCCTGGGCCGAGCAGTAGGCCGGCAGACTCTCGCCATGCCCGGAAGCGGACTCGACGGCGAGGGATGGATTGCGCGTGAGGGTGCCCTGAGCCGGGTCCCGGTCGCGTTCGCCGGTGTTGTCGACGCGGCACGCGCTCGGATAGCCGAGTCGTTCGACTGTCGTCGGCTGCACAGCGCCTACATCTACGGCAGCATTCCGCGTGGCACCGCCATCCCCGGTCTCTCCGATCTCGACCTGCTCCTCGCCCTGCACGGCGAACCAACCGAGGCCGACCGGGCGGCTGCCACCAGGATCGAGCAGGACCTCGACCGGTCCTTTACGCAGATCGACGGCGTGGGCATCCTGCTGTTCAGTGCACGTACGCTGCTCAGCGAGCTTGAGCGGCACGACCTCGGCTTCTTCGTCGCCTGCCTGTGCACTCCCCTGCTGGGCGACGACCTCGCCGACCAGCTTCCCCGTTATCGGCCCACTCCCCTGCTCGCCCGCGAGACGAACGGCGACCTGTCGCTTGCCCTTCGGGGCTGGCGCCGCCAGGCAGCCGAAGCGACCACCGACCAGCAACGCAAGGCCCTCAGCCGGCTCGTCGCTCGGCGCATCGTCAGGACGGGGTTCACGCTGGTCATGCCGCGGTGGGGAGGCTGGACGAGCGACCTCACCCAGTCCGCCGAGGCGTTCGGGCTCCACTATCCGGAACGCGCGGAGCAGATGCGTAGAGCTGCCGTCATCGGCCGGACGCCCTCGCCGGTTCCGGGTGTGCTCCGCGAACTCATCGACGACCTTGGACCCTGGCTCGCCGTGGAGTACGCAGTCGTACACGGCGAGAAAGCCGTCCGTCACTGACCTGTCGGAGGTCCTCGCCAGTCAGGACGGGACAGCCGAACATGTCACCGAGGACGGCCCGCTGGTGGTCGGTCAAGGGGTTCGCGAAGACCGCGACGCCGACCCCGCGCTGCCGGCAGGCATCGGCGACTTCGCGTGCCCTACCGGGGCTGAGCAACGTCCGCCGCGAGAACGGGTCGTCCATCTTGTCCGCTCCGCCGGAAGAGACTCCCCGCCGCTGCACGTGCCGGCTCACGACCTGGCCACCGTGGGCTGCCACCACACTGGCCAGCAGATTGAGCTTGCTGTCGAACTCCTTGTCCTTCGCCGAGAACAGGCCCACCAGCGCCACCTCGACGCCTGCCAGCGCAGCCTTCAACGCCCCCGGGCGATGCCGGTTCACCGGGTCGCCGACCGTCAGCTCCGGCGG
Source organism: Micromonospora sp. NPDC053740 (assembly GCF_040677775.1). NCBI lineage: Bacteria > Bacillati > Actinomycetota > Actinomycetes > Micromonosporales > Micromonosporaceae > Micromonospora > Micromonospora sp. NPDC053740. The sequence continues at coordinate 204,509 of NZ_JBFASO010000002.1, forward strand.
GCGCGCAGCACGCCGGTCAGCATCGGCAGCGTGAACTCGCCGTGGGCGGTTTCGGATCGGCTGCCGAGGAAGGAGCGGATCCGGCCGAGGGTGGCCTCTCGCTCCTCGTCCGGCATGACCAGCATCCCGGCCCGCGTCGCGAGCGTCGCGACGAGCGAGTCGGCGGTACGGCGCTGCCCGTGCGGGAACTCGACCTGCTCCGCGGACCCGAACCGGGCGGTCAGGCCGGTGCTCGGAACGAGCATGCCCGCCGTCGCGGCGCGCCAACTGCTCAACGTGTCACGTGGGCCGATGGCCGCACTCCCGCTGACCCGTTCGAGCCCGGCAACCCAGTCGATCCGGTCGTCCATGATGTTCCACAGACCGGCCAGGATGCCGCCGGGGGCGAGGACCCTGGCGATTTCCGCCCCGGCCACGGCCATGTCGAACCAGTGCAGGGCGTTGCCGGCGAGCACGGCATCGACGGAGGCGTCCGGCAACGGGATGGCCTCGGCGCTACCCGGCAGGGCATTGACGCCCGGCTGCGTACGGCGCAGCTCGGCAAGCATGGCCGGGTCGGGTTCTACGGCCACGACGTCCGCGCCCACCGCCGCCAGCGTCGCCGACAGCTTGCCGGTGCCGGCACCCAGGTCGAGCACGCGCAGGCCAGGGGCGGGCTCCAGCGCCCACCGCACTGCGGCCTGCGCGTAGTCCGGGCGGTGCTGGGCGTACGCGGTCGCCGCCGCGCCAAACGACGATCGGAGCATCTGTTCCGTCATCCGGTCAACGTACCGCCGCTTGTCGACATCGACTGCGACCATGGCCACCGTGCAGATCCTGCGGAGCTGGTGGCGTGCCCGCTACCCCCTCTACACACTCGGCCTCGTGGTCGGGCTGGTCATGATGTGGCTTCCGTTCAAGACCTTTGAGGACAACGACGCCTGGGCAAGTCGACTGCGGGTCGACGGTGTGCCAGAGCAGGCAGTCGTCGATGAGCTAGTGCACAAGCGGCGGAACACGATGCACCTGCGCTACGAATTCGCCGGCGCTCAGCGTCAGGCCGAAGTCGGCTGTTGGGAGGTCTGCCTGCCGGCCGGCAGTGCGGTGCGAATCTGGGTCAACCCCAACGATCCGGAGGATTTCGTCACCGATTTCGGCATCCTCAGCGGGCACCGGGGCCGGCTGCAAGGGGTGGTCGGAGCGGCAGGCCTGGTTCTGTCCGGGTGGATGGCGCTGGCCGTCCTCGGCCGCGGCTACGAGACACGACGCGACCGCCGGCGGCAGGACTGGCAGCGGCAGCAGCGGGACCAACGCAAACGACAGCTCACGAACGCCAGGGCCGGAACGAAACGCAAGCCGAGCCGCCACCACGGCCAGCAGTAGGAGCGCCGCGAGTGCCTCAGGCAGGCCCGGACCGGAGCGAACACAGGTCGAGCCCGGCGGCACCGCTGACTCGCCGAGACCGGTTCGCCACGCAAAGGCGATAATCACTGCGCCCATTTACCTGGATCTACGAGTCGCGCCCCTGGTCAAGCCACGTTTATCTATCCGTTACCAACACCGGACTTCACGGCATTGGCGGTAGCTATACGGTCCAAACCAAAGCACCTGGAGATATGGAGGAATTATGAGGAAAGCAACGTCGAGGAAACTCGCAGCGGCGGGTGGCGCACTCACGCTCGCATTTGCCGGCATTCTTCCGATCGCCGCACCGGCATCTGCGGCGGCCCAGCCCGTCCCGGCCGCCATGATGGACGAGCTGGGCGCTGTGCCGGCGGAAGTCGGAACACTGGCCTCCTGCTCGGACTGGACGCCGCACATCAGGCGGGTCATCGTCGGCAGCGCCGCGGTGCACACCAGCTATTCGGGGTCGTCTACGGTGATAGCCCACTGGAAGTCGAAGACGCTTTTCCGTATCGACAAGCGTTGCGTGAACGATGCCGGAAACCTGTGGTGGCACTCGGACTGCTGCACTGGCGTAAAGGGCTGGATCTGGAACGACTATACGGAGTTCGCCCACTACAACTGAAAGCCTGCTCCGCGTCATCGCGGACCTCACTCAGGCAATAGGGAACACTCCCCCAGCGACTAGCCACACACGTCGTTGGTGAAGGGGCCAGGGCGACAGGGTGTGGCGTCCTACCGGACACCCGACCTCGTCACCCTGACCCCTTGGGTGTCGGCCCGGCAGGTGACGACGATGGCCACGTGCAGCGGTACTGGATCGTGCCGGAGGCCCGTTCCCTCCACCCGACCCGACGGCGAACAGGTTGGCTCAGACGTTGAAGCGGAACTCCACGACGTCGCCGTCCTGCATGACGTACTCCTTGCCCTCGATGCGGACCTTGCCCGCCGCCTTGGCCGCCGACATCGAACCGTGCTCGACCAGGTCGTGGTACGAGACCACCTCGGCCTTGATGAAGCCGCGCTGGAAGTCGCTGTGGATGACGCCCGCGGCCTCCGGGGCGGTGGCGCCGACCGGGACGGTCCAGGCGCGCGCTTCCTTGGGGCCGGCCGTGAGGTACGTCTGGAGGCCGAGGGTGCGGAAGCCGACCCGGACGAGCTGGTTGAGGCCGGGCTCGTTCTGCCCGATCGACTCCAGCAGCTCGCGGGCCTCCTCCTCGGGCAGGTCCACCAGCTCAGATTCGATCTTGGCGTCCATGAAGATGGCCTCGGCGGGGGCGACCAGGGCGCGCAGCTCGTCGAGGAACGTCTCGTTGGCCAGCTCGGCCTCGTCGACGTTGAAGACGTACAGGAAGGGCTTGGTGGTGAGCAGGTGCAGCTCGCGCAGGTGCTCCAGCTCGATCTTGGCGGCGGCGGCCCCGGAGTAGAGGGTGGTGCCACCGTCGAGCACCTCGATAGCGGCCTTCGCTGCGGCGACAGCGGCGGCCCGGTCCTTGCGGAGCTTGGCCTCCTTCTCCAACCGGGGCAGCGCCTTGTCCAGGGTCTGCAGGTCGGCGAGGATCAGCTCGGTGTTGATCGTCTCGATGTCGTCGGCCGGGGAGATCTTGCCGTCGACGTGCACCACGTTCGGGTCGGAGAAGGCCCGGACGACCTGGCAGATCGCCGAGGCGTCCCGGATGTTGGCCAGGAAGGCGTTGCCCCGGCCCTGCCCCTTCGACGCGCCGCGGACCAGGCCGGCGATGTCGACGAACGACACCGGCGCCGGCAGCACCTTCTGCGAGGAGAAGATCTCGGCCAGCTTGCCCAGCCGCTCGTCGGGAAGCCCGACCACGCCGACGTTGGGCTCGATGGTGGCGAACGGGTAGTTCGCCGCCAGCACGTCGTTCTTGGTCAACGCGTTGAAAAGCGTGCTCTTGCCGACGTTGGGCAGGCCGACGATGCCGATGGTGAGACTCACGACGGGCCAGCTTACGCCGGTCCCGGCCGGGACGGTCCAGGCGGCTCCGATTCGCCGCCGCGCCGGTGGTCGATCGTCGCTCCCACCGGGCCCTGTCGGACGTTGCTAATCTCCCGGTTCGATGTTCCGCTGCTGGAGGTGGGATGACCTCGACATTGCCTGACCTGTACATCGCCGTCGATGTGGAGGCGGACGGGCCGATCCCCGGGCCGTACAGCATGATCTCGCTGGGCATGGCAGTGGCCGGCCGCCCGGACCTGATCTTCTACACCGAGCTGCGTCCCATCTCCGACGAGTTCGTCCCGGCGGCGTTGGCCGTCTCCGGCCTGGACCGGGACCGGCTGCTGCGGGAGGCACCCACCGCGCAGGAGGCGATGTCCGCCGCGGCGGCCTGGGTCGACGGCCTGCGCGGGGTCGGCCGTCCGGTCTTCCTCGCCGCCCCGGCCGTCTGGGACGGCATGTTCGTGCACTGGTACTTCGTCCGCTTCGTCGGGCACAGCCCGTTCGGCGCGACCGGCTCCGGCGTTGATCTCCGCAGCTACTGGATGGGGTTGACCGGCAGCAAGTGGGCCCAGACCCGCCAGGACACGATCAAGCACGAGCTGGGCCTGCACGACATGCCGCACACGCATCACGCCGGGGAGGACGCCGCCGAGCTGGCCCAGGTCTTCGACGCGGTGCTGCGCCGCCGACAGCCGGTCGAGGAGGCGTGACGCTCAGCCGAGCCGGCGGGGGGCGATGACCGCCTCCCGGACGCTGCCGTCCGCGCCGCGGCTGATCTCGTACGCCGAGACGCCGTCGCGGTCCGCGACTGCCTCGACCAGCTGGGTGCCCCGGTAGACCAGACCGACGCCGTCGTCGGTGCAGTGGCTGGTGGGGAGCGTGCCGTCACCGACCAGCTCGTGCATGAGCGGGCGGCGCTGGCCCTCGCTGTCGTAGTGCACCCCGTTGCCGTACGGCAGCCAGGCCAGGCCCTCAGTGAAGCCGCGCAGCCGGGGGCCGAAGCTGTCGGTGGCACCGCCGACATGCCAGCAGATCGAGCCGGCGGAGACGCCGGCCAGCACCACGCCGGCCTGCCAGCACTCGTGCAGGATCTCGTCGAGCCCGTGCACCCGCCACACCGCTACCAGGTTGGCAACGCTGCCGCCGCCGACCCAGAGCACGTCCTGGGCGAGCAGGTGGGCGCGGACGTCCTCGACGTTCGGCATCGGGAACAGGGCGAGGTGTGACAGCCGGAACCGGGTGTCGGCGAACCCGCCGTAGACGGCGGTCAGCGAGGTGGGCTGGTCGCCGACGGCCTGCCCGAGGTAGCAGACCCGCGGCTGCGGACCGGCCTCGGCCAACTCGGCTGCCAGCTCGAAGACCGGGCTGGGGCGCAGGTCGTAGGGCCCCCGGTCGCCCCGGAGGAAGCCCATGCTGGTGGCGATGATGGTCGGTTCGCTGGCCGGCATCGAGGCGTCCTTCCGTCGGGGGCGGTGCGGCGTCCATCCTGCCGCAGCCGGTCTCCGGTTCGCTCGGTGCGGGGTCCGACCGCCACCCGCGGGTGGTGGTCGGACCCCGCCAGCCTCATGATCAACTACCCTGGTCGGGCCGCCGTTGGCGGGGCACCTCGACCTCGGGCCAATGACCCAGGGCCCGACGGTCGACCGGCGGCAGTTGCCCGGCGGCGGCGCGTGGCAGGGTGAACCGGTCGGCGGCGGCCGGCCCGACCGAGACCGACTCGCGCAGCATCCAACGCACCTCGTCGGCCGTCCAGCCCAGCCCCGGCCGCGCGGCGATCTCGCGGATCAACCGCCGGCCGACGCTCGTGTCGTCGTCGTAGAAACGCATGCACCAGTGGTGCGTCCACATCCCAAGCGCCCGCAGGCCAGCGTCGTCCAGGGAGCCGGCCAACCGGCCGCAGGCCGTGCCGGGGAAACTCTGCTCGGGGTCGCCCGCCCGGTCCCGTTCGATGGCGCCCACGGCGGCCGGCGCGACGGCTCGCATCCGGCGGTAGAAGGACTGCGCCACCGCGCGGGGCAGCGGCGGGAACGCACCCGGTGTCGACGCCGCCGCCCAACCCGCCACGCTCGTCATCCGCCGCACCCCTTCTTCAGTTGGTGGCCGGACGCTACCCGGCACGACCGACACTTTCGGGCCGAAAAACCTCACCGATGGTGGATAGCGACGATGACCTGGGGCGTCTGTATCTGTGACAACGAAACGGGGGTGGTGGGTGGACGAGGACGAGCGCGCGCGGCTGGCCGAGTTCGTCGGCAGCCGGACTCCGGCGCTGATGCGGGTCGCCTATCTGTTGACCGGGGACCGCAACGCCGCCGAGGACCTGTTCCAGTCGGCGTTGGCGCGGGCCATCCCGAAGTGGGGAACCATTCGGCACGCCGACCCCGAGGGCTACCTGCGGGTGGTGATGTACCGCGAGCAGATCAGCTGGTGGCGGCGACTCCGCCGGTGGCGGGAGACACCGCTGAACCCGGCCGACGAACCGGTCGGCGGCGACCCGAGCAGCGGCACCGACGTGCGGTTGGCGATGCGTGCCGCGCTACGCCACCTGCCACCGACCCAGCGGGCGGTGGTGGTCCTCCGCTACTACGAGGACCTGCCCGAAGCCCGGGTGGCCGAGTTGCTGGGCTGCTCGGTGGGGACCGTACGCAGCCGTACCCACCGAGCGGTGAAACGACTGCGCGACCTGCTGCCGGACGTCGACAGGCTGGAGGTACGGCGATGACCGAACCCTTCGAGCACCTCATCCGCTCCACCCTCACCGACCTGGCCGAGGAGGCACCGATCGTGCATGACCAGTTGAGCCGAGCGGAACGGCGGGTGCGCAACAGACGTCGCGCCACGGTGACGGTGGGGGCGGTGAGCACCCTCGCGGCGATCCTGATCGCCACCCCGCTCGCCCTGGCCGCTACCGGGTCGGACGAGCCTCCCCCGGCCGTGCCCAGCCCGGCCGGACCAGCGGCCGTGCCCAGCCCACCCGTGCCCACCCCGTCCGCGCCCACCACGGTGCCCACTGTCGAGCCCCGGCCCGGTGGCGGGGTCGCGAGTCCGTCGGGCCCGCCCGGCGTACCGGAACGGCCGACGGTCTCGCCGACCCCGTTGACTCCGCCGGGCGTGCCAGGCAAGCCGGGGGCACCGGGTGTGCCGGCCGGGCCGACCGCCTCACCAAGCCCGTCGAGTTCGCTGGGCCCGCCCGGTGTGCCGGGCCGACCGACGGCGTCGCCGACCCCGTTGCGCTGAGCAGGACCGGTCCGGTCGGCGGTTTCCTCGCGTCGGCCGGACCGGCCGTCCCACTGTCATCGCCGGCCTCTGTGGCACCGACACGCCACTGGCCTCCCGAGCCGGAGGCGGGCAACCGGTCGGAGATTCCGGTCACTCTCCCGCGACGCTCCCCGGTACCGGGGAGCGTCGCGCCCCGCGGCGACCGGCGGGCACCGCTCCACCGAATTTGTCGAGGCCGGCCTGCCCGCTCATTCTTGGGCCATGACCGATCCCGGACACCCGAGGTGCGAGCTGCGGGGGCAACGATGAGCACCGCCATGGCCCGGGTGCCCGACTCCCTCCGGGGGCAGATCGTCACCCCCGGCGACCGCCGGTACGCGCAACTGCGCTCGACGTACACCAGGTCGGCGTCACCGGCCGCGGTCCTGCTGCCGAAGACCACCGCGCAGGTGGTCGACGCGCTGCTCTACGCGCGGGAGCAGCGGCTACCCATCGCGGTCCGCAGCGGCGGGCACGGCCTCTCCGGAGCCTCGTCCAACAACGGCGGGGTGGTCATCGACCTGTCCATGCTCGACCGGGTCCAGGTGATCGACGAGCGGGCCGGGCTGGTCCGGGTCGAGGCCGGCGCGCGCTGGGCGAACGTGGCGAAGGCGCTCGCGCCGTACGGCCTGGTGATCAGCTCGGGTGACTACGGCGGCGTCGGCGTCGGCGGCCTGGCCACCGGCGGTGGTGTGGGCTGGCTGGTCCGCGCCCACGGCCTCACCATCGACCGGGTCCGCGCCGTCGAGGTGGTGCTGGCGGACGGGACGCTGGTACGCGCCGACGCCGACCACGAGCCGGAGCTGTTCTGGCTGGTCCGTGGCGCCGGTGCCGGCGCGGGCATCGTGGTGGCCTTCGAGATCGAGGCGGTCGAGCAGCGCAACGTGGGCGTCGCGCAGCTGGTCGTCGAGGCGCATCCGGACGGTCGCACCGTCCGGGAGTGGACGAGCTACCTCGCCCAGGCGCCACGGGAACTGTCCGCAGCCGCCGTGGTGTACGCCGAGGGTCGATCGGTCCTCATGTCCATCACGGCCGTGGTCGCCGCCGAGAGCCTGCGCCGGGGCCGGCCGGCGGTGGAACCGCTGCTCGCCATCGGCAAGGTGCTCGAACACCGGACCGACCTGCTGCCGTACCCGACGCTGGTGCCGACCGCGCACCTCAACCCCAACGTCGGGCAACAGCGTGGCACTACCACAAACGGCCTGTTCACCACGCTGGACGACGCCGGGGCACGGGCGGTGACGCGAGCGGTGACCGGGCCGGGGCGGGCGGTGATCCAGCTCCGCTCGTTGGGCGGGGCGGTCAACGACGTCGCCTCCGACGCCACCGCGTACCCGCATCGCCACCAGGAGACGCTGATCGTGGCCTCGGTGTTTCCGCCGCAGGCCGACGCCGCGTTGAACGCCGCGTGGCGGGCCGCCGGGGCACGCGCCGACGGCGCGTACGTCAACTTCGAGAGCCGGCCCGATCCGGCCGCGTTCGCCCGGATCTACCCGGGCGAGACCGGGGCCCGGGTCCGGCGGCTGTGGAAGCGGTACGACCCGGACGGTGTGTTCCGATCGGCCCTGCTGACCGGTCAGCCGAACCGCGCCCCACAGCCGAACCGCGCCGCACAGCCAAACCGCGTCGCACAGCCCAGCCGATCCGGCCAGCCACACCGGCGCCGTCGACGCCCCCGTTGACCCAGCCTCTTCGAGCCCGCACACCCAGGTCCGATTCCCGCCAGCCGATGACCGGCCGCGCGGGGCATCATCGGTGACATGGAGATGGACTTCGAGCGGTGTTACCGGGCCGTGGACAGCCGTGACCAGCGGTTCGACGGCTGGTTCTACACCGGTGTGACGTCCACCGGGATCTACTGCCGGCCGTCCTGCCCGGCGATCACACCGAAGCGGCACAACGTCCGGTTCTTCCCGTCCGCCGCCGCCGCGCAGGGCGCCGGGCTGCGCGCCTGCCGCCGCTGCCGGCCGGACGCCGCGCCCGGCTCACCGCTCTGGGACGTCCGCGCTGACGTGGTGGGTCGGGCGATGCGGCTGATCGCCGACGGGGTCGTCGACAGGGACGGCGTACCGGGGTTGGCCTCCCGGCTGGGCTACACCGAACGGCACCTGCACCGGATGCTGAGCGCCGAGATGGGCGCCGGGCCGCTCGCGCTGGCCCGGGCCCAGCGCGCCCAGACCGCCCGGATCCTGATCGAGACGACCGACCTGGCGATGGCCGAGATCGCGTTCGCCGCCGGATTCGGCAGCGTGCGGCAGTTCAACGACACGCTTCGCGAGGTGTACGCGAGCGCCCCGTCGGACCTGCGCACGGCCCGTGGCCGCCAGCAGGCACCGGCCGGGGCGGGGACCATCGCGCTCCGGCTGGCGTACCGCCCGCCGCTGCACGCCCGGGCTCTGCTGGACTTCCTCGCGGTACGGGCGTTGCCCGGTGTGGAGGCGGTCCACGACGGGACGTACCACAGGGGTCTGCGGTTGCCACACGGCACCGGCCAGGTGGCGCTGACCCCGACGGACGGGCACGTGGCGGCGACGTTGCGGCTCGCCGACCTGCGCGACCTGGCGCCGGCGGTGGCCCGCTGCCGCCGGTTGCTCGATCTGGACGCGGACCCGGTGGCCATCGACGCCACGCTGGCCGCCGACCCGGCGCTGGCCCCGGCGATCGCCGCCGAACCCGGCATCCGCGTCCCCCGCGCCGTCGACGGCTTCGAGCAGGCCGTCCGCGCCATCATCGGCCAACAGGTCTCGGTCACCTCCGCAAGAACAACCCTCAACCGCCTCCTCACCGCGCACGCTCGCGTTGATCATGAAGTTGTTGCCACCGGCACCGGCGTGTCGGAGCAACAACTTCATGATCAACCGGGCGAGCTGCGGGGGTTTCTGGGGGCGGAGGAGCTTTTGGGCCTGCCGGATTCAGCGTTCGGGATGCCGGTGGGGCGGCGGGAGGCGCTGCGAGGGCTGGCTCGGGCCGTCAGCGACGGGACGGTGGACCTCGCTCCCGGGGTGGATCGGGAGGACGCCGTCCGGCGGCTGCTCGCGCTGCCCGGCATCGGCCCATGGACCGCCAACTACCTGGCCATGCGCGCCTACGGCGACCCGGATGTCCTCCTCAGCTCCGACCTCGCGGTCCGGCGCGGCGCCGCCGCGCTCGGCCTGCCCGACACCCCGCCAACCCTCGACAGGTACGCCGAACGGTGGCGTCCCTGGCGGTCCTACGCCACGATCAGACTCTGGAGAGCGGCATGAACATCGACAGCACCGTACTGAGCACACCGGCCGGCCCACTGAGCATCCTCGCCGGCCCCGACGGTGACGTACTGGCGGCCGGCTTCACAGCGGACCCGGCGGCGCTGCCGCCCCTGATCCACCCGGCCCTGCGGGCACCGCTACGGGAGCGGGCCGACCTCGGCCCGGTCAGTGCGGCCGTCCACTCCTACCTGGACGGTGACCTCGCCGCCATCGACGCGGTGCCGGTCCGTCAACGCACCGGTGGAGAGTTCATGGCGCACGCCTGGCAGGTGCTGCGCGAGGTGCCGCCCGGCACCCCGGTCACCTACACCGGGTACGCCGCGCTGGCCGGTCGCCCACCGGCGGTCCGAGCCGCAGCGGCCGCCTGCGCCCGGAACGCGGCAGCCCTCTTCGTGCCCTGCCACCGGGTTCTTCGCACCGACGGCACGCTCGGTGGCTACCGCTGGGGGCTGGACGTGAAGAAGTGGCTTCTCGGTCATGAGCGGCGCTTGACAACAAGCTGACAGGAACATCGACAGTCATTGACGCTACCGTCTGGTAGTGCCTGTGGAGAGCGACGGCGACCCGGCCGCCCGGGCCGCCGCGGGCACCCACCCCGTGCACAACCTCTGGCGGCTGCGCCCCTACCTGCGCCCGTACGCCGCCGAGTTCGCCTGGCTGCTCGTCGCGGGGCTCGCCGGCACCGCGGCCGGGATCGCCGTACCACTTGTCGTGCAGCGGGTCGTGGACGGGCCGGTGGCCCGACACGAACCGGCCGGGCTGCTCCAGCTCGGCGGCCTGGCCCTGCTGCTCGGCGTCGTCGAGGCGGTGCTCATCTTCATCCGACGGTGGGTGCAGTCGTCGTCGGCGGTGGGCATGGAGGCGGCGCTGCGCGCCGACGTCTACGCCCACCTGCAACGGCTGCCAACCAGCTTCCACGACCGCTGGCAGTCCGGCCAGTTGCTCTCCCGGATCACCAGTGACCTGTCGGTGATCCGCCGGTTCCTCTCCTTCGGCGTCTTCTTCCTGGTGCTCAACCTGACCACGTACGTGGTGGTGGTGCTGCTGCTGATCAACCTGCACCCGGCGCTCGGGGTGCTGGTCGCGGCCAGCGCGGTGCCGCTGCTGCTGATCAGTCGCCGGTTCGGCCGGCACTACCACGCCGCGTCCCGCCGGATGCAGGATCAGCAGGGCGACGTGGCGACGCTGGTCGAGGAGACCGCGCAGGGCCTGCGCACCATGAAGGCGCACGGGCGGGGGCCCGAGCTGGCCGCTCGCTTCGCCGGTGCGGCCCGGCGGCTGCACGACACGGGCGTCGGCAAGGGGCGGCTGCTGGCGAACACGTCGGCGCTGCTCGACCTGGTGCCCAACGTGACACTGGGCGTGGTGCTGGCGGCCGGGGCGGCCGCCGTCGCGCACGGCGCGCTCACCATCGGCGAGCTTGTCGCGTTCGTCAGCCTCCAACTGATGCTCATCTGGCCGGTGCAGTCGCTCGGTTGGATCATCGCCAACGGTCAGGAGGCGGCCACCGCCGCCGACCGGATCCAGGAGGTGCTGGACACTCCACCGCAGATAGTGGATTCTCCCGGCGCTGTCGCGTTGACACGTGACGCGGTGCACGGTCGGCTGCGCTTCGAGCGGGTCGGCTTCAGCTACCCGGGTGCCACCACTGGGGTGCTGCGCGAGATCGACCTGACCATCGAGCCGGGCGAGACGCTGGCACTGGTCGGCGCCACCGGCTCGGGCAAGAGCACGCTGCTCTCCCTGGTGCCCCGGCTGCACGAGGTGACCACCGGCCGGATCACCCTCGACGGGCACGACCTGCGCGAGCTGCGGCTGGCCTCGCTGCGCCGGCTGGTCGGGGTGGCGTTCGAGGAGCCGACACTCTTCTCCATGTCGGTGCGGGAGAACCTCACACTGGGTCGCCCGGACGCCGGTGACGACGAGATCCGCGCAGCCCTCGCGCTGGCCCAGGCCGACTTCGCGTACGACCTGCCGTGGGGGTTGGCGACCCGGGTCGGCGAGCAGGGGTTGTCCCTCTCCGGCGGCCAACGACAACGGCTCGCGCTGGCGAGGGCCGTGCTCGGCCGACCGGCGGTGCTGGTGCTGGACGACCCGCTCTCCGCTCTCGACGTGCACACCGAGGCCCTCGTCGAAGCGGCGCTACGGCGGGTCCTGCGCGACAGCACCGCGCTGCTGGTGGTGCACCGGCCGTCGACGATCGCGCTGGCCGACCGGGTCGCCCTGCTGGAGGACGGACGGATCACCGCGACCGGCCGGCACTCCGACCTGCTGGCCACCGTCCCGGCGTACCGGGCACTGCTCGCCGCCGAGCCGCCCGCCGGGCATCCACCAACGGCTGGGGCCAGCGACCCCAGTTCGTCCCCTTCGGACGGGTGGGGGCTGGTGCGCTCGTGAGCGTGCCGGAGCAAGCCGACCCACCTCCCGAGGAGGAACCCGAGCTCACCCGCTGGCGCGGAACAGCCACCGACCCGGAGGCCGACCGGAGTCGAGCCGAGGACACCAGCCCCGAGGCGGTGGCCCGGCTACGCCGGCTCAGCCGCGCCCTGCTGCGCGACCTGCTCCGCCCGCATCGGAAGCGTCTCGCCGCGGCGGTCGCCCTGCTGCTGGCCCAGAACGCCGCCGCGATGGCCGGCCCGTACCTGGTCATGATCGGCATCGACCGGACCATACCGCCGTTGCGCGCCGGCGACGCTGGCCCGCTGGTCGCCGTCGCCGGGGCGTTCGCGGTGGCCGCGGTGACCGAGTACGCGGCCCGCCGCGGCTTCCTCACCCTCTCCGCCCGGATCGGCCAGGCCGTCCTGCTCGACCTGCGGCAGCGGGTGTTCGGGCACTTCCTGCGGCTGTCGGTGGGCTTCCACGAGCGGTACACGTCCGGCCGGATGGTCTCCCGGCTCACCAGCGACCTGGACTCGATCGCCGAGCTGGTCGACGGGGGGATCGACAGCCTGGTGCTGGCCGGGCTCTCGATCCTGTCGGTGGCCGCCATCCTGCTCTGGCTGGACCTGCCGCTGGCTGCCGTGACGCTGTTCGCCTTCCCTTTCCTGTTCTGGCTCTCCCGCTGGTTCGCCAGGTCGTCGGCCAGCGCATACCGACGGACCCGGGACGCGGTCGCGCTGGTCATCGTGCACTTCGTCGAGTCGATGCGGGGCATCCGGGCGGTGCAGGCGTTCCGCCGGGAGCCTCGCAACCAACGAATCTTCGTGGCGCTCGGCGACGACTACCGGCGGAGCAGTCTGCACGCGTTCCGGCTGATCGCCACGTACTCGCCCGCGATCAAGCTGATCGGCAACGTCACAGTGGCGGTGGTGCTCTGCTACGGCGGCTGGCGGGTGCTCGGCGGGCAGACCGAGATCGGTGTGCTCGCCGCGTTCCTGCTCTACCTGCGCCGCTTCTTCGAGCCGATGCAGGAGCTGAGCCAGTTCTACAACTCGTTGCAGTCGGCCACCGCCGCACTCGAGAAGCTGGCCGGGGTGCTCGACGAACGACCGGCCGTCGCCGAACCGGCCCGGCCCACACCGCTGCCGACCGGTCCCGGCCGTGGGGAACTGGTCTTCTGCGCGGTCGGCTTCGGCTACCGGGCCGACACCCCGATCCTCTGCCGGCTGGAGTTGACAGTGCCGGCCGGGCAGACAGTGGCGCTGATCGGCCCCACCGGGGCGGGCAAGTCGACTATCGCGAAGCTGGTCGCCCGGTTCCACGACCCCGACACCGGCACGGTCCGGCTGGACGGGGTCGACCTGCGCGACGTACGCGACGCGGACCTGCGCCGCGCGGTGGTGCTGGTGACGCAGGAGAACCACCTCTTCAGCGGGACCGTCGCGGAGAACATCCGGTTCGGTCGCCCGGGGGCCGACGACGACGCCGTCCAGGCCGCCGCGCGGGCGATCGGCGCGCACGACTTCATCGCCGCACTACCCGAGGGGTACGCCACTCAGGTGCACCGGCGCGGCGGCCGGCTCTCCGCCGGGCAGCGGCAACTGGTCGCGTTCGCCCGCGCGTTCCTGGCCGACCCGACAGTGCTCATCCTGGACGAGGCGACGTCGTCGCTGGACGTGCCGACGGAACGCCTTGTGCAGCGGGCACTCGGCACCATCCTGCGCGACCGCACGGCACTGGTGATCGCCCACCGACTCTCCACGGTGGAGACGGCCGACCGGGTGCTCGTCCTCGACGGCGGAACTGTCGTCGAGGATGGCCCACCCGCTGTTCTTGCCGAGGCCGACGGCAGGTACGCCGCCCTGCACCGCCAGTGGCGTGACTCGCTGATCTAGCCGGGTCGCCCCGTCGCGGCCACAACCGCCGGCCGGTGTGTTCCGTCGCAACTACGTCGCCCCGCACCCGGCAGGTGCCTACGATCGCAAGATGACCGACACGGCGAGGACGGCCCGCGCCGGCGTTCCCGAGCGTCCGACACTGGACGGGCTCGAGGAGAGCTGGGCACGCCGCTGGCAGGAGGAAGGCACGTACGCGTTCGACCGCTCGAAGCAGCGCAGCGACGTGTTCTCGATCGACACCCCGCCGCCGACCGTATCGGGCGAGTTGCACATGGGGCACGTCTTCTCGTACACGCACACCGACACCACAGCCCGGTACCAGCGGATGCGCGGCAAGGCCGTCTTCTACCCGATGGGCTGGGACGACAACGGCCTGCCCACCGAGCGTCGGGCGCAGAACGTGTACGGGGTGCGCTGCGATCCGGCGCTGCCGTACGACCCGGTGTGGCGGCCACCGGCGGCTCCGGTCGACGACGCGGCCCGCCGCAACCCCACCCCGATCTCCCGGCGCAACTTCATCGAGCTGTGCGAACGGCTGACGGTCACCGACGAGCAGGCCTTCGAGGCGCTGTGGCGGCGGCTCGGGCTCTCGGTGGACTGGTCCCTGACGTACACGACGATCGGCCGGATCGCCCGGACCACCAGCCAACGGGCGTTCGTCCGCAACCTGCGCCGCGGCGAGGCGTACCAGTCGGAGGCGCCGACCCTCTGGGATGTCGGCTTCGCCACCGCTGTCGCCCAGGCGGAGTTGGAGGACCGGGAGCGCCCCGGCGCCTACCACCGGCTGCGGTTCACCGCGGCCGACGGGCGTGAGGTGCTCATCGACACCACCCGGCCCGAGCTGCTGCCGGCCTGTGTGGCGCTGGTCTGTCACCCCGACGACGAGCGGTACGCCGACCTGGTGGGCGGCACCGTGCGCAGCCCGCTGTTCAACGTCGAGGTGCCGGTGTACGCCCATCCCCTCGCCGAACCCGGCAAGGGCACCGGCGTCGCGATGGTCTGCACCTTCGGTGACCTGACCGACGTGACCTGGTGGCGTGAGCTGGGGTTGGACACCCGGGTGGTGATCGGCCGGGACGGTCGGTTGCTCCCCGAGCCGCCGCACGGGGTGCCGACCCAGCCGTACGCGGCGCTGGCCGGGCAGACCGTCAACGGCGCCCGCCGGGAGATCGTCGGGATGCTGGCCGACACCGGTGACCTGATCGGCGAGCCGCGTCCGATCACCCACCCGGTCAAGTTCTACGAACGCGGCGATCGCCCACTGGAGATCGTCTCGACTCGACAGTGGTATCTGCGCAACGGCGGCCGGGACGAGGCGCTGCGAGCCACGCTGCTGGGCAGGGGCGAGCAGCTGCACTGGGTGCCGGCGCACATGAAACACCGCTACGACAACTGGGTGGGCGGCCTCAACGGGGACTGGCTGGTAAGCCGTCAACGCTTCTTCGGCGTGCCGGTGCCCGTGTGGTACCGGCTCGACGACACTGGCGAGCCGGACTGGTCCCACCCTCTCACGCCGGACGAGTCGGCGCTGCCGGTCGATCCATCCAGCGATCCGGCACCCGGTTACGACGAGTCGCAACGCGGCCGACCGGGCGGCTTCATCGGCGACCCGGACGTGCTGGACACCTGGGCCACGTCCTCGGTGACCCCGCAGATCGTCGGTGGCTGGGAGACCGACCCGGACCTGTTCGCCAGGGTCTTCCCGATGGACCTCCGCCCGCAGGGGCAGGAGATCATCCGGACCTGGCTCTTCGACAGCGTGGTCCGTTCGCACTTCGAGCACGGGGTGCTGCCCTGGCGGGACACGGTGCTCTCGGGCTGGATCCTCGACCCGGACCACAAGAAGATGGCCAAGTCCAAGGGGAACGTGGTCACCCCGCTGGCCCTGCTGGAGCAGCACGGCTCGGACGCGGTGCGCTACTGGGCGGCCAGCGGCAAACCCGGCATGGACCTGGCCTTCGACCCGGCGCAGATCAAGGTCGGCCGGCGACTGGCCACCAAACTGCTCAACGCGTCCAAGTTCGCGCTCGGGCTGGGCGCGGCGGACGCGCTGCGCGCCCCGGCGACAACACCACTGGACCGGGCCATGCTCGCCGAGCTGGCAACAGTGGTCACCGCAGCGGGCACCGCCTTCGACTCGTACGACCACACGGCGGCCCTGCAGGTCACCGAGGCGTTCTTCTGGCGGTTCTGCGACGACTACATCGAGCTGGTCAAGGAACGGGCCTACGGCACCGGCGCGGCGGCCGACTCCGCACGGGCCGCGCTGGCCTCGGCGCTGTCGGTCCAGCTGCGGTTGTTCGCCCCGGTGCTGCCGTACGTGACCGAGGAGGTCTGGTCGTGGTGGCGGTACGGCTCGGTGCACCAGGCGCCGTGGCCCACCACCTACGAGGTGGCCCGCACGATCGAGGGCTCGGGTGAGCCGGCGCTACTGCGGCTCGCCGGTGACGCGTTGAGCCAGGTGCGACGGGCCAAGTCGGAGCGGAAGCTGTCGATGAAGGCGGAGGTGCCGTTGGCGGAGGCGCTCGGCCCGGCGGCGCTGCTGGAGCAGCTCACACTGGTCGCCGACGACCTACGGGCGGCCGGCCGGATCGGCAAACTCGACCTGCTCCCGGACCGTACCCCGGAGTTGGTCATCGCCTGCGCCTTCTGACCCGGGTCCGCCGCCGCCCGAGCGGGCGGCGGCGGACCGGCGGCTCACCAGCCGCGCAGGAAACGCAGCCCGAGCAGGAACGCGATCACGGAGGGCCCCACCAGCAGGGTGATCGCCTGGAGGCGGTACGGCATCCGGTGTCGGGTCAACTCGCCCGCGTTGCCCAGCACGATGGCCCCGGCCAGCATCAGGAACGCGCCCCACCAACCGGTCTCCAGGTGGATCAGGTCCACCCGGATCAGTTGCAGGGTCACGCCGAGCAGCGCTCCGGTCAGTGCGAGCAGGGCCACCGCCCGGTGCAGGCCCCGGGCCAGCGGGTGGGCCGCACGCCAGCCGTAGGTGCCGGCCACCGCCAGGCAGGGCAGCACCACCATGAGCGGCCAACCTCGCCCCATCACGCCGAACATCAGCAGCGCGCCGACCGCGAACACCATCGTGCCGACGCAGGCGAGCATGTACCCGCCGAAGGCCCGGCCGCCGCCGCGAGCCAGCAACGGCCCACCGCTGGCCGCGATCAACGCGGCCGGGATCAGGATGAACACCGCCCACCAGTGGAACTGGCCGCTGCCCTGAGCCGCAGTGGCGACAGTGGCACAGGCCAGCCCGGCAACGGCCAGGCTGGTCAGCCACGGCCGGCTGCTCCGGGAGTATGGCTCAGCCAACGACGTCCGCTCCGCTTCGACGCTCACGCCCACCAGCCTGGCCCGAGGTGGCCCGCCCGGTCCATCCGGCCAGCCCTACCGCCACGCGGGGGCTGGCCGGAACGGCGTCTCGCACCGCTGTCAGCTCGTCTCGCCGGCCACGCTGAACGAGCGCAGGCGGTCGATGGCGAGCACTGTGAAGCCGACGCTGACCAGCGCGGTCATCACCGACGCCACCGGCACCGACACGCTCGTCTCCAGCAGCCCGGTGGGGGCGATCCGGTCGGCGAGGGCGATCACGTACTGCTGGATGGAGAGCACCTTGGTGCCGCTGACGAAGTTGCCCAGCAGCCCCTCCCAGATCAGCACGTAGACCAGCCCGAGCAGCACCGGCCGCCTGGTGACCAGGCTGAGCGCGAGGAACAACGCCGAGTACGCGAGCGCGCCGAGCGCCGCCGCGACCGCCAGCGCCAGCCCGAGGCGTACCGAGTCGGCGAGCACGCCCGCGACGTAGAGCGGCACCGCGACGGTGGCCGCGCTGACCCCGGCGGCCACAGCGAGCTTCGGCAGCACGATCTGCCAGCGCGGCAGCGGCTTGGTCAGGATGTGCACCACGGTGCCGTCGTCGATCTCGGCGCCCAACACGCCCGTGCCGATGATCAGCGCAACCACCGGCAGCACCACGGCCAGCCCTAGACCGACAAGCACCGGCGGCCCCCACTCGCCCGGGTCCACCCCCAGCGACCGGCACAGCACGGCCAGCCCGAGCAGCACCAACGGCAGCGGTAGCAGCAGCAGGAACCGACGTCGGCCGAACAAACCGCGCGCGGTGATCCAGGTAACTGTCGACATGTCAGGCCTCCACCAGGTAGGAGAAGACGCTCTCCAGGGACTCGTCGGACGGCACCAGCTGGCGTACCCGGATGCCCTTGCTCAGCGCGATCCGAGGCAGCGCCCGGGTGAACGCGCCGTAGTCACCGGCCCGCACTGTCAAGCCGGTCGGGTCCAACTCGACCCCGCTCACCGACGCCTCCGCGATCAGCGCGACGGCCAGCGCCCGGTCGTCGGTGGAGCGCACCGCGAAGACGTGCGGGCGGTTGGTCATCAACCGGCGGATGGTCCGGAAGTCGCCGGAGGCGGCCAACCGGCCGGCCACCATCACCTGCACCGTTCCGGAGACCTGTTCGACCTCCTCCAGGATGTGCGAGCTGAACAGGATCGTCCGGCCGGCGTCACCCAGGGTGTGCAGCAGCTGCATCATGTGCAGCCGCTGGCGCGGGTCCATGCCGTTGAACGGCTCGTCGAGCAGCAGCACCTGCGGGTCGTGCACCAGCGCGGCGGCCACCCGGGCACGCTGACGCATGCCCTTGGAGTACGTGCCGATCCGGCGGTCCTGCGCCGACTCCAGCTCCACCAGGTCGATCGCCCGTCGGGCCGCGGCCGCCGGGTCGGGCAGTCGGTGCAGCTTCGCGCTGGCCAGCACGAACTCGTACGCGGTGAGGAAACCCTGCACCGCCTCCCGTTCGCTGACCAGCCCCAGCCGCCGGTAGACGTCAGGGTTGCGCCAGGTCGGCTCGTCGTCGAGGGTGACAGTGCCGCGCGACGGGGCGAGGAACCCGGCCATCATGTGCAGCAGGGTGGTCTTGCCGGCGCCGTTCGGGCCGAGCAGCCCGGTCACGCCAGGCCCCAGGGCCATGCTGATGTCGTTGACCGCGACCACGTTGCCGTACCACCGGGACACCCCGGTCAGGCTCAGCGTGCTCATCAGGAGGCGACCTTCCGGTAGCGGGCCAGCAGGAGGGCTGTCGCGCCGGCGACCAACAGCACCGCGGCCAGGGCGTAGACCGGGCCGAACCCGCCGATCATCATCTCGCCCGGATCGCCCTCGACCAGCAGGTCACCCAGCGACCAGATGCCCACCCCCTGCACCAGCGTGGAGGGCGAGGCGAGCCCGGCCAGCTCGTTGGCGGCGCGCGACGGCAGGATGCTCAGCACCCCGACGATCGGGGTGGTCATCAGGAAGACCGCCACCACCCCACCGGCGGCGAAGGCACGCTTGCCGGTCAGCGAGGCGACCAGCAGCCCGACCGAGGCGAAGACCACAGCCCACAGCCCGGCGTAGAGCAGCCCGGGCAGCAGGTCGAGCAGCTCGTTCCACACCCCGCGCATGCCCTGCTTGGTGGTGAAGGCGGCACCCAGGAACATCAGCAGCTGCGGCCCGCCGAGCAACAGCCAGAGGGCGGTGACCAGCGCCAGCAGCTTGGCCAGCGCGTAGTCGGAGCGCGGCAGCGGCCGGGAGAAGTACAGCGGCAGCACACCGCTGCGCAGGTCCCGGGAGACCAGCTCCGGGGCGACGACCGCGACGAAGAAGATGACAAGCCAGCTCATCGCGTCGGCGAACTGGGCGTACGTGGCGACCGGCTCGCCGATCTGGCTGCGTACCGCGGCCAGGGCCACCGCGACCAGGGCGACGATGCCGACCACCAGCCACGGGAAGATCTTGGCCTTGGCGCTGCGCCCGAGACCGAACGCGGTCCGCAGACCGTGCAGGTAGAGCGCGCCGAAGACCTGCCGGCGGCCGAGCCTCGGACCTTCGTAGCGTTGGTAGCCGATGTCGTGGATGACGCCTGTCGGCGTGGCGCGCACGGCGGTGGTGGACGGCTCAGGCATGAGTGAGCTCCCTCGTGGCGAAGAGTTCGGCCACCCGGTGCCGGCGCTGGTCGAGTCGGTGCAGTGGCAGGTCCAGTTCGGCGACCGCACCGAGGATCAGGTCGTAGGTGTCGTCGTCGGCGAGCGGCACGAGCAGCAGTCGCCCGTCCCGGGCGACAGGCAGTTTCAGCTCGGCGAGCCGGGCGGCCAGTTCCTCGGTGCCCTCGCTGACCTCCACGGCGAGCACGTCGGTGGCAGAGGTCATCGCGGAGATGTTGTCGGCGCGCAGCAACCGGCCGCCGTCGATGGCGATCAGCGTGTCGCAGATCCGCTCCACCTCGCCGAGCAGGTGCGAACAGACCAGCACGGAGATGCCGAACTCGGTGCCGATCCGGTGTACCAGGGCCAGCATGGCGTCGCGGCCGGCCGGGTCGAGGCCGTTCGTCGGTTCGTCCAGCAACAGCAGGTCGGGGTCGTGCACCAGCGCCTGGGCCAGCTTGACGCGCTGCTTCATGCCGGTCGAGTAGCCACCGACCGGGCGATAGCGCTCCTCGTAGAGCCCCACGTGCCGCAACGCCTCCGAGGCCCGCTCGCGAGCCGCGGTGCGGGGCAGCCCGCTCATCCGACCGAGGTGGGTGACCAGTTCGGCGGCGGACAGGTCCGGTGGGAGGCAGTCGTGTTCCGGCATGTAGCCGACCCGGCTGCGGACAGCCGCCGGGTCTGCGGTCGGGTCGATGCCGAGCACCGAGACCTGACCGCTGGTCGGTGCGATCAGGCCGAGCAGAATCTTGATCAAGGTGGATTTACCGGCGCCGTTCGCGCCCACCAGGCCGATGATCCCGGGCTCGACGGCGACGGTGAGGTCGGCCAACGCGGTGACCCGACCTCCGTACGTCTTGGTGAGCGACTGGGTCGCGATCAGTGTCACGCGTCCAGCGTAGGGAGTCGATGCCCGGCAGGGACACCGGCACGCCCCCGGCACTCCCCTGATCCTTTCCCCGCCGGACCCCTAAGGTCCCCCGCTGCGGCTCACGCCACGTTTCCGCCGGTCCCGCACTCGACCCGACCCCGCCTTGGGAAAGACCCGTCCAAGGTGACACCATTCACCTCCCGTTCACCAGGCGGCTCGACCCGCCCGGTGATCGACCGACGACGCGGGAGGGATCCTGATGGCCGAGGTGGGCGTCCCCAAGGTGAGCGTCGTGGTGCCGGCGTACAACTGCGGTTCACACATCGAGAAGCTCGCTGCCTCGCTGCTGCGCCAGTCACTGCCCGCCGACGAGTTCGAAGCCATCTTCGTCGACGACGGCTCGACCGACGGCACCGCGAAGCGGCTGGACCGGCTGGCCGCCGAGCACCCGCACATCAGGGTGCTGCACATCGAGAACTCCGGCTGGCCGTCGCGGCCGCGCAACCTCGGCGTCGAGCACGCCCGCGGCGAGTACGTCTTCTTCGCCGACGACGACGACTGGTTCGCCGACGAGGCACTGGAGCGGCTCTACGCCTGCGCGAAGGCGAACGACGCCGACATCGTGGTGGGGAAGATGGCCGGGTACGGACGCCCGGTGCCGCGGGAGCTGTTCCGCAAGAACCGCTTCGACGCCACCCTCGGCAACTCCCCCCTTGTCGACAGCCTGACCTGTCACAAGTTGTTCCGGCGGTCGTTCCTCAACGAGCATGATCTGCGGTTCCCGGAGGGCGGCAAGCGTCGGCTGGAGGACCACTCGATGGTCATCCGGGCCTACTTCCTGTCCCGGCGCACCTCAGTGCTGTCCGACTACGTCTGCTACCACCACGTCCAGCGGGGCGACGCGCGCAACGTCACAGCGGGCGAGCTGGACCCGGCGAGCTACTTCGCCAGCGTGCGGGAGGCGCTGGACGTGGTGGACGCCAACACCGAGCCGGGCCCGCTGCGGGACCGGCTGCACCGGCGCTGGATGCGCAACGAGATGCTCAGCCGGCTGCGCGGCAAGCGGCTGCTGAACGCTCCCGAGGCGTGGCTGGAGCAGGTCGCGCTGGAGATCCAGAAGATCATCCAGGACCGCTTCGCTCCGGGCGTCGCCGGTGGTCTGCCGCCCCTGCTGCGAGCCGTGGCGTACCTGGCCGAGCAGGGGCGCGTCGCGGACCTGCGCAGGCTTGCCCGCTGGGAGGCGGGCATCGCCGCACACGGCACTGTCGATGAATTCCAACGTGTCGACCACGCCGTCACGGTGACCGTCGCCGCCGAGCTGCGCGCCGCGGACCAGCCTGTCGGGTTCCGCGCCGACGATGGCCGCGACGTGCTGATGCTCCCGATGGAGGAGGTCACCCCCGAGGTGCTCGACGCCACCGCGCAGGTGCGCAAGGCCCGCCTGGACCTGGTGGCCCGCCACCGGGAGACCGGCGCCGAGATCTTCATTCCGAACACTTTCCAGACCGAGCGGATCACCGGTACGACCGGAGCGGACACCGTCCACCTGGTGCACCGGGCCACCGCCACCATCGACTTCGCCGCCCTCAACGGCGGCCGGACCAGGGGCAGCTGGCAGCTCAAGGCCCGGATCACCAACGTGGGCTGGACCGAGGACGCGCGGCTGCCGTTGGTGTTCATCTGCCGGGCCGACGGCTCGCGACCCCGGATCCGCGACGAGCGGAAGGTGTGGAACCGGGTGCGGTCCGCGGTAGGCCGACGGATCAAGCGCTGATCCGCCCGCGGGGGTCTTGGAGTGGCGCCCTCGACCGATGGGCGGTCGGCTGCGAAACTGTGTGCCGGTCAGCGAGTGGGGGGTGTGGATGAGCAACGGCTGGGTGCTGCCCGACGAGGTGCTACGGGACGCACCGGCGTACACGCCACGTCCCGGTGAGCTCGCGGATCTGGAGCTGCTGCTGACCGGCGCGTACGCCCCTCTGACCGGTTTCATGACCCGCGCCGACCTGGTCTCGGTCAGCCGACGCGGCCGGCTGGCCGACGGCACACCGTGGCAGGTCGCTGTCGTCCTCCAGGTGCCGGCCGCCCTGGCGCAGAGCTTCGATCCGCGCGACCCGGCCCGCCGGGCGCTCGTGCTGACCGACGGGGAGGGCGCACCGACGGCCGCCCTGGACGTGGCCGACGTCTGGCCGGTCCGCGAGGGCGTGGCGGGAGTGGGCGGCCAGGTTCGGCGGCTGGGCGACGGGGGGCACGGTCCGTTCCAGCGCCTGCGGCGTAACCCGGAGGAGGTCCGTGCGCTGCTGCCCCCGGGGCGGGTGCTCGGGGTGATCGCCGACCGGCCGCTGCATCGTCCACAGCTCGCCCAGATCGCCCACGCCGCCCGCACCCTGGCCGCTCACCTGCTCGTGATGATCCCGGTCGGCGAGGGCGGCGCAGACGGGCTTCCGCCGGAGGCGCTGGTCCGCACGATCTTCGCCGCGCGGGACCGGATGCCACCCGCCACCCTGGTCGCGGTGCCGCTGTCGCACCGACGCGAGGAGATCAGCGACGCGCTGCTGCGCGCCCGGGTCTCGGCCGCGTACGGGGTCACCCATCTGCTCTCCACCGGGGAGATGCTCTCCGGCGCCGGGCTGCGGGTGCTGGTGCCGCGCGAACTCGCCTACGACAACCGGGACGGGCAGTGGCGTTGGCGGGAGGACATCCCACCGCGCAACCGCCGGCTCGCGCTGACCCAGCCGGAGATCGACGACCTGCTCGACCGGGGTTTCCCGCTGCCGGAGTGGCACACCCCGCCCGCTGTGGCACGGGAGTTGGCCCGGGCCCGGCCGCCGCGTCGGCAGCGCGGGCTGGTGGTTTTCCTGACCGGTCTCTCCGGCTCCGGCAAGTCGACGATCGCCCGAGGGCTGGCGGACGCGTTACGGGAGAGCGGCGACCGCACGGTGACCCTGCTCGACGGGGACGTGGTGCGCCGGGAACTCTCCGCCGGGCTGGGCTTCAGCAAGACCGACCGGGATCTCAACGTCCGGCGGATCGGCTGGGTTGCCGCCGAGATCGCCCGGCACCGTGGGGTGGGCATCTGTTGTCCGATCGCCCCGTACGCGGCGGCCCGGGCTACCGCCCGGGAGATGGCCCTCGCCGCCGGATCGGGTTTTGTGCTGGTGCACGTGGCCACGCCACTGGAGGTGTGCGAGCGGCGGGACCGCAAGGGCCTGTACGCGCGAGCGCGGGCCGGCCTGCTCACCGGGATGACTGGCATCGACGACCCGTACGAGGAGCCGACCGACGCCGATCTCGTGCTCGACACCACCGACCTGAGCGTGGCGGACGCGGTGCAGGCAGTGCTGCACCATCTGACCGAGACCGGCTGGGTGGAGCTGAAGATCGCCACCGCCTGAGGCGTCGCCGTACCCGTTCCTTCCACAGCTGAGCGGCACGCGCTAGTGTTCATCTTTGTTGGAACACGTTTGACCGCGTGAGGGTACGTGGAGGCTCGGGGAGGCACGGCGGATGCTCGCTCAGCAGCGGCAGGCTGCCATCCTGGAGCGGGTCCGCTCGACCGGCGGCGTCCGGGTCAGCGAGTTGGCAGCCGAGTTCGGCGTGTCCGACATGACCATCCGGCGCGACCTCGATGCGCTGCACGAGCGCGGCCTGCTGGCCAAGGTGCACGGCGGCGCCACCACGACCGGGCCAAGCTCGACCGACGAGCCGGGCTTCCGCGCCAAGTCGGTCCGCCAACTGCCCGAGAAGGCCGCCATCGCCGACCGGGCCGCTCAGCTGGTCCGCCCGGGAGCGGCGGTCGCGCTCTCCGCCGGCACCACCACGGCCGAGCTGGCCCGCCGGCTGGTGGACGTGCCCGAGCTGACAGTGGTGACCAACTCGCTGCCGGTGGCCGAGATCATGCACGCCGGTGGCCGCCCGGACCAGACGGTGGTGCTCACCGGCGGCGTACGCACACCGTCGGACGCGCTGGTCGGTCCGCTCGCGGTCGGGGCCGTCCGGTCACTGCACCTGGACCTGCTCTTCCTGGGCGTCCACGGCATCACCGAGCGGGCCGGCTTCACCACCCCGAACCTGATGGAGGCGGAGACCGATCGGGCGCTCGTGGCGGCGGCGGACCAGCTTGTGGTGCTCGCCGACCACACCAAGTGGGGCACCGTCGGCATCTCCTCGATCGTCGGGTTGGCGGCGGCCCACGTACTGGTCAGCGACGACCGGTTGCCTCCACCCGCACGACGGGTACTCGGCGAACACGTGGGCGAATTGATCATGGTGAAGGCAACAGGGGGCGGGCCGCGTGACGCGCACGCCGACAACTGAGGGGACGGCGCCGTGAAGCGCACCGCGATCAACCTGGCCGACGGCCGGGAGCTGATCTACTTCGACGAGCGCGACGACGCGGTCCGCGACCAGCCGGACCGCAGGGACCTGCCGCCACCTCCCCCCGCGTCGCAGCTGCGCTACGACCCGTTGACCGACGAGTGGGTGGCGGTCGCCGTGCACCGGCAGACCCGCATCTTCCTCCCGCCGGCGAACGAGTGCCCTCTCGACCCTTCGGTGGGCGACCGGCTGACCGAGATCCCCGCACCCGACTACGACGTGGTGGTCTTCGAGAACCGGTTCCCGTCGCTGAGCGGTCGGGTGGCCGAGGAGCCCGGGGAGATCACCCCGTTCACACCGGTCCGGCCGGGCCTCGGCAGGTGCGAGGTGGTCTGCTTCACGTCGGATCACGACGCCTCCTTCGCCAGCCTGCCGCCGCGCCGGGTCCGCACGGTGCTGGACGCCCTCGCCGACCGGACCGAGGTGCTCGGCGCGCTGCCCGGCGTCGAGCAGATCTTCTGCTTCGAGAACCGGGGCGTTGAAATCGGTGTCACGCTGCACCATCCGCACGGCCAGATCTACGCGTACCCCTTCGTGACGCCGCGCACCCGCGCGCTGCTGGCCGCGGCGCGCCGGCACGCCGAGCGGACCGGCGGGGGCAACCTGTACGCGGACGTGCTGGCCGCCGAGCGCGCCACCGGCGACCGGGTGGTCACGGAGAACGAACACTGGACGGCGTTCGTCCCGGCGGCCGCCCGCTGGCCGTTCGAGGTGCACGTCGCACCGCACCGCGTGGTACCGGACATCCCGGCGCTCAGCGACAGCGAGCGGGACGCCTTCGGGTCGCTCTACCTGGATCTACTGCGCCGCTTCGACGGCCTGTTCGACATGCCGATGCCGTACATCTCGGCCTGGCACCAGGCTCCCGTGCGGGTCGACCGCGAACTGGGCCACCTGCACCTACAGCTGTTCAGCATCCGACGGGCCACGGACAAGCTGAAATACCTGGCGGGCTCCGAGTCCGGGATGGGCGTCTTCATCAACGACATCGCTCCGGAACGCGCCGCCGACCTGCTGCGCGCCGCCTGAGCGTGGCGCGCAGCCTGAGCGTGGCGGGAAACAGGGCGCGGGGGGCCCGGGACAGGGCCCCCCGCAGGGAAGGGACGGCTGGCTGTGCACGGCACAGCCGGGAAGGCTGGCTGATCGGCGCACGGGTGCCGCGGGTCGACCGTGGTCAACCTTCCTGGACGCGACTGGCATCTCGTCCATCCTGGTCAACGAGGCGCGCCGGCCGCAGTGACGCCGATCGGCGCGGCGGCGCTTGACACGCCGAAGCCCGCCGGCTGAGGTGCCGGCGGGCTTCGATGACGCGGTACGCCTGGATCAGGCAGCGATCTTGCGGGCCAGGTTCTCGTCGAGCGCGTTCATGAACTCGTCGGTGGTCAGCCACGGGGCGTCGCGCGAGATGAGCAGCGAGAGGTCCTTGGTCATCTGGCCGCCTTCGACGGTGTCGACGATGACCTGCTCCAGGGTGTTGGCGAACTCGGTGACCGCCGGCGTGCCGTCCAGCTTGCCCCGGTGGGCCAGGCCCCGGGTCCAGGCGTAGATCGACGCGATCGGGTTGGTCGACGTCTTCTCACCCTTCTGGTACTGCCGGTAGTGCCGGGTGACGGTGCCGTGGGCGGCCTCGGCCTCGACGGTACGACCGTCCGGGGAGAGCAGGACGGAGGTCATCAGACCCAGCGAGCCGAAGCCCTGCGCGACGGTGTCGGACTGCACGTCACCGTCGTAGTTCTTGCAGGCCCAGACGTAGCCGCCCTCCCACTTGAGCGCGGCGGCGACCATGTCGTCGATCAGCCGGTGCTCGTAGGTGATGCCGGCGGCGTCGAACTCGGCCTTGAACTCGTTCTCGAACACCTCGGCGAAGAGGTCCTTGAACCGACCGTCGTACGCCTTGAGGATGGTGTTCTTGGTGGACAGGTAGACCGGGTAGTTGCGGTCCAGCCCGTACCGGAAAGACGCCCGGGCGAAGTCCCGGATCGACTCGTCGTAGTTGTACATGCCCATGGCGATGCCGCCGCCGGGGAAGTTGGCGACCTCCATCTCCATCGGCGCGCCGCCGTCGGCCGGGGTGTAGGTGATGGTCACCGTGCCCGGGCCGGGGACGACGAAGTCGGTGGCCTTGTACTGGTCACCGTGGGCGTGCCGGCCGATGATGATCGGCTTGGTCCAGCCGGGGACCAGCCGCGGCACGTTGGACATGATGATCGGCTCACGGAAGACGACGCCGCCGAGGATGTTGCGGATGGTGCCGTTGGGCGACCGCCACATCTTCTTCAGGCCGAACTCCTCGACCCGGGCCTCGTCCGGAGTGATGGTCGCGCACTTGACGCCGACGCCGTGCTCCTTGATGGCGTTGGCGGCGTCGATCGTGACCTGGTCGTCGGTCTCGTCGCGGTGCTGGATCGACAGGTCGTAGTAGTGCAGGTCGACGTCGAGGTAGGGCAGGATCAGCTGCTCCCGGATCTGCTTCCAGATGATCCGGGTCATCTCGTCGCCGTCGAGTTCTACGACCGGGTTGTTTACCTTGATCTTCGCCATCGGCCGGCGCTCCTCTCGGGGGACACGTGCTCAAGCAGTACGAGCGTACTGCAATTGGGCCGGCAGCCCCCAGCCGGCCTCTACCGGCCGGCGGAACCGGGCTGCGCGGAACAGGAATGCCCTGGAATCATCGTCCGATGCCACTGAACCGCACCCTCGGGTCTATCACGGTCACCGCGCTCACCGACGGTGAGGGTGCCTTCTTCCAGCCTCGCGCGGAAGCGTTTCCGCAGGCCACAGCGGCACACTGGGCGGAGGCCGACCGGCGCGACCCCGGCTCGGTGACCGCCGACGGGCAGTGGTGGCTGCCATTCCGCAGCTTCGCGATCCGCGCCGGCGACGGGCCTGTCACGCTTGTCGACGCCGGGATCGGCCCAGCCGACGCACCCGCCGCGAGCTGGGCGCCCGTGCCCGGGCGACTGCCCGCCGAGCTGGCCGCAGCGGGCATCGACCCCGCCGATGTCGACACTGTCGTCCTGACCCACCTGCACAGCGACCACATCGGCTGGGCGGTCACCGGCACGCCGGGGCGGCCGTACTTCCCGAACGCGAGCTACCTGCTGCAACGCGCCGAACTCGACGCGGCGGAGACGCTCAACCCGGGGCTCCCGGCCGGCCTCATCGCGCCCCTGCGCGCCGCCGGCCAGCTCCGGGTGGTCGACGGCGAGACCGCCCTCACCCCAGCGGTACGTCTGCTGCCCACCCCGGGCCACACGCCCGGTCACCAGTGCGTGCTCCTGACCTCGGCCGACGAACGGATGCTGCTCACCGGGGACCTGCTGGTGCACGTTCTGCAACTCGTCGACCCCGACCTGGCGTACGCCCACGAGGAAGACCCGGAAGTCGCCCGCACCTCGCGGCTGACCGCCCTACGTACCCACTCCCCCACCGTCCTGGCCACCCCCCACCTCGGCACCCCCTTCACCACCCATCCCAGCCCTCGTTGATCAAGAGGTTTGCGTCACCACAACCGCGATTCCTGACGCAAACCTCTTGATCAACCGGGGCGGGTGGGGCTGGGTGGGGTGGGGCGGGTGGGGGGCTGGACGGCGAAGGGCGCGCCGGGTTTGCCGGCGCGCCCTTCGCTGATGCTGTGTTTCGGGAACTACATGCTGGAGATGTCGCCCTGCTTGGCGCGGACGGCTTCGGCAGCCTCCAGGAGGCTGGCGCGCTCGTCGGCGTCGAGGTCGGTCTCGACGACCCGCTTGACGCCCTCGGCGCCGATCTCGGCCTCGACACCCAGGTAGACGCCGGAGATGCCGTACTCGCCGTCGACCCAGGCGCAGACCGGCATGACCTCGCCGGAGTCCTCCGCGACGGCCTTCGCCATCCGGGCCGCGGCGGCGGACGGGGCGTAGTAGGCCGAACCGGTCTTGAGCAGCGCGACGACCTCGGCGCCACCGTTGCGGGTCTTGACGACCAGCTCCTCGATCTGCTCGGCCGGCATGGCGTCGCGCAGCGGCTTGCCGTTGACGGTGCTCTTCGACGGCACCGGGACCATCGTGTCGCCGTGCGAGCCGAGGGTCAGCGTGCGTACCGAGGCCACCGGCACGTTCAGCGCCTCGGCGACAAAGTTGCTGAACCGGGCGGTGTCGAGCATGCCGGCCTGGCCGAGCACCCGGTTCTTCGGGAACTGGGTGGCGAGCTGGGCCAGCGCGGTCATCTCGTCCAGCGGGTTGGAGACCACGATGACGACGGCGTTCGGGGCGTACTTGGCGACGTTCTCGGCGACCTGGCGGACGATCTTGGCGTTGGTCTCCAGCAGGTCCATCCGGCTCATGCCGGGCTTGCGCGGCAGACCAGCGGTGATCACGACGACGTCGGAGCCCTCGATGCTCTCGTAGCCCTCACCGTTGGGGCCGGTGGTCACGCCGACCACCTTGGTCTCGAAGCCCTCGATGGCCCGGGACTGGTTGAGGTCGAGCGCGAGGCCCGCGGGCTTGCCCTCCACGATGTCAGTGATCACTACGGTGTCGAAGACGTCGTACTCGGCCAGGCGCTGTGCGGTGGTGGAGCCGTAGAAGCCAGCCCCGACGACAGTGACCTTCTTACCCATGGTCGTCCCACTCCCTGATACCAGTCGGTTTTCCGGACCGTATCAGTCATCCTGGCACCGATCAGGCCAGGGGCGGCGGCCATCGCCGGGATGGGGCGAACGTCACCGCCGTCTGGTTCGGCGTCGCCGAGGCGCGGGTCAGCCGCGCTCGGCGCGCTCGACGACGTTGGTGAGCAGCATGGCCCGGGTCATCGGGCCCACGCCGCCGGGCATGGGGACCAGCGCGCCAGCCGTCTCGGCCACCTCCGGGTCCACGTCGCCGGTGTAGCGGCCCTTGCCGTCCGCGCCGATCACGCGGGTGATGCCGACGTCCACCACCACCGCACCGGGGTTGATCATGTCGGCGGTGAGCAGACCCGGTACGCCGGCCGCGACGATGACGATGTCGGCGGCCCGGGTGTGCGAGGCCAAATCGAGGGTGCCGGTGTGGCAGAGGGTGACAGTGGCGTTCTCGCTGCGCCTGGTGAGCAGCAGGCCGAGCGGTCGGCCAACAGTGTTGCCGCGACCGACCACAGCGACGGTGGCCCCGCGCAGCGCCACGTCGTGCCGGCGGAGCAGCTCGACGATGCCGCGCGGCGTGCACGGCAGCGGACCGTCGTAGCCGAGCACGAGCCGACCCAGGTTGACCGGGTGCAGGCCGTCGGCGTCCTTGTCCGGGTCGATCAACTCCAGCACCCGCTGGGTGTCGAGGTGGCCCGGCAGCGGCAGTTGGACGATGTAGCCGTGGCACGCCGGGTCGGCGTTCAGCTCGGCCAGTACGTCGTCGACCTGCTGTTGGGTGGCGTCGGCCGGCAGTTCGCGGCGGATCGAGGCGATGCCCACCTCGGCGCAGTCGCGGTGCTTGCCGTTGACGTACGCCTGGCTGCCCGGGTCCGCCCCGACCAGGACCGTGCCGAGCCCGGGGATGATGCCGCGTTCCGCGAGTGCCTTCACCCGGATGCGCAGCTCGTCCTTGATCTCCGCTGCGGTTGCCTTGCCGTCCAGAAGCGTCGCCGTCACGACCGAATCGTCTCACGACCACCGCCCGCGGATCAGACGACCTCGCTCGGGCCGTCCGCCGCCCAGTGCTGCCGGGTTGCCGTCGGGCGGCCCGGGCCATGGTGGGGTGGCTGCCGCTGGAGTAACCGTGTGTGAGGTGTCGCTAGTCACTTTCGGTGACGATTTGTGGATTCGATCACGGTCGAACCAGACAGAGCGGGGCGGAAATGCGGAGATGGGACGGCCACCCCAGGCGGTGTCGAGGCGGCCAGGCACGGCCGAACGCACTGTCATTCGCCGGGATTTTCGCAGCTCAACGTCAATACGCCCGGTTTGGGGTAGCAGGTTCACTCGTTCCCGACAACTGAGGTAACCCCGGACTGTTACCCACCCGCAACCGCGTCGTTGTCGAAGCCCCGTCGCCGACCTACCGTTACCGCTTGTTGCGCAGCGTAACCCAGCGTCGGGCCTGACTGCGCAGCGTGAGGAGATGAGGAGGCTCAATGCGAGTTCGTAGACTCGCCGCCTGGACCGCCCTCCCGCTCGCGGTGACGCTGGGCCTCGCGGCCTGCGGCAGCGGCGGAGACGGTGGATCCGGTGGCAGCGACAGTTCGGTGGTCAGCATCCAGATCGCCGAGCCGAAGCACCTGGTTCCCACAAACACCACCGAGACGTCCGGATCGCAGGTGATCGCCGGCCTGTTCAGCCCGCTCGTCGACTACGACGCCCAGAACAAGCCGTACGAGGTCGCCGCGCAGTCGATCACCTCGTCCGACAACAAGGTCTGGACGATCAAGATCAAGGACGGCTTCACCTTCCACAACGGTGAGAAGGTCACGTCCCAGAACTACATCAACGCCTGGAACTACGGCGCGTACGCCCCGAACGGTCAGGACACCAACCCCTTCTTCGAGAAGATCGCTGGTTACGCCGACCTGCAGGACAAGGCGCCGAAGGCCAAGGAGATGTCCGGCCTGAAGAAGGTCGACGACCTCACCTTCACAGTGACGCTCTCGGAGCCGTACATCGACTTCAAGACGACGCTGGGCTACAACGCGTTCTTCCCGATGCCGGACGCCGCGTTCTCGGCGCCGGGCGTGCTCAAGGACTCCTACGAGCAGGCGCCGATCGGGCAGGGCCCCTTCAAGATGAAGGGCACCTGGCAGCACGACAGCAAGATCGACGTCGAGCGCTACGACGCGTACCCGGGCGAGAAGCCGAAGGTCAAGAACATCGAGTTCCGGATCTACCAGCAGCTCACCGCGGCCTACGCGGACGTCCTGGCGGACAACCTGGACGTGCTGCCCACGATCCCGACCGAGAGCCTGAGCACCGCGCCGAGCGACCTGGGTGACCGGTACAAGACCAGCCCGATGTCGTCGTTCCAGTTCCTCGCGTTCCCGACGTTCGACAAGGACTACAGCAACCCGGACGTGCGCAAGGCCATCTCGATGGCGATCGACCGTGACGAGATCACCAAGTCGGTCTTCAAGGGTTCGCAGACGTCGGCGCGCTCCTTCGTCGCTCCGGTCCTGCCGGGCTACCGGGAGGACACCGCTGGCAAGGCCGCCGAGTTCAACCCGACCGAGGCCAAGAAGCTCTACCAGGCCGCCGGCGGTCCGGCGAAGATCGTCATCTCGTACAACGGCGACGGCGGGCACAAGGACTGGGTCGACGCCACTGTCAACCAGCTCAAGGCCAACCTGGGCGTGGACGCGGTCGGCTCGGTCGAGCCGAAGTTCGCCGACCTGCTGACCAAGGTCGAGAAGAAGACGCCGGTGGGTGCGTTCCGGATGGGTTGGGTCATGGACTACCCGACCATGGAGGACTACCTCGGCCCGCTGTACAGCACGAACGGCTCGTCGAACTACTACGGCTACAGCAACCCGGAGTTCGACAAGCTGGTCAAGGAGGGTTCCGCCGCCAAGACGCAGGACGAGGCGATCGCCAAGTACCAGCAGGCGGAGGACATCCTGGCCAAGGAGATGCCGGTGATCCCGCTCCGCTTCGGCGAGAACGTGTTCGGCCACTCGTCCAAGGTCAAGAACGTGGAGATGGACCTGTTCCAGCGGGTCAACCTCGTCAAGATCGAAGCAGCCAGCTGAGCTGACCATGGTGCGGGCCATCCGGGCGACGAAGCCCGGGTGGCCCGGACCGCACCACCGGGGCCGGGCCGCAGCAGCGGACCCGGCGTCGGTGGTGCCGGCTCCCCCGGGCCGGACGGAACGTCTCGGATATTTCGGGTACGACCAGAGATGCCGTCCTGCGACCCTTTCGCACATTTCCGGAGAGACTGCTAAGCATGTTCCGCTACATCCTGCGGCGCCTACTGCAGATGGTCCTGGCGTTCTTCGGGACCACCCTGATCGTCTACGCGCTGACATTCGCCGGGCAGGGCGACCCGATCCAGGCGCTCGCCGGCGAACGGCCGGTGACGCCAGCGCAGCGGGCCTACCTGACCGAGAAGTACCACCTGGATGCCACTGGCGTCGGCGGCTTCTTCTACCGCTACTTCGACTACGTGAAGAACCTGCTCCAGGGCAACCTGGGCGAGTCACTCACCGGTCGGAACATCGGAGACATCCTTCAGCAGGCCTGGCCGGTCACAGTGCGGCTCGCGCTCATCGCGCTCGCTGTGGCGATCATCTTCGGCGTCACCGCCGGGGTGCTCGCGGGCATCCGCCGGGCCAGCATCTTCGACAACTCGACGCTGGTGCTGACCCTGCTGGTGCTGGGCATCCCGACCATCGTGCTGGCGCCGTTGGCGCAGTACTTCCTCGGCGTCAAGTGGCAGCTCTTCCCACCCACCGCCGGCTCGGACCCGACGTTCTACGCGCTCCTGCTGCCGGGCATCGTGCTCGGCTCGCTGTCGCTGGCCACCGCCCTACGACTCACCCGGGCCTCGGTGGCGGAGAACCTGCGCGCCGACTACGTCCGGACCGCCCGGTCAAAGGGCCTGGTCAAGCGGCGCATCGTCGTCGTCCACGTGCTGCGCAACTCGCTGATCCCGGTGGTCACCTTCCTCGGTGTGGAACTGGGCAACCTGATGAGCGGCGCGATCATCACCGAGGGCGTCTTCAACATCCCCGGCGTGGGCTTCAACCTCTTCCGCGGCATCCGCACCGAGGACGGCCCCCTGGTGGTGGGCATCGTCAGCGTGCTCGTCGTGGTCTACCTGGTCTCGAACCTGGTGGTGGACGTCCTGTACGCCGTACTCGACCCGAGGATCCGCTATGAGTGAGCGCAGCGAACGAATCATCAGCGCAGCGTGCTTGGGCTCTCATGCCGGCGCCGAGCGCAGCGAGGTGCAGGCATGAGTGACTTTGAGACCGTGGCGGCCACCGAGAACCAGGCCGCGCGACGTGGCCCCTCCGGAGAGCCGGGCACGCCCAACCAGATCGGCGCCGCGCAGAAGCCCCGCAGCCTGGCCGGGGACGCCTGGCGTGACCTGCGCCGCAACCCGATCTTCTGGATCTCGCTGGCGCTGGTCGTCATCTTCAGCCTGATGGCGCTGTTCCCGGGGGTCTTCACCGCCAACAGCCCGAGCGACTGCCTGCTCTCCCGGCAGCACGCCGGGCCGTCCGGCGGGGCCATCTTCGGGTACGACTTCCAGGGCTGCGACACGTACTCCCGGGCGGTCTACGGCACCCGCGCGTCGCTGCTGGTCGGCGCGCTCGCCGCGCTCGGCACCGGCATCATCGCGCTGGTGATCGGCATGTTGGCCGGTTACTTCGGCCGCTGGGTCGACGCGGTGCTCTCCCGGGTGATCGACGTGGTGCTCGGCATTCCGCTGCTGCTGGCCGCGATCGTGCTGCTCAAGCGGGTGTCCAGTGACAGCCAGTGGGCTCGGATCGGCGCTGTCGTCTTCGTGTTGGCTCTCCTTGGCTGGACCACCGCCGCCCGCGTGGTCCGGTCCTCGGTGATCACCGCGAAGGAGCAGGACTACGTCGCGGCGGCCCGGATGCTCGGCGCCGGCAACAGCCGGATCATGTGGCGGCACATCCTGCCGAACTCGCTGGCCCCGGCGATCGTCGTGCTGACCATCGCGCTCGGCTCGTTCATCGCGGCCGAGGCCACGCTCTCCTTCCTGGGCATCGGCCTGAAGGCGCCCACCATCTCCTGGGGCCAGGACATCGACACCGGCCGGATCCACATGCGGGAGGCGGCCACCCCGTTGATCGTCCCGTCGGCCTTCCTGGCGCTGACCGTGCTGGCGTTCATCATGCTCGGCGACGCGATCCGTGACGCCTTCGACCCGAAGCTGCGGTGAGAACCTCATGACCGTCAATCCAACTCCCGCCTCTGCCACACCAGAGGGCGGTCACCTGCTGGAGTTGCGGGACCTGCACGTCGAGTTCCGCACCAACGAGGGTGTCGCCCGGGTGATCAACGGCGTGTCGTACCACCTGGACGCCGGCGAGACCCTTGCCGTGCTCGGCGAATCCGGCTCGGGCAAGTCGGTCACCGCCCAGGCGATCATGGGCATCCTGGACACCCCGCCCGCGTTCGTCCGCTCCGGCCAGATCCTCTACCAGGGTGAGGACCTGCTGACCCGCTCCGAGGAGCAGCGGCGGCAGGTACGTGGCAAGGAGATCGCGATGATCTTCCAGGACGCGCTCTCCGCCCTCAACCCGGTGTTCCCGGTCGGCTGGCAGATCGGTGAGACGCTGCGCCAGCGCGCCGGCATGTCCCGAGCCGACGCTCGACGTCGTGCCGTCGAACTGATGGATCTGGTCAAGATCCCGGGTGCCGCCAAGCGGATCGGCGACTACCCGCACCAGTTCTCCGGCGGCATGCGGCAGCGCGTCATGATCGCCATGGCGTTGGCGCTGGACCCGAAGGTGCTGATCGCCGACGAGCCCACCACGGCCCTCGACGTGACAGTGCAGGCCCAGATCATGGACCTGCTGGCCGACCTGCGCCGGGAACTCAACATGGCGATGATCCTGATCACCCACGACCTGGGTGTGGTCGCCGGTGTCGCGGACCGGATCGCTGTCATGTACGCCGGCCGGATCGTCGAACACGCCGACGTCCGCTCGCTCTACAAGGCGCCCGCCCACCCGTACACCAAGGGGTTGTTGGAGTCGATCCCGCGCCTGGACGTTCGCGGTCAGGAACTGTCGACGATCAAGGGGTTGCCGCCGAACCTGATGCGCATCCCGTCCGGCTGCCCGTTCCACCCCCGGTGCCCGTACGTCCAGCAGGTCTGCGTGGACGAGGTGCCGCACGACCTGGTCCTCGGCGACGGCCGGACCAGCGCTTGCCACTTCGCGCAGGAGGTCCGTGATGACAGCGTCGCCAGCTAACCCCACCAAGGTCCGCGGCGAGACCATCCTCTCCGTCGACAACCTGGTGAAGCACTTCCCAATCACTCAGGGCGTGCTGTTCCAGCGACAGATCGGGGCGGTGAAGGCCGTCGACGGGGTGAGCTTCGAGCTGCGTCGGGGCGAGACGCTCGGCGTGGTCGGCGAGTCGGGCTGCGGCAAGTCCACCCTCGCCCGGCTGCTGATGCGGTTGGAGACGCCCACCTCCGGACGCGCCACCCTGGAGGGCAAGGACCTGTTCAAGGCTTCCGGGGGTGAGCTGCGCCGGCTGCGCCGCAACATGCAGATGGTGATGCAGGATCCGTACACCTCGTTGAACCCGCGGATGACGGTCGGCGACATCATCGGCGAGCCGTTCGAGATCCACCCGGATGCCGCGCCGAAGGGCAGCAAGGCCAAGCGGGTCCAGGAGCTGTTGGACCTGGTCGGGCTCAACCCGGAGCACATCAACAGGTACCCGCACCAGTTCTCCGGCGGTCAGCGTCAGCGCATCGGCATCGCCCGCGCCCTCGCGCTGAAGCCCGAGGTGATCGTCTGCGACGAGCCGGTGTCGGCGCTCGACGTCTCCATCCAGGCCCAGGTGATCAACCTGCTCAAGCAGCTACAGGGCGAGCTGGGGCTCTCGTACATCTTCATCGCGCACGACCTGTCGGTGGTGCGGCACATCGCCGACCGCGTCGCGGTGATGTACCTCGGTCGGATCGTCGAGATCGGCACCGAGGACGAGATCTACGAGCGGGCCACCCACCCGTACACCCAGGCTCTGCTCTCCGCGGTGCCGGTGCCGGACCCGGAGGCCCGCGACCAGCGCAACATGATCCGGCTGGTTGGCGACGTGCCCAGCCCGGCCGACCCGCCGAGCGGGTGCCATTTCCGGACCCGCTGCTGGAAGGCCCAGGACATCTGCGCCACCGAGGACCCCAAGACGGTCCCGAGGGCAGCGGACCCCCACCCCTCCGCCTGCCACTTCGCCGAACTCCGCCCAGCCACCCCGGCCTAACGCCCCCCGCGGTTGATCATGAAGTTATTGCCCTGACACGCCGACGTGCAGGGCAATAACTTCATGATCGACGGGGTCGAGCCGGGGGCCGGGGGGCCGGGGGTTAGTGGAAGAAGTGGCGGGTGCCGGTCAGGTACATGGTTACGTTGGCCTTCTTGGCCGCTTCGATGACTTCCTCGTCGCGGATGGAGCCGCCGGGCTGCACGATCGCGCGGACGCCGGCGTCGATGAGGATCTGCGGGCCGTCGGCGAACGGGAAGAACGCGTCCGAGGCGGCGACCGAGCCGCGCGCACGATCGGCGCCGGCGCGGGCGACCGCGAGCTGCGCCGAGTCGACCCGGTTGACCTGACCCATGCCGACCCCGACGGTGGCGCCGTCCTTGGCGAGCAGGATCGCGTTGCTCTTCACCGCGCGGACCGCCCGCCAGGCGAACGCGAGGTCCCGCAGCAGTTCCTCGTCGGCGGCCTCGCCGGTCGCCAACTGCCAGTTGGCCGGGTCGTCGCCGGGGGCGTTCACCCGGTCGGCGACCTGGGCCAGCACGCCACCGGTCACCTGCCGCACCTCCACCAGCGCCGGCGTCCACGCCGGTGCCCGCAGCAGCCGGATGTTCTTCTTGCCCTGCAACACGTCGACAGCACCCTCGTCGAAGCCGGGGGCGACCAACACCTCGGTGAAGATCTCGGCGACCTGCCGGGCCAACTCGACCGAGACCGGCCGGTTGACAGCGATGACGCCGCCGTACGCCGACACCGGGTCGCAGGCGTGCGCCAGGCGGTGCGCCTCGGCGACGTCCGCGCCGACAGCGATGCCGCACGGGTTGGCGTGCTTGATGATCGCCACCGCCGGCTGGTCGGCGAAGTCGTTCGCGGCCCGCCAGGCGGCGTCGGCGTCGACGTAGTTGTTGTACGACATTTCCTTGCCGTGCAACTGCTCGGCCTGGGCCAGCCCGGCCGGGGCGTCCGGGTCGGTGTAGAGCGCGGCGGCCTGGTGCGGGTTCTCGCCGTAGCGCAGCGCTGTCGACTTGCGCAGCGCCAGCCCCGCGAACTGCGGCCACGAGTCGTCGGCGGGTGCCAGCTCCTTGGCGCACCACTGGGCCACCGCGACGTCGTACTCGGCGATGTCGGCGAACGCCCGGGCGGCCAGCGCGCGACGCTGGGCCAGCGTGAAGCCACCCTCGCTGAGCGCGCCGATCAGCGCCGGGTAACCGGCCGGGTCGGTGAGCACGGCGACCGAGGCGTGGTTCTTGGCGGCGGCCCGCACCATGGCCGGGCCACCGATGTCGATCTGCTCCACGCACTCCTCGACGTCGGCGCCCGAGGCGACCGTCGCCTGGAAGGGGTAGAGGTTGGAGACCAGCAGGTCGAACGCCGCCACACCCAGCTCGTCGAGCTGCGTGACGTGGGAGTCCTTGCGCAGATCCGCCAGGAGACCCGCGTGCACCTTCGGGTGCAGGGTCTTCACCCGGCCGTCGAGCACCTCGGGGAACCCGGTCACCGTCTCCACCGGCGTCACCGGCACCCCGGCGGCGGCGATGGTGCCCGCCGTGCTGCCGGTGGACACGATCTCCACACCGGCCGCGTGCAGGGCCTGAGCCAGCTCGACCAGCCCGGTCTTGTCGTAGACGCTGACCAGCGCCCGCCTGATCGGGCGGCGCCCGTCCTGAGTGGGACTCACGGAACCGTGACCTTCCTTCCGGTGATGGTCCAGCCTTCGCGGACCAGCCGACCGACCTGCTCGACGAGCTGGCGTCGCTCGGCTTCCTTGATGCGCTCGGTGAGCGTGTCGACGTCGTCGTCGTCCAGCACCGGCACCGCTACCTGCGCGACGATCGGCCCGGTGTCCATGCCGGCGTCGACGAAGAAGAGGGTGGCTCCGGTGAGCTTCACGCCGTAGGCGAGGGCGTCACGCGGGCCGTGGATGCCGGGAAACGCCGGCAGCAGCGTGTTGTGGGTGTTCAGGTAGCGGTCACCGAAGGCGGCGAGGAAGTGCGGGCCGACAAGCTTGAGGAAACCGGCGGAGATGACCAGGTCGGGCTGGTGCTTCGCGACGTGCGCGGTGAGCGCGCGGTCCCAGTCCTCCCGGGTGTCGTGGTCGCGGACCCGTTCGACGAAGGTCGGCACTCCCGCCGCGTCGGCCCGGTCCAGGCCCGCGATGCCGTCGCGGTCCGCGCCGACCGCGACCACCTGTGCGCCGTACGCGGGGTCGGCGGCGGCATCCAGCAGCGACTGAAGGTTGCTCCCGGAGCCGGAGATGAGGACGACGATGCGGGCGACAGGCGCGGGCTCGGTCACCGGGCCACCCTATCGGGCAGGTCAGGGACCCCCTTCGACCGGGCGGTGCGCCGATCTTCGACGGTGCCGACGTGCGTCGACCCGGTACGCTGCCGCTCGCTCGGGCCGAACGCCGCGCCGGCCCACACACCGCCACTGATCCGGCACACGAAGCGGTCGACAAGGACCCTTTTGCCTGCTTTGGGAGACATGTCTTCCTGTTGCTGTACTGGGCTTTGGGAGGACTGACCGCGATCATGGATGGAAACAAAGAGCACCAACTGACGGAACCAGTCCAAGGAGCTTCTCGAATGCAGCCCGGTAACCCCGGTCAGGACCCGTACGGCCAGCAGCCCAACCAGGACCCGACCGCTCCCCAGCCGCCGGCCGCCCCGTACGGCCAGCAGCCCACCTCCGGCCAGCCGTACGGTCAGCAGCCGCAGGACCCGTACGCCGCGCCGCAGGCCCCGTACGGTCAGCAGCCCACCTCGGGGCAGCCGTACGGTCAGCAGCCGCCGCACCAGGACCCGTACGCGCAGCAGCAGCCCCCGTACGGCGCCAGCCCGACCTACCCGAACGCCGGGTACCCGCAGGCACAGGGGCAGAACAACACCCTCGGCCTGGTGGCGCTGATCCTCGGTATCGCGTCGATCCCTCTGGCCTGCTGCGCCATCCTGGGCATCCCGGTCGGCATCGGGGCCCTGGTGACCGGCTACCTGGGCAAGCAGAAGGCTGACCAGGGGCAGGCCAGCAACGCCGGTCAGGCCAAGGCCGGCCTGATCTGTGGTGCGGTCGGCGTCGCGCTCGGCATCATCTCGATCATCCTGAGCGTGGTGCTGAACGTCAACCTGCCCGCCCAGCCCTGACGGGTTCGGATTCGACGGGGCGCTCCGGGTTCACCCGGGGCGCCCCGCGCTCGTCTACCCGCTAGACCGCGGGTCAGTGGACGGTTGGCCGCGGCTCTACTGCGCGGGCCCGCGGGTCAGCGCCGGATGGCCGCGGCTCTACTGCGCGGGCCCGCGGGTCAGCGCCGGATGGCGGCGGCTCTACTGTGCGGGACCGCGGGTCAGCGCCCGGGTGGCGGCGGCGCCGAGCAGCGCGCCGACAGCTATGACACCGGCCGCGACCGCCCCGACCTGCCAACCCACCGGCCCGACCTGGGCCAGCCGACCGGCGCCGAGCGGCCCACCGGAGACCGCCGCGGCCGCGCCGAGCACCACCCCGGCCACCGGCCCGGCCAGCACCGCCGGCGCCAGCAGTTCGGCCCAACGCTGCGCGGCCCGCTCCGGCACTGCGAGTCGAGCCACCCGCCGGGCGAGCAGCCAACCGGCGACCATCCCGGCCAGCACCGGCACCGCGAGCAGCAGGGCGCCGAAGCCGTCCACCGGGCCGCGCGGCAGGCCAGCGAGCAGCGGCACGGCCGGCAGCGCGCCGACCGACACCTCGCTGGTACGGACCGCGGTGTCCGTCCCCACCGCGAACCCCGGCCCGAGCAGGTAACTGGTCGACCAGACCGCCGCGTTGGGCGCGTACGCCACGCTGACAAGTGTGATGCCGGCCTGCCCGGCGACCCCGGTCCGGTACGCCCCGATCATGTCGGCCGCGTCGCCGCCGCCGGTGGCCACCGCCAGGCCGGCCGCGCCCGCGCCCGCACCGAGCAGCAGCAGCCCGGCCACCAGGCCGGTGCGAACGCCGTCGCGCACCGGGCCCGGAAGCCGGGTGACGAGCAGCCGGGTCACGGCGGTGATCCGGACCGCGCCGACCAGCGCGGCGAGCGTGCCGACCGCCGCGAACGTGGCGCCCGCCCGGATCAGCGACACATTCGGCCCACCCGTGCCGACCAGCACCGCCGCGAGCGCGCCGAGCAGCGCGTACGCCACACCGACCGCGACCGCGGCGAGCAGTGCCCGGCGCGGTGAGCGGGTGTCGCGGGCACCCATCGCGCGGCTGACGTGCACGCCGGCGCGGGTCAGCCGCCAGAGCGCGAGCACTGTCAGCGCCAGCGGGGCGAGCCCGAGCGGCCCGGTCTCGGTGTGCAGCGGCACGCCGTGCCCGAGCAGCCAGCCGGCCAGCGCGGTGCGCAGGGTGCCGGTCACTGTGGTGCCGTCCGCGCCGAGCTGCACCAGGCCGAGCACGATGGCGACCGGCAGGTAGGAGGTGAGGGCGGCCCAGCAGGCGGCCACCCCGGCGGCGACTGGCAACGGCGCCCGCCCGCGCGGCGACCCGCCCGCGCGAGGCGCGGGCACCCGCCGGGCCGGTGCGGCACGGTCGACCGGCCGGTCGTCGGCGCTCACACCGCCGGGACGGCTGGGACGGTCAGGGGTGACGGGGGACATCCGCTCTACTCTGGCACGTCGCGCGGGCGGTGGCAGTCCGTTAACCCCTCCTAAGGTCGGCGAGTTCACCGAACCGACGTCCTGCCCACCCGGGCCGGTCTAGCCTCGGCCCTGAGGGGGCGCGAGTCGCCGCCACCCGGGACGGGCCCGCCGGTCGCGGTCCGGGCCGGCACGTCGCCCATTACCGCTCGGAGGACGCTGTGACGACGCCATACCCGCCTCCCCCACCCCCACCGGCCCGGGGACGCGACCGCACCACCCTCTGGGGCGTGCTGGGCATCGTGCTGGGGCTGATCTGCTGCGGCATCTTCGGCATCGTCTTCGGCTACCTGTCCATCCGCGACGCCCGGCGGTACGGGCAGTCGCCGCTGCTCGGTTACCTCGCCATCGCGTTCGGCGTGATCAACATCATCGGCGGGGCGATCCTGCGCTCGACCGGCAACTACCCGTTCTGGAACAACGACTGACCAGCGCAGGGCGCGTGTACGCCGAAGGGGGTCGCCCGTGACCGGTCGACCCCCTTCGTACTGCCTGACCGGCTCAGCTGCCGGACATGATCTCCCGCATCAGCTTCGCGGTCTCGGTCGGCGTCTTGCCGACCTTGACGCCGACGGCCTCCAGCGCCGCCTGCTTCGCCTCGGCGGTGCCGGCCGAGCCGGAGATGATCGCACCGGCGTGACCCATGGTCTTGCCGGGCGGAGCGGTGAAGCCGGCGATGTAGCCGACCACCGGCTTGGTGACGTTGGTCTTGATGAACTCGGCGGCCCGCTCCTCGGCGTCGCCACCGATCTCACCGATCATGACGATGGCGTCGGTCTCCGGGTCGGCCTCGAACGCCGCGAGGGCGTCGATGTGGGTGGTCCCGATGATCGGGTCACCGCCGATGCCGACGCAGGTGGAGAAACCGATGTCGCGCAGCTCGTACATCATCTGGTAGGTGAGCGTGCCGCTCTTGCTGACCAGGCCGATCCGGCCGGAGCCGGTGATGTCGGCCGGGATGATGCCGGCGTTGGACGCGCCCGGCGAGGCGATGCCCGGGCAGTTCGGCCCGATGATCCGGGTCCGCTCGCCCTGCGCCACGTTGTACGCCCAGAACGACGCGGTGTCGTGCACCGGGACACCCTCGGTGATCACCACGGCCAGGCCGATCGCGGCGTCGATCGCCTCGACCACGGCGGCCTTGGTGAACTGCGGCGGCACGAAGATGACTGTGACGTCGGCCCCGGTCTCGGCCATCGCGTCCGCTACGGACGCGAAGACCGGCAGCTCGGTGCCGTCGAAGTCGACGGTCTGACCCGCCTTGCGCGGGTTGACGCCGCCCACCACGTTGGTGCCGGCGGCCAGCATCCGCCGGGTGTGCTTGGAACCCTCGGAACCGGTCATCCCCTGGACGATGACCTTCGAGTCCTTGGTCAGCCAGATAGCCATGATCAGACCCCCGCAGCTGCCAGCTCGGCGGCCCGCTCGGCCGCACCGTCCATGGTGTCCACCCGCTGCACGAGCGGGTTGTTAGCGCTGTCCAGGATCGCCCGGCCAGCCTCGGCGTTGTTGCCGTCGAGACGGACGACGAGCGGCTTCGTGACCTGCTCGCCGCGCTGCTCCAGCAGGGCCAGCGCCTGGATGATGCCGTTGGCGACCTCGTCGCAGGCGGTGATGCCGCCGAAGACGTTGACGAAGACGCTCTTCACGGCCGGGTCGGAGAGCACGATCTCCAGCCCGTTCGCCATCACCGCGGCGCTCGCGCCACCGCCGATGTCGAGGAAGTTGGCCGGCTTGACGTTGCCGTGCCGCTCACCGGCGTACGCGACCACGTCGAGGGTCGACATGACCAGACCCGCGCCGTTGCCGATGATGCCGACCTCGCCGTCGAGCTTGACGTAGTTGAGGTCCTTGGCCTTGGCGGCCTGCTCCAGCGGGTCCACGGCTGCCTGGTCGACAAGCGCCTCGTGGTCCGGGTGCCGGAACGCGGCGTTCTCGTCCAGGCTGATCTTGGCGTCGAGCAGCAGCATCCGGCCGTCGCCGTTCTTGGCGAGCGGGTTGACCTCGACCAGGGTGGCGTCCTCGGCGACGAACGCCTGCCACAGGCCGACGGCGATCTCGACCACCTGGTCGGCGACCTCGGCCGGGAAGCCGGCAGCGGTCACGATCTCGCGGGCCTTGGCCTCGTCCACGCCCTTCACGGCGTCGATCGGGGCCTTCACGACCTTGTCGGGGGTCTCGGCGGCGACCTGCTCGATGTCCATGCCGCCAGCGACGCTGGCGATGCAGAGGAAGGTGCGGTTCGCCCGGTCGAGCAGGTACGAGAAGTAGTACTCCTCGGCCACGTCCGCGGTCACCGTGATCATGACCTTGTGGACGGTGTGACCCTTGATGTCCATGCCGAGGATGTCGGTGGCGCGAGCCACCGCCTCATCCGGGCCCTCGGCCAGCTTGACGCCGCCGGCCTTACCTCGGCCGCCGACCTTTACCTGCGCCTTGACGACCACACGGCCGCCAAGACGTTCGGCGATCGCGCGGGCCTCTTCCGGGGTAGTGGCGACGCCGCCGGCCAGCACGGGCAAGCCGTGCCGCTCGAACAGGTCCCGCCCCTGGTACTCGTACAGGTCCACGATTGCGCGTCCCGTCCCGTCTCCGCGGCGCGCCGTCGCGCCGCCACCAGCGTTCAGAAAACAGTTTGACGCCTGTCATCAGTTGAAACAGGCCATTGGCCGCAGCCTAGCGAGGTCGACACCGCCGGCAACCGAGCGGGTGCGCGGTGTGCGGTAATGCACAACCGGACATCAGGTGTGGCCGGTTTCCGGCCACGACTCGGTTGGCATCCACCGTCCGGGCGATGTTGTCCGGCTTGCGTAACCCCGCCGTGGGGGCGTCGTTGAGTCAGATGTCGGAGCGCTGAACAGCGCAAAGACGGGATACGGCCGATGCCCTGTCGGTCGAGGGGTGGCGGCGGGGCATCGTGCATAGAGGGGCCGGACGTG
This sequence comes from Micromonospora sp. NPDC053740, assembly GCF_040677775.1. Lineage (NCBI taxonomy): Bacteria > Bacillati > Actinomycetota > Actinomycetes > Micromonosporales > Micromonosporaceae > Micromonospora > Micromonospora sp. NPDC053740. The sequence goes on from NZ_JBFASO010000002.1 coordinate 249,349, forward strand.
TGAGGGGTGCGTCCGGCCCCTCCCCCGTGCCCAAATTCGGTGGCGCAGCAGATCGGCGTGCCTCAGGAAACCGGCTGGGCCACGTTCTGTCGGACCCACTCGACAATCGCCTGGGTGGTGGCGCCCGGCGTGAAGATCTTCGCGACGCCCAGCTTCTCCAACTCGGGAATGTCGCCGTTCGGAATGATGCCGCCGCCGAACACGACGATGTCGCGGGCGTCCCGCTCCCCGAGCAGCTCCAGCACCCGCCGGAACAGCGTCATGTGCGCGCCGGAGAGCACCGACAGGCCGACAGCGTCGGCGTCCTCCTGGATGGCGGTCTCCACGATCTGCTCAGGAGTCTGGTGCAGGCCGGTGTAGACGACCTCCATCCCGGCATCCCGCAGGGCGCGCGCGACGACCTTCGCGCCCCGGTCGTGGCCGTCCAGGCCAGGCTTCGCGACGACGACCCGAATCCGAGAGCTCATCAGCGCACACCTTTCACCGGCTTGACCGCCATCACCTTAACGAACGGTAACCCGGCGGGCCCGGCCCGGGAAATCCGGGCTCCGTCACCGGCCGTTACCCGGCGTGCCCACCGCGCAACCCGGAGAGGTCCGGCCTGGTGCCGTGCCGGCTTCGCCACGGTCGCGTCGCTGGCAGGGCCGGGGACGTCATCCCGGCGCGGTTCGGAGTCAAGTCGGACGACTCCGCCGGAACGGTCACGCTCGGCGACGAACGGGCAGCGACGGGGGCACCGTTCGGCGTCGCGATGCATGACAATCATGGACGCAAACGGACAGATCGACACGCCAATTTTTCGGTCTAGCTTGTGACTCGCCTGGCGGTTGGCTAACGTGTCCACGGTTGTCATCAGGTCCATGGACGGGTGACGACGCGGTCAGCGGACGTTCCACTGAGGCTTCAGGGGACGCCACCGGCCGCTTCGGAACCCCGACAACGGAGGGTGTGCGTGCGCCAGCGCCTGTCGTCTGAGCCCGATCGATATCGCGGTCGCCGCCGCGTACCCACCCCACCCCGCAGCCGTTACGCCGCTGTCGTCACCACCGCGTTCGTCGGTGCCGGCATCGTGGCCCTCGGCGCGAGCGCCCTGCCGGACGCCAAGGACGTCAGCCCGACGGTTCTCGACGAGCTCAAGCAGGCGTCGGTCACCAGCCAGGACGCCGCGGCCCGTGCCGACAACGCCGACCGCGCCTCCCGGGACAGCCGCAGCACCGACAGCGCCGAGCCCGAGGTCTGGCTGCTGCCGCTGCAGGGCTACGACTTCAACTCCCCCTACGGCGTCCGCTGGGGCAAGATGCACACCGGCGTGGACCTGGTCGCCGGCGAGGGCACGCCCTACGTGGCGATCCACGACGGGTTGGTCACCAAGGCCGGCTGGTTCGGCGGGTACGGCAACGCGGTGATCGTCCAACACGCCGACGGCAGCGAGGCCATCTACGGCCACTCCTCCGCCGTGAGCGTCAAGGAGGGCCAGCAGATCAAGGCGGGCGACCAGCTCGGCCTCGTGGGTCAGACCGGCCACGCGTACGGCACCCACCTGCACCTGGAGATCCATGTCAAGGGGCAGCCGACCGACCCGGTGCCGTTCCTCCAGGAGCGCGGAGTGGACATCAAGCTGCAAGTCGAGGCAATCTACAGCGAGGTAGCCGACCGCTGACGATGCGTAACGACCGCTGACCGCCCGGATCTGTCGATCCGGGCGGTTTTGCGTTGTGCGGTCCTGGCGGATGTATCCCGGGTCACAGCGTCGAATGTGACCGAAGGCACCCACCAACATGATCACTTTTCCGGATGTAGCGCTGCACAGCGGGTCATATCCGGGCACCGACCGTCAGCCCTCCCTTCGAGGGTTCGGTCCCCGCGCCTGCCCCACCTCGGCCCGACACCAGTATTTCGAGGTCAAGTGCCCCTCGACTGTGAAGGTCCGCCGTGCAGGAAGACAGCCCCGTCCAGAACGAGAACACCCCCGACACCAGCCAGACCGCGCCGCAGCGCACCGGCCGACGGAACCGCCTCATCGTGCTCGGGGCCGCCGCCCTGGTAGCCCTCGGCCTCGGCGGTGTCGCCGTCGCCACCAGCGGCACCGACCACCCGGCACCCGCCGCCGTCTCCCTCGACGCCCAGGCCCGGGCCGAGGCCGCGAGCCGGGCCGACCGTTCGGTCCGTGAGTCGAGCACCCCGGTCGTCCCCTCGCTCAGCCCGACGCCCAGCCCGTCGGCGGTCAGCGCCAGCCCGGCCCCCACGAAGACGGCCGCCGCGAAGGCCAAGCCGAAGCCGAAGAAGACCACCAGGCCCACACCTGCCTGGGTCGACCCGATGCCGGGCGCAGCCGTCACGTCCTGCTACGGACAGCGCTGGGGCACCCTGCACGCCGGTATCGACCTGGCGCTGCCCTCCGGTACGCCGATCCACGCGGCGGCCGCCGGCACCGTGACCCAGGCCGGCGACGCCTCCGACGGATACGGCAACTCCGTCTTCATCGACCACGGCAACGGCTACCTGACCCACTACGCCCACCAGAGCCGCATCGCGGTCACCGTCGGCCAGAAGGTGAAGGCCGGCCAGGTCATCGGCTACGAGGGCGCCACCGGCGATGCCACCGGCCCGCACCTGCACTTCGAGGTGCACCAGGGCATGTGGAACCAGATCGACCCGGCCCCGTTCATGCGGGCCCGCGGCGTCGACCTGGGCTGCTGAGGCGACATCCCCGCGCGGTCCGGCGCAACAACAAGGAAAGAGTGGCCTCAGCGGTACGCGAGGCCACTCTTTCCTTGATTTGGTGCGATCTTGGGGATGCCGGGGTCAGAGCTTGTCGACCGGGGCGTGCCGGAGCACCAGCCACATGGTCTGGTCGCCGAAGTCGATCTGCGCGCGGGCACCCGGGCCGTGCCCCTCGACGGCGAGCACCCGCCCCAACCCGTACCGCTGATGGTTGACCCGGTCGCCCGCTGACACCTTCGGCCCCTGTGGCAGCTCGCTGGCCGTGGTCAGCCGGCTGGCGTCCACGCCGAGCCGCTGGGCCAGCTGCGCCGCCTTCGGCGTACCCCCGGTGAAGTTGCCACGCGCGCCGGGCGCGCGGTCCGCGCGGCCACCGACGCCGCCGCCCCCGCCAGCCCACGAGGTGTACGACCCCTCGGTCCGCTCCCAGTGCACCAACTCGGTCGGCAACTCCTCCAGGAAGCGCGACGGCGGGTTGTAGGACGGCTGCCCCCAGGCCGAGCGGGTCACCGCCCGGGACAGGTTGAGCCGCTGTCGGGCACGGGTGATGCCGACGTACGCCAGTCGGCGCTCCTCCTCCAACTCGCGGGTGTCGCCCAGCGAGCGCAGGTGCGGGAAGACGCCGTCCTCCAGCCCGGTCAGGAAGACCACCGGGAACTCCAGCCCCTTGGCGGTGTGCAGCGTCATCAGGGTGACCACACCCTGGTGGTCGGGGTCGTCGGAGGGGATCTGGTCGGCGTCGGCGACCAGCGCCACCTGCTCCAGGAAGCCGGCCAGGGTGGCCCGCTCCCCCTCCTCGCCCAGTGCCTCGATCCGCTCGGTGTACTCGCGGGCGACGCTGACCAGCTCCTGGAGGTTGTCCACCCGGCCGGCGTCCTGCGGGTCCAGGCTCTCCTCCAGCTCGGTGAGGTAGCCGGAGCGGGTCAGCAGCGCCTCCAGCACCTCCTCCGGGGTGCCGGTCTCGGCCAGCTCGCGGGCGCCGTCGAGCAACGCCACGAAGTCCGCGATGCCGTTGGCCGCCCGACTGGAGATGCCCGGCGCCTCCCGGGCCCGGCGCAGCGCCGCGCCGAAGGAGATCCGGTCGCGGCTGGAGAGCGCCTCGACACACGCCTCGGCACGGTCGCCGATGCCCCGGCGCGGGGTGTTGAGCACTCGCCGCAGGCTCACCGTGTCGTCGTCGTTTACCACCGAACGCAGGTACGCCAGGGCGTCGCGGACCTCCTTGCGCTCGTAGAAGCGCACCCCGCCGACCACCTTGTAGGGCAGGCCGACCCGGATGAACACCTCCTCGAAGACGCGGGACTGGGCGTTGGTGCGGTAGAAGACGGCGACGTCGCCGGGGCGGGTCTCGTCGGCGTCGACCAGCCGGTCGATCTCCCGAGCCACCCAGTCGGCCTCGGCGTGCTCGGTGTCGGCCACGTAGCCGACGATCTGCTCGCCGGCGCCGGCCTCGCTCCACAGTCGCTTCGGCTTGCGGGAGGTGTTGCGGTCGATCACCGCGTTGGCCGCGTTGAGGATGGTCTGGGTGGAGCGGTAGTTCTGCTCCAGCAGGATCGTCCGCGCGTCGGTGAAGTCCCGTTCGAACTCCAGGATGTTGCGGATCGTCGCACCCCGGAACGCGTAGATCGACTGGTCGGCGTCGCCGACCACGCACAGCTCGGCGGGCTCCAGCCCGTCGGTGCCGGAGACCAGCTCCTTGATCAGGACGTACTGGGCGTGGTTGGTGTCCTGGTATTCGTCGACCAGCACGTGCCGGAACCGCCGGCGGTAGCTCTCCGCGACGTGCGGGTGGGACTGGAGCAGGTGCACCGTGGTCATGATCAGGTCGTCGAAGTCCAGGGCGTGGGCCTCACGCAGCCGACGCTGGTAGAGCGTGTACGCCTCCGCGAGGGCCCGCTCGTTGGGCCCGGTGGCCCGCGCCGCGAACTGCTCCGGGTCGACCAGCTCGTTCTTGAGGTTCGAGACCTGGGCGGCCAGCCCACGCGCCGGGTAGCGCTTCGGGTCGAGATCCAGTTCGCGGGTGACCAACTGCATCAGCCGGCGGGAGTCGTCCGCGTCGTAGATCGAGAACGTCGACTTGAGGCCTGCGTGCTCGTGCTCGGCACGCAGGATCCGCACGCAGGCCGAGTGGAACGTCGACACCCACATCAGGCGGGCCCGGGGGCCCACCAGCGCGGCGACGCGCTCCTTCATCTCGCCGGCGGCCTTGTTGGTGAAGGTGATCGCGATGATCTCGCCGGGGTGCACGTCCCGAGCGGCGAGCAGGTAGGCGATCCGGTGCGTGAGCACCCGGGTCTTGCCGGACCCGGCGCCGGCAACGATCAGCAGCGGCGAGCCGGCATGGCTGACGGCGTCGCGCTGCGGCCCGTTCAGCCCGGCGAGCAGCTGCTGCGGATCGAGACGCGCGGCGGCCGCCCCGGGTCGGTGCGGGCGGGCCGGCGCGGACTCCGGCGCAGGCGGGGACGCGGGGATGTCGAAGAGAGGATGCATCGCCCGACAAGTCTATGCCGCCGGCCCGACACTGCGCCGCTGGCGCTCAGCAGCTCGTGCCCGACGGCGCGCACCACCACCCGGCACGCCCACAGGCGGGAAAGGTGCCCTTCGCGACGCCGAATGCTTGCGCACCCGGCAACGACGTGGGCATACTCGACCACGTGATCGCTGCGCGCTTCTACTTTTACTATGGCACCGGGAGTCCGGCAGCCGTAGGTCGCGCCTGATCGATTCAGACCTGCTAAAGCCCCGGGCTCCTGGAGTCCGGGGCTTTTTCCGTCCCAGGTTCCGGGCACCGGGCACCACAGTGCGAGAGGTACCCGATGATGACAGACGTGATGGAGCAGAGCGGCAGCCCGATCCGACCGGGGCAGCCCGCCGCGCAGAGGGCTGAGCCGGCGGTGGCCACACCACCGACCGGCGCGGACGCCGAGCCGGCCGAGCAGCAGACCGGCACCCAGGAGCCGTCCGCCTCGGCGCGGATCGTGCAGATCAGGGAACGGATCGACGAGATCGACCACGCGTTGATCACGCTCTGGCAGGAGCGGGCCGCGTTGTCCCAGGAGGTCGGGGTGACCCGGATGGCGTCCGGTGGGACTCGCCTGGTGCTCTCCCGGGAACGGGAGATCCTGGAGCGTTTCCGGGTCGCGCTCGGCGCCGACGGCACCCAACTTGCCCTGCTGCTGCTCCGTGCGGGCCGCGGGCCGCTGTGAGCCGCCCGGGCCGTCCAGGCCCCGGTGAGGCGACCTGGTGAGCCACACCGCCCGAGTTGGCCACACACGGCCCGCTGACGCCGCGTGGGCTGCCGGGCGGCCGCGCGGCCGATCCGGGTCACTGACAGACGAAACCGCCTGCCGTCGTCGTGGTGACGGCGGCAGGCGGTTTCGGTGACTCACACCTCGTGGCTGGCGACGATCTCGCGCTTCTCCGCGAAGTGGCAGGCGCTCGGGTGGTCCGAGCCCCGTCGGATCTCCAGCAGCGGGACCTGCTCGGCGCAGACGTCCTGCGCCTTCCAGCAGCGGGTCCGGAACCGGCAGCCCGAGGGCGGGCTGATCGGCGACGGCACGTCCCCCGTGAGCCGGATGATCGTCTTGTTGTTCCGCTGGGTCGGATCCGGCACCGGCACTGCGGAGAGCAGCGCCTGGGTGTACGGGTGGGTCGGCCGCTCGTAGATCTCGTCCTCGGTGCCGATCTCGACGATCTTGCCGAGGTACATCACCGCGACCCGGTCCGAGAGGTGGCGGACCACCGACAGGTCGTGCGCGATGAAGACGTACGACAGGCCGAACTCGCCCTGCAACTGCTCCAGCAGGTTCATGACCTGGGCCTGGATGGAGACGTCCAGCGCCGACACCGGCTCGTCGCAGACGATGATCTCGGGCCGCAGCGCGAGCGCGCGGGCGATGCCGATGCGCTGGCGCTGGCCGCCGGAGAACTGGTGCGGGTACCTGTTGATGTGCTCCGGGTTGAGCCCGACCAGGTCGAGCAGCTCGCGGACCTTGGCCCGGCGGCTGCCCTTCGGCGCCACCTCCGGGTGGATCTCGAACGGCTCACCGAGCAGGTCGCCGACGGTCATCCGCGGGTTCAGCGAGGTGTACGGGTCCTGCATGACCAGCTGGATCTGCCGGCGCAGACGCCGCAACGCCCCACCGGACAGCTTGGAGATGTCCTGGCCCTTGTAGACCACGTTGCCGGCGGTCGGCTTCTCCAGGTTCATCAGCACCCGGGCGAGCGTCGACTTGCCGCAGCCGGACTCGCCGACCACACCGAGCGTCTCACCGGCGCGCAGCCCGAACGAGACCCCGTCGACCGCCTTGACCTGACCGACGGTCTTCTTGAACACCACACCCTGCGTGACGGGGTAGTGCTTGACCAGGTCATTGACCTCGAGGATGTTCTCAGACACGGTTCACCAGCTCCTCGGCGAAGTGGCAGGCGCTGGCCCGGGCGGGGCCGACCTGCAGCAGCGGCGGGACCTTCTCCCGGCACACCGGCTGAGCCATCGGGCACCGCGGGTTGAACGGGCAGCCCGGCGGGATGTTCATCAGGTTCGGCGGGAGGCCCTTGATCGTCCGGAGCTGCTGCCCCTTCTCGTCGAGGCGCGGGATGGAGTCGATCAGACCCAGCGTGTACGGGTGCGCCGGCTTGGCGTACAGCTCGTACACGTCGGCTTCCTCGACGATCCGGCCCGCGTACATGACAGCGATCCGGTCCGCGACGTCGGCGACCACGCCGAGGTCGTGGGTGATCAGGATCATGCCCATCTGCCGCTCGCGCTGAAGCTCGGCCAGCAGATCCATGATCTGGGCCTGCACAGTCACGTCGAGCGCGGTGGTCGGCTCGTCAGCGATCAGCACCTCGGGGTCGAGCGCCAGCGACATCGCGATCATCGCGCGCTGCCGCATACCGCCGGAGAACTGGTGCGGGTAGTTGTTGAACCGGCCCTTGGCGTTCGGGATCTTGACCTGGTCGAGCATGTCGATCGCGCGCTTCTTGGCCTCCGCGCGGCCCATGCCCCGCCGGACCCGGAACTGCTCGGCGATCTGGAACCCGACGGTGAAGACGGGGTTCAGCGCGGAGAGCGCGTCCTGGAAGATCATCGCGATGCCCTCGCCGCGGATGCGGCGCCGCTCCTCGTCGGACATGCGGAGCATGTCCTTGCCGTGGAAGCGGACCTGCCCACCGGTGACGAAGCCGGGCGGCGTGTCGAGGATGCCCATGATGGTCTGCGCGGTGACGCTCTTACCGGAGCCGGACTCGCCGAGCACGGCGAGGGTCTCCCCCGCGTCGACGTGGTACGTGACCCCGTTGATGACCTTTGCGACGCCGTCCCGGGTGCGGAACTCCACCCGCAGGTCGTCGACCTCGAGCAGGCGGCCGGAGGGACGCCCGGACCCGCCGGGTCCCGGCGCTGACTGCTCGGACACGAGAATGTCGGACAACTGGATCTCCCCTAGCGGAGTTTCGGATCGAGGGCCTCGCGGACCGACTCACCGAGCATCACGAAGCTCAGCACTGCGGTGACGAGGAACGCGGCGGGGAAGAACACCAGCCCCGGCGCGACCCGGACGAACTGCTGCCCATCACTGATCATGATGCCCCAGGACACCACCGGCGACTTCAGACCGACGCCCAGGAACGACAGGGTGGCCTCGGCGCCGATGAACGAGCCGACCATGATCGTGCCGTAGACCAGCAGCGGGGCCAGGCAGTTCGGCAGCAGGTGCTTGAGGATGATCCGGCCGGTGCCGGCACCCAGCGCGCGGGCCGCCACGATGTAGTCGGCCTCCTTGGTGGCGAGCACCGAGGAGCGCATCAGCCGCATCACGACCGGCCAGCTCAGCACGATCAGCGACGCGATCACGAGGCCCATGATCTGGGCCTTGCTGTTGCCGGCGCCCGACCCGTTGAAGGTGGTCAGGATGACGATCGCGCCGAGCACGAACGGCAGGCCGAAGAAGACGTCGGCGATCCGGCTGAGCAGCGCGTCCACCCAGCCACCGCGGTAACCGGAGATGATGCCCATGGTGCCGCCGATGAGCAGGGTGCCCATCACGGAGAGCACGGCGACCACGATGGAGGCCCGTGCGCCGTAGATGACCCGGGCGTAGACGTCGCGGCCCTGCACGTCGTAGCCGAACCAGCCATTGGCGGACGGCTTGTCGAGGCTGCGGGACAGCGAGCCGTTGACCGCGTCGCCCGGGGCGAACAGCGCCGGGAAGGCCGCCATCAACAGGAAGATCACGATCAGCGTGGCCGAGATCCAGAACAGCGGCTTGCGCCGCAGATCCCGCCAGGCGTCGCCGAGCAGGCCGCGCGGCTTCTCGTTGCTCTGCGGCTGGCCCGCGGTGGCGGGAGCGGCGGAGTCGGTGGGGTGTGCGCCAGGGGTGCTGACGATCGATGCGGTACTCGGGTCACTCATAACGGATCCTCGGGTCCAGGGCGGCGTAGAGCAGGTCAACCAGCAGGTTCATCACGAGATAGACCAGCACCAGGACGACCACGATTCCTACCACCGTGGCGCTTTCCTTGGTGATGATCGCCCGGAAGACCTGACGGCCGATTCCGTTGATGCCGAAGATTCCCTCGGTGACGATCGCGCCACCCATCAGGGCACCGAGGTCGGTGCCGAGCAGGGTCACCACCGGGATGAGCGAGTTGCGCAGCAGGTGCACGCCGACCACCCGGCGCATCGGCAGGCCCTTGGCGATGGCGGTCCGCACGTAGTCGGCGCGACGGTTCTCGGCGATGCTCGTTCGTGCCACCCGGGCGATGTACGCCACCGACGCGCTGCCCAGCACGAAGCCCGGAACGATCAACTCGGACCACCGCATCTCGGAGGAGACGGTCGGCTTGATGATGCCCCACTGCACACCCAGCAGCCACTGCAGCACGAAGCCGACCACGAAGACCGGCAGCGCGATCAGGAACAGGGTGGAGACCAGGACCAGGTTGTCCAGGAAGCCGTTACGCCGCAGACCACTGAGGACGCCGGCACCGAGGCCGATGATCGCCTCGATGGCGAGAGCCACGAGGGCCAGCTTCAGGGTGTTCGGGTACGAAGTCAGGATGATGTCGCTGATCTCGCGCTGCGAGAACGTCTGACCGAAGTCGCCCTGGAGCAGGTTCTTCATGTAGTTGGCGTACTGCACGAAGACGTTCTGGTCGAGGTGGTACTTCTCGGTCATGAAGGCGATGTACTGGTCCGGGCAGCGACGCTCGCCGCACTTGCCGGCGAACGGATCGCCCGGAACGGCCCAGACGAGCCAGTAGATCAGGAACGTCGTACCGATGAAGACCGGCACGAGTTGGAGCAGCCGTCTCAACAGATAACGGCCCATGGGGTGGTCCTCCAGACAGGGGGCGCGTCGGACGGCCGACACGGTGGTGACAACGTGCGAGTGGAGTGTTGTAACACCCAATCGCGGAACGGCCCCGGGTCGGGCTCACCGGATGTGGCGAGCCCGACCCGGGGTCAGACCGTTCGGATCAGAGCTCGACCGAGGTGATGTCGATCTCGCCGACGTTGTTCAGCTCGAGCTTCTTGATCTTCTCCGAGTGGCCGGACTGCTGACCGTAGAAGTAGACCGGGATGCTCGGGACGTCCTGGTCGACCTTCTCGACCGCCTTGGCGAACGCCTCGTGCGAGGCCTCCAGGCTCGGCGCGCCGCTGGCCTGCTTGGCAAGGGCGTCGACCTCGGTGTTGCTGTAGAGGCCGTCGTTCGAGGAGCCGTTGGTGACGAAGAGCGGGTTGACCCAGTTCTCGACGTCCGGGTAGTCCTGCTGCCAGGCAGCACGGTACGGGCCGGTCATCTTGTGGGCGTTGATGTTCTGGCGGAACACCGCGAAGGTCGGCACACCCTCGGCCCGCGCGTTGATGTTGAGGTTGGTCTTGACCTGCTGCGCGACGGCGTCCATCCAGTCCTTGTGGGCGGAGTCCGCGTTGTAGTAGAAGACCATCTCACCACTGAAGCCACCGGCCTCGGCGAGCAGCGTCTTGGCCGTCTCCGGGTCGAACTTGCAGGCGGTGCAGTTGCCCGGCTTGGCGCCCGGGGTCAGCGGGTTCGCCCAGCTGTCGGCCGGCTTGCGGGTACCGAAGAAGATCTTGTCCGAGATCTCCTGCCGGTTGACGGCCAGCGACACCGCACGACGCAGCTTCGGGTTCGCGAAGCGCTTGTCGTAGACCGGGAACGCGATGAACGCGGTCGACGGCGTGACGGTCGAGCGGCCCCGGTCACCGAGGTCGGTCTTCCACTTGTCACCGGCGAGCGCCGAGGTGGGGACAACCTCCATGAAGTCGAGGTTGTTGGCCAGCAGATCGGCGTAGGCGGCGTTGTCGTCCTGGTACAGCTTGACGTCGACGTCCTTGACCTTCATCTTGTCGCGAAGGTTGTAGTCGTCGAAGCGCGTCAGCTTGATGAGGGAGTTGTCCTCCCAGGACACGAACTTCACCGGGCCGTTGCCGATCGGCTTCGTCTTGCCGAACTCTTCCGGCTTCATGGTGAAGAAGACGTCCGGCAGCGGCATGAAGGCGCTGTAGCCGAGCTTGGTCGGGAAGACCGCGGTCGGCGCCGACAGGGTGACCTCGAAGGTCTGGTCGTCGATGACCTTCAGGCCGGACAGCTTGTCGGTCGTCGGCGTCGGGGCCTTCTTCGGGCCGTCCGCGCCATCCGGGTCCGTGGTGTAGGTCTGGTCGAAGCCCGCGATGTCCGCGAAGAAGGTGCCGTTCTGCGCGCCGTTCGGCGAGTAGGCGGCCCAGTTCCAGGCGTCGACGAAGTTCTTCGCCTTGACCTCGGTACCGTCGTGGAACTTGGTACCGGCCTTGATCTTGATCGTGAAGACCTTGGAGTCCGTGGTGTTGATGGACTCCGCCAGCGCGTTACGCGGGGCCCCACCGTCGTTCGGGTACTCGACCAGGCCGGTCCACATCCAGTCGATGATCTTGCCGCCACCGGTCTCCGTGGTGTTCGACGGGACCAGCGGGTTCTCCGGCTGGACGCCGTGAACAACGATCGAGCCGTCCGCGCTGGCGGCAGTGTCGCCGTCGCCGCCGCTCGAGCAACCGCTCGCGACAAGCGCGGCAGCCGCGCTGAGCGCGATAGCGCTCGTCGCCCGCTTCGAGACTCTCATTCCGAGGGGCCTCCTCTTTCTAACCAGGTTCCGTCGTGGGTTTCACGCACGTTTGGGGGTGACACCGCCCGACCACCCCGGGGCGCGGGTCGCCGGGACCACAGGGAAGTTGGGGACACCCCTGATGTTCCGATCCGCCGGGCTCCCCCACCAACGAGGCCTGACACGACGCAACCGACACAGCCACGGGCCGCCGAGATCGGCGAAATCGTGGTCGTGGGGCGTACGGAGTGCCACACACCGATGGTGAGGTGCTGCCACTGTGACACCCACTGGCCTCTTCCGTGAAGGTGCCGTTATCAAGCCGTTAGTTGCCCGCCACGTTGCCGATACTTGAAAAATGATCATAAAACGCCCGACGCGGGCGGCACTGAGCAGGAAATACGTTGCGCCACCCGAACAGTGGGCCTCGGCCCCTGCGCGAGCGCCGAGGTCACCCGAGCCCGCCGGGACGTCCGTCTCCACTCACGTTTCGACCCGTCCGGATGAGGGCCCCTACGGCTACCCGGACACGATCATCGGCTGGGTGTACGAGGGCGCGCCGGCCGTTTCTCTGATCCTCGCCGGCGCGACGAGCCGTCACACGAGGCGGCGATCCGCCGCCCAACGGGAGAGCTCGTAGCGGTTGGACATCTGAAGCTTGCGCAGCACGTTCGACACGTGCGTCTCCACAGTCTTGATGGAGATGAAGAGCTCCTTGGCGATCTCCTTGTACGCGTACCCCCGGGCCAGCAGCCGCAGCACCTCACGCTCACGGTTGGTGAGCTGATCCAGCTCCGGGTCGGCCACCGGCGCGTCCGGTCGGGCCGCGAAGGCGTCCAGCACGAACCCGGCCAGCCGTGGGCTGAACACCGCGTCCCCGTCGGCCACGCGACGGATCGCCGCAGCCAACTCGTCCGGGGAGATGGTCTTGGTGACGTACCCGCGGGCACCGGCACGGATCAGCCCGATCACGTCCTCCGCCGCGTCGGAGACGCTCAACGCGAGGAACTTGACCTGCGGGTGCGTACGCCGCATCGCCTCCAGCACCGCGCGACCGCCGCCGTCGGGCATGTGCACGTCGAGCAGCACCACGTCCGGGCCGACGACGGCGATCCGGGTGACCGCCTCGGCCACCGTGCTCGCCTCGCCCACCACCTCGACGTGGGCGCCCAACTCCGCACGCACCCCGGCTCGGAACATGGCGTGGTCGTCCACCAGGAACACCCGCAGCCGCTCGGGGCGGGCCTCCGCCGGGTCGAGGTGCTCGGTCGGCTGCTCGGCCATGGTCATCTGTTCCTCTCCGCTGCGGACGAGTCCCGGGAGATCGGCAGGATCAACCGGACCTCGGTCCCCTCCCCCGGGCCGGACCGTATTTCGGCCCGTCCGCCGTGCCGCTTCATCCGCCCGATGATCGAGCCGCGTACGCCGTGCCGGTGGTCCTCCACGGTATCCGGATCGAAGCCCTTCCCCCGGTCCCGGACGAAGACACTGACCTGATCCGGCTCCACCTCGGCGTAGAGCGACACGGTCTGCACACCGGCGTGCCGGGCCGCGTTCACCAACGCCTCCCGGGCGGCCGCGACCAGCGCCCCGACCTTCTCGTCGGTCTCCCGGTCCCCCACCACGACCGTCTCCACGCTGATCGCGAAGGTGTCCTCGACCTCAGCCGCGGCCTGCTCCAGCGCGGCGGCGAAGCGCTCGCTCGGCGAAGCGGTCGGCTTGTAGAGCCAGTTGCGCAGCGAACGCTCCTGCCCCCGGGCCAGCCGCTGCACCGTCTTGACGTCACCGGCGTTGCGCTGGATCAGGGCCAACGTGTGCAGCACCTGGTCGTGCACCATCGCGGCCAGCTCGGCCCGCTCCTGCTCGCGGATGCGCCCCTCGCGCTCCGAGCGGAGCTGGCTGTACGTCCGCCAGAGCACCGGCGCGGCGACCACGCCGACGCCCGCCAGCCCGACCAACGCGAAGATCACGCCATTGATCACCGCGTCGAAGTTCTGTGCCGGCGAGTACACGGCCGCGACGCCGATGATGCCGACCGCGACCAGCACTCCACCGCCGATGAACCGCAGCACGAAGGCCCGCCGGTCGCTCTCCTCGACGACCGCGCCGAGCCAGGGCACCGGCATCGCGTCGCCCCACTGTCGCCGCCGCTCGGGCGCGGACTGATGCCAGATCACCCCGGCGCCGACAGCGATGATGGCCACCAACCAACCGGCGGTGCCCGCCGCGCCGACCGAGTCGAAAACCATCACCTGGATCAACAGGACACCGAGCCCGATCCCCACGAACGGCAGGAGTTGGGCGACGTCCCGCCGGGGCGGCACCGCCGTGTCACCGGGACGCAGCGGCACCACCGCCCAGAAGGCGGCGTAGAGCAGCAGGCCGAGCCCGCTGAGCCCGAGCAGGACCATGAACGCGACGCGCACCCGCAGCACCGAGATGCCGAGATGGTCGGCGATACCGGCGGCGACGCCGGCGGCCATCCGGTGCTCCGGGGCGCGGTACAGGCGCGGGGGCGAGGTCACGGTGCTGATCGGAGGCTCCCTGGTCACAGTGGCGGACAGGTCGAGGTCGGTGACTCGATCGTCACACGCTGCGGCGTCCGCGACCACGGGGACGCCCCCGACATTCCGGCCGCAGGATCTCAGGGTGGGGTCAGGGTCGGGTCCTGAGGTCGTTCGGGTGGGCCGGGCAGCAGGATCGAAGCATGACCGAGGAAGCTGCCCCGCCGCCCCGACCGGGGTCGGCACAGCCGGGCGGTTCAGCACCGCCCCCGCCCACCACCACGCCCACCGAATGGACCGAGCCCAGCACGTTCGGTCCGCACGCTGGCACCGACGCGACCGCCGGCACCGCGCCCGGCGAGCCGACCGACGGCTACGCGCCACCCACGGCGGGTTACGGCCCAGGCCCGGGGTTCGCGGCGGGCACCGGCTACGGCCCGGGCGGCACGCCACACCGGCCGGGTGGTCCCGGTCCGTCCGCACCGCCACCGCCGCTGGGCGGCACCGGCTTCACCTCGCGGTACGGGCTGGTCCGGCCGCGCGAGGGGCGGTATCTGGCCGGTGTCTGCGCGGCGATCGGGCGCGCCACAAACACCGATCCGGTGCTCTGGCGGGTGCTGCTCGCGGTGCTCGGGTTCTTCGGGGGCATCGGCATCCTGGTGTACGTCGCCGCCTGGCTGATCATCCCGAACGAGGGCGACACCGCGTCCCCCGTCGAGTCCATGCTCGGCCGTGGTCGTTCCAGCATGTCCCCGGTGACGGTGATCGTCCTGGGCATCCTGGTCGCGGCCAGCTTCGCGTACATCGTCACCGACGCCTTCCGCGCGGTGCTGCTCGGCGCGGCCATCCTGGTCGCCGGAGCGCTCCTGCTCAACCGGGACGGCCGCAATCCACGGCCCGGCACCCCGGGTGGTCCGCCGCCCGCCGCGCCGGCCGGCAACCCGGCCGGTCCGGTCGTCCCACCGGTGGCCTGGCCCGCACCGTCGTACGGCGCGACGCCGTCGACCGGCCCAGCGGTGACGCCGCCGATGTTCAGCACCGGTCCGGGGTACGCCACAGCGACGACGGGGGCGACGCCCACCGCCACCATCCCGGCGTACGACGCGCCGACGACCAGCGCGACGCAGCCTGTGTCGGCAGTCGGCCCGGTGTCCGGGCAACCGGCCGGCACCACGGCCGCCCAGCCCGGCTGGCCGAGCACCGCCATGCCCAGCGCCGGCTGGCCGTCGGCACCGGTGAGCAGCACACCCACCGCCCCGACCGGCTATCCGACCGCCCCGCCACCCTCCGGTTACCGTCCACCGTTCGCGCCGCACGGCCCGTACGCTTCGCCGACACCGGCCGCGCCTCCTCCGCCCAAGCCACCGAAGCCGCCGAAGCGCCCCAAGGAGCGGTCGCCGCTCGGCGCGGTGACCTTCTCGCTGATCTTCCTGGTGCTCGGTCTGGTCGCCCTGCTCGACCTGCTGGACGTCTTCGCCATCAGCGCCTCGGCGTACTTCGCTGCCGCTCTGGCCACTATCGCGCTGGGCCTGCTGGTCGGCACGTGGTTCGGGCGGGCACGCTGGCTCATCGCGCTCGGTCTGGTGACCGCGGCGGCGCTCGGCACTGCGACAGTCGCCGAGTCCTACGACCGGATCCGGGGGGTCGACGGCGCGGTGACCTGGGCGCCCACCGACTACCGCGACCTGGCGGACCGGTACGAGAACAGCTTCGGTGACGCAGTGCTCGACCTGCGCGGGATCGACTTCGCGAAACGGGACAGCCAGGTGACAGTGGCAGTCAACTTCGGCCAGGCGACGGTGGTCGTGCCGCCGAACGTTGACGTCACCACGGTGGCCGACGTCAACGCGGGTGACGCCACCATCTTCGGCAACCGCTCCGGCGGGCTGGACGGTCGCCTGCGGGAATCCACGGACGTCGGCGCGGACGGGCCCGGCGGCGGGACCCTGCGCCTCTACATCCATGTCAATGCCGGCAACCTGGAGGTGACCCGGTGAAGGCTCACCGCACGGATCTGGTGTCGTTCGCCTTCGGGCTCGTGTTCCTGGCGCTGTCCGCCTGGTGGCTGCTCGCCCAACTGCTCGGGCTCGCGCTGCCGCCGGTCGGCTGGTTCCTGGCCGGCGCACTCATCCTGATCGGGGTCTTCGGGCTGGTCGGCGCGCTGCGCTCGGGTCGACCGAACCAGCCGGAGCCGATTGCAGAGGCCGGTGCCGGTGCCGGTGCCGCCGAGGCTGTCGCTCCCGTCTCCGGCACGTCCGTCTCCGGCGTACCCGTCTCCGGCGCCGCCACGTCGACGTCCGGCGCGGCCCTGCCGGTCTGGGAAGCCGAACGGTCCACCTGGGACATTCCCTCCTCGGACCCGACGCTCGTCTCGGACCCGACGCTCGTCTCGGACCCGACGCTCGTCTCGGACCCGACGCTCGTCTCGGACCCGAGGCCCGTCTCGGACCCGAGGCCCGTCTCGGACCCGACGCTCGTCTCGGACCGGGCGTTGGAGACGCCGACCACCGAGGTACGGGCGCAGGACGTGCCGGCCACCGACGTGATCCACCCGGCCTGGCTGGCACATCCGCCGACCGAGCCCATTCCCGGCCAACCCGGCATCGGCAACGACGAGCCGACAGTCGGGAACCTCGCCCGCCCGGCCTCGGCAGAGGAGGACGAGCCGACCCGGTCCGACCAACCGGTCGAGGCCACCGGCGACCAGCCGGGTGACGAGCGCGAGAGTCCGCGCAGGCAAGCCTGACATCGGGCACCCGTCCGCGTCGGTCCACCGCATCCCCACGGCGGTGCGGCCGGCGCGGACGGACGCATATGCTGGCTGGTGGAGATCTCGCCTCCGCCGGCCGGCCCGTCCCGCCCATGGCGGTCCCGCCGCGATTCCCGTCTCTACCCCCGTCAGGAGCCCGCCCGACATGACCCAGTCCCCCGCCGTGCGTACCACCGGCCGGTCCGGTCCGGTCCGCATCGGCGAGCGAGCCGCCCGTACCCTCGTCGCCGAGCTGGCCCGGATCAACGACCCCAAGGCCGCCCTGCTGGTCGGGGTGACCCCGGACTCCGCGGTGCTGGCCGCGGCTGTCGATGCGCTGCTCCCCGGTGACCGGCTCACCGTGGTGCCCGCCGAGCCGTTCGGCGCTGCGGCGCTGCGCGAGCACGTCACAGCCCAGGGCCGCTGGGTCGCCGACCGGGTGAGCGTCATCGACTCGCTGGCCGAAGCCGAGGCCGCCGCGGTCGTCATCGCCGCTGAGGTGTTCACCGGCACCGCCGAGGCCACCCGCAGCGGCGTCGAGGGGTTGACCAAGTACCTGACCGACGGGGCGGTGCTGAGCGTGGCGACCGTCGCCACCCCCGGCCGGACCGAGGGTGCCGCCGCCGAGCTGGCCCGACAGGACGCCCTCAACGGCGTCGGCGCCGATCTGGTGCTGCGTAACTCGCCACCGGTGCGTGTCTACCGACTGCGCTTCACCCCGGCCAGCCCGACCACGGCCGACAGCCTGGCCCCCGCCTACCGGCCGTCGAGCGTGCCGGTGACCCGGGGCATGCACATCGACTCCAACGGCGTGGCGGCGGCGGGCATCGCGCTGGGCCTCGCGGCACTGGCCCGGGTGGCACGCCCGTCGTCCAAGCTGTGGCTGCTGCCGGCCCTGGCCGCCGGGCCGGTCGCCGCGTTCTTCCGGGATCCCGAACGGGACGTGCCGGAGGACCCGAGCGCCGTGGTCGCCAGCGCGGACGGGAAGGTCCTATCGGTGCAGCGGCTGCACGACGAGCGCTTCGGCGACGGCGAGTGGCTGCGGATCGCCGTGTTCCTGTCGGTGCTGGACGTGCACGTCAACCGCACCCCGGTCGCCGGCAAGGTGGTGGACTACTTCGTCGCCGACGGCGGCTTCGTCAACGCGATGAAGCCGGACGCCGAGCACAACGTCGCCGCGTACACCGTGCTGGACACCGCTCGCGGCACCGTGGTGGTCGCGCAGCGGACCGGGCTGATCGCCCGCCGGATCGTGCAACGCGCGCCAATCGGCGCGCTGCTGGCCAAGGGCGAGCGCTTCGGGCTGATCCGGTTCGGCTCCCGGACCGACGTCTACCTGCCCGCCGATGCCGCGGACCCGCTGGTCGGGCCGGGCGACAAGGTGGTCGGCGGGTCCACCGTCATCGCCCGCTGGCGCTGACCCACAAACGCAAAGAACGGGGCGCCGCTGTCCGCGGCGCCCCGTTCTTTCTGCTCAGATCAGGCGGTACGACGTTGCCGCAGCCAGAGAACCGGCCCGCTGACCAGGTAGCCCACCACGATCAGGGCGAACGTGAGCCGGATGTCGACCAGCGCGCCGATCACCGGGGCCAGCCAGAGCCACGGCGGCAGCTTCACCAGGCGGGCGAGCTTGGCGTACGGGAAGCTCGACACCATCGCGAAGGCCAGCAGCGCCACCCCGGCGACCAGCACGGCACCGGGCACCGGCAGGCCGATCGCCACCGTCACGGCGAGCACCGCCGCCGCCATGGTGGTGGGCACCCCGCAGAAGAACCTGCCGTCCTTGGGCGAGACGTTGAAGCGGGCCAGTCGAATCGCGGCACACGCCGCGACCAGGGCGCACGCCACCGCCGCCGCCGCCGTGGAGACGGAGCCGGCGAGCGAGGCGTAGACCACCACTGGCGCGGCGAGACCGAACGAGCACATGTCGGCCAGTGAGTCCATCTGTGCGCCGAACGGGCTTGCCACCCCGAGCCGCCGGGCCAGTGCGCCGTCCAGACCGTCGAAGCCGACGCACGCGATCAGGCAGAGCGCCGCCATCCGCACCTCGCCCTGCATGGCCAGGAAGATGGCCAGCATGCCGAGCATCAGGCTGGCCAGCGTGCAGGCGTTGACCAGGCCGAACTTCATCCGACGCGCGATGGTGCGCTCGCCGGGGAGCAGTGGGATCGAGTGGGCCTCGTCGGTCTGCGTCATCGGCGGCATCGCCGGGCTGACCGGCATGACCGCGGCGACGTCGGCTCGGTCCAGGCCCAGCGTCGGGTCCACGCCCAGTGTCGGCCGGCTGAGCCGGTCCAGGCCGTAGCGACGGCGCTGCCGATCGGCGTACCGGTGCTCGGTCGGGGCCAGGTCGGTCGGGTGCAGGTCGCCGTCGCGGCGGCCGACCCGGACCAAAAGCACCTGGCGGGCGAACGTGCTGCTGCGGCGCAACCGGCCCGCCCAGCGACGCCCTGCGGGGCGCGGACTGTCAGTAGTACGACGCCGGCGCCATGGGGCTCTCGGCACGTTTCCTCCATCACCGGATCTGCTGACCGCCAAATGGCGGGTGTCCGGCTGTCTCGTGCCGGACCTTGCATGGCCCGGCAGCCGTTTTGCGGAGTACACCATCGCATAGGGGAACATGGCTTGGCGATAGCTGCCGGCGGTACTTATATCTGGCTTAAACCGCTCGAACCGCTCGCTTGTTCCCATCCCGGGCTTCATCGCCCGTTTCCTCCATCATTCCCGCCTTTGACTGTACCGGAGGGTCACCAAGTCGGCTCACCGAGCGGGGTGCTATCGGCCACTCTGTCCGATTGCCACGGCAGCGATGTCGCTCAACGGCAGGTCAGTCGCCTCGTCGCGGGTGAACCACCCCGCCCGCGCCGTCGACCCCCCGGCGGACTCGGTGACCACCGCGTCGGTGGGTACGTCCACCAGCACCCGATAGATCACCCGTACGCCATGCCAGTCCAGAGGTCGACCTTCCGGGCCCAGCGCGGCGGGATTGTGCAGATTGTTGACGCCAAGAAGCTCCACGACCCTGCCCACCTGCCCGCCCTCCTCGACCAGCTCCCGCAGCAACCCGGTGGCCGGCTGCTCGCCGTGATCGGTGCCACCGCCGGGCAGATGCCACAGACCGGCCCCCGGGTAGCCGTCCGCGATCTGGGTGAGCAGGATCCGCCCGGCGGGATCGGTGACCAACCCGTACGCCCCGAAGCGCAGCCGGCGGTCAGGGTGCTGCGGCGGCAACAGGTCCCGCGAACGGTGCGCTGCCGGCGGCAGTGGCGTGACCGGCAGGCCGAGCGCCTCGGCGGTGAACGGGGTCAGCGGCAACTGCGCCACCTCCGCCAGCGAAAGCCAGCCAACTTGATCAACCAGAGCAGCCCCGCCGGCCCGCAACCCGCCCCGGGGCTGGGCGTTCTCAGGCCCCGCGCCTCCAGGCCCCGCGCCCTCAAGCCCCGCGCCCTCAAGCCCCGCGCCGTCGGACAGTGCGCCTTGGGGCATGTTGAGCTCGAACAACAGGCGGTCGGTGTGCAGCGCGGCCTTGTCCTCCGTGAAGGTGGCCACATCGGCGACCACCGCGAGTAGTCGCGCCACAGCGATCGTTAGCCCGGCCTGCTCGGCGACCTGGCGGACCACGGCGTGCTCCGGGTCCTCGGCATGCCCTACGGCACCGCCCGGCAACCGCCAGAACCCGGGAAACTCACCCTCCGCCCCATCCCGAACCATCAAGACCCGGCCCGAGTCCCGCACCAGCCCGTAGGCCCCGACTCGCCTCGTAAACTGCACCTTTGCTCGCCCCCGCTTCGCACCCACAACTGTTGATCATTGAAGTTATCGCGGTCCATCTCGCGTTCCGACAATAACTTCATGATCAACGCGAGGCAGTGCACGGGAACCCGCAGAGCTTGGCGAGCCGGGGCGTCGCACGCGTCCGGGCCCTCCATCGCGTCCAGGGCCTCCGGCGCGCCCGAGGGCTCCGTCGCGCCCGAGGGCTCCGTCGCGTCCGAGGGCTCCGTCGCGTCCGAGGGCTCCGTCGCGTCCGAGGGCTCCGTCGCGTCCGAGGGCTCCGTCGCGTTCCGGGGGTCGTAGCCCGACACCCCATGACGACGGCCAATTCGCCCGGCCAAGACCCGTTCAGCCTGCTTTGCGACCGATCCGCTTCACCCTATTAACCCTCATTGTGCTGTCCATTCGCGTCGCGGGAGTCGAGACGAACGGTGATCGACTCGGGTTCACGGAAGGCGCGGTATGCCAGCGCCTGGGACACCGCGCCTTCAAGGAATCCGAGTGGATCACCGAGGGGCGTGGCGGCACGCCGATGATTGCCTGCCCGCGACGCCCGCGCGGCACCCCTCAGCGAGGCGTCCCGGATTCAAGATCGCGCAACATCCAGGATGTAGTGGCATCGGCGCGCCGGTGAAGCCACTACATCCTGGTTCGAGCACGATCTTGGCCCGAGGCCCGAGGCCCGAGGCCCGAGGCCCGAGGGCCAAACACCCGGGGCCCGAGGCCCGGTACCCGACACCCGAGGCCCGGGGCCCGAGGTCTGAGGCCCGAGGCCCGACGCCCAAAGACCCGACGCCCAAGACCCGAGGCCGGCGGCGCGATGCAGGGTCAGGTGAGTTGGGCGGCTTGGACTGCTTCGGCGGTCACCTCGGTGAGGCGGTCGGTGGGGAGGGCGCCCAACTCCTCGCGGCCGAACCAGCGGGCCTCGCAGGTGGAGCCGCCCACGTCGGCCACGGTCAGTGGGTTGGGCTGGTCGACGACGACCCGGTAGAAGGCGCGTACGCCGTGCCAGTCGATCGGGTAACCCTCGGGGCCGAGTGAGGCGGCGTCGCGGTGGCTGGCGACGCCGAGCAGTTCGACGAGGCGGCCGGCCTGGCCGGTTTCCTCGATCAGCTCTCGGATGAGTGCCGCGCCGGGTTGTTCGCCGTAGTCGGTGCCGCCGCCGGGTAGGTGCCAGCAGCCGGCGCCGGGGTAGCCGTCGGAGATGCGGGTGAGCAGCACTCGACCGGCGGGGTCGGTGCAGACCGCGTACGCGGCGAAGCGTTGGGCCCGGTGCAGCCCGTCGGGGCCGGGCACGGCGTAGAAGGAGGGGAACTCGGGTGCCTCGTCGGGCACCACGTCGGCTGAGGAGGCGGGCAGCCCGAGGGCGCGTGCGGTGAACGAGCGCAGCGGCAGCTCGCGCGCCTCGTCGAGGGTGTACCACCGGGCGAGGTCGGTGGGGCGCTCGCCGACCCGGTCGGCGAGGGTGCCACCGCGCACTGCCACCCGGTAGATGAGCCGGTCGGTGTGGATGGTGATGCCCCGGTCCGGGAGTGCCCGCATGTCGGCGAGCACGTCGGCCAGGCCGGAGACGGCGACGGAGAGGCCGGTTTCGGCGGCGGTCTCGCGGACGACTGTGTGGTTCGGGTCCTCGCCGTGGTCGACCGCCCCTCCGGGCAGCGACCACGCGCCGGGGGTGCCGGAGCGCTCCGATGCGCGGACCAGCAAGACTCGGCCGCTTGAATCAGCACAAACTGCGTATGCCGCGATCCTGCGGAGCGGCTTGAGCAAGGTGGTCACGGAAGCAAATTCTCCCCGGGCCGGGTTACCGGAACGGAAAAGAGTCGGATTCCTGACTATCTGGCCCCGGTCAGGGATCGGTCAGGGTAAGGATCCGGGCGGTCACCGAGGGCGGGCCGGTCACCAGCGCGGACCGTGGGGGTATGACATCGACCACCGCTCCCCGTGCCCCGTACAAGCAGCTTCGGCGACCCACCACCGACCGCATGGTCGCCGGGGTCGCCAGCGGCGTCGGCCGCTACTTCGCCGTCGATCCCACACTGGTCCGGGTGATCTTCGCGGTCACCGGCCTGCTCACCGGCGGGCTCGCGCTGTTCGCGTACCCGATCATGTGGTTCCTGATGCCGGAGGAGCCCACCGGCGCGCCGGCCTGGCCGCACGCCGCGGGCGTCGCGCCGCAGAACGGCCCGCCGCCCACCGCCGGGCCCGCGCCCGGCGGGGCACCGCAGGGGTACGCCCCGACGCCGCCCTACCCGCCGACGACCCCGTCCGGCCCGCCGCCGGCTGCCTGAGCGGCGCTCACTCCCACTCGATGGTGCCCGGCGGCTTGCTGGTGACGTCCAGGACGACCCGGTTGACCTCGGCGACCTCGTTGGTGATCCGGGTGGAGATCCGGGCCACCACGTCGTAGGGCAGCCGGGACCAGTCGGCGGTCATCGCGTCTTCGCTGGAGACCGGGCGCAGCACCACGGGGTGCCCGTAGCTGCGCCCGTCTCCCTGCACACCGACGCTGCGCACGTCGGCGAGGAGCACCACCGGGAACTGCCAGACGCCCCTGTCGAGGCCGGCGGCGGTCAGCTCCTCGCGGGCGATCAGGTCGGCCTGGCGGAGCAGGTCGAGCCGCTCCTGGTCGACCGCGCCGATGATCCGGATGGCCAGACCGGGGCCGGGGAACGGGTGCCGCCAGACCATCGCCTCAGGCAGGCCCAGCTGGAGACCGAGCGTCCGGACCTCGTCCTTGAACAGGGTGCGCAGCGGCTCGACCAGCGCGAACTTCAGGTCTTCCGGGAGGCCGCCGACGTTGTGGTGGCTCTTGATGTTGGCGGTGCCGGTGCCGCCGCCGGACTCCACCACGTCGGGGTAGAGGGTGCCCTGGACCAGGAACTCGACATCGCCGTGTGCGGCGATCTCGCGGGCCGCGGCCTCGAAGACCCTGATGAACTCCCGACCAATGATCTTGCGCTTCTGCTCCGGGTCGATCACCCCGGCGAGCGCGCCGAGGAACCGGTCGGTGGCGTCGACCACCTTCAACTTGATGCCGGTGGCGCTGACGTAGTCCTTCTCCACCTGCTCGGCCTCGCCGGCGCGCAGCAGGCCGTGATCGACGAAGACGCAGGTGAGCTGGTCACCGACGGCCTTGTGCACGAGCGCCGCGGCGACGGCCGAGTCCACCCCGCCGGAGAGGCCACAGATGACCTCCTTGTCGCCGATCTGGGCACGGATCCGGGCGACCTGCTCGTCGATGATGTTCTCGGGAGTCCAGGTCGGCTCGATCCCGGCGATGTCGTAGAGGAAGCGGGTCAGCATCTCCTGGCCGTGCGCGGTGTGCCCGACCTCCGGGTGGAACTGCACGCCGGCCCGGCGACCGGCCAGGTCCTCGAATGCGGCGACCGGCGCGCCCGCCGACTCGGCGGTGACTGTGAAGCCCTCGGGGGCCTCGGTGACGCAGTCGCCGTGGCTCATCCAGACCGGCAGGTCCGCCGGGAGGTCACGCAGCAGCACACCGGGGTCGAGGAGGCGGGGGCGCAGCGGGGTGCCGCCGTACTCGCGGTTGCCGGTCCTGGTGACAGTGCCGCCGAGCGCCTGGGCCATCGCCTGGAAGCCGTAGCAGATGCCGAAGACCGGCACGTCGGCGCTGAACACGCCCGCGTCGATCTGCGGCGCGTCCGGGGCGTAGACGCTGGACGGGCCGCCGGACAGGATGATCGCGGCGGGGTTCTTCGCCAGCATCTCGGCGATCGGCATCGAGTGCGGCACGATCTCGGAGTAGACCTTCGCCTCACGGACCCGGCGGGCGATGAGCTGGGCGTACTGGGCTCCGAAGTCCACCACGAGGACGGGGCGAGGCAGGCTCATGTGCACGAAGCCTACCGACAGTCACGGCCGCCGCCGGCACCGGCTCGCCGACACACCACCTTTCCCGCGATCTTGCACTTCCCGTCCCGACAAAAAACACATAAGCCGTGTAACGACGACCGAAACTGCAAGATCGCCGCAGGAGGTCACTGACGCAGCGCGCCGGGGGCGCCCGGCGGGACCGACGGGTTGCGTGGGGGTACGGCCGACAGCCGGCGGTACGGGGACCCGAGCGTCGGACGGGGGTCCTCATCGCCCCGGTTGGGCCAGAAGGACATCGCCCGTTCCGCCTGTGCGGTGATCGTCAGGGACGGGTTCACGCCCAGGTTGGCCGAGACTGCCGCGCCGTCGACCACGTGCAGCCCGACGTGCCCGTACACCCGGTGCCAGGGGTCGATCACCCCGTCGGCCGGGGTGGCCCCGATGACCGCTCCGCCCAGGATGTGCGCGGTCATCGGGATGTCGAAGGGTTCGGTGAGCGCACCGCCGGGGGTGCCACCGATCTCGTCGGCGAGCATTCGGGCGGCGGTGTTGCCGGCCGGGATCCAGGTGGGGCTCGGCGTGCCGTGGCCCGGCCCGGTGACCAACCTGCTGCCGAGTGGGCCACGCCGCCACCGGGTGGTCAGCGAGTTGTCCACGGACTGCATGACCAGGGCGATCACCGTCCGTTCCGACCAGCCGCGTACCGACAGCATCCGCGCGGCCAACCGGGGCTGCCGCACGATGCTGCCCAGCCAGCGGCGTACCCGGTGTGGGCCGCCGTCGACAAGCAGCGACTGGAGCAGCCCCATCACGTTGGAGCCCCGCCCGTAGCGGACCGGTTCGATGTGGGTCTGCGGGTCCGGGTGGAACGAGCTGGTGATGGCCACCCCCTCGGTGTAGTCCAACCGCTCGGCCCGAGCCCGTCGACGGGGCACCGAGGCGCCGAGGATCGCCTCCGAGTTGGTCCGGGTCAGCTCGCCGAGGCGGGGCGAGAGCCCGGGTAGCGCACCATCGGCCCGCATTCCGTGCAGCAGCCGCTGGGTGCCGAGCGCCCCGGCGGCGAAGACCACCTGGTCGGCGTGGATGACCTGCCGTCCCTTGCGCAGCCAGGCGCCGGTGCGTTCGGTGTGCACCTCGTACCCGCCGCCGTCGGCGGGCCGGACGGCGGTCACAGTGGTCAGCTGACGGACCGTGACCCCGAGCCGTTCGGCGAGCCAGAGGTAGTTCTTCACCAGTGTGTTCTTCGCGCCGTGCCGGCAGCCGGTCATGCACGAGCCGCAGTGCAGGCAGCCGGTGCGTTCCGGGCCGGCGCCGCCGAAGTACGGGTCGGCGATCCGCTGGCCGGGCCGGCCGATGTGCACGCCCACCGGGGTGGCGTGGAAGGTGTGCCCCACTCCCATCCGGTCGGCCACCGCGCGCATGGCGCGGTCCGCGCCGGTGTGCACCGGGTACGTGGTGACGCCGAGCATCCGTTTCGCCTGGTCGTAGTGGCGGGCCAACTCGTCGCGCCAGTCGGTGATGTCGCGCCACTGCGGGTCGCTGAAGAAGGCCGGCAGCGGTTCGTAGAGGGTGTTGGCGTAGACCAGCGAACCGCCGCCCACCCCGGCGCCGGAGAGCACCAGCACCCCGCCGCCGGATCGTCTGTCGGCCGGGCGGAGCAGGGTGAGCCGTTGGATGCCGTAGCAGCCCATCTTCGGTGCCCAGAGGAACCGGCGGATCCGCCAGGACGTCTGCGGGAACTCGTCGTCGGCGAAGCGGCGGCCGGCTTCCAGCACGGCCACCGAGTAGCCCTTCTCGGCCAGTCGGAGCGCGGTGACGCTGCCACCGAAGCCGGACCCGATGACGACCACGTCGTACCGCATGGAGGCATCATTACTCGCGAGTAGCGCTCGCGCCAGCGGCACTTTTCGCGCGATCATGCTCCGGCCGACCGACCCGGCGCCTCCCGGCCGCAACCCGGAGCACCCGTCGGAACGTTGTTCACCAGACGGGTGGAAGGAATCCAACATGGTTCTCGGGTCGATGGCGCCGCGCCGACGGTGGCTGCTGCTGGGGCTGACGGCCCTCGCCGTCGTCGCGCTGATCGCGGCCGGCACGGTAGTGATCACCCGGTTGACCGGCGACGACAAGCCGGGCGGCGCTCCGGTGGCCGGCTCACCGACCCCGTCGCCGATCGGCACGCCGACGCCGAGCCCCAGCGGCCCACCGCCGGGCGCGGACATCACCGGCCCGCTCAACCTGCTGCTGGTCGGCGTGGACACCCGGGTCAGCGTGCCCGGGTGGGAGCCGCACTCGGACGCCGTGCTGGTGCTGCACGTACCCAAGGGGTTGGATCGGGCGTACCTCTTCTCGCTCCCCCGCGACCTGGTGGTGGACATCCCGGCGTTCCCGAAGGCCGGCTACAAGGGTGGCAAGACCAAACTCACGCACGCGATGAGCTTCGGCAGCCGGGTGCCGGGCAAACCCAAACAACCCAGCACCGCCCAGGGGTACGAGCTGCTGCGCAGCACCGTCAGCGGTTACACCGGTCTGCGCATCGACGCGGGTGCGGTGCTCACCTTCACCGGGTTCGATCGGCTGGTCAACGCCCTGGGTGGGGTGGACATCTACGTCGACCAGCGGGTCGAGTCGCTGCACCGCCGACCGGACGGCAAGTACCGGGAGAGCGCGCCGGGCGGCTACAAGGGGCCGCAGCAGGTCTACGAGAAGGGCGACCGGCACCTCAACGGCTGGCAGGCGCTCGACTACGCGCGGCAGCGCTACATCACCGGCGGTGACTACGCCCGGCAGCGCCACCAGCAGCAACTGATCCGGGCCATGACCCGCAAGATCCTGGACGAGGGGCTGGCCCGGCAACCGGAGCGCGTCGACCAGGTGGTTTCCGCGCTGGGCGACACGCTGGTCTACGTGGGTGGGCGCCGGATCGTGGACATCGCGTACGCCCTCAGTGGCCTGCCGGAGAACCGTTTCACGCTGGTCGGGCTGCCCGGTTCCGGTGTCGGCAAGGGCAGCGCCTACCGGGGTGAACAGCTGACCAGCGAGGGCCGGAAGTTCCTCACCGAACTCCGCGCCGGCCGCGCCGACGCGTACCTGACCGCCCATCCCAAACTGGTCGTGAAGAACTGACCGCCAATCAGAGTCGCTTGGGCAGGTCGGGCTTCTCGGTGCCGTAGAGCCAGGCGTCGAAGATCGCGTCGAGCTGCTTGCCGGAGATCCGCTCGGCCAGCGCCACGAACTCGGCGGTGGTGGCGGTGCCGTCGCGCTTCTCCGCCGCCCACGTCTTGACGATCTCGAAGAACGCCTTGTCGCCGACGGCCACCCGCAGGGCGTGCAGTGTCATCCCACCGCGCTGGTAGACCGACTCGCTGAACAGCTTGTCCACGCCCGGCTTGCCCGGCGGCGTCCTCCACACCTGCGCGGACATCTCGGCGTACCGGGTGTCGAAAGCCTCCTTGGCGGTGTACGCCTCGGTGTGCTCGGCCCAGAGCCACTCCGCGTACGTCGCGAAGCCCTCGTTGAGCCAGATGTCCTCCCACTTGGCCAGCGAGACACTGTCGCCGAACCACTGGTGGGCCAACTCGTGGGCGACGACCTCGGTGTTCTCGCCCTGCCGGAAGAAACTCGCCGCGTAGACCGGTCGGCTCTGCGTCTCCAGGGCATAGGAGATCCGGCTGTCGGAGATCACCACCCCGCCGTACGCGTCGAACGGGTACGGCCCGAACACACTCTCCAGGTAGTCGGCCACCGCGACGGTCTGCGCGATCGACGCGTCGGCGTTCCCCTTGGCCACCGTGGTGGTGACCGCGTTGTAGACCGGGCGGCCCTTGTGCTCGGCGGTGGTGATCCGGAACTTGCCGATCACCAGCGTGCTCAGGTAGCTGGCCATCGGCGACTTCTCCGACCACTTCCAGGTGGTCCAACCGCCGGTGCTGGTCTTCCCGCCGGGAACGCCGTTGCTGATCGCGGTCAGACCGTCCGGAACGGTGACCTCGAAGTCGTAGGCAGCCTTGTCCGACGGGTGGTCGTTGACCGGGAACCAGGTGCTGGCCGACTCGGGCTGACCCAGCGCGATGGCACCGTCGGCGGTGTGCAGGAAGCCACCGTCACCGAGCGTCTCGTTCTTCAGCGGCTTCGGCTTGCCCGCGTAGGTGATCTCGGCGACGAACCCGTTGCCGTTGATGAGGCCGGAAGCCGGCTTGATCACCAGCTCGTTCCGCTTGCGGCTGTGGGTCGCCGGCGCGCCGTCCACTGTGACCGCGCTGACGGTCAGGCCGGCCAGGTCGAGGTTGAACGTCGACAGGTCAGTGGTCGCGGTGGCCCGCACCGTTGTCGTACCCGTCAACTGGTCCCTGGCCGGGTCGTAGCGCACCTTCACCGTGTACCGCCCGACGTCGTAGCCGCCGTTGCCGTAGGTCGGGAAGTAGGCGTCGCCGACCCCGTCGGCGCCCGCGGCGAACGTCCGTGCCGGAGTGGGGGACGCGCTCGGTGGTGGGGCCGTCTCCGGGCCCGCCGAGTCACATCCGGACAGTGCGAGCGCACCGGTCACCAGCAGGCCGACAGCCACTCGCAGTCTGTGCCGCGTCCCGCGCATCCCACACCCTTTCCGCACGGTGGCCGGTCACGGCCTCCGCCGTCCCGCGCGAACGGGCGCCTACCCGCCGTTCGCAGCCGGCAGCATATCGACCGGGCAGCGGGGCCGGGTCACGGCAGTGTGGGGGCCGAACCACCCACCAACCAGGCGTCGAAGAGCGGACGCAGTTGCCGCCCGGCGACCCGCTCGGCCAGCGCGACGAGGTCCGCGGTGGTCGCGTTGCCCGCCGCCCGCTCGGTGGTCCAGGTACGCAGGATGCGGAAGAAGAGGTCGTCACCGACGGTCCGGCGCAACGCGTGCACGGCGAGCGCCCCGCGCTTGTAGACGGCACTGCCGAACATCTGCTCCCGGCCCGGCTCGACCGACGGCTGCGTCCAGTCGGTCGCCGCGTACTGGATCTCGAAGTTGCGCTGGGCTGTCCGGCCGCCGTCGTGCTCCTCCCACAACCACTCGGCGTAGCTGGCGAAGCCCTCGTTGAGCCAGATGTCGCTCCACCTGGTCAGCGACACGCTGTCGCCGAACCACTGGTGCGCCAGTTCGTGGGCGATGACGCTCGGGTTCGGCCGGTCGTCCGCGAAGAAGCCAGGCCCGTAGAC
The DNA here is from genome assembly GCF_040677775.1 of Micromonospora sp. NPDC053740. NCBI lineage: Bacteria > Bacillati > Actinomycetota > Actinomycetes > Micromonosporales > Micromonosporaceae > Micromonospora > Micromonospora sp. NPDC053740. The sequence continues at coordinate 279,223 of NZ_JBFASO010000002.1, forward strand.
CGGCCGGGACTGGGTCTCCAGCGCGTACCCGATCCGCTCGTCGGCGATCACGATCCCCCCGTACGAGTCGAACGGGTACGGGCCGAAGCGGCTGGCCAGGAAGTCGACGATCGCGCCGGTGCGGGCCAGCGAGGTGGCCGCGCCGCCGGTCGCCGGAAGGCTCGCGGCCACCGCCGTGACCATCGGTCGGCCGGCGTGCGTGCCGGTCACCACCCGGTAGTCACCGATCACGAGCGTGCTCAGGTAACTGGCCATCGGGGCGCGCTCCGACCAGCGCCAGGTGGTCCAGCCGTCGGCGCTGCTCTTCGGCCCGGGTACGCCGTTGCCCAACGCGGCCAGGCCGTCCGGGACGGTCACCGCCAGGTCGTAGGTGGCCTTGTCCGACGGGTGGTCGTTGACCGGGAACCAGGTGGCTGCCGAATCGGGTTGGCCGAGCGCCACCGCGCCGTCGGCGGTGTGCAGGAAACCACCGCTGCCCAACACCCCGTCGTCGACAGCAGTGGGGACGCCCGCGTACTCGACGGTCACTGTGAACTGCCGGCCGCGCGGCAGTCCGTCGCGGGGGGTCACCACCAGCTCGCCGTCGCCGCGCCGGTGCTCGGCCGCCGCGTCACCCACGCTGACCGCGCTGACCTTTAGACCGACCAGGTCCAGGTTGAACCGGGACAGGTCCTGCGTGGCGGTGGCCGTGATGACGGCTCGACCGGTCAGCCGGTCGGTTGACGGGTCGTAGCGGACGTCGAGGCCGTAGTGCCCGACGTCGTAACCGCCGTTGCCGTGCCCCGGCACGTACGGGTCGCCGACGTCGGCGGCACCGGGCCGGAAGCCGTCGTGGTCGTCGCCGGTGCAAGCGGTGGCGGCCAGCCCGATCGCGCAGGTCAGCGCGGCGACGCGCAGTCTCCGTCCGGTCAGGACCATGCCCACCCCTCCTGCCGCACCCGGCCGTCTGCGGCGTTCCGGTGAGGACGAGCGTAGTCAGGATCGCGGGCCGCGCGGCCGGTATCGACGATCATCAGTGACTTTCGTCGAATCCAACAAAAGCTGCCGTCGATCGAACCTTTCTTTCGACTTAGACCGACGTTAGTGTCTGTCTCCGACCACCGTCGCGAAAGGTGGAACCATGCCAGACCACACCGCCCCCGACGCCACCCCCACCGGCCGGCTCAGCCGCCGATCCCTGCTCGCCGCCTCCGCCGGCGCCGCCGCCGCGATCGGCGCGGCGGGCCTACCCGTCCTCGCCACCGGCACCCCCGCGCTCGCCAATCCCGGCAACGCGAGCAAGCTGCGGGTGGAGCCGCTGATCCCGGCCCGCAACCGCGGCATCATCCTCTACAGCGTCCGCGACCGGATCACCGCCGCGCCCGACGACAGCGGAGTGCCGTACGGCTTCGAGCGCGTCCTCGCCCGACTCGCCGAGATCGGCTACAAGGAGATCGAGTTCGCCGGCTACACCCAGAGCACCGAGATCCTGGGCCGGCAGATCACCCCCGCCGAGATCCGCAAGATCCTCGACGACAACGGTCTGGTGGCCAACGGCACCCACGCCACGATCCAGCCAGCCACCTTCCAGCAACAGCTGGACATCGCCGAGGAACTCGGCATGAAGAACATCGGCACCGGCAGCGACCCGACCAGCAGCGCCTACAAGGCCGAGTGGGACGCCGCCGCGGACATCTGGAACGAGCTGGGCCGGCAGGCCAAGGCCCGGGGCATGCGGCTCTACACGCACAACCACGACGCCGCGTACAGCTTCCTGATCGACCGGGGCCCGCGCGACGCGCAGGGCCGGCAGACCCGGTCCTCCGGCATCCGCCGACTGGAGTACTTTTTCGAGATCACCGACCCGCGGTACGTCTTCTTCGAGCTGGACATCTACTGGGCCTACGTGGCCCGTTACAAGCACCAGAAGTACGTCAACCCGGCCGGCCAGGAGGTGACCGACCTGTTCGACCCGATCCTCACAGTGGCCGACCGGACCACCCGGTTCCCGCTCTTCCACGCCAAGGACGGCGACCGGGACACCAGCGTGCCCAACGGGTACCAGATGACCCCGCTCGGCGACGGCGACCTCAACTTCCAGCAGTTCTTCCAGACCATCGGCGAGCGCAACTTCCACCACGCCAACTGGGAGATGGACACCGCCCCCGGCGGCGCGGACAACAGAGGCCAGTCGCTCGACTTCGCGGCGACCAGCTACCGCAACATGTCCGACCTGACCATCTACGTGGAGAAGTGACTCCCCGCTGAACGCGACGAAGGCCGGCCCCGCACCAGGCGGGGCCGGCCTTCCGGCGTCTCACGATCGGTCAGCGGTCCAGGACCAGGCCGACCTTCTGGAACTCCTTCAGGTCGCGGTAACCGCACTTGGCCATCGCCCGACGCAGCCCACCGAACAGGTTGAGCTGGCCGTCGGCCTCGTCCGCAGGCCCGAAGAGCAACTGCTCCATCGACCCGAGCGGCTCACCGGCGACCTCGAACGCACCCCGGGGCAGCGACGGGTGACTCGCCGCCGAGTGCCACCAGGCACCACCGGCCGGGGCCTCGTCGCAGAGCGACAACGGCTCACCGAGCATCACCGCGTCCGCACCGCAGCCGAGCGCCTTGGCGATGTCGCCCGAGGTCTGGATGTCACCGTCGGCGATCAGGTGCACGTACCGGCCGCCGGTCTCATCCAGGTAGTCACGGCGGGCCGCCGCGGCGTCGGCGATCGCGGTGGCCATCGGCACCCGGATGCCCAGCACCGACTCGGTGGTCGACCACTCGTCGCCACCGATACCCACGATCACGCCGGCCGCGCCGGTACGCATCAGGTGCAGCGCCGTCTTGTAGTCAGTGCAGCCACCGACGATCACCGGCAGGTCCAGGTCGGCGATGAACTCCTTGAGGTTCAGCGGCTCATCGGTGGTCGACACGTGCTCGGCCGAGACGATGGTGCCCTGGATGACCAGGATGTCCACCCCGGCGTCCAGGATCACCGGCGCCAGCGCGAGGGTGTGCTGCGGAGAGACCCGCACCGCCACCGTGCTGCCACCGGCGCGCAGCTCGCGCACCCGCTCCGCGATCAGGTCCGGGCGGATCGGCTCGGCGTACACCTCCTGGAGCCGCTTGGTGGCGCGGGCCTCCTCGTCGAGGCCGGCCAGCTCGTCCAGCACCTTGGTCGGGTTCTCGTAGCGGGTCCAGAGCCCCTCGACGTTGAGCACGCCAAGGCCGCCGAGCTGACCGAGCCGCACCGCCGAGGCCGGGCTCATGGTGGCGTCGGAGGGGTGGCCGACGCACGGAATACCGAACGGGTACGCGTCGAGCTGCCACGACGTCGAGACGTCGTCGACGTCGCGGGTGCGGCGGCTCGGCACGATGGCGATGTCGTCCAGGTGGTAGCCGCGCTGCGCGGTCTTGCCCAGCCCGATCTCGACCACGTCACGCATGGGGGACTCCAGGTGGTTGGGGGTGTTGGGTCAGCGGGTGTGGTAGTTGGGCGCCTCGACGGTCATCTGGATGTCGTGCGGGTGGCTCTCCTTCAGACCAGCCGCGGTGATCCGGATGAGCTGGCCCCGGCGGTGCAGATCGGGGATGTTCTCCGCACCGGCGTATCCCATGGCCAGCCGCAGCCCGCCGACCAGCTGGTGGGCGACCCGGGACAGCGGCCCCCGGTAGGGCACCTGACCCTCCACGCCCTCGGGGACCAGCTTGTCGTCGCTGAGCACGTCCTGCTGGAAGTAACGGTCCTTGCTGTACGACTTCGCCTGGCCACGGGACTGCATCGCGCCGAGCGACCCCATCCCGCGGTACGTCTTGAACTGCTTGCCGTTGACGAAGATCAGCTCGCCGGGGCTCTCCTCGCAGCCGGCCAGCAGGCTGCCGAGCATCACCGTGTCGGCGCCGGCCACCAGGGCCTTGGCGATGTCGCCAGAATATTGGATGCCGCCGTCGCCGATCACCGGCACACCGGCCGGGCGGGCGGCCCGGGCCGCCTCCATGATCGCGGTCACCTGCGGCACACCGACCCCGGCGACGATCCGGGTGGTGCAGATCGCGCCCGGCCCCACGCCCACCTTGACGCCGTCGGCTCCGGCGTCGACAAGCGCCTTCGCGCCGGCGTACGTGGCCACGTTGCCGCCCATGACGTCGACAGCCACATCGGCCTTGAGCCTGCGGACCATGTCCAGCACGGCCCGCTGGTGACCGTGCGCGGTGTCCACGATCAGCACGTCGACGCCCGCGTCGACCAGGGCACGGGCCCGCTTGTACGCGTCCTCGCCCACACCGATCGCGGCGGCGACCCGCAGCCGGCCGGCGTCGTCCTTGCTGGCATCCGGGTACTGCTCGCTCTTGGTGAAGTCCTTGACGGTGATCAGGCCACGCAGCCGACCCGAGTCGTCGACGATCGGCAGCTTCTCGACCTTGTGCTGACGCAGCAACGCCAGGGCGTCGTCCTTGCTCACCCCGACCCGCGCGGTGACCAGCGGGGTGTGGGTCATGATCTCCCGAACCGGGGTGTCCGGCTCGGAGACGAAACGCATGTCCCGGTTGGTGACGATGCCGACAAGCTGGCCGTCGCTGTCCACCACCGGAACGCCGGAGATGCGGTAACGCCCGCACAACTCGTCGACCTCGCGCAGGGTGTCATCCGGGCTGGCGGTCACCGGGTTGGTGATCATGCCCGACTCGGAGCGCTTCACCAGGTCGACCTGGAGGGCCTGGTCCTCCAGGGAGAGGTTGCGGTGCAGGACGCCGATGCCGCCCTGGCGGGCCATGGCGATCGCCATCCGGGCCTCGGTCACCGTGTCCATCGCGCTGGACAACAGCGGAATGGACAACTCGATGTTGCGGGTGAGCTTGGTCCGGGTGTTGACCCGGCTGGGCACCACGTCCGACTCGCCCGGCTGGAGCAGCACGTCGTCGAAGGTGAGGCCGAGCGGAACCACCCGGGCGGAGCCGGCCGGCAGCTCGGGCAGGTGGCCGCCCAGGTCGGCGTGCTCCACGCCGGCCGGAAGATCGGTGCTGGGCGAATTTTCCACGATTGCTCCCCTGAGCTGCTCGGATGGGCTTCAGCGAGGTGGCGCGGGCGGGCACCGGAGCGCGCCACGGTGCCGGCACGTCGCCTCATCGTACCCAGTGAGCTGGGCGACCCGTCCGTGGCAGGCCGGGCCGGCGCGGAGGCCGGGGGGCGGACGTTCGCGCCGCGTTGGGTCTACGGTGAGGGGGTGCACGACGAGCCCATCGACCCGTTCAATGGCGACCCGGCCGATCCGACAGCGGGTCTGGAAGACCCGGGCGATGACGCGACGCCGGATCCGCTGACCGACGTCGAGCGGCAGGATGTGCTGGAAGACCTCGCTGACCTGGAGATCTACCAGGCTCTGCTGGCCCCGATCGGGGTCCGCGGGCTGGTGATCGAATGCGAGGACTGCCGCGAGCCGCACTACTTCGACTGGGACCTGCTCCGCGGCAACCTGCGGCACCTGCTCAACTCGGGCCGGCCCCGGGTGCACGAACCCGCCTACGACCCGGACCCGGACCACTACGTGACCTGGGACTACGCCCGGGGGTACGCGGACGGGGTGCACGACACCCTGTCCGAGGGCACCGAGGACGAGCCGGACGCCCCGACCGCCACCAAGTAACGCCTGCCGGGCGGCGGGCACCCCCGCTGCCCCGCGCCCCGGATGCTCCGCTGCCGCGCTGTCCGCCCTGTAGTCGCGCGGCGTACCTCGCAGTCGCGCCCCCGGTGCCCAGCGGTCGCGCGGCGTACCCGGGCTGCCGCGCACCCCGGAGGCTCAGCAGTCGCGCAGCGGTGCCTTGCAGTCGCGCGGCCTGCCCTTTAGTCGCGCGGCGTACCCGGGCTGCCGCGCGCCCGGGCTGCCCTGCCGTCGCGCGGCGTGCGTCGGTCAGGCCACCAGACCGGCGCGGAAACCCGCTGCCACCGCGTGGGCCCGGTCCCGGGCGCCAAGCTTGCGGAACAACCGGCGGGCGTGCGTCTTGACGGTGTCCTCCGAGACGAACAGCTCCCGGCCGATCTCCGCGTTGCTCTTGCCCTCGGCCATGCCGAGCAGCACCTGAAGCTCACGCTCGGTGAGGCCGATCGACGCCCGACTGGGTCGGGCGTTCGCTGCGGGACGGCCCGGTTCGGTCTGGGTCGACGACTCGCCGGTCCCTGCCTCCGCCTCGTCGTCGCCCCGCTGTACCGGCACCGACGCCACCCCGGCCGGCCCGTCGGCTGCTGTGGCCGCCCAGCCGGGTTCACCGGAGCCGCGTGGCGACGGCCCGGAGCGGCCGGAGCCACCCACCGCCGCCGCGTCGCGGGCCGGATCGGTGATCCGCTGCCGGGAGGCTCGGCCAGGCGCGGTGAGCAGCAGGAGCGCCTTTGCCACTGCGCTGGTCAGGTCATGGTCGACATTCTGGATGAGCCCCCGCGCGCCGGCGCTGATGGTGGCCGCCGCGGCCTCGGACTCCTCGGTGCCCAGCAGCAGCACCGCCGCCTGGGGCGCACGCGCCAACACCCGGCGGACGAAACCGGCGCTGTCCGGCCGGGTGAGGGCCGTGTCGGCCAGGACCACGTCGGCCGGTCGCTCGGCCAGACGCAGCATCACCTCTGGATCAGAGACGGCGGTACGAACGATCGCGGACAACCCCAGCCGCGCGGCAGCAGAAGTAAGGTGCTGGGCCGCGAGTGGTGTCCGAACGCACACAAGAACGGTACGCACTGTGGTCTCCTCTCCGCCAACGAGCAGACCATGACGAGGTCGGCTGGGGAGGGGGTTCCCGGCAATCCTTCGAACTTTTCCGACAGATAGGGCAAAAGCCGCAATTTCTCGGACGTTTTCGATCACAGACGTGTGAGTTGGCGACAGCCCGGGTACCGGGAGATCCAGGCCGGGAACGGTGCGCCTGCGCGGCCCGCCGCCCGGATGCCGGCCATAAGGATTCTCGCGGAGCCGCGCGGGAGGAGGGGTGCTGATGTCGAACGTACGTAGACTGCCCGGACCCATCGTCGATCTCTGGGACTGGCAGCGACTCGGTGCCTGCCGGGGGCGCGACAGCGCCCAGTTCTTCCACCCCGACGGTGAGCGTGGTTCCTCCCGGTTGCGTCGCGAGTCCGCTGCCAAGTCGGTCTGCCGCGCCTGCCCGGTTCGCGCCGAGTGCGCCGCCCACGCCCTGTCGGTACGGGAGCCTTACGGCGTGTGGGGCGGCTTCAGCGAGTCGGAGCGCCTGCGACTACTCGCCGTCGGCTGGGAGGATCTGGCAGACCGCCGGCACGCCCGGGTCGACGTCGCGCGGCTGGAGGCCCGTCTGGGCCGCCCGCACAAGTCGACCGTCCCGGCCCAACGCAACGTCGCCTGACCCGACGCGTCCCCAACATCTGCGAACCGCGCCCTCCCAGCGAGGGCGCGGTTTCGTGTCGTTCATGGGGTTTCGTGTCGTTCATGCGGTTCCCCCACGGCCAGGGCCCGCGCCACCGCCGACGGCGCGGTTCGTGTCGCTCAGGCGGTTTCCCAGGACCACCGACAATGCCTTGATCAACACGGGTTCCTTGATGTCGGGGCATCCCGCCCGCCCGGACACCCCGATTTCAATGACCCCGAGTGGATCAAGCCGAGTGTCCGGTCTCGCGGGCGAGCAGAGAGATCGCGCTGCGGAGTTTTGCCGGGTATGGGGCATTCGAGCCAGGTGCGGGGCTTAAGCTGCTGCGAGGTACGCGGCTTTTGTCCGGTGACCGGACGCACTCGTAGGTTGGAATCGTGGCGGGGCCGGGGTCGTTACATACCCTGACGATCGCAGTACCACCGACCCGCCGCCCGCCCCTGAGGGCTGGTCACGCAGGCTGGAATGCCAGCCTCCACCCGGTCGTTGCAGTCCCCACGAACGACCAACGGGTACCGCCTTGATGAGGGTGCCGGCGGGTGGGCCAATCCCGGAATGACCCCGGCCCCCCGGTCGTTACACAGGGTCCCGGCGCCACGAGCCCCCCGCTCGGCAGGTCGCCGACCCGACGCCCAGATGGACGTCACCCCCCAGACTTTTCCCCTTTGTTTGTGCAGCGCCGGACGAGGTGCTCACACCCCGCCGCCGCCCCCCATGTGGTGGTTGGGTGTCCTACCCCCGAAGGAGCTACCCCTCATGAACACGATCTTCCGTAAGAGCATGCTGTCCGTTGCTGGTCTCGCGTTCGCCGGTGGTGTCTTCGCCGGCCCGATCGCCGCCCACGCCGCCACCCCGGCCGTGGATGCCAAGCCCGCCGCCGTGGCCGTGCAGTCGGCGCCGAAGCCGCAGGGCGACCAGTCCCACATCAGCCTCAACGATGAGCAGACCGCGAACGTGAAGGCGATCATCGCCGCCACGAAGAAGGCCGGCCTGCCCGAGCGGGCCGCGGTGATCTCGATCGCGACGAGCCTGCAGGAGTCGAAGCTGGAGAACCTCGGCCACCTCGGCGACATGAACGACCACGACTCGCTGGGACTGTTCCAGCAGCGCCCGAGCTCGGGTTGGGGCACCCCGGAGCAGATCACCAACCCTGAGTACTCCACGACCGCCTTCCTCAAGGGTTTGAAGCAGGTCGACGGGTGGCAGGACATGCCCCTGACCGACGCCGCGCAGACCGTGCAGGTGTCGGCCTACCCGGACGCCTACGCCCAGTGGGAGCAGCAGGCCACCGACCTCGTCGGCCAGCACTGGAACAGCTGACCACCAGCACCACAGCAGGACGAGCTCGCAACGCCACAGCACGGCAGGACGACGGCACGACACCGACCGCTGGCCGGCACCCCGACCCGGGGTGCCGGCCAGCGGCGTTTTCTTTGCCCTGAACCCGCAGATCTTGGACACTTTCCGTTCGCGCCGAACGGAAAGTGTCCAAGATCTGCATGCACGGTCTGGGACACCACCGGTCAACCAGGCAGCCGCCCGCCGGCCCGAAGGAGAGTCGCGGGACCCGGCAACGCAGGTTGCCAACAGCCCCGCTCACCCGCAGAGCAGGTCGCGGAAACCCGGCAACGCACGTCGCCAACCAGCCCGCCCACCCGCAGGGCAGGTCGCAGAGACGACCCACCGATCCGACCCAGGAGCAGGTCGCGGAGACCGCCCACCGACCGACCCCACGGAGCAGGTCGCGGACACCGCCCGCCGACCCGCGGAACAAGTGGCGAACACAGCCCACCAGCACGCCAGGCAGGCCGCCAGCACAGCCCACGAACGCGCAGAGCACGTCGCGGACACACGTCGCGGACGGAGCCCGGGCGACGAGGCCATGGCGTGGATCAGCGGACGGTGACGGTGACCGTGTGCCAGCCGGTGGCGCCATCCGGGACGACGTCCTGCGTACGTTCGGTTTGGGTTTCACCGGTCGCGTCCGTCGCGCGGACCTGGAGCCGGTGCTCGCCCGGTGTGGCGTCCCAGCGCCAGGACCATTGCACCCAGGTGTCCACCGACACGGTCGGGGCCAGCGCGGCTTCCTGCCACGGGCCGTCGTCGACGCGTACCTCGACTCGGCGGATGCCCCGGTGCTGCGCCCAGGCCACCCCGGCGACGGTCACCGGGCCGGCGGTCAGCCGGTTACGTTTCCGGGGCGTGTCGATCCGCGACTGGGTCTTGATCGGCCCCTGGGGGGACCAGCCGCGCGGCACCCAGTACGCGTCGAAGTCGGCGAATCGGGTCAACTCCAGTTCGGTCACCCATTTGCAGGCCGACACGTAGCCGTAGAGGCCCGGCACCACCACTCGGACCGGGAAGCCGTGCTCGACCGGCAGCGGCTCGCCGTTCATCCCTACGGCCAGCAGCGCGTCCCGTCCGTCGCGCAGCGCGGCGGTGGGGGTGCCGCAGGTCCAGCCGTCGACCGACCGGCCGACGACCTGGTCGGCGTCGTCGTCCGGCTCGACCTCGTCCAGCAGTTCTCGCAGGGGTACGCCGAGCCATAGGGCATTGCCGATCAGGTCCCCGCCCACCTCGTTGGAGACGCAGGCAAGCGTGACGTACCGCTCGACCAGCGGTCGGGCCAGCAGATCCGCGTAGCTGTAGGTGCGTTCCCTGCCGACCCGTCCGTGGATCCGCAGCCGCCAGGTGTCCGGGTCGACCTGGGGCACCACCAGCGCGGTGTCGATCCGGTAGAACCCGAAGTTCGGGGTGACGTACGGCGCGAGCTGCGTCAACGAGAGGTCCGCGCCCGCCGGTACGGCCGGTGCGGGGGCGACCGGCGCGGGCAGGCGGATCGCTTCGCGGGCTGCGGACACGCCGCGCCGCCCTGCCAGCCAGCGCCCACCGAGGCCGGCCACCACGGCGGTGCCGAGCAGCACCCCGCTGCCGGTGAGGAACCGCCGCCGCGACTCCGGGTCCACTTCGGCGGGCCCGACCGGTTCGGCGGCGGCCGTCGGCCCGGCGGGAGTCACCGGCACCGACTCTGCGGGCGACCCGGGATCAGCGGACGACCCGGGACCAACCGGCGACACCGGACCAGCCGGCGACACCGGACCAGCCGGCGACACCGGACCAGCCGGCGACACCGGGCCAGCGGACGACACCGGACCAGCGGTCGGCGTGGGTGGTGACCAGGACCAGGGGTCCAGCTCGAAAGGTCCGCCGATGAACAACCAGAGCACCAGTGCGCCAAGACCGGCGCCGACCACTGACGGCAGCGCGTCGGCGAGGTCGGCGCCGGAGCGGGTCAGCGCGGCGGCCACGCCGATGGCGCCGAACGCGGCAATGCCGGCCAGGCCGAGTGCCAGCCGGCGGACCGCCAGGACGCCGAAGAGCGCGGCGAAGCCTCCCAGCAACACGGCAGTTCCGACCAGCAGCGCGATCTTGTCGGCGGTGCCGAAGAGGTCGATGGCGAGTTGCTTCAGCGATTCGGGGACGGCGTCGACGATGACCCCGCCGACCGCGACCAGGGGCGCCGACCGGGGACCGGTCAACACCGCGACCGGTTCGGCGATCCCGATCGCGACGGCGGCGGCGGTGATCCCGGCCAACGCGGCGTACCGCCGTGACGTGGTGCTCATCGGCCCAGTGTGCGCGATCATCTCGCCCGGTCGCCAACAACGTCAGCGTTCGGTAATGACCTGCCAGCCCGCAGGAACGAGCCGGGGCGCACCGCCTGACGGCGGTGCGCCCCGGAACGGGTGTCGCTACCGGATCAGAAGCCCGGGCCGTGCTGGTGGCCGTGACCGTGGCCGTGCCCACCGGCGGCGGCCGGCTCGGCCTGCTCCGGCTTCTCCACCACGAGGCTCTCCGTGGTGAGCAGCAGACCGGCGATCGAGGCGGCGTTGGTGACCGCGTTGCGGGTCACCTTCACCGGGTCGATGATGCCGGCCTTGACCAGGTCGACGTACTCGCCCTTGGCGGCGTCGAGGCCGTTGCCCCACTTGAGGTCGGCGACCTTCTGCGTCACGACGTAACCGTCGTGACCGGCGTTCTGGGCGATCCAGCGCAGCGGCTCGACGAGCGCCTTGCGCACTACCGAGACGCCAACCTTCTCGTCACCGGTGAAGCCCAGGTCGTCGTCGAGCACCGAGAGGATCTGCACCAGGGCGGCGCCGCCGCCGGGCACAGTGCCCTCCTCGACCGCAGCCTTGGTCGCCGCGATGGCGTCCTCGATGCGGTGCTTGCGCTCCTTCATCTCGACCTCGGTCGCCGCGCCAGCCTTGATGACGGCGATGCCACCGGAGAGCTTCGCCAGCCGCTCGGCCAGCTTCTCCCGGTCCCAGTCGGAGTCGGAGGCCTCGATCTCCTTGCGGATCTGGGACACCCGGTCGGTGACGTCGGCCTTCTGGCCACCGCCGTCGACGATCGTGGTGTTCTCCTTGTCGACCACGACGCGCCGGGCGGTGCCGAGCACCTCCAGGCCGACCTGGTCGAGCTTGTAGCCCAGCTCCGGGGCGACGAGTTCGGCGCCTGTGGAGATCGCGATGTCCTGGAGCATTGCCTTGCGCCGGTCACCGAAGCCCGGGGCCTTGACCGCGCAGACCTTGAGGGTCTTGCGCAGTGAGTTGACCACCAGGGTGGAGAGCGCCTGGCCGTCCACGTCCTCGGCGATGATCAGCAGGGGCTTGCTGTTCTGCAGGACCTTCTCCAGCAGCGGCAGCAGCTCTTCGATCGCCGAGATCTTCTGGGTGGTGACCAGGATGTACGCGTCCTCAAGGACGGACTCCTGACCCTCCAGGTCGGTGACGAAGTTCGGCGAGATGAAGCCCTTGTCGAACTGGAGACCCTCGGTCACGTCCAGTTCGGTGGTGAGCATCGAGCCTTCCTCGACGGTGATGACACCGTCGCGGCCGACCCGCTCCATCGCCTCGGCGATCAGATCGCCGATCGTGGAGTCCTGCGCGGAGATGGTCGCCACGTTCGCGATCGACTCCTTGCTGGTGACCTCGGCGGCACGGCCGAGCAGCGCCTCGGAGACCTTCATGGCCGCCGCGTCGATGCCCCGCTTGAGGCCGGCCGGGTTGGTCCCGGCGGTCACGTTGCGCAAACCCTCGCGAACCATCGCCTGGGCCAGCACCGTCGCGGTGGTGGTCCCGTCGCCGGCGACGTCGTTGGTCTTGGTCGCCACCTCCTTGACCAGCTGCGCGCCAAGGTTCTCGTACGGGTTGGTGAGCTCGATCTCCTTGGCGATGGTCACACCATCGTTGGTGATCGTCGGCGCACCGAATTTCTTGTCCAGGACGACGTTGCGCCCGCGCGGGCCGAGGGTGACCTTGACCGCGTCCGCGAGGGCGTTGACACCGTGCTCCAGCAGGTGCCGGGCGTCGTCCGAGAAGCTCAGGATCTTCGCCATTAATGTCCCTTCGAAGCGCCATTGCCCCGGCCCGGCGAGCCGGACCGGGGCAGTGGCACTGATCGGTTGCTTACTTCTCGATGACCGCGAGGACGTCGCGGGCGGAGAGCACCAGGTACTCCTCGCCGGCGTACTTGACCTCGGTGCCGCCGTACTTCGAGTAGAGGACGGTGTCGCCGACCTGCACGTCAACCGGAACCCGGTTGCCGTTGTCGTCGACGCGCCCCGGGCCCACAGCGAGGACAGTGCCCTCCTGCGGCTTCTCCTTGGCGGTGTCGGGGATCACGATGCCCGACGCCGTGGTGGTCTCAGCCTCATTCGCCTGGACCACGATGCGGTCCTCGAGCGGCTTGATCGCAACCTTGGTCGCGGTAGTCACGGGCATACCCTCCTGGGGTACTGGTTTCGTTGCTGGCCAGCGGGGCTGACCAGCGTCAATCTGCCTCATGCCACCGGGCGGTGCCGTCGTCGCGGGTGCCGGTCCGCCTGGCGTGCGCACCCGGGTCGCGAGACCCGGAAGCTGGCACCCTCAGGGTGAGAGTGCTAATCGCAGGTTATTCCGTGGCTAGCACTCCGTCAAGGAGAGTGCCAGCGCGTCGCGCCCCGACAACCAGGATTTCCCTGCCGGCCGGGACAATGGCCGGGTGGATCTCGATCAGCTGGCGGCGCTGCGTACCCCTGAGGGGTCGGCCGCCCTCACAGCGGCGGCCGACCTGGCCGGCGGTGATCCACTGGTCGCGGCGTCGGCGCTGCGCGCGACCGGGGTGCCGCCGACGTTGGCCGCGGCGGCGCTCACCCAGGCCGAGCTGCGGCACCGGGCGGTCGGCAAGTTCGGCCCGGCCGCCGCTGGGATGTTCCTCACCCGTCCCGGCCTGGAGCAGGCCACCCGCCGGGTGGTCGCCGACAGTCGGGCGGCCCGGTTGTACGCGGCCGGCGTGCGCACCCTGGCCGACCTCGGGTGCGGGCTCGGGGCCGACGCGCTGGCCGCCGCCCGCGCCGGCATCAGGGTGTACGGGGTGGAGGCCGACCCGGTGACCGCGGCGATGGCCGCCGCCAACGCCGAGGCGGCCGGGCTGGCCGAGCTGTTCACTGTCGAGTGCGGCGACGCGACCGGGTTCGACGTGTCAGCGGTCGACGGAGTCTTCTGCGATCCGGCCCGCCGCACGACCGGCACCGGGCGTCGGATCTTCGACCCGCGCGCCTACTCGCCGCCGTGGGACTTCGTCACCGGGCTGGCCGACCGGGTGCCGCGCACAGTGGTGAAGGTCGCGCCGGGCGTGGACCACGCGCTCATTCCGGCCGGCGCGGAGGCCGAGTGGGTCGGCGTGGATGGGGACCTGGTCGAGGCCGCGCTCTGGTGCGGTGAGCTGGCGGAGGTGCCCCGTCGCGCCACCCTCTACCGCCAGCGGGGCGTCGAGGCCCACCGTCACCAGCTCACCGGCTCGGGTGCCGCCGAGGCACCGGTCGGGCCGCCGCGTCGCTACCTGTACGACCCGGACCCGGCGGTGGTGCGCGCGCATCTCGTCGCCGAACTGGCCACCGAACTGGACGCCACCCTCGGCGATCCGAGCATCGCCTATCTCTACGCCGACCAGCCGGTCCGCACCCCGTACGCGCGCTGCCTGGAGATCACCGACGTGCTGCCGTTCTCGCTCAAGCGCCTGCGGGCGCTGCTGCGCGAGCGCCGGGTGGGCCGGGTGGAGATCCTCAAGCGGGGTTCGGCGCTCACCCCGGAGCAGCTCCGGCGGGACCTGCGGCTGGCCGGGGACGCGGCGGCGAGCCTGGTGCTCACCCGGGTCGACGGCGCACCGACGGTGCTGATCGGCCAGCCGGTCGACCAGCACCGTCTCGACTAGCCTCGTCGCTGTGGCGGGACAGGGCACGCCGGCAACGGCACTGTTGGTCAAGCGCGGGATCGCGCATCGCACCCATCCGTACCGGGTGTCGCCGGACGCCCCGAACTACGGCGCGTTGGTGGCGGTGGCGCTCGGTGTGGCGCCGGAGCGCGTGTTCAAGTCGCTGGTGACCGCTGTCGACGGCGCGCTCACAGTGGCTGTCGTTCCGGTCACCGGCGAGTTGGATCTGAAGGCGCTCGCGGCGGCGGTCGGCGGCAAGCGGGCGGCGTTGGCCGACCGGGCGGTCGCCGAGCGGGCCACCGGTTACGTACGAGGTGGGATCAGCCCGCTCGGGCAGCGTCGACGGTTGCCCACGGTGCTGGACGAGTCCGCGCTGGATCTCCCGACGATCTACGTCTCGGCTGGTCGGCGCGGTCTGCAACTCGAACTGGCAGCGGTGGATCTGGTGGCGCTGACCGACGCCCGCACCGCTGCGTTGCAGACCCGCTGACGACAGTCGTTACGTCGACTTCCCCGTGGGATACCCAGGGAGTAACAGTCGCGTTGCTGAATTGTTATCGCTCCCAACAAACTATGCACCTGCGCGGTCTTGTGGAGCCGGTGTGACGCGAAATACGTTGCCGGACACAACAAAACAACACCTCCCCCACCTCCGAAAGGACCCTGCACATGCGTAAGGGGATCCTCACCATCGCCGCCGTGGGCCTGCTCGCGACCGGCGGTTTGACCGCCTGTAGCGACGACTCCGGCACCGGCTCGGCCGACTCCAAAAAGACTCCCAAGATCGGCGTGATCCTTCCGGACAGCAAGTCCTCCCCCCGCTGGGAGACGGCGGACCGCCGCTTCCTGGAGGAGGCGTTCAAGGCTGCCGGCGTCGAGTCCGACATCCAGAACGCCCAGAACGACAAGAGCGCCTTCCAGACCATCGCCGACCAGATGATCACCAGCGGCGTCACCGCCCTGATGATCGTCAACCTGGACTCCGGCACCGGCAAGGCAGTGCTCGACAAGGCCAAGTCGCAGGGCGTCGCCACCATCGACTACGACCGGCTCACCCTCGGCGGCTCCGCCCAGTACTACGTCAGCTTCGACAACGAGACCGTCGGGAAGCTCCAGGGCGAGGGTCTGGCGAAGTGCCTGACCGAGAAGGGCGCCAAGAACCCCGTCGTGGCGTACCTGAACGGCTCCCCCACCGACAACAACGCCACCCTGTTCAAGGCTGGCTACGACTCGGTGCTCAAGCCGAAGTTCGACTCCAAGGAATACACCAAGGGCCCGGACGACGCCGTGCCGGGCTGGGACGGCCCCACCGCCGCGACCATCTTCGAGCAGCAGCTCACCGCGACCAAGGGCAAGATCGACGGCGTGCTGGCTGCCAACGACACTCTCGGCAACGCCGCCATCTCGATCCTGAAGAAGAACAAGATCAACGGCAAGGTGCCGGTGACCGGCCAGGACGCCAGCGTGGAGGGCCTGCAGAACATCCTCGCCGGTGACCAGTGCATGACCGTCTACAAGGCGGTCCGGGAAGAGGCCAAGGCCGCCGCGGACCTGGCCATCGCGCTGGCCAAGGGCGAGAAGAAGGACACCGGCCAGTCGGTGAAGGACGGTGACCGCGACGTCCCCTCGGTGCTGCTCACCCCGAAGGCCATCTACAAGGACAACGTCAAGGACGTCATCGCCGACGGCTACGCGACCAAGGAGCAGGTCTGCACCGGGGCCTACGCCAAGTTCTGCGCCGAAGCCGGCATCAGCTGACCGACGCCGCAGTACCCGCCGGAACGACCACCGCCGCCCGGCACGGGAGCACCCTCCCGTGCCGGGCGGCGCCCGCCGGACGGGCCCCGACCCTCCCTTAAGAAGGAGACCCCGTGTCCGCGACCCCCCTGCTGGAACTCCGCGGGATCGACAAGAGCTTCGGTCCCGTCCAGGTGCTCCGCGACGTCGCCCTGACCGTCCACCCAGGCGAAGTGACCGCACTGGTCGGCGACAACGGCGCCGGCAAGTCGACCCTGGTGAAGTGCATCAGCGGCATCCACCCCTCCGACGCCGGAGAGTTCCTGTTCAACGGTGAACCGGTGCACATCGGCAGCCCTCGCGACGCCGCCACGCTCGGCATCGAGGTCGTCTACCAGGACCTCGCGCTCTGCGACAACCTGGACATCGTGCAGAACATGTTCCTCGGCCGGGAGAGGCGCAGCGGCATCGTCCTGGACGAGCCGACAATGGAACAGCTCGCCGCCGAAACCCTGGCCGGGCTCTCCATCCGCACCGTCACCTCACTCCGCCAGCACGTGTCCAGCCTCTCCGGCGGCCAGCGCCAGACCGTGGCCATCGCCAAGGCGGTGCTGTGGAACAGCAAGCTCGTCATCCTGGACGAGCCGACCGCGGCGCTCGGCGTGGCACAGACCGCGCAGGTGCTCGAACTGGTCCGCCGCCTCGCCGACAACGGCCTGGCCGTGGTGCTCATCTCGCACAACATGAACGACGTCTTCGCCGTCTCCGACCGGATCGCCGCGCTGTACCTCGGCCAGATGGTCGCCCAGGTGAAGACCACCGACATCACCCACGCCCAGGTGGTCGAGCTGATCACCGCCGGGCGCTCGGGCGGGCTCGGCCTCGCCACCGACCCGGGCAGCAACGGCGACGGCCCGGAGCCGGCCGACTCGATCTCAGGAGGCGTCCGATGACCACCACCGCCGTGCGGAAGGACGGCCCTGCGGCCGTCACACCGGCGCCGACCGTCGGAGGCCACGTCCGCAACTACCTCAGCCGGGTACGCGGTGGCGACGTCGGCGCGCTGCCGGCTGTGCTCGGCCTGATCGTGCTCTGCACCGTCTTCGCGATCCTGCGGCCGTCGTCGTTCCTGTCGGCCGGCAACTTCGCCAACCTCTTCACCCAGGGCGCGGCGGTCACGCTGATCGCGATGGGCCTGGTCTTCGTGCTGCTGCTCGGCGAGATCGACCTCTCCGCCGGCTTCGCCAGCGGCGTCTGCGCGGCCGTGCTGGCCAATGTGGTCACAGTGCTCGGCTACCCCTGGTGGGTCGCGGTGCTCGCCGCGGTCGCCACAGGCGTGGTCATCGGCACCACGCTCGGCATGCTCGTCGCGAAGATCGGCATTCCGTCCTTCGTGGTCACCCTCGCCGGCTTCCTCGCCTTCCAGGGCGTCGTGCTGCTGCTCGTGCAGGAGGGCACCAACATCTCCGTCCGCGACGAGGTGCTGGTCGCCATCGCCAACCGCAACCTCGCCCCAACGCTGGGCTGGGCGCTGACCGCCCTCGCGGTCGTCGGCTACGGGGCGGTGCAACTGCTGCGCCACCGCAACCGGGTGGCCCGCGGTCTGATCACCGACCCGATCGCCGTGCTGGCGCTGCGGATCGGCGGGCTCGCCGTCATCCTCGGCACCGCCATGTACGTCCTCAACCTGGAGCGCAGCCGCAACGTCCTCATCGTCTCACTCAAGGGCGTGCCGATCGTGGTGCCGATCATCGCGGTGCTGCTGGTCATCTGGACCTTCGTGCTCCAACGCACCAGCTACGGCCGGCACATCTACGCCGTGGGCGGCAACCGGGAAGCGGCCCGTCGGGCCGGCATCGACGTCGACCGGATCCGGATCTCGGTCTTCGTGATCTGCTCGTCCATGGCCGCCATCGGCGGCATCGTGGCGGCCAGCCGGGCCAACTCGGTCGACCCGAACACCGGGGGCAGTAACGTACTGCTCTACGCGGTCGGCGCAGCGGTGATCGGCGGCACCAGCCTCTTCGGTGGCAAGGGCCGCGTCCTCGACGCCGTACTCGGCGGCGCGGTGGTCGCTGTCATCGAAAACGGAATGGGCCTGATGGGGTACGACGCGGGAGTCAAGTACGTGGTCACCGGCGTCGTGCTGCTACTCGCCGCCAGCGTCGACGCGCTCTCCCGCCGCCGCGCGGCAGCCACCGGCTCCCGCTGACCGCGCGGGAGGTAGCACCAGCATGCGCCCAGGACCGAGCCAGGATGACGTCCGGCGGCAGAACCTCGGGGCCCTGCTGCGGCACGTACACGTCCACGGGGCGACCACGCGGGCCGAGCTGACCACCACGCTGGGCCTCAACCGCAGCACCATCGGCGCACTCACCGCCGACCTGTCCGCGGTGGGGCTGGTCAGCGAAGGCGCACCGAAAGAGACCGGCCGGGCCGGACGACCGTCACTGGTCGTCCGGCCCGAGTCGGCCCGGGTCTACGCGTACGCGTACTCAGTGGAGGTGGACCGGCTGCGCGCCGCCCGGATCGGGCTGGGTGGCGCGGTCCTGGACCGCCGGGATCTGGACCGGCCGCGCGGGCTGCTGGCCGCGGAGGCCGCGCCGCTGCTGGCCGGCGCGGTCAAGGAGATGCAGCAGCTGGTGCCGGCGGACGCGATCTGCGTCGGTGCCGGCGTCGCGGTCTGCGGGATGGTCCGCCGGGACGACGGTCTGGTCCGACTCGGCCCCACCACCGGATGGGTGGACGAGCCGATCGGCGCGGCCCTCGCCGACGAGTTGGGCATCGACGTACCGATCACAGTGGGCAACGTGGCCGACGTCGCCGCGTTCGCCGAGCACGCACGAGGTGTGGCGGCAGGCTGCGACAACGTCCTCTACCTGTACGGCGACGTGGGCGTGGGTGCCGGCATCATCGCCGGTGGACGCCGACTGACCGGGCACGGTGGCTACGGCGGCGAGGTCGGCCACATGAAGGTGGTCCGCGACGGCAAGCCCTGCGAGTGCGGCTCCCGGGGCTGTTGGGAGACCGAGATCGGTGAGCACGGCCTCCTGCGCGCTGCCGGACGCTCCGACGCCCGGGGCCGCGACGCGCTGCTGGAGGTCTTCGACGCGGCCGACCGGGGGGACGCCCGGGCCCAGACAGCGGTCCGCCAGGCCGGCGACTGGCTCGGCTTCGGCGTGGCCAACCTGGTGAACGTCTTCAACCCCGAGATGGTCATCTTCGGCGGGACCATGCGTGACCTCTACCTCGCGGCGGCGGCCCAGATCCGCAGCCGGCTCAACTCCAACGCGCTCGGGGCCTGCCTGGAGCACGTCCGGCTGCGCACGCCGAAACTGGGTACCGACGCGCCCCTGATCGGTGCCGCCGAACTGGCCTTCGAACGGCTCCTCGCCGACCCCCTCGACGTGGGCTGATCCGCGTACGCTGTCCGGCGTGGATGTCGAGCTGCGCGCTTCCGACGACGACCGCAACCGGGTGGTCGCCGCGCTGCACCAGCACACCGCGGCGGGCCGGCTGACGCTTGACGAGTTCTCCGATCGCGCCGGTGCGGTGTGGACGGCCCGCACCCTCGGTGACCTGGCCGCGCTGACCCGCGATCTACCGGCCCTACCCACAGCGGTCGTCGACGCCGGCCCGGTCGCGCGGGGGCGTCAGGAGTTGCTGATGGTCTTCGCCGCCGCGGCGATCACCCTGCTGCTGCTCGGCGGCCTGCTCGCCGTCACCCGCTGATCCGGGGCGCTCCACGATGAACTGATCGCGCGATCAGTCCGTACCAGTGGGCGGACGGGCAACCGGCAGGGTACGGCTGCCCGGTCCAGACGCGTTCCGGTCCGGACCGAGGAGGCACCACAGACATGGCACCGCTCAGATCCGCCCATCGCCGACTGGGCACCCGGACCCACCGAGCGGCGATGCTGCTCATCGCGGTCATCGCGGGGGTCGGTGTCCTGCCCGGCGTAGCCGTCGCCGCGCCCGCCGGTGGCCAGCAGCTCAACGCTGCCGACATGACACTGCTCAACGGGGTGCGGCTGGCCGGGCTCTGGGAGATGCCAGCCGGTCAGATGGCCGCCGAGAAGGGGCAGTCGGCGAAGGTCCGGGAGATCGGCGCCGGCATCGCCGGCGAGCACCAGAAGCTCGACCAGCTCGTGGTCGACGCGGCCAACAAGTTGGGCGCGACGATCCCCAGCGAGCCGACCGCCGAGCAGAAGGGCTGGCTGGCCGAGATGCAGAAGGCCTCCGGCGCTCGGTTCGACCAGATCTTCGTCACCCGGCTCCGGGTCGCCCACGGCAAGATCTTCCCGGTGATCGGCGCGGTCCGCGCCAGCACCCGGGACGCCACCGTCCGCAAGCTCTGCGACGACTCCAACGGCTTCGTGTTGCACCACATGCAGATGTTGGAGAGCACCGGCCTGGTCCGCTGGCCGGAGCTGCCGCCGGCCGCGCTGCCCGCCCCGGGCGAGGACGGGCTCCTGGCCGCCGCCTCCGCCAACTCCGGCCCGCAGGTCGGAGTCAGCAGCACAGTCGTCTGGCTGGTCTTCCTGGCCGCGCTGGGCACTGGCGGAATCGCCACCTACCGGATGTTGCGCCGCAGCTGACCAGTCAGCCGGCGGCCTGGATGGTGGCTCGCGTTACCGGTCTACCTGGGTGAAGTCCCAGGAGTGCGGGGCGCGGGCCACCAGCAGGGCTGGCGGGTCCGGCAGCGGGCGAGGGCTGCTGCGCCACTTGGAGATCACCACCACGCGGTGGTCGGTGGAGGAGAAGACCTCGCTGGAGACGTGGAGCGGGTCGTGCTCCAACTCGGGCAGGGCGGTGTCGCACACCCAGGTGATCAGGTCGGCGACTCCGTACGCCTCGGCGCGCGCCTCCCACATCCGCACGATCATGTTCGCCGCTCCCGTCACACGCTGACAGTGGTCAGCGGCAGTGCCGAATCGGCTGGCAGGTCCAGTCGGCTCGGGGCGACACCGGCGGCGACCAGGTGCGAACCGAGCGCGGCCACCATCGCGCCGTTGTCGGTGCACAGCTTCGGCCGGGGTACCCGGACCCGGATGCCGTACTTCTCGGCTCGCTGCTCGGCCATCGCCCGCAGTCGCGAGTTCGCTGCCACTCCCCCGCCGATGACCAGGGTCTCGATGCCCTGCGCCCGGCAGGCGGCGAGCGCCTTGCTGGTCAGGACGTCACAGACCGCCTCCTGGAAGGACGCGGCCACGTCGGCCACCGGAACCGGCTCACCGGCGCGCTGGCGGGCCTCGACCCACCGGGCCACCGCGGTCTTCAGACCCGAGAACGAGAAGTCGTACCGGTGGGCGGCAAGATCCTTCGCGGCGGTCAGCCCGCGGGGGAAGGCGATCGCTGCGGCGTCGCCGGCACGGGCCTCCCGGTCGATGGGCGGGCCGCCCGGGAACGGCAACCCGAGCAGCCGGGCGACCTTGTCGAACGCTTCCCCGGCCGCGTCGTCGATGGTGGCGCCCAGCGGGGTGACACCCCGGGCCAGGTCGTCCACGAGCAGGAGGGACGAGTGACCGCCGGACACCAGGAGGGCGATGGCGGGTTCGGGCAGTGGGCCGTGCTCAAGGGTGTCCACAGCGACGTGGGCGGCGAGGTGGTTGACGCCGTAGATGGGTTTCTCGGCGGCGACCGCGTACCCCTTGGCGGCAGCGACGCCGACCAGCAACGCACCGGCCAGCCCCGGCCCCGAGGTGACAGCGATCGCGTCGATGTCGGCCAGCGTGACACCGGCCTCGGTCAGTGCCCGGTCCATCGTCGGCACGATGGCCTCCAGGTGTGCCCGGCTGGCCACCTCCGGAACCACGCCCCCGAACCGGGCGTGTTCCTCGACGCTGGAGGCGAGCGCGTCGGCCAGCAGTGTGTGCCCCCGCACGATGCCGACACCGGTCTCGTCGCAGGAGGTCTCGATACCCAGGATCAGTGGTTCGTCAGCCATGGTCGTGTGGTCCGTCCCCGGTCGGCTCGGCGTCGCGCCGCATGACCAGCGCGTCGGTGTTGCTCGGTTGGTAGTAGCCGCGCCGCACCCCGATCGGCTCGAAACCGTACGTCGCGTAGAGCCGCTGAGCTGCGGCGTTGTCCACGGCGACCTCCAGCAGGGTGCTGCGGGCGTCGCGCCGGACCACCTCGGCGAGCAGCTCCTCCAGCAGGGCACGCCCTACGCCGCGCCGCTGGGCGTCCCGGCGGACGGCGATGTTCTGCACCCACACCTCGTCCGGCGGAAGGCCGGCGAGCCCTGCGTAACCGAGCACCGAACCGTCCGCGTCGACGGCGAGCCGGTAGTGGTGCCCGTTGGCGAGCTCGCTCCAGAACATGGCGGGCGACCACTTCTCAGCGCCGAACAGGTCCGCCTCGATCGGCAGCACGTCGTCGATGTGCCACCAGCGGAACGGTTCGAGCCGTACCGCCGTCATGGCAGGACCGGTTTGCGGCCGGTCGCCGCCACCGCGTCGGGGCGGCGCAGGTAGAGCGGGGTGAGCCGCTCACTGGTCGCCCCCGCCCGGATCCGCTCGGCGGCGAGCAACGCCAGCACTGTCGCGTCCGGGTAGCGCGGCTCGACCCGAACGGGCAGGTCCAGGACCTCGGCGTACCGGTGCGCGCCGTCACCGACCGCGATCGTCGCGCCCAGTTCGCGGGCGCGCGCGGCGGCGACCGCCGGCGCGGACACCTCGGGTCCGACGATCCGCTGGCCGGCGCCGTCGTAGACGGCCCAGTAGAGCTCCTTGCGGCGGGCGTCGCTGGCGGCCAGGACGGGCGCGCCGGACGCCGCCGGGTAACCGATGGCATCCAGCGAACAGACGCCGTACGTGGGGATGCCGAGCACCTGACCCATCGTCGCGGCGGTCACCAGGCCGACCCGTAGCCCGGTGAACGGACCCGGACCGAGCCCGGCGACGATGGCGGCCAGGTCACGCGGGCGCGCGTCAGCGTCGGCGAGGACCGCATCCACCTGGGGCGCGAGCAGCTCACCGTGCGCGCGGGCGTCGACGGTGCACCGGTGCGCCCGCGACGCCACACCGTCTGCCGAGACCTCCACCAGCGCCGCGGTGACCGCGGGGGTCGAGCTGTCCACCACGAGTACGAGCACGGTAAGCCAGCCTAGCCGCCCCGCCCTCCGCCCCGGTCATGCCCCGCCCCGCCACCGCCCGCGGCCTTCACCCCACCCGCGGCCTTCGCCCCGCCACGGGCTTGCCCGCCGCCGTAGCCCTTGGGTGCGACCGGGCCAACCGCCTAGCCCTCGGACAAGCGCTGGAGCCACATTCCCCAATGAGCGTGATGTCTGTGAGTCATCGTGATGACTCACAGACATCACGCTCATTGAAGTAAGGCTCACCATCCGCCGGTTCACGGGCCTGGCGATCCCCGGGTCCGGATCGGCGGCATTTCGCCGATCTGCCGTAGCGGGATCGCGGACATCCCGCCGGTGGTCCACCATGCCGGGATGTCATCCACTCGCCTTGTCACAGTGCTCGGCGCTGTCGTGCGGCATCAACGACACCTGCGCGACCTGAGCCAGCGCCAGTTGGCCGCGCTCGCCGGGGTCGACCAGGCAGCGGTGGCCCGGTTCGAGCGTGGTGAACGAGCGACGACCGTCCCGGTGCTGGAACGGTTGCTCGCCGCGATGGATGTGCAGTTGGTCATCGGGGTTGAGCCGCTGGACGCGCACCTCGACGCCCGGATCGACGACCTGGCCGCCCGGCCGATCGCGGAGCGGATCGACGGGCTGAATGTGAATCGGCTGCTGGATCGGCTCACCGACTTTCCGCAGGTGATCACCGGGTGTGCCGCAGCGCTGTTGCAGGGAGCGCCGGTGCCGGTGGACGCGCTGGAGATCGCCCTGCGCTGGCAGGACGCCAAACTCTTCACCCGCTGGCTGGAGACGAACTACGGCCAGCGGTGGGACGCTCGCTGGGGTGAGTTCGGCGGCGTGTGGTTGGAGCCTGAGGAGCCGGGCGAACACTTTTGGTCGACCCGGTACGGAGAGATCAGGGCCACGATGTGCGACGAGCTGCCCGAGACGATCGAGGTGCGTCACGGTGGGCGGAGTTACCAGGTGGTGCCGCTCGTCGAGTTGGAACTGAGCGACCCACGCGCCGCCGAGCTGTTGCGCCGCTACCGGGGCCGGCAGTCAGCCAGCGGAAGCTGAGCCAGCGCCGGTAGCGCCAACTGACGGACGTCGACGGCCCGTTCAGGCCGCCAGGCGAGCAGCAGGACGTTGACGAGCGGGCTCAGCCGGCGGTGCGCTCCCAGTCGATGGTGGGCAGGCCGGCGTCGGCGAGTGCCTTGTTGGCGGCGCTGAACGGGCGGCTACCGACGAAGCCGCGCGGGTTCATCGGGCTGGGGTGACCCGCCTCCAGCACCACGTGCTGCGGACTGGTGACCAGCGCCGCCTTCTTGCGGGCGTAGCCACCCCAGAGCAGGAAGACCACCCGGTCCGGTGTCGCGTCCAGTGCCCGGATGGTCGCGTCGGTGAACTCTTCCCAGCCGGCGTTGGCGTGCGAGCCCGGGGTGGCCTGCCGGACGGTCAGCACCGCGTTGAGCAGCAGCACCCCCTGTGCGGCCCACCCGTCGAGGTTGCCGCTGCGCGGCTTGGGGACGCCCACGTCCTCGCCCAACTCCTTGAAGACGTTGCGCAACGACGGCGGCACCGTCACACCGTCGCGGACGCTGAAGCTCAACCCGTGTGCCTGCCCAGCCCGGTGGTAGGGATCCTGCCCGAGGATGAGCACCCGGGTGCCCTGCGGCGGGCAGAGCCGGTATGCCGAGAACAGATCCTCCAGCGGCGGGAAGACCGTCTGCGTCGCGTATTCCCGGGCGACGAAGTCGCCCAGCGCGGCGGTGCGTGCCGGGTCGAGGTGCGGGGTGAGCACTGTGCGCCACTGCTCCGGCAGCAGGGCCAGCAGATCCAGGGCGGGAGCGTCGTCGGGCATCGGGAACCTCTCACAGCGCGGGTCGGTCTCCCGCACTCTAGGCATCGGGTACGACAGCCACCGACCTAGCCCAGGTCGGCGAGCCGCCGGGCCCAGTCACCGCCGACCGGGTCCAGCTCGACGATGCGGGTGTCGTCGTCGCGGCGGTCGATGCGAACCCGCAGGTGCGCGTCCACCAACTGCTCCACCAGGCCCTCGCCCCACTCCACCACTGTCACCGAGTCGTCCACCGACGCGTCGAGGTCCAGGTCGTCGATTTCGGCGCGCGGGTCGGTGGCGTCACCCAACCGGTACGCGTCGGCGTGCACGAGCGCCACCCGGCCGCCCCGGACCGGGTCGGGGCGGTGCACCCGGGCGATCACGAAGGTCGGCGAGGTGATGTCTCCGAGGACACCGAGCCCGGTGCCGATGCCCTGGGTGAGTGCGGTCTTGCCGGCGCCCAACGGGCCGGTCAACAGCACCAGGTCGCCGGCGCGCAGCAGCCCTGCCAGCCGCCGGCCGAAGTCCCGAGTGTCCTCGACGGTCGGCAGCTTGACGACGTGACTCACCGTTCCTCCACGCTCTGCAATGATTCCAGGAACCGCGCCAGGGCGGCGTTGACCTCGTCCGCGTGCTCCAACATCACCACGTGGCCGCTGTCCTTGATCTTCACGAACTCGGCGTGCGGCAACCGGCGGACGATCTCCTCGGAGTGCGTCACCGGCGTGATCATGTCCTTGTCGCCGACCACCACGAGCACCGGAGTCGCCGCCAGCGCCGCCAACGCCGGGAAGCGCGAGTGGGTGGCCAGGGTCCGCAGGTAGCGGGTCACCGTGTCGGCCGACGTCCGGGAGTTCATCGTCTCCACGTAGGACACCAGCGACGGGCTGGGCTTACGGGTACCGAAGCCGTACCTGCGGGTCAGCAGCCAGGCCACGTTCGACGTCGACTTACGGGCCTTGTCGATCACCGGGCCGCCGTACCGGGTGGCGTTGCTGACCATGTAGAGCACCGGGCCGCCGACCCGACCGAGCAGCGCGGGCGCGACCAGCTTGGTCTCCGCGATGAGCCCGCCCGACGTGGCCATCAGAACGGTGCCCACCACCCGGTCACCGAACAGCTCCGGAAACAGCTCGGCGAACGCCATGATCGTCATGCCGCCCATCGAGTGGCCGACAAGCACCAGCGGGCCGTCCGGGGCGGTTCGGTCGATCACCTGGCGCAGCGTCCGGCCGAGCACGGCGAGGTCGTACTCCCCGGTCTCCAGCCGGCCGGACCGGCCGTGACCGGGCTGGTCGTACGCCACGATCCGGTAGTCACCGCGGGCGGCGAGCATCTGGCGCTGGAAGTGGAACGTCCCCATGTCCAGGCAGAAGCCGTGCACCAGCACCACGGTCGGTCGCCCCGGCACCGGCCGGGTCGGCTCGACCACCTCGACGTGGATGTCGGTGCCGTCCGGCAGTTCCAGGCGGAACGCCTCGTCGTACCGCTGCTGGTCGAACGTCTCGTGCGCGTAGCGGTCGGCCGGGTCGGCCTTGAGCCGGCGGACCAGGGTCCGCTCGGTCGCGACGCCAGCCGCCAGACCTGCCGCGGCCACCCCCACCGCCGCGCCGACGATCCCCGCGACCCGACCCGCGGCCGTCCGCGGACGCGGAACGCGGTAACTCATGGCGCCACCTTGGTTCGCGACTGCGGGGCTCGCGACCCCGGCTCACTCCTCACGCTCACGGTTTCTCGCCGTCGTAGACCCGGGGTACTCGCGTGCCGCCGAACCGGGTGACGATCTCGTAGTTGATCGTGCCGACCGCCTCGGCCCAGTCGTCGGCTGTCGGTTCGCCGTCGACGCCGCTGCCGAAGAGCGTCGCCACGTCGCCGTCGGCCACCGGGTCGTCGCCGCAGTCGAGCACGAACTGGTCCATGCAGACCCGCCCCGAGATCGTCCGGCGTGCACCGCCGAGCTGCACCGGGCCGGTGTTCGACGCGTGCCGTGGAACCCCGTCGGCGTACCCGAGCGGCACCACTGCCAGGTTCGCGTCGGCTTCCGTGGTGTAGGCGTGCCCGTAGGAGATACCGGTGCCGGCGGGCACCCGCTTGGTGAGCATCACCCGGGCGCGGGCGGTCATCGCCGGCCGCAGCCCGTACGTCTCGCCGGCCACCGGGGACAGCCCGTAGATGGCCAGGCCGGGGCGGACCAGGTCGAAGTGGGTGTCCGGGCGGGTGAGGGTGGCGGCCGAGTTGGCGAGGTGCCGCCAGCGCGGCCGCAGCCCGGCCCGTTCGACCATGGCCAGTCCTTCGTGGAAGACGGCCAGTTGGCGGTCGGTGGTGGGGTGGCCCGGCGAGTCCGCGTACACGAAGTGGCTCCACACGCCGACCACCTCGACCAGGCCGTCGGCCTGCGCCTTGGCTGCGGCGTCCAGCAGCGCGGGCCAGTCGGCGACCGTCGCACCGCCCCGGGACAACCCCGTGTCGATCTTGAGGTGCAGGCGGGCGGGACGCCCGGCGAGGCGACTCGCCTCGATCATCTCGTCCAGTTGCGCCAGGCTGGCCGCGCCCAGGTCCACTCCGGCGCTGACCCCCTCGCGCAGCGGCAATCCGGGGGCGAGCAGCCAGGCCAGCACCGGCACTGTCACCCCGGCCCGCCGCAGGGTGAGCGCCTCGTCGAGGGTGCAGACACCGAGCCAGTCAGCGCCGGCGTCGAGCGCCGCGCGGGCGGCCGGAAGCATGCCGTGGCCGTACCCGTCGGCCTTCACCACTGCCATCAACTCGGCGGTGGTGCCGGAGCGGAGCCTGCTCACGTTCTCGCGGATGGCGTCAAGATCGACGCGTACCTCGGCCTGCCACATGCACCCAGCCTACTTTCCGCCGTGATCACCGCGGGCGGCGACGCACGTCCCGACACGGCGATCCGGGCACCGCAGCCGGAACCGCCCCGTTCAGCCCAGCCGGGCCAGCACCGGACGCAGGGCGGTCGCCACGTCGGGCGCGGTCACCGGCCCACCCCGCGCCGCCTCTCGCCCGGCGAGCCCGTGCAGGTACGCGGCCGAGGCGGCGGCCCGATCGGCGGGTACCCCGGCTGCCAGCAGTGAGCCGAGCAGCCCGGCCAACACGTCGCCGGTGCCGCCGGTGGCCAGTGCCGGGGTGCCGGTCGGGTTGACGTACGCCCGACCGTCCGGCGTGCCGATCACGGTGCGATCGCCCTTGAGCAGCACCACCGCGTTCATCCAGGCCGCCAGCCGCAGCGCGGCGCCGACCCGGTCGGCGCCCGGCTCCTCCCCGCAGAGACGGGTGAACTCCCGGTCGTGCGGGGTGACCACGATGGGCGCGTCCCGACCGCGCAGCCGGTCGGCGAGCGAGCCGTCCACCAGCAGAGTCAGGGCGTCGGCGTCGAGCACCACAGGCACCGGTGCGGCCAGTACGGCGCGCAGCTCGGCCGCCGCGTCAGCACCGGTGCCCAGCCCGGAGCCGCAGACCCAGGCCTGCACCCGGCCCGCGTCGGCGACCCGCCCACTGGCGATCACCGACGGATGCTGGTGCAGCACCTCGGCGCGGGCGCTGCCGGCGTAGCGGACCAGGCCGGTCGGCCCGGCCAGGGCGCCGCCCACGGAGAGCACCGCCGCACCGGGGTAGGTCGCCGAGCCGGTCGCCACCCCCACCACGCCCCTGGTGTACTTCTCCGACGCCGGGCCCAGCCGGGGCCACCAGTCGACCAGGTCGGACCACTCGGTGACCCGCAGCGCCGGGGTGCCGCGAAGCCACTGCCGCAGCCCGATGTCGACCAGCTCGACCTGCCCGGCCAGGGCGGCGGCCGGCCCGACCACAAGGGCGGGCTTCAGCGCGCCGAAGGCCACAGTCACGTCGGCGCGGACCGCGGTGGGCCGGCCGGACGCGGACAGCGGCACGTGGCCGGTGTCGACAGCGACTCCGCTGGGCACGTCGACAGCCAGCACTGTGGCCCGTCCCCCGTCGCGTCCGCGCAGCTCACCGAGGCGCTGGACCACCTCGTCCGCGTTCGCCCGTAGCCCGCCGGTGCCACCGATGCCGACGATGCCGTCGAGGACCAGGTCGACAGGGCCGGCCGGTTCCGGCACCAGCCGGCCACCGGCGGCTCGCAGCGCGGCCAGGCCGGCGGCGTGCGCCCGCCCGGGGGTGAGCAGCAGGGCGGACACCTGGACACCTCGGCGGGCCAACCGCTCCCCCGCGTACAGCGCGTCGCCGCCGTTGTCACCGGAGCCGACCAGCAGCAGCACCCGGCCTCCGTAGACTCCGCCCCGCTCGGCGAGCAGGAGCGCGGCCCGGCGGGCCAGGCCGGCGGCGGCCCGCTGCATCAGCGTCCCCTCCGGCAGTGTGCCCATCAACCCCGCCTCGGCCGCCCGTACGTCGGCCACCCGCCACACCGCTCTCATGCCACCGTGTCCCATTCCATTAGCGGGCGGACCTGACCGGCCCTCCCGGCCGACGTCATCGTTCCGCGACCACCATTGCCGAGGCGATCCCGCCGTCGTGCGACAGCGAGAGATGCCAGTGGTTGACCCCGCGTGCGTCGGCCACCGCCGCGACGGTGCCGGAGACGGCCAGCCAGGGGCGGCCATCCGGGTCGGGCACGATCTCGCAGTCGTGCCAGCTCAGCCCGGCCGGGGCGCCGAGGGCCTTGGCCACCGCCTCCTTGGCGGCGAACCGGGCGGCGAGCGACTCGGGCGAACGCGGGCTGCCGGCGCGGGTGTGCCGCTCGGCCTCGGTGAAGAGCCGGTCGGCGAGCAGCGGCGTCCGTGCCAGGGCCCGGGCGAACCGGTCGACCAGGACCACGTCGATGCCGACAGCGACGATCACCACATCACCCTACCGGCGGTCGAGGCCGCAGATTAGCCGTCGGGCTCGCGCTGGGCAACGCCTGTGGACACCGCGGGGTACGCCTCGACGTCGGCTGTCCACAGGGCACCGCACGACCTTCGGTACGTGCCTAGCGTCAGCGCGTCGATGCCTGTCGTCCATGGGGGTGTGGTCATGACCGACGAGCCGTTCGCCGTGCAGCCGGAGGAGTTGCGGACGGTCGCCGTCCTGCTCGACGACGAGGCGCGCCGGTTGGCGTCGGGCCTCGCGGGGTTGCCCGGGTTGGTGGTGGCGGCGCCCGAGTGGCGAGCTGCCGCGGCGTTGGCCGGGTTGGAGGCGGCCGGGCACGCCTGGTTCTGCCGGCTGGGCGCCCGGGTCGCGGCGACCGCCGGCGGGGTCCGGGTGGCGGCCGAGGCGTACGAGACGGTGGACGACCGGGCCGCCGGCCGGTTCGCCTCCCTACCCCGGTGAGCAGCGTCGGTTACCGCCAGCTGTGGGCTGTCGATCCCGGCGGGTGGCGGGCCGCCGGGGCGGCGTGGGCGGGGTTGGCCGGGCCACTCGATCTGCGCCTCGGCGAGCTACGCGCGGCCACTGGGCGGTTGCGGGGCGGTTGGTCGGGTGCGGCAGCCACGGCTGCGGACATTCGACTCGGCGGTCTGCGTGACGAGCTGGCCTCGATCGCACCCGCGTTGATCGAGGTCGACCAGGTGCTGGCCGAGTTGGCGGGTGGGCTGGCGGTGGCGAAGGCGCGGCTCGCCCAGGCGGTCGCCCAGGCCGATGCGGCCGGCCTGCTGGTGGACCGCTCGGGTGGGGTGCGGGTCGATCCCGCCCGGTTTCGGCCCACCGAGCGGGCCGGGGTCGCCGCGGCGGGGGTGGCCGCGGCCCTGCGGGCCGCGCTCGACGGGGCAGCCGCCGCGGACCGGGTCGCCGCCGACCGGTTGGATGACCTGGCGAGGGCCGCCAGCACCGGTTGGGCGTCCCCGCCCCCGCCGGGCCGACCGACCCTCGGCGCGGCACCCTCGCTGGTCAGCGCCTGGTGGTCCGGGTTGACCCCGGCGCAGCGACGGTGGCTGATCGGGCGCGAGCCGGCCCTGGTCGGGCGGTTGGACGGGCTGCCGGTGGCCGCCCGCGACCAGGCCAACCGGTTACGGCTCGACGCCTGGCGTGCCGAACTGCTGGCCGAGCGGCGACGGCTGCTGTCCCGGGTGCCGCCCGGGCCCCTCGCGTTGATCCGGTTGCGTGGGGTGGCCGGGCGGCTGGCCGGTCTGGACGCGCTGGGCGGGCGGCTGACGGCCGGCGAGGTGCCCCGGGCGTACCTGCTCGGGTTGGATCCGGCGGGTGAGGGCCGGGCGGTGGTGGCGCTCGGCGACCCGGACCACGCCGACCGGGTGCTGACCTACGTGCCGGGGATGACCGCCGGCCTGGACGACGCCTCGGGCGAGCTGGGCAGAGCGGCCCGGGTGCTGGAGCGGTGTGCCGCACTCGCCCCGGATGAGCGCAGCGCGGCGGTGCTCTGGTTGGACTACGACGCTCCGGACCTGCTGAACGAGGCCGCTTCGGCGGGTCAGGCCCGGGACGCAGGCCCGGCGTTGCACCGCTTCCAGGAGGGGCTGCGCGTCAGCCACGACGGGCCGCCTGCCCGGCAGACGGTGCTCGGGCACAGCTACGGGTCGCTGGTGGTGGGGGTGGCCGCCCGGGAGCACGGCCTGGCCGCCGACGCGCTGGTCTTCGTCGGCTCCCCCGGTGTCGGCGCGTCGCACGCCGCCGAGCTGGGTGTGCCGCCCGGGGAGGTCTGGGCGAGCAGCGCCCCCGACGACGTGATCCGGGCGGCCCGGTCACCGGAGGAGCTGGGCCGACGGGCCCTGCTCGGCGCGGCACCACTCGCCGCTGTGCTGGGTTGGCCCGGGCGAACAGGGCACGAGCTGTGGTTCGGCCATGACCCGGCCGACCCCGGCTTCGGTGGGCGGGTGTTCCCGAGCGGTCGAGGCGGGCACACCGGCTACTGGGAAGCGGGAAACCCGGCGCTGGACGGGATGGCCCGGGTCGTGCTGGGCCGGTGACGACGGAACCCCGACCGCCGCGAGGTGCGGCGAGCGGGGTTCCGGACGTGGGCGGTGGCTACTCGACGGTGACCGACTTGGCCAGGTTGCGGGGCTGGTCCACGTCGTGCCCCCGGGCGGCGGCGATCTCGGCGGCGAGCACCTGCAACGGCACGGTGGTGACGAGCGGGGCCAGCAGGGTGGGCGTACGCGGCACGTAGATCAGGTGGTCGGCGTACCGGACGACCGCCTCGTCACCCTCCTCCGCAATCACGATGGTCCGTGCGCCGCGCGCCCGGACCTCCTGGATGTTGGAGACGACCTTGTCGTGCAGCATGCCCCGGCCCACCGGCGAGGGCACCACGCAGATCACCGGGGTGCCCTTGTCGATCAGGGCGATCGGGCCGTGCTTCAGCTCACCGGCGGCGAAGCCCTCGGCGTGCATGTAGGCCAGCTCCTTGAGCTTCAGCGCGCCCTCCAGAGCCACCGGGTAGCCGACGTGCCGGCCGATGAACAGCACTGTCGGTTCGGACTTCAACTCCCGGGCCAGTTCGCGGACGGGCTCGATCCGGTCGAGCAGCTCACGCAGCTTGCCGGGAATCTCCTGCAACTGCGCGACCACGGCGCCCACCTCGTCGGCGAACTTGATCCCGCGCACCTGGGCCAGGTGCAGGCCGATCAGGTAGCAGGCGACGACCTGGGTGAGGAACGCCTTGGTGGAGGCGACGGCGATCTCCGGCCCACCGTGGGTGTAGAGCACGGCGTCGGACTCGCGGGGGATCGTCGAGCCGTTGGTGTTGCAGATCGCCAGCACCCGGGCCTTCTGCTCCTTGGCGTGGCGCAGCGCCATCAGGGTGTCCATCGTTTCGCCGGACTGCGAGATGACCACGATCAGCGTGGACCGGTCGAGCACCGGGTCGCGGTAGCGGAACTCGCTGGCCAGCTCCACCTCGCACGGGATCCGGGTCCAGTGCTCGATGGCGTACTTGGCGACCATGCCGGCGTGGTACGCCGTGCCGCAGGCCACGATGAAGATCTTGTCGACGTCGCGCAGATCCTGGTCGCTGAGGCGGACCTCGTCGAGGGCGATCTCACCGCTCTCGGTGAGCCGGCCCAGCAGCGTGTCGGCGATGGCCTGCGGCTGCTCCTCGATCTCCTTGAGCATGAACCAGTCGTAGCCGCCCTTTTCCGCGGCCGAGGAGTCCCAGTCGATGTGGAAGTCCTTGCCGGTGGCGGGCTGGCCCTCGAAGTCGGTGATCTCGATGCTGTCGCCGGTGATCAGCACGATCTGGTCCTGCCCCAGCTCGACCGCTTCCCGGGTGTGCTCGATGAACGCGGCCACGTCGCTGGCCAGGTAGTTTTCCCCGTCGCCGCGGCCGACCACCAGCGGCGAGTTGCGCCGGGCGCCGACGACCGCACCGGGCACTGCGGCGTCAACCGCGAGCAGCGTGAACGCGCCCTCCAGTCGCTGGCAGACCACGCGCATGCCGGCGGCGAGCAGTTGCGGGCTGTCCGGTTGGCCGGCGGCGCGCAGGTCGGCCAGCGCGGCGGCGAGCAGGTGTGCGGCGCACTCGGTGTCGGTGTCGCTGGTGAACTGGACGCCGTCGGCCTCCAGCTCGGCGCGGAGCTTGGCGAAGTTCTCGATGATGCCGTTGTGGATCACCGCGACCCGCCCGTCGGGGGCGACGTGTGGGTGGGCGTTGCGGTCG
The DNA here is from genome assembly GCF_040677775.1 of Micromonospora sp. NPDC053740. Taxonomy (NCBI): domain Bacteria; kingdom Bacillati; phylum Actinomycetota; class Actinomycetes; order Micromonosporales; family Micromonosporaceae; genus Micromonospora; species Micromonospora sp. NPDC053740. The sequence goes on from NZ_JBFASO010000002.1 coordinate 313,072, forward strand.
GTCGGGCCGCCGTGGGTGGCCCACCTGGTGTGCCCGATGCCTGTGGTGCCGTCACCGATGCCGATCGGGCTGGCCGCGCAGGAGGTCGGGTCGTCGGCGGCCCGCTCGGACAGCACCTTCTCCAGGTTGGCCAGCTTGCCGGCCTTCTTCTCGGTCAGCAGCTGGTCGTCACAGACGATCGCGACGCCTGCCGAGTCGTAGCCACGGTATTCCAGTCGCCGCAGCCCGTCGAGGACGATGCCGAGTGCGGGGCGCGCGCCCGCGTATCCCACGATTCCACACATGGCCCGCAGCCTAACCCAGTTTCACTCATCATGGTTGCTCGAAAGTCGGGTTATCAATCACGGAATCTGAGCGATCGGTGGTCGGGGGTCGCAACGGGACGAGCGTCACAGCCGCTCGCGCCCCGCTCTGACGGGCGGGGTTGCAACACGCCTTCGGGTGCGAAAGTCTCTCGGCGGGTTTGGCGCTCCCGTCCACGGCCCGTTCGTTCCATACCCACTCCCGCCCGGAGCAGCCATGTCCGATACCCCGTCGCCCGACCCAACCCCCTCATCCGCTCCGGAACCGGCCTCCCCCGCACCCCCGCCGGATCCGACGGCGCCGCCGTCCTCGACTCCGTTTCCGGCCCCCGACCCGCTGGCTGCGGGTCAGCCGTGGGCACCGCAGGCCCCCTGGTCGCCGCCTCCGCAGGCCGCGCCGTGGACGCCGCCTCCGCCCGCCACCCAGTGGACGCCACAACCGTCGGCGACGCCGTGGGCACCCGACCCGCAGACGCCGCCAGGGTGGCCCGACGCCCCAGGCGCGCCGTCGGCCGGATCGCCACCGCAAGCGGGGTGGCCCATGCCCGACCGGCAGCCGCCGGCCGCTGGCTGGCAGCAGCCCGGCTATCCGCCGCCCGGTTGGCCGCCGCCCGGCTATCCGCCGCCGTACACCTACCCCGGGTATCCGCAGGTCCCCGGTAAGCCGGCCACGAGCAGCGGGCGGATCGTCGGGATCGTCGTCGCGGCCGTCGTGGCACTCGTCCTGCTCGTGTGTGGCTGCCTCTGCGCGGGTGGTCTGTGGCTCGACACCACCAACCCGGACCCGATCGCCGAGGATCCGTGGGTGGTCCCCGACGACGACGGCTGGACGGAGCCCACCGCTGGGCCGGTAATCCCCGAGCGACCCACCGCGCCGCAGCCGCCCACCGCGTCTCCGACCACCAGCAAGAAGCCGATCACCCGACCGACCTCAGGTCCGGCACCCGTGACCGTCGTCTACGAGCTCAGCGGGTCGGGTGTCGTCGACCTGGCGTACTTCGACGCCGAGAGTGACCTCATCCACGTCGACGGCCAGAAGCTGCCCTGGCGCACCACCATTCGCACCAACGGCAAGACCAGGGTGCTGGTGGAGGCCCGATGGGCCGACGACGAAGGTGAGAGACCACTCGACTGCACAGTCACTGTCACCGGTGCCGGCAAACCGGTCGTCAACAAGACCCGGGGGTACTGGGCGACCAGTTGCGCACCCGAATGAGGCTGGGGTTCGGGCGGCGGGTGGCCGTAGGCTGGCGCAGGTGACGACGAGCACCGATGTCGACCCGCTGGTGGCCCGGATGCGGCCGTTTGGCACGACGATCTTCGCCGAGATGTCCGCCCTCGCCGTACGCACCGGCGCGGTCAACCTCGGCCAGGGCTTTCCCGACACCGACGGCCCGCCGGAGATGCTGGCCGCCGCCGCCGAGGCGCTGCGCAACGGGCAGAACCAGTACCCGCCCGGCCCGGGGATCCCCGCCCTCCGCGCGGCCGTCGCGGCGCATCAGCGGCGGTTCTACGACCTGGGGTACGACCCGGACAGCGAGATCGTGATCACGGCGGGTGCCACCGAGGCCGTCGCGGCGAGCATCCTCGCGCTCTGCGAACCGGGCGACGAGGTGGTCTGCTTCGAGCCGTACTACGACTCGTACGCCGCCTCGATCGCGCTGGCCGGCGCGGTCCGCCGACCTGTGACACTGCGCCCCGCGGCCGACGGTCGGTACGCCTTCGACCCGGCGGCGCTGCGTGCGGCGTTCGGTCCGCGCACCCGGCTGGTGCTGCTGAACTCGCCGCACAATCCGACCGGCAAGGTCTTCACCCCGGCCGAGTTGGCGCAGGTCGCCGAGTTGTGCCAGGAGTTCGGCGCGTACGCGGTCACCGACGAGGTGTACGAGCACCTGGTCTTCACCGACGCGACGGGCCCGCACGTGCCGTTGGCCAGCCTGCCCGGGATGCGGGAGCGGACGTTGCGCATCTCGTCGGCCGGCAAGACGTTCTCCTGCACCGGGTGGAAGGTCGGCTGGGCGAGCGGCCCCGCGGCGCTGGTCTCGGCGGTGCTTCGGGTGAAGCAGTTCCTCACCTATGTCAACGCCGCGCCGCTGCAACCGGCGGTGGCCGTGGCGCTGGCCCTGCCGGACGACTACTTCACCGGCTTCCGGGACGGTCTCCAACAGCAGCGTGACCAGCTCGTCGGTGGTCTGACCGACGCCGGGTTCGAGGTGCTCGACTCGGAGGGGACGTACTTCGTCACCGCCGACATCACCGCCCTCGGCGGCCGGGACGGTGTGGAGTTCTGCCGCTCGTTGCCGGAGCGCTGCGGTGTGGTGGCGGTGCCCACCCAGGTCTTCTACGACGATGTCGACGCGGGCCGGCGGCTGGTCAGGTTCGCCTTCTGCAAACGCCCGGAGGTGCTGACCGAGGCGGTCACCCGGCTGCGCGCCCTGACCCCGGGCCGCTGACGTCGATTTGGCACCTGCGGGGGCTGTGGAGCTGATGCCGCGAACGGTTCAGCTCCACAGCGTCCAGTTGTCCTAGGCGACCGGGCTCGCGGTACGGACCAGCTCGGCGATCCGCTCGGCCACCGCACGGGCGGTCGCCTCGGTGGCCGCTTCGACCATCACCCGGACCAACGGCTCGGTGCCCGACGGGCGCAGCAGCACCCGGCCGGTCTCCCCCAGCTCCGCCTCGGCCCGCTCGACCTCGGCGCGGACGGCGGGTGCGGCGGCACCGATGGTCCGGTCGCCGACCGGCACGTTGATCAGCACCTGGGGCAGCTTGGTGACCACCGAGGCCAACTCGGCGAGGGACTGGCCGGTGGCCGCCATCCGAGCCATCAGGTGCAGGCCGGTGAGCACCCCGTCGCCGGTGGTGGCGTGCGCTGGCATCACGATGTGGCCGCTCTGCTCACCGCCGAGCGCCAGCCCGGAGGCGCGCAGCTCCTCCAGCACGTACCGGTCACCGACCTTGGTCTCGATCAGGCGGATGCCCTGCGCGGACATCGCGAGCCGCAGCCCGAGGTTGCTCATCACGGTGGCCACCAGGGTGTCCTGGGTGAGCGTGCCGGCGTCCCGCATGGCCAGCGCGAGGATCGCCATGACCTGGTCGCCGTCCACCTCGTCGCCGTCGGCGGTGACCGCCAGGCAGCGGTCGGCGTCGCCGTCGTGGGCGATGCCCAGGTGGGCACCGTGCTCGACCACCGCGGCGCGCAGCGCCTCGATGTGGTTGGAGCCACAGTCATCGTTGATGTTGAGCCCGTCGGGCTCCGCGTGGATGGCGATGACCTCCGCGCCGGCCTCCCGGTAGGCGACGGGGGCGACCTCGGCGGCAGCGCCGTTGGCGCAGTCGACCACTACCTTGATCCCCTCGAGCCGGTGCCCAACGGTGCCCACCAGGTGCTGGACGTAGTGGTCGGCACCGTCGAGAAGGTCGTGCACCCGGCCGACGCCGGCACCGATCGGCCGGTCCCAGGCGGTGGTGGCGTTCGTCTCGACGGCCGCCTCGATCTGCATCTCGATCTCGTCGGGCAACTTGTGCCCACCGGCGGCGAAGAGCTTGATGCCGTTGTCCGGCATGGGGTTGTGCGACGCGGAGAGCATCACACCCAGGTCGGCCTTGGCCTCCGCGGTGAGGAACGCCACCGCCGGGGTGGGCAGCACGCCGACCCGCACCACGTTGGCGCCGGCACTGGTCAGCCCGGCGACGACCGCGGCCTCCAGCATCTCGCCGCTGGCGCGGGTGTCGCGACCAACCACGGCGAGCGGTGGATGACTGCGGTCCGTCTCGGCGAGTGTGTGCGCGGCGGCCACCGCGAGCGCCAGCGCCAATTCCGGGGTGAGATCCGCGTTCGCCCGCCCGCGTACGCCGTCCGTGCCGAACAACCGACCCATACCCGCCAACCTCCGAATGAGCACTACCAGTGAGGAGAAAGCGGAACGGCCGACCCACCTCCCCCACCGAGGGGAGGCGGACCGGCCGTCCGTCAGAAGTACAACGCGCTGGGAAAGATCAGCGCTTCGAGTACTGGGGAGCCTTACGGGCCTTCTTGAGACCGTACTTCTTGCTCTCCTTGACGCGGGCGTCACGGGTGAGGAAGCCGGCCTTCTTCAGGGCCGGGCGGTCGTCCGGCTCGTTGATGATCAACGCGCGGGCGATGCCCAGCCGGAGCGCACCGGCCTGGCCGGTGGTGCCGCCGCCACGCAGGTTGGCGATGACGTCGAACTGCTCGGGCTTCTCGGCGGTGACCAGCGGGTCCTTGATGAGCTGCTGGTGCACCTTGCTCGGGAAGTACGCCTCGAGGTCCTGGCCGTTGCAGGTGATCTTGCCGGTGCCCGGGATGAGGCGAACCCGGACGATGGCCTCCTTGCGGCGGCCCACGGTCTGGATCGGCCGGTCACCACGAGGCGCGCGGGCAACGGGCGCCGGTGCCTCGGTGACCTCGGGGGCCTCGGTGGCTTCCGGGGTGACCTCGGTCTCGATGATGTCGGTCATGCTGCTTCCTTCGCCCGCGCTCACTGCGCGATCTGCTTGATCTCGAACGGCACCGGCTGCTGCGCGAGGTGCGGGTGCTCGGCACCGGCATAGACCTTCAGCTTCTTGATCAGCTGACGGCCGAGCTTGTTGTGCGGGAGCATCCCCTTCACGGCCAGCTCGATGGCCCGCTCGGGACGCTTGGTCAGCAGCTCGTCGTAGCCGATCTGCTTCAGACCACCCGGGTAACCGGAGTGGCGGTAAGCGACCTTGGTCTGGCGCTTGTTGCCGGTCAACGCAACCTTGCCCGCGTTCACGATGACGACAAAGTCGCCCGTGTCGACGTGCGGCGCGAAAGTCGGCTTGTGCTTACCACGCAGCAACGTGGCGGCGTGGGTGGCCAGGCGGCCCAGCACGACATCAGAGGCGTCGATGACGTGCCACTGACGCTCGATCTCACCCGGCTTCGGGCTGTACGTACGCACAGGTCTACCTTGTCTCGTCGTCGGTCTGGGGTCGCGCGCCGAGGTGACCAGATCTAGCAGGCCGGACCAGCGCGCACGAACGACCAAGCGTACCTGATGGGGCACGCCTCTGGATGTCGTACAACAGCAGGCAACGATACCCGGCGCCCCGTCCGCAGGTCAAAACGGGGGTGCGGTCCCGCGCGGCGACGCGCCGAGGGTGTCTCAGCTCACACGTTGGCGAGTCGACCGGCCCTCGGACGGCGGAAGACCACCCAGGTGACCGCGAAGCACAACGCGTACCAGCCGATGAAGGCCAGGTAGGCGGCGTCGGCGTTGCCCGAGCTGAGGAACGACTGGCGGAACGCGATGTTGACCAGCACTCCGCCGAAGGCGCCGATCGCCCCCGCGATGCCGATCAACGCGCCGGTCATCCGCCGCGCCCACCGCGCCGCGGCCTCCGGATCACGCTGACCCCTGGCCACCGCGTCCGCCGACCGGGCCCGGAAGATCGCCGGGATCATCTTGTACGTGGAGCCGTTGCCGACGCCGGAGAAGACGAAGAGGGCGAGGAACCCGGCGAGGTAGAGCCCGAACGAACGTTCCCGCGCCGCGTACAGCACGGTGCTCGCGCCGGCCGCCATCGCCACGAAGTTCCAGAAGGTCACCCGTGCCCCGCCCAACCGGTCGGCGAGGTGCCCGCCCAGCGGCCGGATCAGCGAGCCGACGAGCGGGCCCAGGAACGTCAGCCAGGCGGCGTCGACAGGGGTCGGGAACCGCTCGGCGAACTGGAGCTGGAGCACCTGACCGAAGGCGAAACCGAAGCCGATGAACGAGCCGAAGGTGCCGATGTAGAGCAGCGACATCACCCAGGTGTGCGGATCGCGGGCCGCCTCCCGCAACGCGCCCGGCTCGTTGCGCGCCCCGGGCACCGTGTCCAACCAGCGGGCCGCCGCCAGCGCGGCCAGCACGATCAGCGGCAGGTAGACCGCCGGCACCAACCGGGGGTACGCGGCGCCCGCCGTGGCGAGGACCGCCAGGCCGACCAGCTGCACGGCGGGTACGCCCAGGTTGCCGCCACCGGCGTTGAGCCCGAGCGCCCGTCCCTTGAGCCGCTGGGGGTAGAACAGGTTGATGTTCGCCATCGAGGAGGCGAAGTTGCCGCCGCCGACGCCGGTGAGGCAGGCGAGCACCATCAGGGTGGTGTAGGAGACCCCGGGTTCCAGCAGCACCGTCATCGGGACCGCGGGCACCAGCAACAGCAGTGCGCTGATCATCGTCCAGCGTCGTCCGCCGAAGCGGGCCACCGCAAGCGTGTACGGCAGCCGCAGCACCGCGCCCAGGGCGGCCGGCACTGCGGTGAGCAGGAACTTCCCGGCCGGGTCGATGCCGTACGCGGGGCCGAGGAAGAGCACGGTGACCGACCAGAGACTCCACACCGAGAAGCCGACGTGCTCCGCGAAGATCGAGACCCAGAGGTTGCGCCGGGCGATCGGCGCGCCGGTGGCCTGCCAGAAATCCGGGTCCTCGGGGCGCCAGTCGTGCAGCGGTTGCCGGCGACCGGTGACGGCAGGCGGCTCGGCGGTGACTACGGTGCTGGTGAGCGTGCTCACGGCGGCTCCTCCTCGTCGATGTGACGAGGGGAAACGCTAGGAACACCCGGTTACCTGGCAGTGCCCGTCGCGGGTCGGGCCGGAAACGGGGATCGCACCACGCCCCGGTGGCGATGGTGAGCACGCCACCGGGGCGGCGTGCTCAGAGCTGCCGTTGCGGTCAGAGCTGCTGGAGGATGCGCAGCGCTCGGCCGACCCTCAGCATGGTGTCGGTGTCGGCGACGTCCACGCACGCGGTGAACCACTTCTTCATTGGCGAGGAGATCCGGTCGGGCATCACCACGTACCGGTCCATCGACACGGCGAGCGGCGAGTCCCGCAGGAGCGACTCCTCGACCACCTCGACCACGATCACGATGGGCACGTCTGTGGAGTTGTAGACGTCCGAGCTGATCACGAGGCCGAGGCGTTCCCGGGCGCCCTCGATGCGCCAGATCTCACCCCTACGCAGCACGCGGCCGTCCGCCGGAGAACAGGTCGTTGACCATGCCCACCTCGCGGGCGTCGGCGAGCGCGGCGGACTCAAGATCCAGGCTGGCGCGGCCCACGGCAGCGGCATGCGCGGTGAAGACCTCGCGCAGCGCCTTCTCCCGGGCGGCCTGGTCCATCCACGCGGAGAGCGACAGCCCCTCGCGCTTGGCGAACCGCCGCGCCTCCTCGATCGTCTCGTCCGTGAACGAGAGAGTCACCTTGGCAGTCATGCCGAGCAGACTACCCACGGGTATGACCAACAGTCATCAGTGCGCTCACCAGCTCACCCCCGGGCGGCGAAACGCACATTCCGGGGGGCTTACCCGGCCCGGCCGCCGAACACCGCGAAGCGCCACTCCTTGAAGTAGCAGTCGACATCGGCCAGGCCCGCCTCGGCGAGCCACCGGCACTGGTCGGCCACGGTGGCCGGGAGGTCGTGGCGCATCCGCTCCCGGGAGGCCGCGATCTCGTCGGGGGACGCACCCAGCTCGGTGATCCGCTCCTGCCACACCTCGTCGTATCGGCGGTCCAGCTCCGGGGTCGGGCCGGCGACCTGCTCGGCGTTGACGAACACCCCGCCCGGTGCCAGCGCGGCGGCGGCCCGCCGGTAGAGCGCACGCTTGCCGGCGTCGTCCAGGTGGTGGATCGCCAGCGCGCTGACCACCGCGTCGTACCGGCCCGGCGGCAGGTCGTCGGCCAGGTCGGCGTGGACCGCTCGATGTGGCACGGACCGCGCGTCCAACTGGTCGGTGGCGCGGGCGAGCATCGCCGGCGCTCCGTCCACCAGGGTCAGCCGGACCCCGGGCACCGCTGCGGACAGCAGCAGGGAGAGCAGGCCGGTTCCGGCACCCAGATCCAACACCTCCGGGGTACGTCCGGCGGCGAGCGCGGCCCGCAACGGCGGCGCGGCCACCTGGACGGCGGTGCCGTAGAAGGCGTCGAAGCACGGGATCAGCCGCCTACGCGACTCGTCGTACGTGCCGGCCACCGCGTCGAAGACGTCAGTCACGCTCATCGTGGACTCCCATCCAGTGAGACAGATTTCCCACATTATAGGCGCTGCGAGATGCGGTCCGCTGCTCCTGGACACACGAAAGCCCCCGGTTCCTTGGGATCTCCAGGACACCGGGGGCCGTACGTACTGCATTGGTCAGCCGACGGGGCCGATCGCCTTCGCCAGGTCGACGAAGCCGGCCCACGCTGCCGGCCCGAAGGTCAGCGTCCCGCCGTCGCGGTCCTTGGTGTCGCGGACAAGGACGATGCCGGGGAGGTTGTCGGCAACCTCGACGCACGAGCCGCCGTTGTTTCCGCTCTTCGTGCTCTTACGCCACTGCGCGCCGGTCATGTCCATGATCCCGCTGCTTTCCTGATCAGGTCGAGGGATTGTTGACGGGAAAGGACATCGCTTCTGATGCGCTCCCATCTGCGACTCAGCGTAGCAACGTCCGCGGCTCCATTTACGATCTGCGCTCGCACCTGGCTGTCAATATGTGCGACCTGCTCGCCGTCGGGCAGCTCGGCCACGATGAAGCCCCCGCCAAGGCCCGGATACATCCCGACGTCCTGCGGCACGACGAGCACCTGCACAGCGGGCAGAAGCGCGCACTCGGCGAGGTGAGCAACCTGCTCACGCATCAGCGGTCGATCGCCGTATGCCGACTGGTGCAGGACTAGTTCGTGTACGACTGCGGTCAGCAGGGGTGGGCGTTCACGGCGGAGAATCGCCTGTCGGTCGATGCGGGACGCGACCACATCATCAACTTCGCTCACCGTCAACGCTTCGCCTGCCAATGTCGCCCGCGCGTACGCCTCAGTCTGCAAGAGGCCGGGCACCCAGGTGTGCTCGAACCAGCGAATCGCAAGGGCTTCACGTTCCCAGTCGACCCACTCGCGCAACCATTGCGGCTCCCGCCGCCTGAGGACATCCGGCCAGAGGTCCCCAACGTCCCTCCCGAGGAGCGCGGCCAGCTTTGCGCGTCAACGGGGCTGCGGCACGCGTCCCGGGCTAATCCAACGCGCTGCCGTTTTCGGGTCTACACCCGTCTGAGCTGCCAGGCTCTCGGCTGTCTCGCCAGCTTCGGCCATGGCCGTTCGAAGTGCATGATTCATCCTGCCTCCACGATGAACGTCCCGAACGTCCCTGGGAATAGAGCTACGTCGTGTACTGATCCCATCGCTCTCGGCAATGTAGTCGGCAGACGGCGCGGCCGGTAGGGATCCGAGGCCCGGCGGACGCGTTCGTACCGGGGCCGCCCTGGACCTGCGCAGATCTTGGACAGTTTCCGTTATGTCAGAACGGAAACTGTCCAAGATCTGAGCGGGTGAGCACCACGGGGCGGCCCCTTCCCACAGTGACGACCAGGGGAGAGCACCGTGCCGGACAAGCCGCCTGATCGGAGACCCACGCCGAAGCCCACACCGCGGAAGCCGCAAGCGGGTGACGTCCTGCATCTGACCCGCGCCGCGAGTGTGCAGTTCCTGCGCCCGATCTTCGTCCGCGTGATTCGCGTTCTCGACTGGCCGACATACAACGGGTGGCTGTGGATCGACGCTTACGAGCTGGCCGCGAATGGTGACGCGGTCGCGCATCGGTCCCTGTTCGTGATGCCCTCGGGCCTGATCTGGCCGGACCTGCTCGCCCCGGTGGCTCGTCGCCCGACCACGCACCCGACCGTCAAGCGCGGCCCGGCGAGGGTCGGATGACGCGCCGCCCTCGCCCGCACCTTCCGATGCGCCCGGCGTGGCTCTGCCGTAACTGCGCCGCTGCCTGGCCTTGCCCGCCGGCTCAGCTACATTTCGCGACCGAGTTCTACGGCCACTCGATCGCCCTGGCGTTCTATCTGGCAGCGAACATGCAGGACGCGGTCGACGACCTGTACTCCCTGGGCCTTCGTCCTGACCCGCGAGCACTGCACGCCCGTTTCCTGGGCTGGCTGTCTCTGACCCGCCGACCACGCCGGGCCGATCTGCGCTGACCACCTCCAAGGAGGAAGTGCGCTGCCCTTTGGAGCTGATGTCGCAAACGAATCAACCGCCGATGTCGTCAGCGATTCAGCTCCAAAGGCTCCGAGGCGCACCCTCCAACGCGCGCGCTGCCCCTGTGCGGTGTGAGCCCCACTTGACAGGACCGAAACAGAAGGGACCCGGACCGGAAACCGCCCGGCGGCACGCTTTCCCGACATGACAGACGGTGCACGGTCGGCGACTCCGCCGGGGCTGACGCCCCGGGAAGTGGCGACGCACTGCCCCTACTGCGCATTGCAGTGCGGGATGACGCTGCGCGCGGACGACGCCGGGGTGACGGTCCACCCGCGCCAGTTCCCCACGAACCGGGGCGGGCTCTGCCAGAAGGGTTGGACCGCCGCCGAACTGCTCGACCACCCGGAGCGACTGACCACCCCGCTGGTGCGTGACGCGGCCACCGGCGAACTGCACCCGGCGAGCTGGGACACCGCGCTCGACCGGGTGGTCGCCGGCATCCGCGCCGTCCAGGACCACGCCGGCCGGGACGCGGTCGCCGTCTTCGGCGGTGGGGGCCTGACCAACGAGAAGGCGTACACGTTGGGAAAGTTCGCCCGGATCGGGCTGCGCACCCGGCACATCGACTACAACGGACGGTTCTGCATGTCCTCGGCGGCAGCCGCCGGGATGCGCGCCTTCGGCATCGACCGTGGGCTGCCGTTCCCCCTCGCCGACCTGGGTCGGGCCGACACCCTGCTGCTTGTCGGAGCGAACCCGGCGGAGACCATGCCGCCGCTGGTGCGCTGGCTCACCGAGCAGCGCCGCGACGGCGGAAAACTGATCGCCATCGACCCCCGGGTCACCGCCACCGCCCGCCAGGCCGACCTGCACCTGCAACCGCTGCCCGGCACCGACCTCGCGGTGGCCAACGCGTTGCTGCACATCGCCCTCACCGAAGGTTGGGTCGACCGAGCCTACGTGGCCGACCGCACCACCGGATTCGACGCGGTCCGCCGAGGCGTCGCCGCCTGGTGGCCGGCCCGCGCGGAACAGCTCTCCGGGGTGCCGGTGGCCGACCTGGAGGCGACCGCCCGAGCGCTGGGCACCGGCGGTCGCGTGATCATCCTGACCGCGCGCGGCGCCGAGCAGCACGCCAAGGGGGTGGACACCGTCACCGCGTACGTCAATCTCGCCCTCGCCCTCGGCCTGCCCGGCCGCGACGGTTCGGGGTACGGCTGCCTCACCGGCCAGGGCAACGGCCAGGGCGGGCGCGAGCACGGGCAGAAGGCCGACCAACTGCCCGGCTACCGACGGATCGACGACCCGGCGGCCCGCGAGCACGTGGCCGGGGTCTGGGGCGTGTCGGCCGACGAACTGCCCGGCCCGGGAGTGCCCGCCTACAAACTGCTCGACTCGCTCGGCACCCCGGGTGGCCCGCGCGCGTTGCTGGTGTTCGGGTCGAACCCGGTGGTCTCGGCACCCCGGGCGGCCCGGATCGAAGGCCGACTGCGCGACCTCGACCTGCTGGTCGTCGCGGACCTCCTGCTCTCCGAGACGGCCGCGCTGGCGGACGTGGTGTTGCCCACCGCGCAGTGGGCCGAGGAGGACGGCACCATGACCAACCTGGAAGGTCGGGTGCTGCGTCGGCGCGCGCTACGGCCGCCCCCGCCGGGCGTCCGGACCGACCTCGCCATCATCTCCGACCTGGCGGCGCGGCTGGCCGACGCCGAGTCGCCGAACGCCACCCCGACCGACGCCGACCCGACCGACGCCAACCCGACCGGCGTGCGACCGGCCGCCGTCGCGGCGGCTCGGTTCCCGGCCGACCCGGCGGCCGTCTTCGCCGAGCTGCGCCGCGCCTCCGCCGGTGGGGCCGCCGACTACGCCGGCATCAGCTGGGACCGGATCGACGCCGACGACGGGGTCTACTGGCCCTGCCCGACGGAGGACGGGCCGGACACACCCCGACTCTTCGCCGACCGGTTCGCCACCCCGGACGGCCGGGCCCGCTTCCACCCCGTCGACCATCGGCCGGCCGCCGAGGAGGTCTGCGCCACGTACCCGCTGCACTTCACCACCGGTCGGGTGCTGGCGCAGTACCAGTCGGGCACCCAGACCCGACGGGTGGCCGCGCTGCGGCGCGCCGCCCCGGAGGCGTTCGTCGAACTGCACCCCGACCTGGCCACCCGGCTGGGCATCGACGACGGCGACCCGGTGCGGGTCACCTCGCGCCGAGGTGAGTTCAGCGCGCCGGCCCGGCTCAGCGCCGGGATCCGACCCGACACCGTGTTCGCCCCGTTCCACTACGCCGGGGCGGGACGCGCCAACTCGGTGACCAACGACGCTGTGGACCCGATCTCCGGGATGCCCGAGTTCAAGATCTGTGCGGTCCGGGTGGAGAAGGCATGACCGCGCGGGTGGTCATCGTCGGCAACGGGATGGCGGGCGCGCGCCTCGCCGGTGAGCTGCACGCCCGGGAGGGAGACCGGAAGGTCACAGTGCTCGGGGCCGAGCCGCACCGCGCGTACAACCGGATCCTGCTCTCCACCCTGCTTGCCGGCCGGATCGACGAGCCCGACGTGGAGCTGACCGAAGCCGCCGGGCACGGCGTCGACCTGCGCAGCGGCGTACCAGTGATCGCCGTCGACAGGTCCGCCCGGGAGGTCCGCACCGACGACGGCGAACGAATCGGGTACGACCACCTGGTGCTCGCCACCGGCGCCCGTGCGGTGGTGCCGCCACTGCCCGGCCTCGACCCGGCGAACCTGCCGGAGCGGGTGGTCCCCTTCCGGACCCTTGACGACTGCCGGCGGATCCTCGCCGCAGCGGACGGCGCCCGCAGCGCGCTGGTGCTCGGCGGCGGGTTGCTCGGCCTGGAGGCCGCCCGAGGGCTGGCCACCCGAGGGCTGGCCACCACTGTGGTGCACCCGAAAGAGCACCTGATGGACCGGCAACTGGACCCGGCTGCCGGCGCTGTGCTCGCGGGCACGCTCGCCGGTTTCGGCGTCACCGTCCAACTGGGGGTGTCGGCGACCGGAGTGGCCGCGGATGCCAGCGGTGTCCGCCTCGACCTGGCCGACGGCACGTCGCTCCGCGCCGACCTGCTGGTGCTCTCCTGTGGCGTACGCCCGGACACCGCCCTCGCGCAGGCCGCCGGCCTGACGGTGCGGCGCGGCGTGGTGGTGGACGACCGGCTGCGCACCAGCGACCGGTCCATCTCTGCGATCGGCGACTGCGCCGAGCACGACGGCGTGCTCACCGGGCTGGTCGCGCCCGCCTGGGCCCAGGCCCAGGTGCTCGCGGACGTGCTGACCGGGACGGACCCACTGGCCCGGTACCGGCCCCGGCCGGTGGTGACCCGGCTGAAGGCCGCCGGGATCGACCTTGCCTCCATGGGTGAGGCTGCCAGTGGCGGGCCGGGCGAGGAGTTGACCTTCGCTGACCCGACCCGGGGCACCTACGCCCGGTTGCGGATCCGGGACGAGCGGCTGATCGGCGCGATCCTGCTCGGCGACAACCCGGCGGTCGGCACTGTGATCCAACTCTTCGACCGTGGTCAGCCGGTGCCGAGTGACCGACGGGCACTGCTGCTCGGCCGGGCACTGGGCGCGGTCGGCGCGACCCCGGCCGCCTCACCGGCGCTGATGCCGGACGCGGCAACGGTCTGTCAGTGCAACACGGTGAGCAAGGGCGCACTGGTCAGAAGCTGGCGCTCCGGCGCCCGGACTGTCGATGCGGTGGTGGCCGCGACCAGGGCCGGCACCGGATGCGGCGGATGCCGGGACGCGGTGAGCGGCATTGTCGACTGGCTGAGCCAGGCGGAATCGGTGGAGGTGACGCGATGAGCGGCGGCGAACTGGTCGTCATCGGCAACGGCATGGTCGGGCAGCGTTTCGTGGACGCGCTGCGCGCCCGTGACCCACACGGCAACTGGCGGGTGACAGTGCTGGCCGAGGAGGGGCGCCCGGCGTACGACCGGGTGCGGCTCTCGGCGTACTTCGACGGGGTGAGCGAGGGCGAACTCAACCTGCACACCCCGCACGACGGGGTGCGGCTGCGACTCGGCGAGCCGGCCACCGCCATCGACCGGGACCGGCAGGTGGTGACCACAGCCGTCGGCGAATACCGCTACGACGCGTTGGTGTTCGCCACCGGGTCGTACGCGTTCGTGCCGCCGGTGGCCGGCACGGAGCTGCCCGGGGTCTTCGTCTACCGGACCCTCGACGATCTGGCGGCGATCCGGGCGTACGCGCGGGGCCGGCGGGTCGGCGCGGTGATCGGTGGCGGGCTGCTCGGTCTGGAGGCCGCGAACGCCCTGCGGCTGCTCGGCCTGAGCACCGACGTGGTCGAGTTCGCGCCCCGGTTGATGCCGGTGCAGGTGGACCAGGCCGGCGGCGCGATGCTCCGCCGCTACGTCGACGAGTTGGGCGTACGGACGCATCTCGGGGTGGCGACCACGGCGATCCGTTCCGGCCCGGACGGCGGCGTTGCGGCCCTGGAACTCTCCGACGGCACCGCCCTCGACGCCGAGCTGGTGGTGGTGGCCGCCGGCATCCGGCCCCGGGACCAGTTGGCCAGGGACGCCGGTCTGCCGCTGGGACCGCGCGGCGGCGTGCTTGTCGACGCGACCTGTCGTACCGCCGACGAGCGGATCTGGGCGGTCGGCGAGTGCGCGGCTGTCGAGGGCACCTGCCACGGTCTGGTCGCTCCGGGGTACGCGACAGCCGAGGTGGTGGCCGACCGGCTGGTCGGCGGCGCGGCGACCTTCCCGGGCGCGGACACCGCCACCAAACTCAAGCTGCTCGGCGTCGACGTGGCCTCGTTCGGCGACGCCCACGGTACGACAGAGGGCTGCCTGGACGTCACGTTCACCGACCCGGCCACCCGGGTCTACGCGAAGCTGGTTCTCTCCGACGACGCGCACACCCTGCTCGGCGGGGTCCTGGTGGGTGACGCCAGCGCGTACCCGACGCTGCGGGCCAGTGTGGGCGGCCCGCTGCCGGCCGCGCCGCTGGCGCTGCTCGCCCCCGACGGCGGCGGCGCGGACGCCGGGGCGCTGCCCGCCGCCGCGCAGGTCTGCTCCTGCAACGCGGTGACCCGGGGCGACGTGGACGCCGCCATCGCCGACGGTTGCGCTGACGTGCCGGCGTTGAAGGCGTGCACCAGGGCCGGCACCAGTTGCGGCTCCTGCGTGCCGATGCTGAAGCAACTCCTGGACGCGGCCGGGGTGGCGCAGTCCAGCGCGCTCTGCGAGCACTTCGACGTCAGCCGGCGGGAGCTGTTCGAAATCGTCCGTGTCCGTGGCATCCGCACCTTCTCCCGGCTGGTCGCCGAGCACGGTCGGGGCCGCGGCTGCGACATCTGCAAGCCGGTGGTGGCGTCGATCCTCGCCTCGCTGGGCAGCGGGCACGTGCTCGACGGTGAACAGGCGTCGTTGCAGGACACCAACGACCACTTCCTGGCCAACCTGCAACGCGACGGCAGCTACTCGGTGGTGCCTCGGATCCCGGGCGGCGAGATCACCCCGGAGAAGCTGATCGTGATCGGCGAGGTCGCCCGGGACTTCCAGCTCTACACCAAGATCACCGGTGGGCAGCGGATCGACCTGTTCGGGGCACGGGTGGAGCAGCTACCGCAGATCTGGCGGCGGCTGGTCGACGCCGGCTTCGAGTCCGGGCACGCGTACGGCAAGGCGCTGCGCACCGTGAAGTCGTGCGTGGGCGAGACCTGGTGCCGGTACGGGGTGCAGGACTCGGTGGGGCTTGCCGTCGCGCTGGAGCTGCGCTATCGCGGGCTGCGCGCCCCGCACAAGCTGAAGTCGGCGGTCTCCGGTTGCGCCCGGGAGTGCGCGGAGGCGCGCAGCAAGGACTTCGGCATCATCGCCACCGAGACCGGTTGGAATCTCTACGTCGGCGGCAACGGCGGGTTCCGCCCCCGGCACGCCGACCTGTTCGCCACTGATCTTTCGACAGAGGCACTGATTCGAATGATCGATAGATTTTTGATCTATTACATCCGCACCGCCGACCGGCTGCAACGCACCGCCGGCTGGATCGAGGCGATGGACGGTGGCCTGGACCACCTGCGCTCGGTGATCGTGGACGACTCGCTCGGACTCTGCGAGGACCTCGACGCGGCGATGGCCCACCACGTGTCGTCGTACTCCGACGAGTGGCGCGACGTCCTGGACGACCCGGATCGGCTGCGCCGCTACACCTCCTTCGTCAACGCCCCCGACGTACCGGACCCGTCGATCACCTTCACCCGGGAACGCGGCCAGCCGGTTCCCCTACGCGACCAGTCCCCGACCGGATCTGAGCCGACCAACGGTCACCGTCGGCAACCGGTCACCCTCGGCCTACCGGAGGTACGGCGATGACCCAGACCCTCACGCTGACCTGGACCACCGTCTGCCTGCTCGACAGGTTGGAACCGGACCGGGGCGTCGCCGCCCTGGTCGACGGGGTACAGATCGCCCTCTTCCGGACCGCCGACGAGCTGTTCGCCATCGACAACCGCGATCCGGTCTCCGGGGCGTACGTGCTGTCCCGGGGCATCGTCGGCAGCCGTGGCGGAGTGCCGACTGTGGCGTCACCGCTGCACAAGCAGGTGTACGACCTGCGCAGCGGACACTGCCTCGACCTGCCCGGGGTGGCAGTGGCCCGACACGACGCACGTTGCCGCAACGGGCTGGTCGAGGTGCGGCTGCGACAGGAGGGTTGATGCGGGAAGAACTGGCGGGCTTCACCATCGGGGTGACCGCCGACCGGCGGCGCGACGAGTTGGCCGCGCTGCTCGAACGCCGGGGCGCCCGGGTGGTGCTCGCCCCGGCGCTGCGGATCGTGCCGTTGTCTGACGACACCGAGCTGCGCGAGGCGACCCGCGCCTGCCTCGACCAGCCGCCGGACATCCTGATGGCGAACACCGGCATCGGCATGCGCGGCTGGTTGGAGGCGGCCGAGGGCTGGGGGCTGGCCGAGCCGCTGCGCTCCGTGTTGGCCAGCTCGTACGTGGTGGCGCGCGGCCCGAAGGCACGCGGCGCGATCCGGGCGGCCGGGCTGCACGACCAGTGGTCGCCCGCCTCGGAAAGCTGCGACGAGGTGGTCGATCACCTGCGTCGGCGCGGCGTGGCCGGGCAGGTCATCGCCATGCAGTTGCACGGCGAGCGGCAGCCCGAGTGCACGCTCGCGCTGGAGGCTGCGGGCGCCACTGTCATCGAGGTGCCGGTCTACCGCTGGGCGCCGCCGACCGATCCGGCGCCGCTGCACCGGCTGATCGACCTGATCGCCGGTCGGCTGGTGGACGCGGTGACGTTCACCTCGGCGCCGGCGGCCGAGGCGTTGCTGCGGGCCGCCGGGGACCGCACCGACGCGGTTTTGTCCGCGTTGCGCAGCGACGTGCTCGCCAGCTGCGTCGGGGCGGTGACCGCCGAGCCGCTGCTGCGGCACGGGGTGCCGGTGAGCGCGCCCGGTCGGGCCCGGTTGGGCGCGCTGGTGCGGACCATCGTCGACGAGTTGCCCCGCCGGACAGTGACGTTCAAGGCCGGCGGGCACCTGCTCACGTTGCGCGGGCACGCCGCAGTGATCGACGGCGAGCTGCGGCCACTCGCGCCCGCGCCGATGGCGGTGCTGCGGGCGCTGGCCCAGACCCCGGGTCGGGTGTTGTCCCGCACGGCGTTGCTGAGGACGCTGCCCCGGGGCGCGGACGAGCACGCCGTGGAGATGGCCGTCGCCCGGCTACGGGCCGGCCTGCGCGCACCCCGCGTGGTGCAGACAGTGGTGAAGCGCGGCTACCGACTCCGGGTCGACTAGGGAGTGTCCCCGGTCGAGGCCGGACGGCTGTCCGGCAGAGGGCTTCGCCACACGCCCTGAAGGCGTCACGGCCGGCCGTCGCGAGCCGGCCGTGACGCGACGTTTCAGCCGACCGGCGTCGGGAAGCCCCGCCCGTGCTCCGACTGGAGCCGGAGCATGGCGTGCTCGACCACCGTCACCAGCACCTGCTTGACCGAGTCCCGCTGCCGGGCGTCGGTCATCACCAGCGGCACCTGCGGCGAGATGGCCAGCGCTTCGCGGACCTCCTCGGCCTCGTACTGCGGTGCGCCGTCGAACTTGTTCAGCGCCACCACGTACGGCAGGTTGCGGTTCTCGAAGTAGTCCAGCGGGGCGAAGGCGTCGGTGATCCGGCGGGTGTCCACCAGCACGGCGGCACCCACCGCCCCCCGGATGATCTCGTCCCACATGAACCAGAACCGAGTCTGACCCGGTGTACCGAAGAGGTACAGGATCAGGTCCTGGGCCATCGTGATGCGGCCGAAGTCCATGGCGACCGTGGTGGTCTCCTTGCCCGGCACCTTGGACGGATCGTCGATGCCGACACCCGCCGCGGT
This sequence comes from Micromonospora sp. NPDC053740, assembly GCF_040677775.1. Taxonomy (NCBI): domain Bacteria; kingdom Bacillati; phylum Actinomycetota; class Actinomycetes; order Micromonosporales; family Micromonosporaceae; genus Micromonospora; species Micromonospora sp. NPDC053740. Next base: position 331,730 of record NZ_JBFASO010000002.1, read on the forward strand.
CATCAACGCCTCGGTGGTCAGGGGTGTGATCTCGGAGATCGCCCCGACCAGTGTTGTCTTACCGACGCCGAAGCCGCCCGCGACGACGATCTTCGCGGAGACGATTCCCCGGCCCGGCCGCCCCCCTGCGGGGTCATAGCCTGCGAAGTCCACTTAGCACCCTTCCAAGCAGTTCCATCCGCTCCTCGAACCCCTCGGCGGGAGCAGCAGTGTGTAACGTCAGCAGGCTCTCGGCCACCATGTCGGCGACCAACACCCGGGCGACGCCCAGCGGCATCCGGGTATACGCGGCGATCTCCGCCAGCGACTGTGCTCGGCCCTCACAGACCGTGGCGATGCGGTGCTTGTCGTGCCCAGCGAAGCGGGACTCGGCGACCTGGGTGGGAGAGGCGGTCAGGACGGCCTCGAGAGCGATGTCCTGCCGGGGCTCGGTACGACCACGGGTGACCGCGTACGGACGCACCAGCGCGCCACGCGGGTCAGCGCGTCGTTGGTCCATTCCCGATCACCTCCTCGTCCCCTGCTGAGCCGGACTGCGCCGCCTCTCGTCCCTGGTCCGGCGCTCGGAACGAGCGCCGCCTTCCGGTCCTAAGAGCGCACCGCGTCGCGCGGCAGCGGCACCAGCGCGGCACCCACGCGCTCGACCAGCAGCGCCATCTCGTAGCCGACCTGGCCCACGTCGCAGCTGCGGGCGGCCAGCACTGCCATCGAGGAGCCGTCGCTGATCGACATCAGGAAGAGATACCCGCTGTCCATCTCGATGACTGTCTGCAACACCCCGCCCGCGCTGAACATCCGGGCCGCGCCCTCGGTCAGGCTCACCACCCCGGAGGTGATCGCGGCGAGCTGGTCCGCCCGGTCTCCCGGCAGATCCCGGGAGGACGCGAGCAGCAGCCCGTCGGCGGACACCGCCACCACGTGGGCGATGCCCGCCACGCTGTCGGCGAAGTTGGTGAGCAGCCAACCCATGTCCTGCATGGCAGCTGGCCTGTTCATCGGCTCTCCTTGGTCGAGGTGCTGTTCAGGTCCGTTCCGGCCGTGCGGCCGCGTTGCACACCGCGGTGGTAGGCCGACAGCAGACCACGTACTTCATCCGGGGTCCGCCGGCTGCGGTCCCGGCCACTCTTCGGTTCGATGCCACCCGGCACGAGCTGTTGCTGCGGCACCCGCTTGGGCAACCCGGAGCGGGTGGTCCCGGCGGGAGCCGGCTCGGCAGCCCGGCTGGCCCGGGACCAGCCCTCGTCCGCCGCCGTACGCCAGGCCGCCGGGTCGGGGGCGGGCGCGGGGGCGGGCGCGGGCGGAGCCGTCCGGCCGGCCGGGGCCGGGGTGTACGTCGGCGGTGCCGACGTCCGTGCCCCGAACCCGTCCATTGTGGCCCCGAGGCCGTCGGCGCCCGGGGTTGCCGTCCCGTCGGTGCCGGAGCTGCCCGGGGTACGGGTCGGCAGTTTCGGTCGGGCCGGCGACGCGGCCGGCACCGACCCGGCGCTGGGTGAGCCGCCGTAGCCGGTACGCAGGCCGGCGTCGGCCGCCGCGGTGGTGGCGGGCGCGGGCGGCTCATCGAAGTTGGGCCGAGTGAAGATCGCGGTGGCGTCGTCGCCGTGCGACCGGAACCAGACCGCCTCCATCTCCCGGAAGATCGGCGCCTCGGCTGGGAAGTCGGGCCGCGTGCTGACCGGAGCGGCGGGCACCGACGGAACGGCCGGCGGTGCCACGGTGCTCGGCCCGGCGACCGGTCCGACCGGGAGGCCCTGGGCACCGCGTCCATCCGCAGTGTCAGCGGTGTCCGGGGCGGAGCCGCGTCGGGGCAGCGGGTCGACGGTCGGGTAGGCCACTGTCGGGCTGCCCAGCGAGGCGCCCGCGCCGTTGCCGTAGGCCGGCTGGGCCGGTGGGAGCGGGGCGGCGGGTGCGGGGGCGGCGGGGGCCGGTGGCATGGTCGAGCGCGGACCGGTGTAGCCACCCGCCTGCACGGCCGGGGTGGTGTCCCGCGAGTTCAGCGGCGACTGCCACTGGGCGGGTGCCGGCGTGCTGGTCCGCCACTGGTCGGGCAGCGTCGCCGCCGCCGTGGCGGCACCGGCGAACTGCTCGGCGTGGCCGGCCGGGGAGAGCGGCGCCTGCTCCACTGCCATCGGCTGACGCGGCCGGGTGAGGACCTGCTCGCGGCCCCGGTTGGTGGGTAGCACCACGGTGGCGGCGGGCAACGTCACCTGGGCGACGGTGCCGCCCTCGACGTTGCGGCGCAACTCCACCCGGATGCCGTAGCGGGAGGCGAGCCGGCTCACGACGGCCAGACCCATCAGTCGGAACGCGGCGACGTCGACGCTCGGCGGGGCTGCCAGCCGCCGGTTGAGCGAGTCGAGCTGGTCGTCGGTGAGGCCGAGCCCGCGGTCCTCGATCTGGATCAGCACGTAGTCGCGGATCCGGCGACCGTCGGCGACCACCGTGGTGTTCGGCGGCGAGAACCGGGTGGCGTTGTCGAGCAGTTCGGCGACGAGGCGTACCACGTCGTTGACGGCGTGCGCGGCCACCGAGATGTCCGTGTCCACGGTGCCGAACTCGATGCGGTTGTAGAGCTCCACCTCGGACTGGGCGGCGCGCAGCACGTCCACCACCAGCGCGTTGTCGTGACGCGGTGCGGCGGAGTCGGCGCCGGCCAGGACCAGCAGGTTCTCGTCGTTGCGGCGCATTCGGGTGGCCAGGTGGTCCAGTTCGAAGAGCTGCGCGAGCCGCTTCGGGTCCTCCTCGCCGCGCTCGATCGCGTCCAGCTCGCCGATCATCCGGTCGACCAGGGTCTGACTACGGCGGGCCAGGTTGAGGAACATCGCCGAAACGCTGGTACGCAGTGCCGCCTGCTCGGCGGCGACCCGCACCGCCTCCCGGTGTACGACGTTGAAGGCCAGCGCCACCTGACCGACCTCATCGCGGGTGTTGAGCTGGATGGGGTCCCGGACCTGGCGGACGATCTCGTCCACCCCGCCGTCACCCACGCTGCCCATGTTCTGCAGCCGCTGCACGGCGTCGGGCAGGTCGTGGTTGGCCACCGAGAGAGCGCCCTCGCGCAGTCGGCGCAGCGAGTGGTTGAGCGAGCGGGCCAGCACCACTGCCAGCGACACGGCGATGATCAGGGTCAACAGCACCAGGACCGACTCGACCACCGCCTGCCGGATGACGTCCGAGCGGGCCTGGTCGGCCTGCTGGAACAGTCGGTCCTGCAGTTGGATCTCGGCCCAGCGCATCAGGTCGTTCACCGCGCCGATCGCAGCGGTGGCGTCCTGAGCGGTAACCAGCGGACGCTGCCCGACCGAGCGGGTGATGTCGGTGGCCACCCGGTCGGCCAGGCCGACCGCGTCGCCGGAGACGGTGCTGTCGACCAGGGCGCGCTGCACCGGGTCGGCGGCCAGCGAGAAGGCGACCAGGGCCTCCTGCTGACCAGTCAACGTCGCCACGAAGGAGGAGAACTGCTCCGAGTCGAGCTGGCCGGCCGTCAGCGCGGTGAAGGCGACGGCCTCTTCCTCGGCGACGGAAGCCTTGGCGCGGGCGAACGCGGCGACCGCGCGGCGGCTGTCCGCCAGGCTCTCGTCGCCGGGCAGTTGGGCCAGGCCGTCACCGTACGAGACCAGGTCGGTGAGGATGACTCCGTAGCGGAGCACCGCCTCGGCGACCGCCATCTGCCGGCGGTCCAGCACCTCCTGACGGGTGCCGTCCAGGGTGGCCAGGTGGTCGTCGATGGCGGCCAGCCGGTCCCGCAGGGCGGTCGGCACGTCGCCGATCCGGCCCCGCTCGGCGCGGTACTCGTCCACCCGTTGCTGCGTCTGGCGGACCCGCAGGTTGTACGCGTCGGCCGGCTGCTGCGGAGCGGCGAGGTAGGCGGCCGCGGCCATCCGTTCGGCCTGGAGGTCCTGGGTCAGGGCACTGACGTCGACCGAAAGGGCCGTCAGTGACCGGGCCCGGGTGGCGTCGAACGCGCCCTCGCCGACGGAGATCAGGCGGACCGTGGCCAGCGCGATCACCGCCGCCACCGGGACGACCAGAATCAACGCCAACTTGGACCGGATCCGGGCATCGCGCAGTCTCGGCATCCGTCGGCGCGCAGGCCGACCGCTGTCGCCGAGCGCGGGCAGGGTCGTCGGTCCGGTGCTCACGACATCGCCTCCGTCGTTTCTTCCCCGCCTGAGCCGCCGAGCCATGCCGTAAGCGGAGGGGACCACGCGCGGCACGGCCGCGATTTCATCAGAGATGATCGTGTTTGGGAAGCCGCAGTGAGGTAGGAAACGGTCGGACGGAGCGCATCCCGTGATCCGGGCAACTGATACCTTCATTTCCGCAAGCCCCTGAACAGGGCATGTAACTCCAGAGTGGTCACGCGTGTATGCAAAGTGAGCTTTTGCAAACATTGCGTTACCCCAGCATGTGGGATGGCCGTCCCGAAAATGCTGCCGGGGTCCGCGCTTGACCACAGCGCCGGCCATTGGCAAGGTTTTGCAGGCTTCGCGCACACCGTACGGCAGAGGAGATCCCGTCCTCCACTGAGGACGGATTAGCGGCGGTGACCGGGCAGCGCCCGCGCCCGCACCTGGAGGACTGAGTTGAGCCCCATCCGCTCCGCGACCATCGCGGCGCTCGCATCGGCCGTAGTGGCCACCACGCTCACCGGCTGCCAGTTTGGCGAGGCGGAGAAGGACACGAGTCCGATCGTGATCGCTGCCGATCTCGAACTCTCCGGCGCCGCGGCCACTGTTGGCCGGACATACCAGCGAGCCCTCAAACTCAAGGTCGATCAGTTGAACGCCTCCGGAGCACTGAACGGCCGGAAGATCGACCTGAAGGTGAAGGACAACCGTTCCGACTCGGCCGAGTCACTTCGCAACATCGTCGACTTCAGCAGCGATTCGAAGGTCAGCGCCATCATCATGGGCGGCTGCAACGAATGCGCTGTCGGAGCGGTCGGCACCATCAACGAGAAGCGGATTCCCACCATTGCGCTAGCCGCTTCCGGCGCGATCGCCGCGCCGGCCGCCGAACGGCGCTACGTGTTCAAGCTGGGCCCCAACGCCCCGGACAGCGCCGCCGCGCTGACCACCGAACTGCGCCGCAACAACATCCGCAAGGTGGGGATGCTGGTCAGCGACGACGACTATGGCCAGGAGGGCGCCACCGCGCTCAAGAACGAGCTGGACAAGGCCAACATCACACTCCGACAGCAGCGGATCAAGACCACCGACACCGACGTCAGCCGGCAGGTCCAGCAGCTCGCGTCGGGCAAGCCCGACGCCATGGTCTTCTGGACCCCGCCGGAGCAGGCGACACTCGCCGCCACCAGCGTCCAGCAGACCATCTTCCGCGGGTCGATCTACTTCGACGCGGCGGCGGCCGGGGACCTCTTCCTCGGCGCGGCGGCCAAGGCGACCGAGAAGGCCACGCTGATCTTCACGCAGACCATGGTGATCGATGACGTGATCGCGACCACGCCGGCAAAGGCGGCGCGGCGGCAGTGGTTCCAGGACTACACGGCCCGCTTCGGTGGCTACAACGGGTCCTCGTCGTTCGCCGCGGACGCCGTCCAGCTGATCGCCGACGCCGAACTGCGCGCCGGTGGTGAGATCGGGAAGGTGGACCGCAACGGCCTCCGGGACGTGCTGGAGACGTCCCAGATGGACGGCCTCTCCGGCCCGATCCGCATGACGCCGGACAACCACAGCGGCCTGATGCCGCAGGCGCTCACCACGCTGGTCGCCCGCAACGGTCGCTGGCGGTTGGCTGGGTAACGCTCGGGCCTTGCATCTGGCGGGTTCGTCGGGGTGCCGGGTCGGGTGTCGATGAAACGGGCCGGCCTCCTCAACGGGAGGCCGGCCCTTCGCGTTTCCTGGTGTTGATCCTGCCTTGGCGCTGGTGGGTCAGCGGCTGCTTGTGGTCTCGCGTACCCAGGGCAGGGCGAACCGCTCGATCAGCAGGAGCGCCGAGTAGAGCAGGATGCTCACCAGCGCCACCAGCATGATCGCCGCCCAGGCGGTGGCGGTGTCGCCGACGCCGGCGTACTGCGTGATGACGTAGCCGAGGCCGCTCTCGCCCGCCTGGAACTCACCGATCACCGCACCGATCGCGGCCAGTGGCATGGCCACCTTGAGCCCGACGAAGATCTGCGGCAGCGCGGCCGGGAAACGTACCTTGCGGAACGCCTGCCAGCGGGAGGCGTTCCAGGAACGCACCAGCTCGGCCAGGTCGGACGGCGTGGTGGTCAACCCGGTCGCCGTGGAGAGCACGATCGGGAAGAAGCAGAGCAGGAACACCATGGTCAGGATCGGCTTCTGGCCCCAGCCGAGCGCCACCACCAGCAGCGGGCCCAGCGTGATCTTCGGCACCGCGTTCACCGCCACCAGCAGCGGCGTGAACATCCGCTCCACAGTGCGGGAACTGGCCAGGGAGAGCCCGATCAACACACCGGCGGCCACCGACAGGGCGAACCCGGTCAGGATCTCCAACGTGGTGTCCCAGGTGTGCTCCAGCAGCTGCGCCGGCTTGTCGACGAACGCGGTGAGCACGTCGCCGGGCGGCGGCAGGGCGGCGGGGTGGACCAGCTCCAGCCGGGCGATCAGCCACCACGCCGCCAGCGCGACCAGGATGCCGACAGCGGGCAGCACGGCGTCGGCCCCGGCCCGAAGACCGGCACCTCGACCCACGCGTCCCGCTTCAGGGCCGCCACTCGGGGGCGGGGGTTCCGCCACCGCCGGGTCCGCTGACCGGACGTCGGTCATCTCTGTCCTCCTCGAAATCCCACGGCCCGCCGGGGGCCGACGAGCGACGGGGGTACGCCCCACCGGGATCGGCGGGACGTACCCCCTGATGACGACCGGACGATCAGGCCTTCGGCGCGAGGCTGAAGTCGATGATCTGCTCGGGGGTGATGTTCTGCTTCAGCGCGCCAGCGCCCTGCAGGATGGCGATGCTCTTGGCGACCCGACCGCTGTCCAGGGTGCCGATCGCGGTGCCGGTGTTGCCGGAACGGACGTACGCGGCCATCAGCTCCAGCTCGGCGGCGGCGGAGACCGGGTTGGTGGCGTCGACGTTCTTCTTCAGGATGTCGGCGGCCTCCTTGGAGTTCGCCAGGCTGTACTCCAGGCCCTTGAGCAGCGCCGCGGTGAACTTCTTCACCATCTCGGGCTTCTCCTTGGCGATCTTCGAGGAGGTGATCAGCACGTTGCCGTAGAGGTCCTGCATCACGTTGCTGTACGGCAGCATGACTGCCTTCTTCTTGGCCACCGCCTCGATGGTCGGCTGACCGACGACGAACTGACCGATGCCGTCGACCGAACCCGCGGCCAGCGTGCCGATCAGGTTCTGCGCCTCACCGTTGACCCAGGTCACCTTGCTCGCGTCCACACCGGCGAGCCGGGCGTACGTCGGGAAGAGGTTGCGCACCACGGACCCGGGGGTGTCGGCGAGCTTCTTGCCCTCCAGGTCCTTCGGCGAGCTGATGTTCTTGCCCTCGACGGTGGCGATGCCCGCCATGGTGCGCTGCTGGATCGCGGCCACCGCGGTGAAGTCCTTCGCCTGGCCGTTGCCGAGCTGGAGCAGGCCGCCGGTGAGGTCGATCGGGCCGAAGTCGGCCTGGCCGCCGACGACGGTCTGGATCACACCACCGGTGCCCTGACCGGCCTTGATCTCGACGTCGAATCCGGCTTCCTTGAAGAAGCCCTTGTCCTTCGCCACCCAGGCGTAGGAGTCACGGCCGAAGTTGCCGAACGAGGTGAGGTAGGTCACCTTCGTCAGCGTCGCCCCGTCGCCGCCCTTGGCATCGTCGGCCGAATCCGACCCGCTGCTGCAGGCGGAGACAAGGGCGAGGGCGGTGGCCAGCGCGGCCGTAGCGACCGTACGGGTCAGCCTTCTCATCAGTTGCACCATGTCCTTTCCGACCGGGGCCGGCAGGCCACCGGAGGGGGTTGTTATGACGGGCCGGCGGGAGGGGTGGAAGCCGGCTCCGCCGTCGTGGGGGGACTCTTCGCGGGCACAGCGTACGAGAAACCCACACTCCCGACGCCAGGCGCATCGGGTTGCGGAACGGAAACAACCTGACGACCACCCCAGCCGGTCCCATACCTCGACAGGGCGGTTAGCCTTTGTCGGATTCCTGACCGTCCACTCAGCGGAGGTGCGCCGGAGATGATCCGACTGTCCGGGGTGTCCCGTACCTTCGAGGGCCGATCCGGCCGGGTGGAGGCGCTGCGCGGCATCAACCTCGACGTCGCCGAGGGCGAGTTCGTCGCGGTGCTAGGCCGCTCCGGCTGCGGCAAGTCCACACTGCTGCGGCTGATCGCCGGGCTGCTCCCGCTGAGCGCCGGGGAGATCACCGTCGCCGGTACGCCGATCGCCCGCCCCCGCCAGGACATCGCCATGCTGTTCCAGAAGCCGGCGCTGCTGCCCTGGCGCACCGTGCTGGACAACGTCCTGCTGCCCGTGGAGATCTTCGGCTGGAGCCGCGCCAAGCACCGGGAGCGGGCCCAGCAACTGCTCGACGTCGCCGGGTTGGCCGGCTTCGAGAAGCGGCTGCCCCACGAGCTCTCCGGCGGCATGCAGCAGCGGGTGTCGCTGTGCCGGTCGTTGATCGGTGAGCCCCGGGTGATGCTGATGGACGAGCCGTTCTCCGCACTGGACGCGCTCACCCGCGAGGAACTGTCCGGCGAACTCCAGCGGGTGCACATGGAGAACAAGCCGACAATTGTCTTCGTCACCCACTCGATCGACGAGGCGGTGCTGCTCGCCGACCGGGTGGTCGTGCTGAGCCCCCGCCCCGGCCGGATCCGCAAGGTCGTCGACGTGACCATCCCCCGGCCCCGCACCCTGGGCCGCAACGCCCACCTGGCCGACGTCGCCCAGGTCAGCGCCGACCTGCACGAACTGCTGATGGAACGCGAACAGCCGGCCACCGCCGGCGCGGAAGGACACTGACCATGCGGGTGTCGGTCTTCACCGAGCCGAACCGTGGCGCCAGCTACGACACCCAGCTCCGGTTCGCCCGGCTGGTCGAGGCCTGTGGCTACGAGGGCTTCCTCCGCGCCGACCACTACCAGTCGATGGGCGCCGATCCGGGCCTGCCCGGCCCCACTGACGCCTGGCTGACCCTCGCCGCGCTGGCCCGGGAGACCGAGCGGATCCGACTCGGCACCCTGGTGACGTCGGCCACGTTCCGCCTGCCCGGCCCGCTCGCGGTGATGGTCGCGCAGGTCGATCAGATGAGCGGTGGTCGGGTCGACCTCGGCATCGGCGCCGGCTGGTACGAGCGCGAGCACACCTCGTACGGCATCCCGTTCCCGGCTGTCGGCGAGCGCTTCGACCGGCTGGCCGAGCAGCTTGAGGTGATCACCGGATTGTGGGGAACCCCGCCCGGCGAGACCTACAGCTTCACCGGCGACCACTACCGGCTGGTGGACGCTCCCGCCCTGCCCAAGCCGGTGCAGGTGCCCGGCCCGCCGATCATCGTGGGCGGGCGTGGCCCCAAGCGCACTCCCGAACTGGCCGCCCGGTACGCCGACGAGTTCAACATGCCGTTCAAGTCCGTGGCCGCCACCGCCGAGGCGTACGACCGGGTGCGCGAGACGTGTGAGCGCACCGGACGGACGGCTTCCGGGCGTGCGCCGTTGGTGCTCTCCGCCGGGATCGTCGTCGCCATCGGCCGGACCGACGCGGAGGCCCAGCGTCGGGCCGCGCCTCTGCACGAGAAGAGCGCGCTGCCACCGGAGGACCCGGTGGTCGGCTCCCCCGCGCAGCTCGCGCAGCGGCTCGGTGAGTTCGCCGCGATCGGCACCACCCGGGTCCACCTGCGCCTGATCGACTTCGACGATCTCGACCACCTCGAGCTGATCGCCGCCGAGGTGCTGCCCCAACTGGACGGAGCACTATGACCGACGTGATCGACGGAACCGAACTCGGGCCGGTCGGCCAGGAGATCGTCTTCGAGAACGACAGGGTCCGGGTCTGGCACATCCGCCTTCAGCCGGGCGAGCGGCAGCCGCTGCACCGGCACGACCACCCCTACCTGGTGGTGGCGATCGAGGGCGCCAAGAACGTCGTGCAGACCATCGACGGCACCCGGATCGACGCCGACGAGCCCACCGGCGGAGTGGTCTACCGGGACCCGGGCGCTGTGCACATGCTGACCAATGTCGGGGATACGACTTACCTGGCACGGCTGGTCGAACTCAAGTAGACCCGCCGAGGGCCACCGGCGTGCCTCGCGGCGCGCCGGTGGCGATCGGGTGTACCAGGTGCGTAACGTGCCGGACATGGCCTTTCGGACCTGGGGCAGACTGCTGCTCACGGCGCTCGGGGTGAGCGTGCTGGCCGGAGCCGGCCAGCTCGGCGTCGCGTACGGTTTCGGCATCGTCCGCCTGACCGGCGCATTCACCGGTACGACAGTCAACCAGTGGCCGGCCCAGCTCGTCTGGGTGGGCTGGTTCGCCGCTAACGCAGCAGTCGCCGGCGCCGTCCTGACCGGACGCCTCGCTCGCCGCGACGCCCCGGCGGTCAGCACCGGCCGGCAGTTGGCGGTCGGCGGCGCGGCAGCGCTCGGCGCCACAGTCATCGCCCCGCTCTGCATGCAGCCCGCCCGCGCCGCGGAGCTGATCTCCGTTGACCCGGTCTGGGCGGTGGGCATCTGCGCCATTGTCGGTGCGGTGATCGGGGCGGGCGCGGCGATCGCCGTCCTGTTCCGGCCCGAGCTGGGATGGAACATGGCGGCAGTGGCCGGCGCGGTCTGGCTACTGGCGCTGATCTCCGTCCTCCCGTCGCTCGGCACGGCCGGCCCACTGCCGACTGTCCGGCTCGGCGTACTGGAGCCGAGCTGGCTCGACGACGCCGCCGCGCAGCGGCTGGCGCTGCTCCTGCTGCCCATCGTGGCGCTGCTGGCCGGCGCGGCGACCGCCGGGCTGGCTCGCTGGCGGGGCCAGGCTCCACTGGTCAGCGGGGCCACCGGGGTGGCCGGTCCGGTGCTGCTGGCGTTCGCCTACCTGACGGCCGGTCCGGGTGACGCTGTGGACCGCTACCAGGCCGCCCCCTACTACGGCTCGTTGATCGCGATCCTCGCCGGAGCGCTCGGCGCGGCCGCCGCCGCGCTGCTGCGCTGGCCGACGGGCACCCGTACCGCCGATCCGCAGGCGATCGAGCCCACCGCCATCCTGCGCCCGCTGCCGGCCGGCCCGGCGCTGCCCAGCGCGGCGCACGACCGGGACGGCGCGGCGAACGACAGAGACGGCGCCGAGCGCACCGACACCGAGACGACAAACGCCGAGCTGGCCACCAGCACGAAGCCCGCCGGCGTCGTCGCGGGTCCGTGGGCGACGGGCGACCCCGATGCCGTACGCACCGTCCCGGCCCACTGGGACTGGCCGGAGACCACAGCGAGCGGACAGCACGGTCCGGGGCCCGCCACCGCGACTCCCGCCGCACCGAAGCCCGCCGCCCCGACTCAGCCCGCGGCCTGGCTGACCGCGCCGACCGGTGAGTTCACCGCCGCCGGGCAGACGTCCCCGCCCCAGGATGATGTCCCGGCCACTACCGAGCCCTCGGCCGGCACCGACGTCAGCATCGACACCGACGCCACAGCGACCGGCACAACGGCCGGACGCGTCGACGCCGCGACCCCGACGGGCGGCCGAGCGGTCGACGAGCCAACCAGCAGCACAGCGACTGCGACCCCGACCGGCGGCCGAGCGGTCGACGAGCCGACCAGCAGCACAGCGACTGACACGAGCGGCAGCACGGCGACCGGTGGCAGGCCGACCGGTGGGCGCGCCACACGCAAGTCCGTCGACACTCCAAGCGGCACTGGCACACCCGGTTCTGTCACGACCAGCGCGGCCGCGACCAGTACGGGCAGCGGCACCGAGGCGACCAGCACAGCACCGACTGGCACTGACACTCCCAGTCCCGCAGCCACAGCCTCGACGGGCACGGAGTCAGGCACGAACACGGAGGCGAGCAGTGCGGGCACGGCCGACCACGGCACGCCTGAGGCGCCGCTGACGATCAAGCCGCGACGCGGCCGGAAGTCCAAAGCCAAGCCGGACGCCACCGCCTCCGACGTGGCTGACGACATCTCCCCTGCCGGCCCGGCAACCACAGGCGAGACGACCACCGACGCAACGCCCACCGGCCTCGTCGCGAAGGGCACCCGGCCGGGCAGGTCCGCCGACACCACCGCCTCGGACGCGGGCACCGACACTCCGGCGCCCAGCCGGGGAAGCGTGGGTGAACTGTCGAGTTCGACCTCCGAGGTCACCTCGGCTGCCACCTCCGGCGCGGCAGCATCCCGGACAACCACTACCGGTGCGAAGCGAACACCGGCCACCCCCGCCACCGCCGCGAAGCAAGCACCGGCCGCCTCGACAGCCGCCGAAACCGGCACGACGCAGGTGCCGGTCGACAGGGAGCCGCCGACCACGGCAACCGACGCCGCACAGACCCCGACCAGCGGGAGTGGGGCGACACCAGCACCGACCACCGCGGCCAGCCAGGTTGGCGCGGACGCCAATTCGCGCGTCCCGAAGGCCGGCACGGGCAGCACTGCGGCACCGGCCGACGCGACCTCCGCGACCTCCGCGACCTCTGCGACCTCTACGACCTCTGCGACCTCTACGACCTCTACGACCTCTACGACCTCTACGACCTCTACGACCGGTGATTCTGCAATCGCCGACGCTCGTGGCACCGACGGCGAGCGGGCCGCCGCCGAGGACGTTCCCGTCGCCGGGTTGTTCGGAGCCACCGCCGCCAATGACCCGGACGGCGACCGGTGGACGCCAGCGCCGTCGGCCTGGCCTGTCACCGCGACGTGGACGGTGCCACCGCAGGCCGCCGAGCCGGAGGCGACGGCATCGGAGGGGTCGAGCAGGCCCGACGCGCCGACCGGGCCGACGCCCAGGCCCCGGCATCGGGCACCGTTGCCGGACCTGAGCCGGGCCGGCACCTGGAATGCGTTCGACACCTCTCGGCGCCGCGGGTCGGCGGGATCGCAGGACAGCTCAACGGCACGGACAGCTCCGGCCGAAGCCGGCGAGGCGACCGCTCCGGCCGAATCCCAGGGCCGGCCGGAGTTCCCCGGCACGGTGGGCGCGCCCTCCGCTGCCACCGCCAGTGCCACCACCGGCAGCACCACCGATACCACCGGCACCATCGATACCACCGGCACCGGCGATGTGGCGGCTACCGACGCCACGTCGGCAACTCCGACGCACCCGAAGGTGGCAGAGCAGCCCTCCCGGCGAGGGCGCCTCGGTGGGCTGTTCCGCCGCAACCGGGCCCGCGCCGACGAGGAGAGCCCGAAGACGTCGGACGCAACCGAGCCGCTGGCGTCCCAGGACGAGGAGTTCGTCGACTGGGTCGCCGGTCTGAGCAAGCCGGTGTCGGACAACGAGCCCGAGCAGGAGAACGGCCGCCGGTCGTTGCGCTCCACCGGTCGACACCACCGCGACTGACCCACAGCGGCTGACCCGCACCACACGGCGCACAGAAGCACCGATCGGTCGCTTGATCGACTCGGGTTCACTGATAACGGGCTGTCCCACGCGGCCCGACACCCCGAGATCAAAGAACCCGAGTCGATCACCCCTGTGACACTCCCACGTGCCGTGCCACGCAGGCCGTCCTTGCGAGGCCCGCGCCACGCCGGCCGACCCCGCGAGGCCATGCGCACCAAGCCACGCCGGCCGTCCCGGCGTCGCCCCCGCAACACCGGGACCCACCGGGACAGCCCCGCCTGGGCAGGGGTCAGGCGAGCGGCAGGTAGACCCGGCTTCCGCCGGAGACGAACTCCTCCGACTTGTCCTTCATGCCGCGCGCCGCGTACTCCTTGAGCTCTTGGGTGATCTTCATGGAGCAGAACTTCGGGCCACACATCGAGCAGAAGTGCGCTGTCTTCGCCGGCTCCGCGGGCAGTGTCGCGTCGTGGTACGAGCGCGCCGTCTCCGGGTCCAGCGAGAGGTTGAACTGATCCTCCCAGCGGAACTCGAACCGCGCCTTCGACAGGGCGTCGTCCCAGGCCTGCGCGCCGGGGTGCCCCTTGGCCAGGTCCGCCGCGTGTGCCGCGATCTTGTACGCGATCACGCCCGCCTTCACGTCGTCCCGGTCCGGCAGGCCGAGGTGCTCCTTCGGCGTGACGTAGCAGAGCATCGCGGTGCCGAACATGCCGATCATCGCGGCGCCGATCGCCGAGGTGATGTGGTCGTACGCGGGCGCGATGTCGGTGGTCAGCGGACCGAGCGTGTAGAAGGGCGCCTCGTGGCACCACTCCTGCTGAAGGTCCACGTTCTCCTTGATCTTGTGCATCGGTACGTGACCGGGGCCCTCGATCATCACCTGGACGTCGTACGCCCAGGCGATCTTCGTCAGCTCACCGAGGGTCCGCAGCTCGGCAAATTGCGCCTCGTCGTTGGCGTCGGCGATCGACCCGGGGCGCAGCCCGTCGCCGAGGGAGAACGTCACGTCGTAGCGCGCGAGCAGCGCGCACAGCTCCTCGAAGTTGGTGTAGAGGAAGTTCTCCTCGTGGTGCGCCAGGCACCACGCCGCCATGATCGAACCGCCGCGGGACACGATCCCGGTGACCCGGTCCACTGCCAGCGGCACGTACGGCAGGAGCACCCCGGCGTGCACTGTCATGTAGTCCACGCCCTGCTCGGCCTGCTCGATCACGGTCTCCCGGAACACCTCCCAGCTCAACTTCACCGGGTCGCCGCCGACCCTCTCCAACGCCTGGTAGATCGGCACCGTCCCGATCGGCACCGGCGAGTTCCGCACGATCGCCTCACGGGTCTCGTGGATCCGCTTACCAGTGGACAGGTCCATCACTGTGTCCGCGCCCCAGCGGGTGGCCCAGGTCAGCTTCTCCACCTCCTCGGCGACAGACGAGCTGACCGCCGAGGTGCCGATGTTGGCGTTCACCTTGACCAGGAACGCCTTGCCGATGATCGCCGGCTCGCACTCCGGGTGGTTGACGTTGAGCGGGAGCACCGCCCGGCCGGCGGCGATCTCGGCCCGCACCAGTTCCGGGTCGACGTTCTCCCGGATCGCCACGAACTCCATCTCCGGTGTCACCACACCGGCCCGTGCGTACGCGAGCTGGGTGGGCCGACGGCCGTCCACCCCGGCGAGTGGCGTGCCCGCACCCCGAACCGGGGCCACGTCACCCCGCTCGGCGATCCACGGCCCGCGCAGCGGCGGCAGCCCCACCTCCGGGTCCGAACCAGGTCCGGACGTGTCGTAGAGCCGCACCGGCGGCAGGTCCCCGGTCAGCCCCACCTCCGCGAACGGCACCCGGACATCCGGCCGCGAACCCTCGACGTACACCTTGCCTCGTGCGTGCATGACAGCCTCCCTGGTGATCAAGCGGACCAGCCGAAGTGGTTCAGCGGTCCGCGCCCCGCGCCCAGCTCCCAGCCCCGCGCGCCGGTCAGCGCACGGAGCACGTACTCCTTGGCGGCCCCCACGGCGGCCGGCACCGCATCGCCCAGACCGAGCCGCACCGCGATCGCCGCCGAGAACGAGCACCCGGTGCCGTGGGTGTGCCGGGTGGCCACCCGGGGTGCGCGCAACACTGTGGTGACGCCGCCGCCGTGCAGCACGTCGACCGCCTCGCCCCCGTCCAGGTCACCGCCCGTGACCACCACGTACTCCGGGCCGGCGGCCACCAGGGCCTCGGCGGCCACGACCATCGCGGCCACGTCGTCCACCGGGCGTCCGGTGATCGCGGCGGCCTCCGCGCAGTTCGGGGTCGCCACAGTGGCGTACGGCAGCAGCCGCTCCACAGCGCCCACCACGCCGAGCCGGTGACCACTCGTGGCGACCAGCACCGGGTCGACGACGAGGTGAGGTAGGCGACCGTCCCGGGCGGCCTCGGCCACCACGTCCGCGATCGCCGGGGTGCCGAGCATCCCCGTCTTCACGGCGCAGACTGTGAAGTCGGTGAGCACGCTGTCCAACTGCTCGGTGACAGTGCGCGGGGGCAGCGGCAGCACCGCGTCGACACCGCGGGTGTTCTGCGCGGTGACCGCCGTGAGGACGCTGGTGCCGTACGCGCCCAGCGCGGCGAAGACCTTGAGGTCGGCCTGGATGCCTGCGCCGCCGCCGGAGTCCGAGCCGGCGATGGTGAGGACGGTGCGCGGTGTCACTTCTCCCCCTTGGTTGCGGTTTGGGGCTGCGGCCGGCAGTGCCCACTCCGGGCGGTCAGGCTTGATCCCTGCGTGGGCACTGTCGGTCGCAGCCCTCGTCGTGGGGACCTGGGTGACCCCGCGCCGGGTTCAAGAAGCTCAGGGGTGACCGCCTCGACATAAGCGCTGGTCAGGGTGGCCGCTGTTTCGGCGGGGTCGTTGGCTCGCATCAGTGCGCCCAGGACTGCTACTCCGGTGGCTCCCGCCTCGACGCAAGCGGTTACCTGTTCTGGGGTTTCGACGCCGCCGAGGGCGAGCAGGGGCACCGGGCTGGAGCGGACCAGGCTGCCGAGCCCAGCAACATCCAGGGGTGGGCCGTAGCCCGGTTTTGTCTTTGTGGGCCAGACCGGGGAGATGGTGGCGTAGTGCTCGGTGGTCAGGCGGTCCAGCTCGGGTTGGTGGTGGCAGGAGCGGCCGACCAGGCCGACGGTTGGCGGTGGGTACGGGCCGGCGGCGGGCAGGTGCACTGCGTCGCCACCGAGCGGGTCGGGGCCGGCCACGATGAGGGTTCCGCCGACGTCGGCGAGGATCGCCCGCAGGTCGGCGGCGAGGGCGGCGCGTTCGGCGCGCGGCAGGTCCTTCTCCCGCAGCACCACCCAGCGCACTCCCCCGGCCACGGCCCCCGCCACCACCCGGTCGAGCCCGCCCCGCGCGACGAGCCGGTCGGTCAACACGACAACCCCTGACGGCGGGGTCACAGCTCGGGTCTTCCCTCGTCAGGGGTGGAGGCGAGCGCGTGGAAGCGGCGCTCGATCCGACCGGCCCGGGCCGCCAGTCGGCCCGCCTCGACCGCGTACCGCATCGCGGTGGCCATCGCCACCGGGTCGGCCGCCCTGGTGACAGCACTCGCCAGCAGCACCCCGTCACAGCCCAGCTCCATTGCCAGCGCCGCATCGGACGCGGTGCCGATGCCGGCGTCGAGGATCACCGGCACGTCCACACCCTGCCTGATGAGTCGAATGTGGTGCGGGTTGCCGATGCCGAGCCCGGAGCCGATCGGCGAGCCGGCCGGCATCACCGCGGCGCAGCCGACGTCGGCGAGGCGACGGGCGAGCACCGGGTCGTCGCTGGTGTACGGCAGCACCGTGAAGCCATCGGCGACCAGCTCCTCGGCGGCGCGGAGCAGTTCCACCCCGTCGGGCAGCAGCGTCCGCTCGTCGCCGATCACCTCCAGCTTGACCCAGTCGGTGTCGAACGCGTCCCGGGCCAACCGGGCCACTGTCACCGCCTCGGTGGCGGTGTGGCAGCCGGCGGTGTTCGGCAGCAGGCGTACGCCGCACCGGTCCAGCAACTCCAGCAGCCCACCGGTGGAGCCCGGCGCGGTGCCCACCCGGCGCAGGGCCAGCGTGACCAGCTCGGTGCCGGACGCCCGGATCGCCTGCTCCAGGACGTGCAGGTTCGCGGCGCCGCCGGTGCCGAGGATCAGCCGTGAGGTGAAGGTCTTCCCACCCAGTTCGAGGGGCACGCCGCTCACCCGCCCTGCGCCGCGGTGAGCACCTCGACCCGGTCACCGTCGCGCAGTGCTCGGGCCGGCCAGCCGGTCCGGGGCACCACCTCGCCGTTGACCGCGACCGCCACCCCACGTGGGTGCGCCACGATGTCGCGGACCAGGTCCGCCACGGACGCGCCGACGGCGACGCTGCGCCCGGCCCCGTTCACAGTCAATTCCACAGGTCCCCCTCCAACGTCGGTTCAGGGCCGCCCGACGCGGCCACCGCGGCGGCAGCGCCGAAGCGGTCGGCCCGGAAGGGCGCGAGCAGCGGGTCGGGTATGCCGCCGAGCACCAGGTCGGCGATCAGGTCGGCGGTGATCGGGGTGAGCACGATGCCGTGCCGGTGGTGCCCGGTGGCGGCCAGGACGTCCGGTCGGCCGGGCAGCGGCCCGAGGATCGGCGCGTTGTCCGGGGTGCCCGGGCGCAGCCCGGCGACCGCCTCGACCAGGTCGTACTCGGCCAGTTCGGGAAGCAGGTCGACTCCGGCACGCAGCAGCCGTTGCACGGCACCGGCGGTGACAGTGGTGTCCGCGCGCTCCTCGACGGTCGCGCCGAGCACCACCTCACCGTCGGCGCGGGGCACCAGGTAGACGTGCTCGCCGTCGGCGTACCCCCGGATCACGTGCCGGAAGCCCGGCGCGACGCCGTCGGGCGCGCGGAGCCGGAGGATCTGGCCCTTCACCGGCCGCACGGGCAGGCCGGTGAGCGCGGCCGCCCCGCAGCCGGCGGCGACCACAGTGACCGGCGCGTCCACATCGGACAGCGAGCGGACCGGTTGCGGCACGAGCACCGCGCCGGCCCGCTGCGCGGCAGTGCGCAGCGCCGGCACCAGCAGCCGTGGGTCGACCTGGTGGTCGGTGGGCGCGAACGCGCCACCGCGCACCCGTGGGGCGAGCGCCGGTTCGCGGTCGCGCAGCTCGCTGGGGCGCAGCGGCGTCACGGGCAGACCCAACCCCTGCTGGTACGCCCACAGTCGGCGCGCCTCGGCCAGGTCGTCGCCGGTGAGCCCGACCATCACTGTGCCCTCGGTCCGGTAGCCGATCTCGACTCCCGTCGTCCCGGTCAACTCGGCGGCGAACGCCGGCCAGCGGGCGGCGGACGCCAGCAGCAACCCGGTCAGCTCCCGCTCACCGAAGTACGCCTCGGCGACCGGGGAGAGCATGCCGGCGGCCACCGCCGACGCACCCGAGCCGGGCGCCGGATCGTGCACCACCACCCGCAGCCCGCGGGCGGCGCAACGCCAGGCGATCGCCAGCCCGATCGGCCCCGCCCCCACCACTGCCACGTCCGGCCGGACCCGGTCGCGCGACGGCGGTGACGGGGACCGGCCGGTCAGCACGTCAGGGCCTCGATCAGTTCGGCGGTTGCCAGTGCCGGGTCGGCGGCGGTGGAGACGGCACCGACCACCGCCACCCCGTACGCCCCGGCGGCCCGCAGCGCCGGCACCCGGGCGGCTGTCACTCCGCCGATCGCGATGACCGGGACGTCGACGGCGTCGACGACGGCGCGTACTCCGGCGGGCCCGATGGGGTCCGGTAGGCCGGACTTGGTGCTTGTGGTGTGACACGGCCCGACGCCCAGGTAACTGGCGCCCGCCGCGACGGCCTCGCGCGCCGGGCCCGGCGCGCGAGCGGTGGCGCCCAGCACACCGGCGGGGCCTAGCACCCGGCGGGCGGCGGCGACCGGCAGGTCGTCGGCGCCGACGTGTCCACCGGCGGCGCCGGCCGCCAGCGCCACGTGCAACCGGTCGTTGACCAGGCAGGTCGCCTGGTACGGCGCGCAGAGCGCCAGCACCCGCCGGGTCAGGTCGTACGCCTCGCGGTCGGTGGCGGAATCCTCGACCCGCACCTGCACCACCAGGTCGGCGTGGGCCACTGTGAGGGCGGCGCGAACCACTGCGAGTGGGTCGCGACCCGGTCGGGTGTCGGTGATGAGATGCAATCGCCCCAGGGACGGCACGGCAACGCTCCTCCCTGCGCCGGCATTACCCGGATCAGGTTCGACGGTCGGGGGCTGTCAGCCCCCCTCTCAGCCCGGTACACCGGGCTCCCGTGGGTTACTTGCGTGTCACCGTACGACAGATCCGCCGGCCTGCCAAGGCGTGGGGTCGGCGGTGGCCGGCCGGCCGGGCCGCGTCAAAACAAGCGAGATCCAATGGGGCACTTCATACAGTCCTGTTCGGAATGTCGCCCCCCGTTGCAGAACCGTTACCCGTCCGCATCTTGCCCGACATCGAGCCAGCCGAATTAATTTGTTCAGCGATTCGACAAAATGTCGGTGGGGGCACCCTGGCACGGTGTGACCACCGGCTCCATCAGGGAGGGCCTTCGGCGAGCCGACTCCCTCGAGCTCTGTCACTACGACACAGGAGGCGGCGTGTCCCGTTCTCGTCGTGCCCGCGTACCCATCACCGCAACCCTGATCTCCCTGGCCATGGCCTCGACCACCCTGTTCGGCGCGCCCGCGCAGGCGGCCGCCCAGGTTCCCCCACGGGATGCGAAAGCCGCAGCCCCGGTCAGCCAGGTGGCGCCGAAGGCGCCAAAGGCCGCGGCCGATCCCTTCTCCGTCCTCGTCTTCTCCAAGACCGCCGGCTTCCGGCACGACTCCATCCCCACCGGCATCGCCGCCATCCAGCAGCTCGGCGTCGACAACGGATTCACTGTGGACAACTCCGAGGACGGCGCCGCATTCAACGACGCCAACCTGGCGAAGTACAAGGCGGTGATCTGGCTCTCCACCACCGGTGACGTGCTCAACGCCGACCAGCAGGCGGCGTTCGAGCGCTACGTGAAGGCCGGCGGCGGTTACGTCGGCATCCACGCCGCGTCGGACACCGAGTACAGCTGGGCCTGGTACGGCGACCTGGTCGGCGCGTACTTCGCCAACCACCCGCAGAACCAGCAGGCCACCGTCAAGGTGGAGGACCACGCCCACCCGTCCACGGCCGGATTGCCGGACCGGTGGTCCCGGTTCGACGAGTGGTACAACTACCAGAGCAACCCCCGGCCGGACGTGCACGTGCTGGCCAGCCTGGACGAGAAGAGCTACACCCCCGGCGCCGGTGCGATGGGCGCGGACCACCCGGTCGCCTGGTGTCAGGACTACGACGGTGGCCGCTCCTGGTACACGGGCCTGGGGCACACCCGGGAGTCGTACGCCGAGCCCCAGTTCCTCTCCCACCTGCTCGGCGGCATCCGCACCGCGGCCGGCGTCGAGAACGCCGACTGCGGCGCCTCGAAGACCTCGAACTTCGAGAAGGTCACGCTGGACAGCAACACCAGCAACCCGATGGAGCTGGACATCGCCCCCGACGGGCGCGTCTTCTACATCGAGCGCGACGGTCGGGTGCAGATCGTGAAGCCGGACACCGGCAACACCGTCACCGCCGTCGACCTGGACGTCTTCACCGGTAACGAGGACGGCCTCATCGGCATCCGGCTCGACCCGGACTTCGCCACAAACAACTGGGTGTACCTGTACTACGCCCCGAACGACGGGGTCACCCGCAACCTGCTGTCCCGGTTCACAGTGACCGGAGACACCATCAGCCTGGCCAGCGAAAAGCAGGTGCTGCGGGTCGACACCCAACGCAACACCTGCTGCCACGCCGGCGGCAGCATGACCTTCGACGGCGACGGCAACCTCTACCTGGCCACCGGTGACAACACCAACCCGTTCGAGTCGAACTCGTACTCGCCGCTGGACGAGCGGTCGGGCCGCCAGGACTACGACGCGCAGCGCACCTCCGCCAACACCAACGACCTGCGCGGCAAGGTGATCCGGATCCACCCGGAGGACGACGGGACGTACACCGTTCCGACCGGCAACCTCTTCGCGCCGGGCACCGAGAAGACCCGTCCCGAGATCTACGCGATGGGCTTCCGCAACCCGTTCCGGATCGGCACCGACCCGAAGACCAACACGCTGTACGTGGGCGACTACGGGCCGGACGCCAACACGGACAACCCGAACCGGGGCCCCCGCGGTCTGGTCGAGTGGAACATCGTCACCCCGGGCAACTACGGCTGGCCGTACTGCACCGGGACGAACGAGGCGTACAACGACTACACGTTCCCGTCCGGCCCGAGCGGCGCGAAGTTCGACTGCGCGGCGCCGGTGAACAACTCGCCGAACAACACCGGCCTGACCAACCTCCCGCCGGTGGTCCCGGCGACTGTCGACTACGGGTACGCCGGTGACGCGCGTTACCCGGAGATCGGTGGCGGTGGCGCTCCGATGGGCGGCCCGGTCTACCGCTACGACGCCGACGTGAACTCGAACCGCAAGTGGCCGGCGTACTACGACGGCAAGGCTCTGCTCGGCGAGTGGAACCAGAACAAGATGTACACCATGCAGGTGACCCCCGACGGCAAGTCGTTGGTGGACATCAACCAGCTGCTCACCGGCATGAGCATGATCCGACCGATGGACTTCGAGTTCGGCCCGGACGGGGCGCTGTACCTGATCGAGTGGGGCAGCGGCTTCGGCGGCAACAACGACAACTCGGGCGTCTACCGGATCGACTACACCGCCGGTGACCGCGCCCCGATCGCCGCGGCGTCCGCCAACCCGACCTCGGGTCCGGCGCCGTTGACGGTGACCTTCTCCAGTGCCGGCTCCCGGGACCCGGACGGTGGCACGCTCACCTACGCCTGGACGTTCGGCGACGGGCAGACCTCGACCGAGGCCAACCCGACCCACACGTACGCCACGGCGGGCAACTACACCGCCCAGCTCACCGTCACCAACCCCAAGGGTCGGACCGCTGTGGCCAACGTGCCGGTCACAGTGGGCAACACCGCGCCGACGGTCTCCATCGAGTTCCCACCGGACGGCGGTTTCTTCAACTGGGGTGACCAGGTCCGCTACTCGATCAAGGTGACCGACCCCGAGGACGGGCAGATCGACTGTGACCGGGTGCAGCTTCAGGTGCTGCTCGGTCACGACGAGCACGCCCACCCGCTGGAGCAGCACACCGGCTGCACCGGCACCGTCCAGACGTCGCTCGCCTCCGGGCACGGCGCCGAGGCGAACGTCTTCGCGGTCTTCGAGGCCACCTACACCGACGAGGGTGGTGCCGGCGGCGCCGGCGCCCTGACCGGCCGGCAGATCGAGGTCCTCCAGCCGAAGCAGAAGCAGGCCGAGTACTTCACCGCCAGCGGGCGCGCCCCGGTGAGCACCGGCGGTGGCGACCCCGGCGTGCAGCGGGAGGCGGGCGCCGACACCGCCGGTGGCGGCCAGAGCATCGCGTTCATCGAGGACGGTGACTGGTGGTCGGTCGCTCCGGCGGACCTGACCAACATCACCGAGATCCGCTTCCGGGCCGCCTCCGCCGCCGCTGGCGGTCGGATCGAGGTTCGCGCGGGTGCTGTCGACGGACCGGTGGTCGCCACTGCCGTCGTACCGTCGACCGGCGCGTGGCAGACGTACACGGACGTGAGCGCACCGGTCACCGGTGCCGCGAGCGGCTCGCTGTACTTCGTGGCCCGCGATCCGAACGGCGGAACGGGTTCGCTGTTCAACGTCAACTGGATGGACTTCGTCGGCCGCGGTGTCACCGAGAACGGGCCGCCGGTGGTCAGCGCCACGGCCACCCCGGCCACCGGCACCGCACCGGTCACCGTCGCCTTCGACGGCACTGCCACCGACGCCGAGGGCGACACCCCGTTGACGTACGCCTGGGACTTCGGTGACGGAGGCTCGGCGACCACACTGGACGCCAGCCACACCTACACCAGCCCGGGCACCTTCACGGCCACCCTCACGGTGACCGACAGCAAGGGCGCCAAGTCGTACGCCACGGTGCCGGTAAGGGTCGACGCACCTGACACGTCCTGCTTCGGGGCGCGTTCGGACGACTTCAACGGCAACAGCCTCGACAAGGAGCGCTGGACCAGCATCGTCCGGGAGAACCAGCTCTACTCGCTCAGTGGCGGTGCGCTGCGGCTGCCCACCGGCGTGGGTGACCTCTACGGTGCTCGCAACGACGCCACCAACCTGGTGCTCCAGGCGGCCCCGACCGGCGCGTGGGAGATGACCACCAAGGTCACCCTGCCGGTGACTGCCAACTACCAGCAGGCCGGCCTGCTGGTTTACGGCGACGACGACAACTACGCCAAGGTGGACCTGCTGTACAACGGCAGCCGTCGGGTGGAGTTCATCCGGGAGACGGCGGCGACGCCTCGCAACGAGGCCGCCGACGCCACCGCCGCACCTGCCGGTGACACCGTGTACCTGCGGATCACCAGCGACGGGACGAACCTGACCGCGTCCGCCTCGGGCGACGGGCAGACCTTCACCCCGGTCGGCCGTTCGGCAGCGCTCGAGGGCATCACCAACCCGCGGATCGGGGTCTTCGCGCTCAACGGAGGCACCGAGGCGCCGGTTGTCGACGCCGCGTTCGACTCCTTCCAGGTCACGCCGGACGCTCCGGCCGGCCCGGTCGACCCGTCGGACGAGTTCACCGGCAGCACGCTGGACAAGTGCCGGTGGGACGCCGTGACGCGGGAGGACCCGAGCGGTTACCGGGTCACCGATGGCGCGCTGCGGATCGACGTGCCCAACGGTGACATCTACGGCACCGACAACACCGGGCCGAAGAACTTCATCCTCCAGACCGCGCCGTCCGGCGACTGGACCCTGGAGACGAAGGTCGACGGCAGCCTGCTGAACGAGCAGTACCAGCAGGCCGGTCTGCTCGTGCAGGCGGACGACGACAACTACCTGAAGCTCGACTTCATCGCGGACAACCAGGCCGGCCAGGCGGTGACGCGGCGGATCGAGTTCCGCAGCGAGATCGCCGGGGTGGTCCAGAACCCGCAGCCCGAGGCGGGCAACCTGACCTCGGCGGTGTGGCACCTGCGGCTGGCCCGCACGGGCGACACGTTCACCGCGTCGTACTCGGCCGACGGGACGACCTGGACCGCGTTGACGGCGCTGACCAACAGCGCGGTCGGGGCAACCCCGAAGGTCGGGCTGTTCACCCTCGGCGCCAACCAGACGGCGTCGAAGACCGCCTCGTTCGACTACTTCCGGCTCAGCACGAAGGTGGCCGACGAGACGGCGCCGGTGACGACCGCGGCGGTTTCCGGCACCCCGACCGACGGGTGGCACACCGGGCCGGTGACGATCACGCTCACCGGTGCCGACGAGGCCGGCGGTAGCGGGCTCGCCGGTACGGAGTACCAGCTGGACGGGGCCACCACCTGGGCGGCGTACACCGCTCCGGTGGCGGTCAGCGGGGACGGCGAGCACGAGCTCCGGTTCCGCTCGACGGACAAGGCCGGCAACGTGGAGGCGACCAAGACCGTCTCGGTCAAGATCGACGCCACGGCGCCGGTGACCTCGGCGACGTTCGCTCCGGCGAACGACGCCGGTTGGCACAACGGGACCATCCCGGTCGTGCTGGCCGCCACCGACGCCGGTTCCGGCGTCAAGACGGTGGAGTGGTCGCTGGACGGTGGTGCGTGGGCGCCGTACTCGACGCCGATCGAGGTGACCGGTGACGGGCAGCACGAGCTGCTGTTCCGCTCGGCGGACAAGGCGGGCAACGTCGAGACGCTGAAGTCGGCGGTGCTGCGCATCGACGGCACCAAGCCGACGCTGCTGGTGTCCGGGCTGGCCGACGGCCAGCTCTACGGCGACAGCCAGGACGTCCGGGTGGCCTGGCAGGCCGTCGACCCGTCCTCGGGCATCGCTAGCGTGGTCGGTCAGCTCGACGGCCAGGCGTACACCAGTGGCACCCTGCAGGCCATGTACGACCTGTCACTCGGCCTGCACGAGCTGACAGTGACCGCAACCGACAAGGCGGGCAACAAGACCACCTCGACGGTCCGGTTCTTCGTCACCACCTCGTTCCGGGACATGCAGAGTCTGCTGGACCGGTTCAAGGCGACGGGGCGGCTCTCGACCAAGGCGCACAAGCAGCTGTCGAACAAGCTCGACGCTGTTCGCGCGTCCGAGGCGGCCGGCGACGACAAGGCTGCCGTCCGGCAGCTGACCGCGTTCCGGACGCTCGCCAGCGACGCCACGCTGGTGCCCGAGGCGGAGGTCCGGGACGTCCTGGTCCGGGACGCCGACGCCATGATCGTTCGGCTCGGCGGCGCGGCCAGCAAGGCCGGGGTCAAGGCGAACGACGGTGACTCGGTCAAGGGCACCGGGCGGCTCGGTGGCGACGCCACCCGGCTGGCTCCCGGTCGTCAGCTCTGATCCGACGAGGCCCCTCCCCGACGCTGCGGCGTCGGGGAGGGGCTTCCCTCATTTGGTAGGGAGGGGATGTCCGTGACGGGTATCCGCAAGGTGTTTGCCGCCGTCCTCGTCGGACTGGCAGTGACAGTGTCCGCCGCCGCCCCGGCGGCGGCGCGGACCGCTCAGGCCGCCCCGGCGGCTCAGGCCGACAAGCTCAAGCTCGCTGTGGCCGGCGACGGGGCTCAGGGCGTCACCATCCAGGCCAGCTACGCCGATGGTCGCCGGCTGGAGCAGGTGGTGCGACTGGTCCTCACCGCCACCGGCCCCGACGGGCAGAAGGTCGGGCCTGTGCAGTTGGAACCGCAGCCCGAGGGGCAGGGTTTCTACAGCAGCGGTCCGGTGCTCTCCACTGGCACCTGGAAGGTGACTGTGAACTCCCCCGCCCCGTTGCAGAGCAAGGCCACCGCCACGGTGCAGGCCCGCGCGGCGCAGTCGCCGCCGGTGCCCGAGCCGGTCGCGGTGAACAAGGCGACGGACGGGGCCGGCGGGGCGGGCGCCGGTTGGTGGCCGTTCGCGGCGGCCGGTCTCGTCCTGGTGGCCGCGGCGATGGGGGTGGCCATGCTGTTCGGCCGCCGCCGCACCGACTGATCAACCAACGCGCGTTCAACGACCGGGCCGGGCCGCGACGAGCGGCCCGGCCCGTTGTCGTCTGACCCGGGCGTGATCGACTCGACATTCATGAAGCCGCGCCTTCCCGGCCCCCGGGTCACCCCGACTTTCGGGAACACGAGTGGATCAAGGCGCCGAGCCCTGTCCCGCCGCGCTCAGAGGATGGCGCGCAGCGCCGCCAGGTCGTCGTCGCTGGGCTCCCAGGTGCCGGCGGCGGCGTTGGCGCGCACCTGCTCGGGCGTGGTGGCACCGGCGATCACCGAGGTCACCGCCGGCTGAGCGGCCAGCCCACCGATCGCCACCTGGAGCATCGTCAGCCCCCGCTCGGCCGCGTACGCCTCGATCGCCTCGATGGTGTCCCAGTCGGCTGCGGCGAGCCGCTCCGCGTACCGGCCACCGCCGGAGAGCCGACTGCCGGCCGGCGGCTGGGCCTCACGCCTGTACTTGCCGGTGAGCAGACCGTTGGCGAGCGGGAAGAACGGCAGCATGCCGAGGCCGAACCGCTCACACGCCGGGATCACCTCGGCCTCCACCGAGCGCTCCACCAGGCTGTAGTGGTTCTGCGCGCTGATGAAGCGGGACCGGCCGTTGGACGAGGCGACCCAGTCCGCGTCGGCGATCTGCCAGCCGGTGAAGTTGGAGTTGCCCAGGTAGCGCACCTTGCCGTCGCGGACCAGGTCGTCCAGGGCGGCGAGGGTCTCGTCGATCGGGGTGCCCGGGTCGGGCTCGTGCATCTGGTACAGGTCGATGTGGTCGGTGCCGAGCCGGCGCAGCGACGCCTCCACAGCGCGGGCGATGTAACGCCGTGCACCACGCGCGCCGTAGTCCGGCCCGTTGAGGCCGTTCATGTCCATGCCGAACTTGGTGGCCACCACCACGTCGTCCCGGCGACCCTTGAGCGCCTGCCCGAGCAGCTCCTCGGAGCTGCCCTGCGGCTCACCGTAGATGTCGGCGGTGTCGAAGAACGTGATCCCGACGTCCAGGGCGGCGTCCACCACCGCCCGGGTGCCGTCGAGGTCGAGCTTGCGGCCGAAGTTGTTGCAGCCGATGCCGACCACGGACACCACGAGCCCGGAGTCGCCCAGCCGGCGATAGGTCATCTCAGTCACGAGATCCACCCTATGCCGGCCCGGCGCGGGCCACTGCGGCGGCGGCTCAGCCGACCACCTCGGTGACCAGCTCACGGGCGGCGTTGATGGTCGCGGCCAGCTCGGCCGGACTTCTGCCGACGCCACCGAGCAACGCCTGCGCCGGTGGGGATCACCCGACGTCCCAGACCGGTTCCGGGGTCTCCACCACCTCGCTGTCACCTCGGAACAGCACGAACCGGTCGAACGAGCGGGTGAACCAGCGGTCGTGGGTGACAGCGATCACCGTCCCCTCGAAGGCGTTCAGGCCCGCTTCGAGCGCTTCCGCGCTGGCCAGGTCGAGGTTGTCGGTGGGCTCGTCGAGCAACAGCAGAGTCGCCCCGGACAGCTCTAACAGCAGCACCAGGAACCGGGCCTGCTGCCCGCCGGAGAGCGTGCCGAAGCGCTGGTCGCCCTGCGCGGCCAGCTCGTAGCGACTGAGCACACCCATCGCCGCGTGCCGGTCCATCCCGGTGCGGTGCTCGTCGCCCCGCCAGAGGATCTCGACGAGCGTCTTCGACATCAGCTCAGGCCGGTCGTGGGTCTGGGAGAAGTGCCCCGGGCGGACTCGGGCACCGAGGCGAGCCGTGCCCTCGTGCACCACCGGGGCGAGCGCGCCCGCGCCGTCGACCGGCCCGTTCGCCGGGTCCGGGTCGGTGCCGCCGCGGGCCAACAGCCGCAGGAAGTGCGACTTGCCGGTGCCGTTGGCGCCGAGCACCGCCACCCGGTCGCCGTACCAGATCTCCAGGTCGAAGGGGAACGTCAGGCCGTCGAGCTCGAGCTGCTCGCAGACGACAGCGCGCTTGCCGGTCCGTCCGCCGGCCAGGCGCATCCGGATGTCCTGGTCCTTCGGCGGTACGGGCGGCGGCCCGGCCTCCTCGAACTTGCGCAACCGGGTCTGCGCGGCCTGGTAACGCGAGGCCAACCCGTCGTTGTACGCGGCCTTCTGCTTGTACATCAGCATCAGCTCGCGCAGCTTCTGGTGCTCCTCGTCCCAGCGCCGGCGCAGCTCGTCGAGGCGGGCGTGCCGAGCCACCCGAGCCTCGTGCCAGCTGGCGAAGCCGCCCGGGTGCACCCAGGCACTGCCACCCTCGACGGCGACCACCCGGTCGGCGCTCTGGGCCAGCAGCTCGCGGTCGTGCGAGACGTAGAGCACCGACTTCGTCGACTCGCGCAGTCGCGCCTCCAGCCAGCGTTTGCCGGGCACGTCGAGGAAGTTGTCCGGTTCGTCGAGCAGCAGCACCTCGTCCGGGCCGCGCAGCAGCAACTCCAGGGCGAAGCGCTTCTGCTGGCCGCCGGAGAGGGTACGCACCGGACGGTCCCGTACGGCGTCCCACGGCTGGCCGAGCACGATGGTCGCGACGGTGTCGAAGAGCACCTCGGCGTCGTACCCGCCGGCCTCACCCCAGGCGCCGAGCGCGTCGGCGTACGCCAGCTGGGCCTTGCCGGCGGCGTTGCTGAACTTGCCGTGGGCCTCGGCCGCCCGCATGGCCGCCTCGGTCTCGCCGAGCCGCCGGCCGGCATCGCGAAGCGCCGGCGGGGCCAGCGACAACGCCAGGTCGGCGAGGGTGGACTCGTCACCGATCATGCCGATGAACTGGCGCATCACACCAAGCCCGCCGGCCCGCGCGACGACGCCGCTGCGCACCGGCAGGTCGCCGGCGACCATCCTCAGCAGCGTCGTCTTTCCCGCGCCGTTCGGCCCGACCAGGGCGACCTTGCTGCCCTCCCCGACCCGGAACGACACGTCGGCGAAGAGTTCCCGACCGTCGGGCAGGATGTGCCCGACCGCTGCCACGTCCACGTATCCCACGCCGGGATCCTGCCCCAGTGAGGGTCGGGGGGTATATCCAATTACCGGGTGACGCGCAGCACCCGGAAGCCCTTTTGGCTGGCGTACCGCTCGACCTGCCAGCTCTGTTCGGTGAGCCAGCGTTGCAGCGAGTCGCCGCCGAGGTGCCGGGCGACGACCAACCAGCCGACGCCGTCCGGGGCGAGTCGGGGCAGCCAGCGCAGCAACAGGTCGTGCAGCCCGTCCTTGCCGATCCGGATGGGCGGATTCGACCAGATCTGGGCGAAGCGGACGCTGTCCGGAACGTCGTCCGGCGCGCTGACCCGGACCCGGTCGGCGGCGCCGACCCGAGCCGCGTTGGCTGCGGTCAGCTCGCGGGCCCGGGCGTTGACGTCGACGGCCCAGACGGTGCTGGCGGGCGCGAGGTCGGCCAGCACGCAGCTGATCGGCCCGAACCCGCAGCCGAGGTCGAGCAGGTCGCCGGTGGTGTCGACGGTGGGCAGCTCGGCCTTGCGCAGCAGCACCGCGGTGCCGGGGTCGAGGCGGCTGGCGGAGAAGACCCCGCCGGCCGAGGTGAGCCGGTAGTCGCGGTCGGCGACGGAGAACTCGACCTCGCGCGCCGGGGCGTCGCTGGTGGGCTGAGCGGTGAAGTAGTGGTCGCCGGTCACCCGGCAATTCTCGCACCGGTCCGGGGCGGACCTAACACGGCCCACACGCACATTTCCCCGATATTACCCCCTAAAGGGACAATGACTCCTACTCTGGGCGACATGGTGTATCGGTACCAGTCCGATGAGGACGCTTTCGAGGAGTACCCGGAGCCCGGGTCCGACCTGTCGGTGCTCGGCGCCGGTCCGCCCCCAGCGGCCGGGCCCTCTCCGTCGCGCTTCCCCACGCCGTCGCTGCCCCGACCGAACCAGCTCTCGCTGCCCTCGTCGCAGCCGGCGCCGGCTCGTCCGCAGCTCGGGCAGGCCGCCCGCGCCGATGCGCCGCAGCCACTGCCGACGCGTGCCGACATCCCGCCCGCCCCGCCGCGCAGCCAGATCTACACCTCGGCCACGTCTGCGGAGCCGCCCACCCGGCGCGGCGGCGGCCGGCTGTGGCAGGTACTGATCGGCGGCGCAGCCGTCCTGGTGCTGCTCGCCCTCTGCGGCCTCGGCGCCGCCGCGCTGCTCATCAACCGCGACGAGCAGCCGCAGAGCAACCCGACGTACCAGCCGAACGCCGCCCCGACGTCGGCAGCGGCGGAACGGCTGGCCCTCGACTCCCGGGACACCGACCAGGCCCCGCTCACCGCCAAGGAACTCTTTCCCGGCAAGGAGCTGAAGCTCACCGACGGCCAGCCGAGCTACCAGGTGCTCAAGACACAGTCCAGCGGCAGTTGCGCCGTCGCCGCCACCGACGAGGTCGCCGACCTGCTGGTCCGGCTCGGCTGCAACCAGATCGTCCGGGCCACGCTGAGTACGCCCGACGACAGCCACCTGGTCACCACCGGCCTGTTCAACCTCACCGACAAGGTCAGCGCGGAACGAGCCCGAGACCGGCTCCGGCAACTGCTCGACGAGCGGCAGGGCCGTTTCCGTGGCCTCACCGCCAACGACGGCGACGGCACCGACGTCCTGGCCAACGCTCCGGCACGCGTCGGCTGGCAGGTCCGTGGCCACTACCTGGCGTACGCGCTGGTGGTCCGCAAGGACGGGGCGGCGGTCAAGGCGGGTGACGCCAAGGTCCGCGAGATCCTGTTCGACATGATCGAGCTGCACCTCAGCCGGGGCGTGCTGCAGAGCCGGGCCGACGGTGGCACCGCCGCACAACCGACGACGGCACCTACCGGCAGCAACGCCGACCAGGGCGATCTGCCGGGCGACTGACCCCGCCGACGGTCAACCCTCGATCGGGACCCGCAACCGGCGGGTGAGGGTGGCGCGGTGGGCGTACTCGGCCGGATCTGCCGGGTAGCCGACGGCGACCAGCGTCAGCCCGCGTGCGGGGGCCACAGTCACCTCGCTGGAGCGCTCCCGCTGGGTGAGCAGAGTTCCCGGCCACTCGACCGGGCGGCGGCCGTCCCCGGCCACCAGCATCGCACCCACCAGGCTGCGCACCATCGCCTGACAGAACGCGTCGGCCTGCACGGTCGCGACCAGGATGCCGTCCGGGTCGCGACGCCAGTCCAGCCGGGTCACCTCGCGCAGCGTGGTGGCGTGCTCCTTGCGCCGGCAGTACGCGGCGAAGTCGTGCTCCCCCACCAGCCCGGCCGCGGCGGCGTTCAGCGCGGCCAACTCCAACGGCTTCGGCCAGGCCAGCACCTCGTGGCGGCGCAACGGCTCGACGCCGAACGGCGCATCGGTGACCCGGTACTCGTAGCGCCGGAAGGTGGCCGAGAACCGGGCGTCGAAGTCGGCCGGCACCTCGGTCATCGCCCGTACCCGCACGTCGGTGGGGAGCAGCCGGGCCAGGCGACGCAGCAGCCGTCCCTCGTGCTGCCGCCACACGTCCACCGGCAGGTCCACATGGCACACCTGCCCAGTGGCGTGCACTCCCGCGTCGGTTCGCCCGGCCACCGTCAGCCCGGTGGCCGTACCGACGCCGAGGACCAGGTCCAGGGTCTCGACGAGCACCCCCGCGACGGTGCGCCTGGTCGGCTGGGCTGCCCAGCCGGAAAAGTCGGTGCCGTCGTACGAGACGTCCAGCCGCAGCCGGATCCGCTCGTCCACCTCGTACCTCCCGTTACGGGTCGGGCCCGACACCCCGATGGGGTGCCGGGCCCGACAATGCCCTTTGATCAGGCCTTGTTCTCGGTGGCCTCGTCGCTGTCCTCGCGGGCGGCGTCGGTGTCACCGGACGCCGACACCGGCGCCTCGGAGTCCTGGTCGGCCGGAGCCGACTTCGGGGCCTCGTCGGCCGGGGCGAGCGCCTCGACCTTGTCCTGCTGCGCGGCCTTGCGGGCGGCGGTCTTCTTGTTCGCCTTCGGCTCGGCGACCTGAAGCTCCTCCACCAGCTCGATGATGGCCATCGGCGCGTTGTCACCCTTGCGCGGACCGGTCTTCACGATCCGGGTGTAACCGCCGGGGCGGTTGGAGTACCGGGGCGCGATCTGGTCGAACAGGGCGTAGACCACGTCCTTGTCCTTGACGACACCCAGCACCCGACGCCGCGAGGCGAGGTCACCGCGCTTGGCCTTCGTGATGAGCTGCTCGGCCAGCGGGCGCAGCCGCCGGGCCTTCGTCTCGGTGGTCTGGATCTTCCCGTGCTGGAACAGCGCGGTCGCCAGGTTGGCCAGCATCAGCCGCTCGTGCGAGGGGCTGCCGCCGAGGCGGGGGCCCTTGGTGGGCGTGGGCATTTTTGGTGCTCCTCAGTTGTGGCGGCAGCGCGGACTAGAGCTGCTCGGTCTCGCGGTAGTCGTCGGTGTCGTAGTCGGCCTCGCCGAAGGTGTCCACGACGTTCGCCGGGTCGAAGTTCGGAGCCGAGTCCTTCAGCCCGAGACCCATCCCAGCGAGCTTCATCTTGACCTCGTCGATCGACTTCTGACCGAAGTTGCGAATGTCGAGGAGGTCGGCCTCGGTACGCCCGATGAGCTCACCAACGGAGTTGATGCCCTCGCGCTTGAGGCAGTTGTAGGAGCGGACGGTGAGGTCCAGCTCCTCGATCGGCAGAGCGAGGTCCGCCGCCAGCTGGGCGTCCTGCGGGGACGGCCCGATGTCGATGCCCTCGGCGGTCTCGTCCAGCTCCCGGGCGAGCCCGAACAGCTCCACCAGCGTCGAACCGGCGGAGGCCAGCGCGGTACGCGGACCCATCGACGGCTTGGTCTCGACGTCGATGATCAGCCGGTCGAAGTCGGTGCGCTGCTCGACACGGGTTGCCTCGACGCGGTAGGTCACCTTCAGCACCGGCGAGTAGATCGAGTCGACCGGGATCCGGCCGATCTCGGCGCCGGACTGCTTGTTCTGCGCAGCCGTCACGTAGCCCCGGCCCCGCTCGACGGTCAGCTCCATGTCGAGCCGGCCCTTGCCGTTCAGGGTGGCGAGCTTGAGATCCGGGTTGTGCACCGAGACGCCGGCCGGGGGCTGGATGTCGCCCGCGGTCACGTCGCCCGGACCCTGCTTGCGCAGGTACATGCTGACCGGCTCGTCGTGCTCGGAGCTGACGCACAGCTCCTTGATGTTCATGACGAGCTCGACCACGTCCTCCTTGACACCGGGGATCGTGGTGAACTCGTGCAGCACACCGTCGATCTTGATCGAGGTGACGGCCGCGCCCGGGATCGACGACAGCAACGTACGCCGCAGCGAGTTACCCAGGGTGTAGCCGAAGCCCGGCTCCAGCGGTTCGATGGCGAACCGGGACCGGGTCTCGTTGATCGACTCCTCGGAGAGGGAGGGTCGCTGGCTGATGAGCATCTTTTCTCTTCTCTTCCGGGGCGCCCGCTATTTGACGCCCACGACACAAACTGTTCCGGTGGCCCGCCCCGAAGGGCGGGCCACCGAACGAGCTCGGACTACTTGGAGTAGAGCTCGACGATCAACTGCTCCTGGACCTGCGTGTCGATGACCTGCCGGGCCGGGAGGGAGTGCACGAGCACCTTCATCTGGCTCGGGATGGCCTCAAGCCACGCCGGAACCGTCTTCGAGCCGGCCTGAGCCTGCGCGACGATGAACGGGGTGAGCTCCTTGCTCTTGCCCCGAACCTCGATGATGTCGTGCTCCTTGACGCGGTACGACGGGATGTCGACCTTCTTGCCGTTCACAGTGAAGTGACCGTGCTTGACCAGCTGGCGGGCCATGTCCCGCGAGTGGGCGTAGCCGGCCCGGTAAACGACGTTGTCCAGCCGCGACTCGAGGATCTGCAGGAGGACCTCACCGGTCTTGGCCTGCTTGCCAACGGCTTCCTCGTAGTAACCGCGGAACTGCTTCTCCAGCACGCCGTAAACCCGACGGGCCTTCTGCTTCTCGCGGAGCTGGAGCAGGTACTCCGTCTCCTTGGTGCGGCCGCGGCCGTGCTGCCCGGGCGGGAACGGCCGGGACTCGAACGGGCACTTCGGACCATCGCACTTGCTGCCCTTGAGGAACAGCTTCATCTTCTCCCGCCGGCAACGGCGGCAGTCTGCACCGGTGTAACGAGCCATCTCTCTCTACCTCTCAGACCCGGCGACGCTTCGGCGGACGACACCCGTTGTGCGGCTGCGGGGTGACGTCGGCGATCTGCCCGACCTCAAGGCCCACTGCCTGCAGCGAACGGATGGCGGTTTCCCGGCCGGAGCCGGGGCCCTTGACGAACACGTCGACCTTGCGCATGCCGTGCTCCATGGCGCGACGCGCGGCAGCCTCGGCGGCCAGCTGCGCAGCGAACGGAGTCGACTTGCGGGAGCCCTTGAAGCCGACCTGGCCAGCGGAGGCCCAGGAGATGACCGCACCGGTCGGGTCCGTGATGGACACGATGGTGTTGTTGAACGTGCTCTTGATGTGCGCCTGCCCGTGGGCGACGTTCTTGCGTTCCTTGCGCCGGACCTTCTTTACAGCGGCTCCGGCACGAGCCTTCGGTGGCATAAGTCTGTGCGCTCCTAGTTGACTTTCCGGATTGGGTTGCGGCCTGACCCACCTCGGCGGCGGCCGACCCCGTCATCCGGTCAAGAACTACTTCTTGCCGGGCTTCTTCTTGCCGGCGACGGTCCGCTTCGGGCCCTTGCGGGTCCGTGCGTTGGTCTTGGTCCGCTGGCCACGCACGGGCAGGCCCCGGCGGTGCCGGATGCCGGCGTAGCAGCCGATCTCAACCTTGCGGCGGATGTCAGCGGCGACCTCGCGGCGCAGGTCGCCTTCAACCTTGTAGTTGCCCTCGATGTGGTCGCGGAGCTGCACGAGCTCCTCGTCCGTGAGGTCCCGAGCGCGCTTGTCCGGCGAGATGCCGGTAGCGGCGAGTGTCTCCAGGGCGCGGGTGCGACCGACCCCGAAGATGTAGGTGAGCGCGATCTCCAACCGCTTTTCGCGGGGGAGATCCACGCCGACTAGACGTGCCATGTGCGGGCGTACTCCTCGTGATGTGTGGCGGAGGTGTGGACCCGTCCCACCCCGCTACCGGCCGTCCCGTCTTTCCGACGCGGTGAGCGCCGGCGACCGGGATCGGTCGCTGCCCGAGCGGGCCCCGGCCTCCGACCGGGGGTCAACCACGCAGAGGTACGTCTGGCGTACCGCTCGCGGCTGGGACGAGCATGTGTGATGTGTGTGTCGCTGGGGATCTGCCTGGACCAACGCCACCCGGCCGTGCTCCGGCCGGACGGGCTGAGTCAGCCCTGGCGCTGCTTGTGGCGCGGGTCGCTGCAGATGACCATGACCCGGCCGTGCCGGCGGATAACCCGGCACTTGTTGCAGATCCTCTTGACGCTCGGCTTGACCTTCACGGTTGCCTTACTTCCCATCTGGCCCGGCTACGCGCTCAGCGCGACGCCGGACGTCGAAGACGGACACGGGACTTCCCGGCCGTCGTCAGGACTACTTGTAGCGGTAGACGATGCGCCCGCGGGTCAGGTCGTACGGCGAAAGTTCGACGACGACCCGGTCCTCCGGAAGAATGCGGATGTAGTGCTGCCGCATCTTGCCGCTGATGTGAGCCAACACCTTGTGGCCGTTCGCGAGCTCCACCCGGAACATGGCGTTCGGCAGGGGCTCGATGACCCGACCCTCGATCTCAATGGCTCCGTCTTTTTTCGGCATGTCCTCCGCTGTCCTGACGTCGATTGCTCCGGGCGGCCCACAACGTCTTACACGGAAATCTGATCAGAATCAGAAGCCCGCGCCAGCCGCGGCTCCAGCTCCCACCGAAGCGCAGGGTGGGCATGCCGGAGTGGACGCTGTGCGCCGATCTGAAAGTATACGCCGGCCTGCGGGTCGCTGCCAAACCGGCCACCCGACACCAGCCGACCGTACCCCGGGTCCAGCAGCTACAGGATTGGCCAGCGAGCAGGCCGACCATCCATCCCGGCAAAGCAGCGACTTCCGGCCAGCACCACCCCTCACCCGGTACTTGAGCTCGAAGCGGGCGGGAGGCACGAGAGCACTCAACAGCAACAACCATCCGCGGCTCCCCCAACGGAGGTATGTGGCAATTGCGAGGTGGGGCAGACACCGAGAAAGTCCTTGAGTAAGTTGCATTGGCTACAACGAGTGTCAGCACATCTCCCTGCAGCCCGCCAGTCAATTCCGACTGGGCCTTGACTCGCATTGAGAGACAGCTATAGCGTAAGGCGCAAGATGGCGGTAATCGCCAATGACATGTAGGGGGATCTTATGAGTTCGTTGCGATCTAAGGTCATGACCACTGCCGCCCTCGGAGTAGGCGCGGTAGTGGCGACAATGACCCTGACGTCGACCGCGGCCTACGCCCATCAGCTCGGCCTGAACCACGGAACTGATTACGGATGGGTAACCTCAACGCACACGTACATTGGCGTCTGCGATAACGAAGCCGACAACCACGGCGTTAGGGTCGAGTACATCACCAACAAGGGCGGCATGGACAGCGTGGGAGACGGAAACGGAAGCGCTGGCGGCTGCGGCGGCGAGAATCCGTTTGACGGGGGCACCGTGGATCGGGCCCGAATCTGTGAGGCCAACGACTGCACGTCTTGGTACTACGCGTAAAAGTTGACCTGTTGGAGGGGCCGTATTTCGGAGGCGGCCCCTCAAACAACGATCCCAGCAGTCGCGCATTGGATTACGGATCCGTAGATAATAGTGAGCGCCCTAGAGCCCTCTCAGCGAAACCCGACTTCTATCCATTCAGGCGATCTTACCCACATTCGCGGGAAGATGTTAGACAGCCCCGTTCCTTAACGCTCACAGAATTCCTCGGAACTCAACTGCCCGAGCCTCGACCTGCCCCCATCCGCTGCGGTAAGCACCCAGGCGCCATCATGAAGAATGGCTAGGGTGTGCTCGACATGCGCAGCCACGGACCCGTCTCTGGTCACCACTGTCCAACCGTCGGACAATTCTACGGTGCGGGGCGAGCCCATCGTGATCATCGGCTCGATGGCTAACGCCATGCCGGGGACCAGACGCGGACCCTTGCCCGGCCGACCGTGGTTGAGCACGTGTGGGTCCTGGTGCATCTCGGTGCCGATGCCATGCCCGCCGTAGCCGTCGACGATGCCGTACCGGCCGCCCTTGCGGACAGCGGTCTCCACTGCGTGCGAGATGTCGGTGAGGCGGCCCTTGCCGCTGGCCGCACCACGCGCGGCGGCGGCGATGCCGGCCCACATCGCGTCCTCGGCGACCTCAGCCATCTTCAGCAGCGCCGGGTCGACGTCACCGACCCCGACCGTGATCGCGGAGTCGCCGTGCCACCCGTCCAGCACCGCGCCGCAGTCGATGGAGATCAGGTCACCGGCCTGGAGCACCTGCTTCGGCGACGGGATGGCGTGCACGATCTGCTCGTTGACCGAGGAACAGATCGACGCCGGAAAACCGTGGTAGCCCTTGAACGACGGAACGCCGCCCGCCTCGCGGATAGTCGCCTCGGCGATGGCGTCCAGATCGGCGGTGCTCACACCGGGGGCGACAGCCTCCCGCATCCGGCGCAACGCCTCGGCCACCACCAGCCCGGCGGCCCGCATCTTCTCGATCTGGTCAGGGGTCTTCAGCTGGATGTCCAGCTGGGGACGACGCATGGAGCGGTTACCTTTCGTTGCCGAACAGCGGGGCACATAACGCGTACCCCGCTGTTCGCACTCTATCCGCCGTGGCCCGGCCGGACCTCAGCCGCCGTACGACCGCAACGCGTCGATGGCCCGGGTGGTGACGTCCTCCACCGGCCCGGTGGCGTCGATCCCGACCAGCTTGCCCTGAGCGCCGTAGTAGTCGACCAGGGGTGCGGTCTTCTCGCTGTACTCACGAAGCCGCGTGGCGATGGTCTCCGGCTTGTCGTCGTCGCGCTGGAACAGCTCGGCGCCGCACCGGTCACAGATGCCGGGCCGGGTGGTGGCATCGAACTCGACGTGCCAGATCTTGCCGCAGCCCCGGCAGGTACGCCTGCCGGAGAGCCGCCGAATCACCTCGTCGTCGTCGACGACCAGCTCCAGGACCAGATCCAGGGCGGTGCCCAGATCGGCCAGGAGCTTGTCCAGAGCGGCCGCCTGCGGAGTCGTCCGCGGGAAGCCGTCGAGCAGGAAACCCTCGCTGGCGTCGGGCTCGGCCAGCCGGTCCCGGACCATGTTGATGGTGACCTCGTCCGGAACCAGCTCGCCCGCATCCATGTACCGCTTCGCCTCGACACCGAGCGGCGTGCCCTGGGTGACGTTCGACCGGAAGATGTCTCCGGTCGAAATCTTCGGCACCGAGAGGTGCGCGGCGATGAACTCGGCCTGCGTGCCCTTGCCCGCGCCCGGCGGGCCAACCAGAACGAGTCTCATCTACCGCAGGAACCCTTCGTAGTTCCGCTGCATGAGTTGGCTCTCGATCTGCTTCACGGTCTCCAGACCGACGCCGACCATGATGAGCACAGCGGTGCCGCCGAACGGGAAGTTCTGGTACTGCTGGTTGTCCAGCCAGATGAAGAAGAAGTTCGGCAAGATCGAGATGACGCCGAGGTAGAGCGCGCCCGGCAGGGTGATCCTGCTGAGGATGAAGTCGAGGTAGTCGGCAGTCGGCTTGCCCGGGCGGATGCCCGGCACGAATCCGCCGTACTTCTTCATGTTGTCAGCGACCTCGGTCGGGTTGAACGTGATGGAGACGTAGAAGTACGTGAAGAAGATGATCAGCAGGAAGTAGACCGAGATGTAGATTGGGCTGTCTGGTGCCGCCAGATTGTTCTCGATCCAGATCTGCGTCTTGCTCTTGTCGGTCTGGTCGAAGAACTGCAGCGCCAACTGCGGCAGGTAGAGCAGCGACGAGCCGAAGATGACCGGGATCACACCCGCCTGGTTGACCTTGAGCGGGATGTAGGTCGACGTGCCGCCGTACATCCGCCGGCCGATCATCCGCTTGGCGTACTGCACCGGGATCCGGCGCTGCGCCTGCTCGATGAAGGTGACCGCCGTGATGACCACCAGGACCAGCGCGATGACCAAGGCGAACATGTCCCAGCCCTTGCTGGTCTTGATCTGCCAGCCCTCGCTGGGCAGCCGCGCCGCGATCGAGGTGAAGATCAGGACGGACATGCCGTTGCCGACGCCGCGGTCGGTGATCAGCTCACCGAGCCACATGACCATGCCGGTGCCGGCGGTCATCGTCATCACCAGGATGGCCAGGGTCAGCCAGTCCGGGATGCCGGTGCCGGTGGGGATGATCGGGAACTGGTCGCACTTGTTCTGGAACAGCTGGCCCGAGCGGGCCAGGGCCACGAACGCGGACGCCTGCAGCACACCGAGACCAAGAGTCAGGTAGCGGGTGTACTGGGTGATCTTCGCCTGACCGGCCTGGCCCTCCTTGCGGAGCTGCTCCAGGCGGGGGATCACGACGGTCAGCAGCTGCAGGATGATCGACGCGGTGATGTAGGGCATGATGCCCAGCGCGAAGACCGAGAGCTGTAGCAGCGCTCCGCCGGAGAAGAGGTTGAGAAGGTTCACCACCCCGGTGGTGTCACCCTGGATGGTGTCGAGGCACTTCTGCACGTTGCCGTACGAGACGCCCGGGCTGGGGAGCGTTGCACCCAGCCGGTAGACCGCGATGATGCCTACTGTGAACAGCAGCTTCTTGCGCAGGTCAGGCGTACGGAACGCACTGAGAAAGGCGGACAGCAACTTCTTCCTCCTGCGCGCGGCGGGCCGCCGGTGATCCCTGGCGGGTCGGGGTGGATCACGAGCGAGTGCCCGCAATCCATGGCTGGGATGGGACTCTAACAGCCTCACCCCGGTCCGGGCAGATGCGCCCGACTACATAAATCGATTCCGATGTTACCGGGCGCTCAGGCCTCAGGCAGACCACGGCGCCCGCCAGTTGCTCTCAACTGGACGGGCGCCATGGTCGTAGGCCTTACAGCTCGGTGACGGAGCCACCGGCAGCAGCGATCTTCTCCTTGGCCGACGCACTGAACGCGTGCGCGGACACCTGGAGCGCCACACCGCCGAGATCCCCGGTGCCGAGGACCTTGACCGGGTGACCCTTGCGGACCGCGCCGGACTCAACGA
Organism: Micromonospora sp. NPDC053740; assembly: GCF_040677775.1. Taxonomy (NCBI): domain Bacteria; kingdom Bacillati; phylum Actinomycetota; class Actinomycetes; order Micromonosporales; family Micromonosporaceae; genus Micromonospora; species Micromonospora sp. NPDC053740. The sequence goes on from NZ_JBFASO010000002.1 coordinate 372,303, forward strand.
GCTCCAGCGGGCCGACCTGACCACCATTCGGGAACAGCTCAGCGAGTCGGTCCAGGTTGACCACCTGGAAGACCACCTTGAACTTGTTCTTGAAGCCCTTCATCTTCGGCAGGCGCATGTGGATGGGCATCTGCCCACCCTCGAACGCCGCCGAGATGTTCTTGCGGGCCTTGGAGCCCTTGGTACCGCGACCAGCGGTCTTGCCCTTGGAACCCTCACCGCGACCCACACGGGTCTTCGCGGTCTTGGAACCGGGTGCCGGGCGCAGGTGATGCACCTTGATCGTCATTACTCGACCTCCTCGACCTTCACGAGGTGGCTCACAGTGAAGATCATGCCGCGGATCTCGGGCCGGTCCTCCTTGACCACCACGTCGTTGATCCGCTTGAGACCGAGCGAACGCAGCGACTCACGCTGGTTGTGCTTGGTCCCGATACCGGACCGGAGCTGGGTGACCTTCAGGCGTGCCATCAGTGCGCCACCCCCGCACGCGACGCCAGCATGGCGGCCGGCGCGACGTCCTCCACCGGCAGACCACGACGCGCCGCGACCTGCTCGGGGGACTCAAGCCCCTTCAGGGCCGCCACCGTGGCGTGCACGATGTTGATCGGGTTCGACGAACCGAGGCTCTTGGAGAGCACGTCGTGGATCCCAGCGCACTCCAGCACGGCACGCACCGGTCCACCGGCGATGACACCCGTACCGGCCGAGGCCGGCTTGAGCAGCACCACACCAGCGGCGTCCTCACCCGTCACCGGGTGCGGGATCGACTGACCGATCCGCGGGACCTTGAAGAAGTGCTTCTTGGCCTCCTCGACGCCCTTGGCGATGGCCGCGGGCACCTCCTTGGCCTTTCCGTAGCCCACGCCGACCGTGCCGTCGCCGTCGCCCACGATCACCAGGGCGGTGAAGCTGAAGCGACGACCACCCTTCACGACCTTGGCGACGCGGTTGATCGCGACGACCCGCTCAAGGTGCGGGGTCTTCTCGACGGGCGCGTTTCCGCGGCCGCCCTCACGGCGGTTGTCGCGGCGACCACCCTCGTTGCCACCGGACCCGCCGCCACGGCGCTGTTGACCTGGCATCAGCAGCCTTCCTTCTCTCTCGTGACGGGGTTGTTAGAACTCGAGCCCGGCTTCGCGGGCGGCGTCGGCAAGCGCGGCGACTCGCCCCGCGTACCGGTTGCCGCCGCGGTCGAAGACGACCTTGGAGACGCCGGCGGCCTTGGCCCGCTCGGCGAGCAGCGCGCCCACCTTGCCAGCCAGGGCGCTCTTGTCGCCCTCCGCACCGCGCAGCGAGGCGTCCAGGGTCGACGCCGACGCCAGGGTGTGACCCTTGGTGTCGTCGACGATCTGGGCGACCATGTGCCGCAGCGAGCGGGTGACGACCAGGCGCGGACGCTCGGCCGTACCGCTGACGTTCTTGCGGACGCGGAAGTGTCGACGCGCACGCCCAACGGCGCGCTTGGCGGCGACACCGCGGCGGCGCTTGAGCAGCGTGGCGCTCACTTCTTACCTGCCTTTCCAGCCTTGCGGCGGATGACCTCGCCCTGGTACTTGACGCCCTTGCCCTTGTAGGGCTCCGGCGGGCGGATCTTCCGGATGTTGGCGGCGACCTCACCGACCTGCTGCTTGTCGATGCCAGCCACGTGGAACAGGGTCGGCCGCTCCACCGTGAAGGTGATGCCCGCCGGGGCGGGGACGACCACCGGGTGCGAGAACCCGAGCGCGAACTCGAGGTCCGAACCCTTGGCGGTGACCCGGTAACCGGTGCCGGCGATCTCCAGGCTCTTGCGGTAGCCCTCGGTGACCCCGACGATCATGTTGGCAACCAGCGTACGGCTCAGGCCGTGGAGTTCCTTGGCCTTGCGCTCGTCGTTCGGCCGGTTGACGCTCAGCTGCCCATCCTCGGCCCGCTCGACCGTGATCGGCTCGGCGAGGGTGTGCTGGAGCTGGCCCTTGGGGCCCTTGACCTTGACGGTCTGCCCGTCGATCGTGATGTCGACGCCGGCTGGCACCGGGATCGACTTACGTCCAATTCGCGACATTTCTACCTGTCTCCCGTTACCAGACGAAGGCGAGGACTTCCCCGCCAACACTCCGCTTGCGGGCCTGCCGGTCGGTCAGCAGCCCCTGGGACGTCGAAATGATCGCCACGCCCAGCCCACCGAGCACCCGCGGGAGCCCGTCCGACTTGGCGTACACCCGGAGACCGGGCTTGGACACGCGCTTGATGCCGGCCAGGCTCCGCTCGCGGCTCTGGCCGTACTTCAGCTCGACGACCAGTCGCTTGCCGACGGCGCCCTCCTCGGGCTCCTCGACCGACCAGGTGGAGATGTAACCCTCGGCCTTCAGGACCTCGGCGATGTTCGCCTTGATCTTGGAGTAGGGCATCTTCACCTGATCGTGGTACGCCTGGTTGGCGTTACGCAGACGCGTGAGCATGTCTGCGATCGGGTCGGTCATCGTCATGGATTTCGTCAGCCTTTCTCGCCGGGGTTCCCGGGGCATCAGCCCCGGGCCTACGGCGAAGAGCAATACCTAATCGGTGCAGGAGTTCCCGGCCGACGGCCGGGACGCGGTCGCCCTTACCAGGAAGCCTTGGACACGCCCGGCAGCTCACCGCGGTGAGCCATCTCCCGGATGCAGACCCGGCAGAGCCCGAACTTGCGGTAGACCGCCTTCGGACGCCCGCACCGCTGGCAGCGGGTGTACGCGCGAACCGAGAACTTCGGCTTCGCGGCCGCCTTGATGATCAGCGCCTTCTTGGCCATCTCAGTTCTCCTTGAACGGGAAGCCCAGGAGCTTGAGCAGCGCCCGGCCCTCGTCGTCGGTCGTGGCGGTCGTGACCACCGTGATGTCCATGCCCCGCTGGCGATCGATCCGGTCCTGGTCGATCTCGTGGAACACCGACTGCTCGGTCAGGCCGAACGTGTAGTTGCCGTGCCCGTCCAGCTTGCGCCCGTCCAGGCCGCGGAAGTCGCGGATACGCGGCAGCGCGATGGAGAGCAGCCGGTCCATGAACTCCCACATCCGGTCGCCGCGAAGGGTGACCTTCGCGCCGATCGGCATGCCCTCGCGGAGCTTGAACTGCGCGATGGACTTGGTCGCCCGACGCACCTGCGGCTTCTGGCCGGTGATCGTGGCGAGGTCGCGGACCGCGCCGTCGATCAGCTTGGCGTCGCGAGCAGCCTCGCCGACACCCATGTTGACGACGATCTTGACCAGCCGCGGCACCTGCATGGGGTTGCCGTAGCTGCGCTGCTCACGCAGCTGGGCCACGATCTCGTTGCGGTACCGCTCCTTGAGGCGCGGCAGGGTCTTTTCGGTAGCCGTGGTCATCACAGGTCCTTACCGGTGCTACGCGCGATGCGGACCTTCTGGCCGTTGTCGTCGATCCGGTAACCGACGCGGGTCGGCTTGCCGTCGGAGTCCAGGACCTGCACGTTCGAGACGTGGATCGGGGCCTCCTGAGTGACGATGCCGCCGGTCTTGGCGCCACGCTGGGTGGTGCTGATGCGGGTGTGCTTCTTGACCCGGTTCACGCCCTCGACAAGGACCTTGTCCTGCCGCGGGTAGGCCTGAATGACCTTGCCCTTGGCACCCTTGTCCTTGCCGGCGATGACGACGACCGTGTCGCCCTTCTTGACCTTCACGGTCACAACACCTCCGGCGCGAGGGAAATAATCTTCATGAACCGCTTGTCCCGCAGCTCCCGGCCCACCGGGCCGAAGATACGGGTTCCACGCGGGTCCCCGCCGTCCTTGATGATGACGGCGGCGTTCTCGTCGAAGCGGATGTACGAGCCGTCCGGACGACGCCTCTCCTTGGCCGTGCGAACGACGACAGCCTTGACGACGTCGCCCTTCTTCACACCGGCACCCGGGATCGCGTCCTTGACCGTGGCCACGATGACGTCGCCGATGCTCGCGTAGCGCCGACCCGAGCCACCGAGAACCCGGATGCACAGGATCTCCCGAGCACCCGTGTTGTCGGCGACGCGCAGTCGCGACTCCTGCTGAATCACGTCTATCTCCTATGTCTGCCGGTTCTCCGGCCGCCGTAGCGGCCGGAGCCTGGCGGAACCTACGCCCGACGCAACGCCGGGCGAGCTCGAGCCTTCGCTACTTGGCCTTTTCCAGGATTTCCACGATCCGCCAACGCTTGGTGGCGCTCAGCGGCCGGGTCTCCATGATGAGAACCCGGTCACCGGTGCCAGCGGCGTTCTGCTCGTCGTGCACCTTCAGCTTGGCCGTGCGGCGCATGATCTTGCCGTACAGCGCGTGCCGAACCCGGTCCTCGACCTCGACCACGACGGTCTTGTCCATCTTGTCGCTGATCACCAGGCCCTCGCGGACCTTGCGGCGCGACCGCGCGGCGGCGGTGGCGGTCTCTTCGGTCATGATGCAGTCACCTCAGTCGGCGCGGCCGAGAGCCCCAGCTCGCGCTCACGCATGATCGTGTAGATCCGGGCGATCTCCCGACGGATGACCTGCAACCGCCGGTTGTTGTCCAGCTGCCCGGTTGCGGCCTGCACGCGGAGGTTGAACAGCTCCGCCTTGGCCTCCCGCAGCTTCGTGACCAGCTCCTCTTCGGAGAGCTCACGCAGCTCGGTCGCCTTAACGCCCGCTGCCATCAGGATTCACCCACTTCGCGCGTAACAATGCGGCACTTCATCGGGAGCTTGTGGATCGCGCGACGCATGGCCTCTCGCGCGGTCTGCTCGTTGGGGAAGGACATCTCGAAGAGAACCCGCCCCGGCTTGACGTTGGCAACCCACCACTCGGGCGAACCCTTACCGGAACCCATCCGGGTCTCGGCAGGCTTCTTGGTGAGGGCCTGGTCCGGGAAGATCGTGATCCAGACCTTGCCACCACGCTTGATGTGGCGAGTCATCGCGATACGTGCCGACTCGATCTGCCGGTTCGTCACGTACGCCGGCTCGAGAGCCTGGATCCCGAACTCGCCGAACACCACCCGGTTACCACCCTTGGACGCGCCACTGCGGTCCGGGTGGTGCGGCTTGCGGAAGCCCTTCGGGGGCTTGCGCGGCATCAGCATCTGTCAGCCCTCCTGCTGCGTTTCTGCCGGAGCAGCAGTGGCGGCGACAGCTGCGCTGTCCACCGGCTCGCCGCTCGGCGTCTCGGCCTGCTGCGCGATGGTGGTCGCAGCAGCCCGACCGGCCTCGGTGCCACCAGCCGTGGTGCCGGACGAACCCGACCGGCCACGGCGCGGACGCTCGGGACGGTCGCCGCGCTCACCACGACGCGGGCGGGACGGACCGGCCTCGGCCGGAGCTTCCCGGCCCGGGACGGCGTCGCCCTTGTAGATCCAGACCTTCACACCGATCCGACCGAACGTGGTACGGGCCTCGAAGAAGCCGTACTCGATGTTGGCCCGCAGCGTGTGCAGCGGAACCCGGCCCTCACGGTAGAACTCGGTCCGGCTCATCTCGGCGCCGCCGAGGCGACCCGAGACCTGAACCCGGATGCCCTTGCAGACCGGGTTCTTCATCGCCGACTGCATGGCCTTGCGCATCGCCCGACGGAAGCTGACCCGGCTGGACAGCTGCTCGGCCACGCCCTGCGCGACCAGCTGAGCGTCCGACTCGGGGTTCTTCACCTCGATGATGTTCAGCTGAACCTGCTTGCCGGTGAGCTTCTCAAGCTCGCCGCGGATCCGGTCGGCCTCCGCACCCTTACGGCCGATGACGATGCCCGGCCGGGCGGTGTGGATGTCGACCCGGACCCGGTCGCGGGTGCGCTCGATGTCGACCTTGGAAATCCCGGCACGCTCGAGGCCCTTGGACATCATGCGGCGGATCTTGACATCCTCGCCGATGTAGTCCTTGTAGAGCTTGTCCGCGAACCAGCGGGACTTCCAGTCGGTCGAGATGCCGAGCCGGAACCCAGTGGGGTGAACCTTCTGACCCATTACTCGGCGTCCTCCGTCTTGCTCTGCGCTTCGGCCGGTGCGGCCTCCGTGGCCGGGGCGGCCTTCTTCGCCGCGGCCTTCCTCGGCGCTGCCGGCGCGACCGCTTCGACCGCCACAGTGATGTGGCAGGTGCGCTTGCGGATTCGGTACGCCCGACCCTGCGCCCGCGGCTGGAACCGCTTCATCGTCGGGCCCTCGTCCACGAAGGCCTCGCTGACGAGCAGCGCGTCGGGGTCCAGCCGCTCGTTGTTCTCCGCGTTGGCGATCGCGCTAGCGAGCACCTTGTACACCTGCTCGCTCGCAGCCTGTGGCGCGAACTGCAGCACCGTGAGCGCCTCCTTCGCGGGCAGGCCGCGGACGAGGTTGACCACCCGGCGCGCCTTCATCGGCGAGATGCGCACGTGCCGCGCAACCGCCCGCGCGCCCGGAAGCACCGGAGCGTCGCCCTTTCCTGGCATCGCTGTAACCCCTTGTTCCCTCTATCCGTATGCCCGCGGCGTCAGCGCCGACGGCTCTTCCGGTCGTCCTTCTCGTGACCCTTGAACGTGCGGGTCAGCGCGAACTCGCCGAGCTTGTGCCCGACCATCGCCTCGGTCACGAACACCGGGACGTGCTTGCGTCCGTCATGCACGGCGATCGTGTGCCCCAGCATCTCGGGGATGATCGTCGAGCGCCGCGACCAGGTCTTGATCACGTTCTTGGAGCCCTTGTCGTTCTGAACTTCCACCTTCTTGAGCAGGTGGTCGTCTACGAACGGGCCCTTCTTCAGGCTGCGAGGCATGTCTTATCTCCCTCAGCCGCGCTTACGCGTGGCGTAGCGGCGGCGGACGATCAGCCGGTCACTCGGCTGGCCCTTACGGCGGGTGCGGCCCTCGGGCTTACCCTGCGGGTTGACCGGGTGGCGACCACCGGAGGTCTTACCCTCACCACCACCGTGCGGGTGGTCGACCGGGTTCATGGCGACACCACGGACGGTCGGGCGCTTGCCCTTCCACCGCATCCGGCCGGCCTTACCCCAGTTGATGTTCGACTGGTCGGCGTTGCCGATCTCGCCAACGCTGGCGCGGCAGCGCACGTCCACCCGCCGGATCTCGCCGGACGGCATACGCAGGGTCGCGTACGCGCCCTCGCGGCCGAGCAGCTGGATGCCGACGCCGGCGGAACGGGCCAGCTTGGCCCCGCCACCCGGACGCAGCTCCACGTTGTGGATCGTGGTACCGACCGGGATGTTGCGCAGCGGCAGGTTGTTACCCGGCTTGATGTCGGCGCCCGGGCCGGACTCGACGCGGTCGCCCTGCTTCATGTCCTTCGGCGCGAGGATGTACCGCTTCTCGCCGTCGGCGTAGTGCAGCAGCGCGATGCGCGCCGTGCGGTTCGGGTCGTACTCGATGTGAGCGACCTTCGCCGGCACGCCGTCCTTGTCGACCCGCTTGAAGTCGATCAGACGGTACTGACGCTTGTGACCGCCACCGTGGTGCCGCGTGGTGATCCGGCCGTGGGCGTTACGCCCGCCCTTCTTCGGCAACGGAGCCAGCAGCGACTTTTCCGGCGTGGACCGGGTGATCTCGGCGAAGTCAGCGACACTGGAGCCACGTCGGCCCGGCGTCGTCGGCTTGTACTTACGGATAGCCATTGTCTACACCCCTCAGCTGACCGGGCCGCCGAAGGCCTCGATGCGGTCACCGTCAGCCAGCTTCACGATCGCCCGCTTGGTCGCCTTGCGCTGACCGAAACCGGTCTTGGTGCGCTTGCGCTTACCCTGGCGGTTGAGCGTGTTGACCGTCAGGACGCGGACGTTGAAGATCTGCTGGATAGCGATCTTGATCTCGGTCTTGTTCGCGTCCGGGTGCACCAGGAAGGTGTACCAGTTCCGGTTCAGCTCGCTGTAGCTCTTCTCCGAGACGACCGGCGCCACGATGATGTCGCGCGGGTCGGCGATCGTGCTCACTTGCCACCCTCCTCGGTGGTCTCGGCGGGCACGCCCAGGAACTCGTCCAGGGCGTCCTTGGTGAAGACCACGTCGTCGGCCACGAGCACGTCGTACGTGTTCAGCTGGCCGGACTCGATCAGGTGCACCCGCGGCTCATTGCGCAGCGACACCCAGTTCAGTTCGTCGGTGCTGCTCAGCACGACCAGGACCCGACGGGCCTCGGTGAGCTTGGTCAGCGTGGCCAGGGCCGCCTTGGTCGACGGCTTCTCGCCCGAGACGAACGCCTCGACGACGTGCACCTGCCCGGCGCGGGCCCGGTCGGAGAGGGCACCCCGCAGAGCGGCGGCCTTCATCTTCTTCGGGGTCCGCTGGCTGTAGTCGCGCGGCACGGGACCGTGCACGACGCCACCGCCGGCGAACTGCGGCGCGCGGATCGAGCCCTGCCGGGCGCGACCGGTGCCCTTCTGCTTGTACGGCTTCTTGCCGCCACCGGCGACCTCGCCGCGGGTCTTGGCCTTGTGCGTGCCCTGTCGGGCCGCCGCGAGCTGGGCCACCACGACCTGGTGCATCAGCGCGACGTTGGCCTGCACGTCGAAGATGTCCTCCGGCAGCTCCACGGAGCCGCTGGTGGTGCCTTCGACGGTGCGCACGTCAACGGTGGTCACTTGGCCGCACCGCCCTTCTTCACCTTGCTCTTGGCCGCGGTACGGACCAGAACGAGCGCGCCCTTGGGACCAGGAATGGCACCCCGGACGAGCAGCAGGTTGTTCTCGGTGTCGACCGCCTGGACGGTGAGGTTCTGCACGGTGTACCGCACGCCACCCATACGACCGGCCATCCGGGTGCCCTTGAAGACACGACCCGGAGTGGCGCAGGCGCCGATGGAGCCGGGCGAGCGGTGCTTGCGCTCGACGCCGTGCCCGGCGCCCAGACCGTGGAAGCCGTGCCGCTTCATCGGGCCGGCGTAGCCCTTGCCCTTGGTCTTGCCGGTGACGTCGATGGTGACGCCGGCCGGGAACTCCTCGACAGTGACTTCCTGGCCGAGCGAGTATTCCCCAGCGTCAGTGGTGCGCAGCTCGACGATGTGCCGGCGCGGCGCCACGTCCGCCTTGGCGTAGTGCCCGCTGATCGGCTTCTTGACCTTGCGCGGGTCGATGGTGCCGTACGCGAGCTGGACCGCGGAGTAACCGTCCTTCTCGGCGCTACGAACCTGGCTGATGACGCACGGGCCGGCCTCGACCACGGTCACGGGAACAACACGGTTGTTCTCCCAGACCTGGGTCATGCCGAGCTTGGCGCCCAGGATCCCCTTGACTTGCCTGTCCATTTGTCCGGTCCCTACAGCTTGATCTCGATGTCGACGCCAGCCGGCAGGTCGAGGCGCATGAGCGAGTCGACCGTCTTCGGGGTCGGGTCGATGATGTCGATCAGCCGCTTGTGCGTGCGCATCTCGAAGTGCTCGCGCGAGTCCTTGTACTTGTGCGGCGAGCGGATAACGCAGAAACGGTTGATCTCCGTGGGCAGCGGCACCGGGCCCGCGACCTGCGCCCCGGTGCGCGTCACCGTCTCGACGATCTTCCGAGCCGAGGAGTCGACGACCTCGTGGTCATAGGCCTTGAGCCGGATGCGGATCTTCTGTCCCGCCATGGTGGCTTCTGTTCCTTCTCTCGATGCCGCTGTGTTGCGGGCGCCTGTACCGGCTGGCACAGGCCCACTTCGCCGACCCCCGCGGTCGGGCGTGTCGCGCCCTCGGGCCGAGCTCCGCCCCTAGGTACCGGAGTGGTGCTGACCGCACGGGGGGTCAAGGCGCCGATCGCATTACCGCGACCTGAACGCCGTACGAGGGTGGTTGGCGACTGGGCCGCCAACCACCCTACGCTCGACTGCCTCGCCACCCGGAGGTTCAGCGAAAGCCGAACACAGGCGACGAACTGTCGTTACGCAACCTGACTAGTATGCCGCACGACCGGCGGCGGGTCTAATCGGGGTTACCTAGTTCACTTGTTAATCTTGGTGACGAACCCGGCGCCGACGGTGCGGCCACCCTCGCGGATCGCGAACTTGAGGTTCTCCTCCATGGCGATGGGCTGGATCAGCTTCACCGACATGGACGTGTTGTCACCCGGCATGACCATCTCGGTGCCCTCGGGGAGGGTGACGACACCGGTGACGTCAGTGGTCCGGAAGTAGAACTGCGGACGGTAGTTCTGGAAGAACGGGGTGTGACGGCCACCCTCCTCCTTGGAGAGGATGTAGACCGTCGCCTCGAACTCCGTGTGCGGGGTGTTCGAGCCCGGCTTCACGACGACCATGCCGCGCTCGACCTCGTCGCGCTTGGTACCACGCAGCAGCAGGCCGACGTTCTCGCCTGCGCGGGCGTCGTCCAGGGTCTTCCGGAACATCTCGATCGCGGTGACCTTGGTCTTGAAGCTCTTCTCCTTGATACCGACGAGCTCAACATCCTCGTTCGGCAGGAGAACGCCGCGCTCCACGCGACCGGTGACGACGGTGCCACGACCAGTGATCGTGAAGACGTCCTCAACCGGCATCAGGAACGGCTTGTCAACCTCGCGCTCCGGCTGCGGGATCGAGGTGTCGACAGCGGTCATCAGGTCCAGCAGCTTGCCGGTCCACTCGGGGTCACCCTCGAGGGCCTTCAGCGCCGAAACCCGAACGACCGGCAGGTCGTCACCCGGGTACTCCTGCGAGGAGAGCAGCTCACGGACCTCGAGCTCGACGAGCTCCAGGAGCTCCTCGTCATCGACCATGTCGCTCTTGTTGAGCGCCACGACGATGTACGGCACACCGACCTGACGGGCCAGCAGCACGTGCTCGCGGGTCTGCGGCATCGGGCCGTCGGTCGCCGCGACCACCAGGATCGCGCCGTCCATCTGCGCGGCACCGGTGATCATGTTCTTGATGTAGTCGGCGTGCCCAGGGCAGTCGACGTGCGCGTAGTGCCGCGACTCGGTCTGGTACTCGACGTGCGCGATCGAGATCGTGATGCCGCGGGCCTTCTCCTCCGGCGCCTTGTCGATCTCGTCGAACGGCGTGTAGGGGTTCAGGTCCGGGTACTGGTCGTGCAGGACCTTGGTGATGGCCGCCGTCAGCGTCGTCTTACCGTGGTCGATGTGACCAATGGTGCCGATGTTGACGTGCGGCTTAGTCCGCTCGAACTTAGCCTTCGCCACTGGTGTCCTCCTGTGGACTTCTTGGTTCGTACGCCCGGCGCGCCGGTCGGCGCTTAGGACTCTGTCGACAGCCTTTCCGGCCTGACGGCCGGAGAGCCTTTGTGGGTTCTGCGGCGATGAAGCCTACAGGCCCGGTCTCACGCGATCCGATCGTGGTGGCCGCGGGCGGGTGAACCCTCCCGCGACCAACCACGAATCACCTGCTCAGAGCGTTACTCGCCCGTTGCCTTGGCGATGATCTCCTTCGCGACGCTCTGCGGAACCTCGGCGTAGGAGTCGAACTGCATGCTGTAGCTAGCCCGGCCCTGGGTCTTCGACCGCAGGTCGCCGACGTAGCCGAACATCTCCGACAACGGCACCAGGGCCCGGACGATGCGGGCGCCGCTGCGCTCCTCCATCGCCTGGATGATGCCGCGGCGGGAGTTGAGGTCACCGATGACGTCACCCATGTTCTCCTCAGGAGTGGTGACTTCAACGGCCATCATCGGCTCGAGCAGTGCCGGATCGGCCTTGCGGGCCGCGTCCTTCATCACCATCGAGCCGGCGATCTTGAATGCCATTTCCGACGAGTCGACCTCGTGGTACTGGCCGTCCAGCAGGGTCAGCTTCACGCCGACCAGCGGGAAGCCCGCCAGGATGCCGTACTGCAGCGCGTCCTGCGCACCGGCGTCCACCGAGGGGATGAACTCCCGGGGGATGCGGCCGCCGCTGACGGCGTTGGCGAACTCGTAGGTCGGCGAGTCGTTGTCCAGCGGAAGCGGCTCGACGCTCACGATCACGCGGGCGTACTGGCCGGAACCACCGGTCTGCTTCTTGTGGGTGTACTCGACCTTGTCCACCTTGCGGCGGATGGTCTCGCGGTACGCCACCTGCGGCTTGCCGACGTTCGCCTCGACGTTGAACTCGCGGCGCATACGGTCGACCAGGATGTCCAGGTGCAGCTCACCCATGCCGGAGATGACCGTCTGACCGGTCTCCTCGTCCAACTGGACGCGGAAGGTCGGGTCCTCCTCGGCCAGGCGCTGGATGGCAGTGCCCAGCTTCTCCTGGTCGGACTTGGTCTTCGGCTCGATCGCCACCGAGATGACCGGCTCCGGGAAGGTCATCGACTCCAGGATCACCGGGTTCGCCGGGTCGGAGAGAGTGTCGCCGGTCGTGGTCTGCTTGAGACCCTGCACGGCGATGATGTCGCCGGCCTGCGCCGACGGACGCTCTTCCCGCTTGTTGGCGTGCATCTGGTAGATCTTGCCGATCCGCTCCTTGCGGTCCTTGGTGGAGTTGACCACCTGGGAACCGGAATCGAGCGTGCCGGAGTAGACCCGCACGTAGGTGAGCTTGCCCAGGTGCTTGTCCGTCTGGATCTTGAAGGCCAGGCCGGAGAAGGGCTCCGAGTTGGACGGCTTACGCAGCAGCGGGGTCTCGCCGTCGGTGGCCGTACCCTCGATCGCCGGAACGTCCAGCGGCGACGGCAGGAAGTCGACAACGGCGTCGAGCATGGGCTGAACGCCCTTGTTCTTGAACGCCGAGCCGCAGAGCACCGGGTTGGCCTTACCGGCGATGGTGGCACGCCGGATGGCGGCCTTGACCTCCTCGACGGAGATCTCGTCGCCCTCCAGGTACTTCTCCATCACCGCGTCGTCGACGTCGGCGAGGGTCTCCATCAGCTTCTCGCGCCACTCGGCCGCGGAGTCGGCCAGCTCGGCCGGGATCTCCTCAACCGCGTAGTCCTCACCCTTCTGGGTCTCCCCACGCCAGGTGAGCGCGCGCATGCCGATCAGGTCGACGACACCGATGTGGTCACCCTCGAGCCCGATCGGGATCTGGAGCACCAGCGGGGTGGCGTTCAACCGGTCGATCATCATCTGCACGCAGCGGAAGAAGTCGGCGCCGGTCCGGTCGAGCTTGTTGACGAAGCACATACGCGGGACGTTGTACTTGTCGGCCTGCCGCCAGACGTTCTCCGTCTGCGGTTCCACGCCGGCGACACCGTCGTAGACCGCTACCGCACCATCCAGGACCCGCAACGACCGCTCGACCTCGACCGTGAAGTCGACGTGGCCAGGCGTGTCGATGATCTGGATCGTGTGGTCTTTCCACTCACACTTGGTAGCAGCGGAGGTGATGGTGATACCACGCTCCTGCTCCTGCTCCATCCAGTCCATGACGGCAGCGCCCTCGTGGACCTCACCGATCTTGTACGTGATGCCGGTGTAGAACAGGATTCGCTCGGTGGTCGTGGTCTTACCGGCATCGATGTGCGCCATGATGCCGATGTTGCGTACCTTGGCGAGCGCGTCTGCGGCGGCCACTTCAATCCCTACTTATCGTCGTCTCGACTCAACTGGTGGCGGTTCCGGCGCCCGGAGGCGCCGGAACCAGGGTGTTACCAGCGGTAGTGCGCGAAGGCCTTGTTCGACTCGGCCATCTTGTGCGTGTCCTCGCGCCGCTTGACGGCGGCACCGAGGCCGTTGCTCGCGTCCAGCAGCTCGTTCATCAGCCGCTCGACCATGGTCTTCTCGCGCCGGGCGCGGGAGTACGTGACCAGCCAGCGCAGGCCCAGGGTGGTCGCCCGGGTCGGGCGGACCTCGACCGGAACCTGGTAGGTGGCGCCACCGACACGACGGCTGCGCACCTCGAGGGTCGGCTTGACGTTGTCCATCGCCCGCTTGAGGGTGACGACCGGGTCGGTGCCGGACTTCTCGCGGCAGCCCTCGAGGGCCGCGTACACGATGGACTCGGCGAGCTGACGCTTGCCGCGGAGCAGGATCTTGTTCACCAGCTGGGTGACCAGCGGCGAGTTGTACACCGGGTCAGCGACCAGTGGCCGCCGCGGAGCGGGTCCCTTACGCGGCATGTCAGCTCTTCTCCTTCTTCGCGCCGTACCGGCTGCGCGCCTGCTTGCGGTTGCGGACACCCTGGGTGTCCAGCGAGCCGCGAACGATCTTGTAACGCACGCCGGGGAGGTCCTTCACCCGACCGCCGCGAACGAGCACGATCGAGTGCTCCTGCAGGTTGTGACCGACGCCGGGGATGTAGGCGGTCACCTCGATCTGGCTGCTGAGCTTCACGCGAGCGACCTTGCGCAGCGCCGAGTTCGGCTTCTTCGGGGTGGTGGTGTACACGCGGGTGCACACGCCGCGCCGCTGAGGGGAACCCTTCAGCGCCGGGGTCTTGGTCTTGGTCGTCTTCGCCTGGCGGCCCTTTCGGACCAGCTGCTGGATCGTGGGCACCGGGTTTCTCCGCTCCCTTCGGCCGCATCCGCGGCCGCGCCGTCTGCTCGTTAGCCGGCCTGATGACCGGCTCTCCTACATTCCGACCAGGGTCGCCTTGCGGAGACCCCGGCACCCGCGGTCGGGCGTGTCGCCCTCGTCACGGCCCCGTTGCGACGCTCTCGCGCTCGTACCGGGTTTTGTCACCGGCACGCGGGTCGCCCCGCCCCGGATCTTTGGCTTGTCGTGCCGCCGCCCGTAAGCCGGAAACAGCGCACGCACGAGTTGCCCGGGCATGCCCGGGCACAAGGGGAAAGAGTACCTACCACAACCGCCCAGGTCAAAACGGAATGGCCCGGCGACTGTCTCACACCCGCCGGCCGGATCTCGTCCTGCCCCGTCGCCCGCGATGGGCACCTACGAATGCAAGTGTACCGGCTTCCCCGCAGAAGCACCCATCGCCCCCGGGGTGACCGGAAGCCTTCCGCGGAAAACCCCCGTCAGGTGCCGGATCTCTCGGTGACGACCCTCACGTCAGTGTGAGAAGCAGGGCAAGACCCAGGCCCAGCAGGCTGAGCAGTGCCCCCGCCGCGCCGCAGCTGATCCCGGCCATCGCCAACCCGCGGCCGGTGAACTGGACCGCGGAGGGCGCTGTGGGCCGCCCGATCTGCCGCCGGCCGAGCAGCCCGATGACGACCGCCGCCCCGCCGGCCAGCACACCCAGCGCGGCGAACGCCCCGGAGGCCCAGGCCCCGCCGTCGTTCTTGAAGGCCACTCCGAAGCAGATCACCAGCAGTGAGACCAGAAGTGAGGCGATCCCCGCCACCAGCGCCCCGATGGCCAGCCCGGAGGTGACCGGTGCCACGTCCAGGTGCACGACGCCGAACGGCGTACCCGAAACCGCCTCCACCCGCTTCGGAGGCCGACGCTGGTCGTCGGTGGGCGGCGGTACCGAACGCCCCGGTGGGCCACCCCACCCCGGGCCGTGCCCCGGCGGCGGTGGACCCCAGCCGGGCGGCACCCCGGGCCCAGACGACGGCGGACCCCAGCCGGGCGGCGTCCCAGGCCCAGACGACGGCGGACCCCAGCCGGGCGGCACCCCGGGCCCAGACGACGGCGGACCCCAGCCGGGCGGCGCCCCAGGCCCAGACGACGGCGGACCCCAGCCGTACGGCGCAGCCGGCGCAGAAGACGACGGACCCCAGCCCTGCGGCGTCGAGGTCGGTGCACTGGAGACCGGGTACGGCTGGTCGGAGCCGGGCGTCGCGGTGGTGCCCCAGCCGTTCGGACCCCAACCGGGGTGCGGCGCCGCAGGGGGCGGCGGGCCCGGGTTGGAGACCGGTTGGTGCGTCTCGCCGCTCGGGCCGGGTCGCGCCCAGTCGCTCGGCTCGGATGGCGGAGCCGGGGGGTCCGGCGGGCCGGCCGGTTCGTCCGCAGGGGGCCGCGCCGGTTCCGTCACGAGGTCCTCCTGTCGAAAGGCCGCCACCGCCACTCGGCGGACACCGGCCAGGCTACCGCCGCGAGCACCGCCGCCCGCGCCGGGCGCGGCCACCGGTGGCTCAGTCCATGTTCGCCGGGTAGTCGTGGCCGAACGGGGCGCCGGCCAACCGGACCACCCCGATGACCACCGCGGCCACCACGCTGACCGCCACCAGCACCAGGCCGGTCCAGGCCATCCACTCCCCCCGTCGCAGCCAGACGCCGCCGGTCAGGAAACCCCCGGAGGCGTACGCCTCCCGGCGCGCCTGCCGGGCCAGTTGCAGGGCCACCGTGGCCGGCACCACGCCACCGATGAACAGCCCGGTCAACATGCCGAGCAGGCCCAGCGCGAAGACCGCCCGTGCCTTCGTGGCGCGGGCCGGGTCCGGGTCCAGCGGGTGGCGCATGCCCTGCTGGGCGACGGACACCTGCCCGGGTGCTGTCGTCATCTCCCCATCATGCCGAACCCGGCGCAGGGGTGGGTGGGCACGGACACGACGAGGCCCCCGGCTTTCACCGGGGGCCTCGTCGTGTGACTGGTGCTTAGCGGTACGACCCGAAGTCGAAGTCGTCCAGCGGCACTGCCTGCCCGCTGGCCGGCCCGAACCCGTAGTCGGTCTCCGGGTAACCGGTCATCGAGTAGACCTTGGCCTTGGCCTCCTCGGTCGGCTCGACCCGGACGTTGCGGTACTTGCTGATGCCCGTACCGGCCGGGATGAGCTTTCCGATGATCACGTTCTCCTTGAGGCCGACCAGCGAGTCGCTGCGCGAGTTGATCGCAGCGTCGGTCAGCACCCGGGTGGTCTCCTGGAAGGAGGCCGCCGAGAGCCAGGAGTCGGTGGCCAGCGAGGCCTTTGTGATACCCATCAGCACCGGACGGCCAGCGGCGGGCTCGCCGCCCTCCGAGACGAGTCGGCGGTTCTCCGACTCGAACAGCGCCCGGTCGACGAGCACACCCGGCAGGAACTCGGTCGAGCCGGAGTCGATGACCGTCACCCGCTTGAGCATCTGGCGGATGATGATCTCGATGTGCTTGTCGTGGATGAGCACACCCTGCGAGCGGTAGACCTCCTGGACCTCACTGGTCAGGTGGACCTGGACCGCCCGCGGACCCATGATCCGCAGCAGCTCGTGCGGGTCGATGGTGCCCTCGGTCAGCTTCTCGCCGACAGCGACGTGACCGCCGTCGTGGGTACGGAGCTTGACCCGCTTCGAGATCTTGTCGTAGACGATCTCTTCGCTGCCGTCGTCCGGCACCACGATGATCTTGCGCGAGCGCTCGCCATCCTCGATCCGGATCCGACCGGGGGTGTCGGCGATGGGCGCCTTACCCTTCGGAACCCGAGCCTCGAAGATTTCCTGAACACGCGGCAGACCCTGGGTGATGTCCTCACCCGCGACACCACCGGTGTGGAAGGTACGCATCGTCAGCTGCGTACCGGGCTCACCGATGGACTGGGCGGCGATGATGCCGACCGCCTCGCCGATGTCGACCGACTTACCGGTCGGCAGCGACCGGCCGTAGCAGGCCGCGCAGACACCCAGCTTCGACTCGCAGGTGAGCACGCTGCGCACCCGGACCGTCTCCACACCAGCGGCGACGATCTTGTCGACCCCGATGGAGTTGATGTCCTGACCGCGCTCGGCCACCACGGTGCCGTCCGGCCCCTTGATGTCGTCGGCGAGGGTCCGGGCGTGCACGCTGGTCTCGGCGTGGGTGTGGACGACGAGCTTGCCGTCCAGCTTCTCGCCGATCTGCATCGGGATCGCCCGGTCGGTGCCGCAGTCCTCTTCGCGGATGATGACGTCCTGCGAGACGTCCACCAGACGACGGGTCAGGTAACCCGAGTCGGCGGTACGCAGCGCGGTGTCGGCAAGACCCTTACGGGCACCGTGCGTGGAGATGAAGTACTCCAGCACGGACAGACCCTCCCGGTAGCTGGCCTTGATCGGCCGCGGGATGATCTCGCCCTTGGGGTTGGCCACCAGACCACGGATCGCCGCGATCTGCCGGAGCTGGAGCAGGTTACCGCGAGCACCCGAGTTGATCATCTTCCACAGTGGGTTCTCCTGCGGCAGCGCGGTGTCCATCTCCTTGGCGACCTCGTTGGTCGCCTTGGTCCAGATCTCGATGAGCTCGCCGCGACGCTCCTCGGCGGTCATCAGACCACGCTGGTACTGCTTGTCGATCTGGTCGGCGTCCTTCTCGTACCGCGCCAGGATCTCCGCCTTGCGCGGCGGAGCGATGACGTCCTCCATGCCGATCGTCACGCCGGACCAGGTGGCCCAGTGGAAACCGGCCTCCTTGAGCCCGTCCAGGGTGGCGGCAAGCGCCACCTTGGGGAAGCGCTCGGCGAGGTCGTTGACGATCGCGGAGAGCTGACCCTTGCGGATCTCGTAGTTCACGAAGCGGTAGCCCTGCGGCAGCGTCTCGTTGAACAGCACCCGACCCAGCGTGGTCTCCACGGTCAGCGGGTCACCCTCGACCCAGCCCTCCGGGGCGCTCCACGCCTCGGAGCCGTTGCCGTTGTCGACACCGACCACGCCGCGCAGGCGGATCTTCACCGGCGCCTGGAGGTGCAGCTCGCCGTTGTCGAAGGCCATCCGTGCCTCGGCGTCCGAGCTGAACGCCCGGCCCTCGCCCTTCTCACCGGCGGTGAGGTGGGTGAGGTGGTACAGACCGATGACCATGTCCTGGGTAGGCATGGTGACCGGCTTACCGTCGGCCGGCTTGAGGATGTTGTTCGACGACAGCATCAGGATCCGCGCCTCGGCCTGAGCCTCGGCGGACAGCGGCACGTGCACCGCCATCTGGTCACCATCGAAGTCGGCGTTGAACGCGGTGCAGACCAGCGGGTGGATCTGGATCGCCTTGCCCTCGACCAGCTGCGGCTCGAAGGCCTGGATGCCCAGGCGGTGCAGGGTCGGCGCCCGGTTGAGCAGCACCGGGTGCTCGCCGATGACCTCTTCCAGCACGTCCCACACGACCGGGCGCTGACGCTCGACCATCCGCTTGGCGGACTTGATGTTCTGTGCGTGGTTGAGGTCGACCAGCCGCTTCATCACGAAGGGCTTGAACAGCTCCAGCGCCATCTGCTTGGGCAGACCGCACTGGTGCAGCTTGAGCTTCGGGCCGACCACGATGACCGAACGGCCGGAGTAGTCGACGCGCTTGCCCAGCAGGTTCTGGCGGAACCGGCCCTGCTTGCCCTTGAGCATGTCGGACAGCGACTTCAGCGGGCGGTTACCCGGGCCGGTGACCGGCCGGCCGCGACGGCCGTTGTCGAACAGCGCGTCGACGGCCTCCTGGAGCATCCGCTTCTCGTTGTTGACGATGATCTCGGGCGCGCCGAGGTCGATCAGCCGCTTGAGGCGGTTGTTCCGGTTGATCACGCGGCGGTACAGGTCGTTCAGGTCGGAGGTCGCGAAGCGGCCACCGTCGAGCTGCACCATCGGGCGCAGGTCCGGCGGGATGACCGGGACGCAGTCCAGCACCATGCCGAGCGGCGAGTTGCGGGTGTTCAGGAACGCCGCGACGACCTTGAGTCGCTTGAGCGCCCGGATCTTCCGCTGGCCCTTGCCGGACCGGATGGTCTCCCGCAGGCTCTCGGCCTCGGCGTCGAGGTCCATGTTTTGGACCAGCGCCTTGATCGCCTCGGCGCCCATGGAACCGGTGAAGTACTCACCGAACCGGTCGCGCAGCTCGCGGTAGAGCAGCTCGTCGGTGACCAGCTGCTTCGGCTCCAGCTTGCGGAAGGTGTCCAGCACCTCGTCCAGGCGGTCGATCTCGCGCTGGGCCCGGTCGCGGATCTGGCGCATCTCGCGCTCTCCGCCCTCCTTGACCTTGCGCCGGACGTCCGCCTTGGCACCCTCGGCCTCCAGCTCGGCCAGGTCGGCCTCGAGCTTGGCGGCCCGCTTCTCGATCTCCGAGTCGCGGCTGTTCTCGGACTGCCGCTTCTCGGCCAGGATCTCGTTCTCGATCGTCGAGAGGTCGCGGTGACGCGACTCCGCGTCCACGCTCGTCACGACGTACGAGGCGAAGTAGATGATCTTCTCGAGGTCCTTGGGAGCGAGGTCCAGCAGGTAACCCAGCCGGCTCGGAACGCCCTTGAAGTACCAGATGTGGGTCACCGGAGCGGCGAGCTCGATGTGCCCCATCCGCTCACGGCGGACCTTGGAGCGAGTCACCTCGACGCCGCAGCGCTCACAGATGATGCCCTTGAACCGGACGCGCTTGTACTTACCGCAGTAGCACTCCCAGTCCCGCTGCGGACCGAAGATCTTCTCGCAGAAGAGCCCGTCCTTTTCCGGCTTCAGGGTGCGGTAGTTGATCGTCTCAGGCTTCTTGACCTCGCCGTGCGACCACTGACGGATGTCGTCGGCGGTGGCGAGACCAATGCGCAGCTCGTCGAAGAAGTTGACGTCGAGCACTATGTCCCCTATGTCGTCGTCTGTACTGCTAATTCTCGGGTGAGGTCGGGGGCCGGCGAGCCGGCCCCCGACCGCTCACCTCAGACCTCTTCGACCGAGCTCGGCTCGCGCCGGGACAGGTCGATGCCCAGCTCCTCAGCGGCCCGGAACACCTCGTCGTCGGTCTCGCGCATTTCCAGGGCCACACCGTCGCTGGAGAGCACCTCAACGTTGAGGCACAGCGACTGCAGCTCCTTGAGCAGCACCTTGAACGACTCCGGGATGCCCGGCTCCGGGATGTTCTCGCCCTTGACGATGGCCTCGTAGACCTTCACTCGGCCGAGCACGTCGTCGGACTTGATCGTGAGCAGCTCCTGCAGGGCGTAGGCAGCGCCGTACGCCTGCATCGCCCAGCACTCCATCTCACCGAAACGCTGACCACCGAACTGCGCCTTACCACCCAGCGGCTGCTGCGTGATCATCGAGTACGGGCCGGTCGAACGAGCGTGGATCTTGTCGTCGACCAGGTGGTTGAGCTTCAGGATGTAGACGTAGCCGACCGCGATCGGGTCCGGCAGCGGCTCACCGGAACGACCGTCGAACAGCTGCGCCTTGCCGGTACGACCGATGAGCTGCTTGCCGTCCCGGTTGGGCAGGGTCGACTCGAGCAGACCGGAGATCTCCTCCTCGCGAGCACCGTCGAAGACCGGGGTGGCCACGTTGGTGTCGCCCTCGGACTCGTGCGCGTCGATCGAGCGCAGCTGACGCTTCCAGTCGGCGTCGTCACCCTCGACCTTCCAACCGGTCTTGGCGACCCAACCGAGGTGGGTCTCCAGCACCTGGCCGATGTTCATCCGGCTCGGCACACCGAGCGGGTTGAGCACGATGTCGACAGGGGTGCCGTCCTCGAGGAACGGCATGTCCTCGATCGGCAGGATCTTCGAGATGACACCCTTGTTGCCGTGCCGGCCGGCGAGCTTGTCGCCGTCCTGGATCTTCCGCTTCTGGGCGACGTAAACCCGGACCAGCTCGTTGACACCCGGCGGCAACTCGTCGCCGTCCTCGCGGGAGAACGTGCGCACACCGATGACCGTGCCGGTCTCGCCGTGCGGCACCTTCAGCGAGGTGTCCCGAACCTCACGCGCCTTCTCACCGAAGATCGCGCGGAGCAGACGCTCCTCCGGGGTCAGCTCGGTCTCACCCTTGGGCGTGACCTTGCCGACCAGGATGTCACCGGGGACGACCTCGGCGCCGATCCGGATGATGCCGCGCTCGTCGAGGTCAGCGAGCATTTCCTCGCTGACGTTCGGGATGTCGCGGGTGATCTCCTCCGGACCGAGCTTGGTGTCCCGGGCGTCGACCTCGTGCTCCTCGATGTGGATCGAGGTGAGCACGTCCTGCTGCACGAGGCGCTGCGACAGGATGATCGCGTCCTCGTAGTTGTGGCCCTCCCAGCACATGAACGCCACCAGAAGGTTGCGTCCGAGTGCCATCTCGCCCTCGTCGGTGCACGGACCGTCGGCGATGACCTGACCGGCCTCGACGCGGTCGCCCTCGAAGACGACAGGCTTCTGGTTGACGCAGGAGCCGGCGTTGGAGCGGCGGAACTTGTGCAGCAGGTACGTCCGGCGGTGGCCGTCATCCTGGTGGATGGTGACGTAGTCGGCGCAGAGATCCTCGATCACACCGCCGACCTCGGCGACCACCACGTCGCCAGCGTCGACAGCGGCCCGGTACTCCATGCCCGTACCCACGAGCGGCGCCTCAGCCTTGACCAGCGGCACCGCCTGGCGCTGCATGTTCGCGCCCATCAGTGCCCGGTTGGCGTCGTCGTGCTCGAGGAACGGGATCATGGCGGTCGCGACCGAGGTCATCTGCCGGGGCGAGACGTCCATGTAGTCGACGGCGCCGGGGAGGACGTCCTCGGTCTCGCCGCCCTTACGACGGCAGAGCACCCGCTCCTCGGCGAACGTGCCGTCAGCCTTCAGGCGCGCGTTGGCCTGGGCCTTGACGAACCGGTCCTCCTCGTCCGCGGTCAAGTAGTCGATCTGGTCGGTGACCCGACCCTCGACGACCTTCCGGTACGGCGTCTCGATGAAGCCGAACGGGTTGACCCGGGCGAAGGTGGACAGCGCGCCGATCAGGCCGATGTTCGGGCCTTCCGGCGTCTCGATCGGGCACATCCGGCCGTAGTGGGACGGGTGCACGTCGCGGACCTCGAAGCCGGCCCGCTCCCGGGACAGACCACCCGGGCCGAGCGCGCTCAGCCGACGCCGGTGGGTCAGGCCCGCCAGCGGGTTGGTCTGGTCCATGAACTGGGACAGCTGGGACGTCCCGAAGAACTCCTTGATCGCCGCCACCACCGGGCGGATGTTGATCAGGGTCTGCGGGGTGATCGCCTCGACGTCCTGCGTGGTCATCCGCTCGCGGACGACCCGCTCCATCCGGGACAGGCCGACCCGAACCTGGTTCTGGATCAGCTCGCCAACGGTACGGAGACGCCGGTTGCCGAAGTGGTCGATGTCGTCGGCCTCGTAGCCGTCCTCACCGGCGTGCAGCCGGCACAGGTACTCCACGGTGGCGACGATGTCGTCCTCGGTCAGCGTGCCGGTGGTGATCGGAACGCCGACTTCGAGCTTCTTGTTGAACTTGTAGCGCCCGACCTTGGCGACGTCGTACCTCTTCGGGTTGAAGAAGAGGTTGTCGAGCAGGGTCTGGGCGTTCTCGCGCGTCGGCGGCTCGCCAGGGCGCAGCTTGCGGTAGATGTCGAGCAGAGCCTCGTCGGCGCCGGCGATGTGGTCCTTCTCGAGCGTGGTCATCATCAGCTCGGACCAGCCGAACTTCTCACGGATCCGCTCGGCCGACCATCCGATGGCCTTGAGCAGGACGGTGACGGCCTGCCGACGCTTGCGGTCGATACGTACACCGACCGTGTCGCGCTTATCGATGTCGAACTCCAGCCAGGCACCCCGACTCGGGATGACCTTGACGCTGGAGAGGTCGCGGTCGGAGGTCTTGTCCGGCTGCTTGTCGAAGTACACGCCCGGAGACCGGACGAGCTGGCTGACCACGACGCGCTCGGTGCCGTTGATGACGAAGGTGCCCTTGGGCGTCATCATCGGGAAGTCACCCATGAACACCGTCTGACTCTTGATCTCGCCAGTGGTGTTGTTGGTGAACTCCGCGGTCACGAAGAGCGGAGCGCAGTAGGTCAGGTCCTTCTCCTTGCACTCCTCGATCGAGGCCTTGACCTCGTCGAAGCGCGGCGCTGAGAAGGAGAGCGACATGGTGCCGGAGAAGTCCTCAATGGGACTGATCTCTTCAAGGATCTCCGCGAGACCCGATCGTGCGTGCGGGTCGTCCGCCGACCGGCCCTGCCAAGCCTCGTTGCCGACGAGCCAGTCGAAGGACTCGTTCTGAATGGCAAGGAGGTTGGGGACCTCGAGGTGTTCGGTGATCCTGCCGAATGAAACTCGGCGGGGAGCGAATGCGCTCGACGTACGACTGGTCTTCGCAGGGCGGGAAGCTGCCAAGATGCGTCCTTCCGAGGACCGGTGCTGCAGAACGGCTGGTACGCGTGCACTCCAATGACCCCACCAGAAATATCCGTAAACGGACATTTCCGAGCAGGGGTCAAGTCGGAAGGCAGCGCAAACTAGCAGTGTAGCCGAGAGGCTAACCGCTGTCCAGCCCACCCCGCAGGTTGTTTGCGGAGCGCGCCTCGGCCCCCGTCAACCGGGGTCTGCCGGGCCGCTCAGAACGCAACTCCCCACTGGGCCGCTCGGGTTACAGCGGCTGATGGTGCCGCCGCTGTCATACCCACGTCGTGGCCGTCGCAAGCGCGGTGTCTTGCTGGTGTCAGCGTGCCTGGCAGCCCCGGGCCGCGTCAAGGGCCGGTATCCGGGTTGTCCCTTGTTTCCCACTGGAGGGCGACCCGCCACGCTCGTTCGGGTCAAGGGTACCCATTGTCGGAGCCCAGCTCAGGACCGGTCGCAGCCAGATCCACCAATACGGCGGGCGGTGATCCGTGTCGGATCACCGCCCGCCGCGACGCGATGGTGTCCCAGCTCACGAGCCGGGTACGCGTTGGTGGAACGTCAGGTCACTTGAGGGTGACCTTGGCGCCCTCACCCTCGAGCTTGGCCTTCGCCTTGTCGGCGGTCTCCTTGTTGACCTTCTCCAGGATGGCCTTCGGCGCGGACTCGACCGCGTCCTTGGCCTCCTTGAGGCCCAGGCCGGTCAGCTCACGCACGACCTTGATGACCTGGATCTTCTTGCCACCGTCAGCCTCGAGGATGACGTCGAACTCATCCTGCTCCGGCTCGGCCTCGGCAGCAGCGCCGCCGCCGCCGCCACCCTGGGCGATCGCGACCGGAGCGGCAGCGGTGACCTCGAAGGTCGTCTCGAACTGCTTCACGAACTCAGAGAGCTCGATCAGCGTCATCTCCTTGAACGCGTCGAGCAGCTCGTCGGTGCTGAGCTTCGCCATATCTGGCGTCCTTTCCTGATTCTGTTAAGTAAGAACTGGTGCGCCGTGGGGGCCTCAGGCCGCCTCGGCGCCCTCCTTCTCGCGCTTGTCCTGCAGTGCAGCCGCCAGACGGGCGGTCTTCGACAGCGGGGCCTGGAACAGGGCCGCGGCCTTGCTCAGGTTGCCCTTCATCGCGCCGGCCAGCTTGGCCAGCAGCACCTCGCGGGACTCAAGGTCGGCGAGCTTCGTGACCTCGGCCGCGGTGATGGCCTTGCCCTCGAAGACACCGCCCTTGATGACGAGCTTCGGGTTGGCCTTCGCGAAGTCGCGAAGCCCCTTCGCCGCCTCGACGACGTCGCCCGAAACGAAAGTCAGCGCGGTAGGACCGGTGAACAGCTCGTCGAGGCCGGTGATGCCCGCGTCCGTCGCAGCACGCTTGGCCAGCGTGTTCTTCGCGACCGTGTAGCTGGTATCGGCGCCGAGCGAGCGCCGAAGCTGGGTGAGCTGGGAAACCGTCAGACCGCGGTACTCGGTCAGCACGGTGGCGCCCGAGCTGCGGAAGCTCTCGGTCAGCTCAGCGACGGCCGTGGCCTTGTCGGCCCGGATCGGCTTGTCCGCCATGTCCCTCCTCTCTCGTTACTCGAGGCTGGTCCCCGTCTCGGCCGAAGCCGGAACGGGGGCGGAGGCAGCGCGACAACGAAAAAGCCCCGGCGCAGGGCGCACGGGGCGAGGGCCGGCGGATCGTCATGGTCGGCGGACCATGCTCACTGCCGAGTTACGCTTGCCGCCCTACGCGGGTCGCCCGTTGTCGCGGGACCTTCGACCGTGCCGAAACACGGTGACCAGCGGTCTCTGGGTGGTTCCTCATCCATGAGAACACGGATGACTGTTGAAGACTACGCGCCCCGACCAGCAGCGCCAAATCGCGTCCGGTGAGCCGCGTCACCCTCGCCAGGGCCGGTCAGCCCTGGGCCCGCCGACGCCACAGGTAGCCGCCGACGACAGCGGCGCTCCAGGCCAGCGCCCACCCGCTCAGCCCCAGCATTGTCAGCGCGGCGGCGTCGCCGGCGGTGGTGCGAGCGGCCGCCATGATCGGCGGTGCCAGCCAGGGGGCCACCGAGCCGGTCAGACCGAGCACCACAGCGCCGACCCCTCCGAGGGCCAACACCGCGACGCCGTACCCGGCGCCGCCGACCGACGCGCGGCTGGCCAGCGCCCCAAGAGCAACCGCAGCGGGTACGACCAGCACATGCGCCCACAATCCCAGGGCGAGCCCGACCGGAATCGACCGGTCCCCCGGGTCGACCGGGCCGGACACCCCGCCGACCAGCCACGGAAAGAGCAGCGCGACGGCCACCGTCACCAGCGCCGTCACCACGGCGGCGAGCAGCCCGGCCAACCGCTCCCGGGCCACCCCGACCGTCACCTGCGCCAGCCGACGCTGCACGTCCGGCTCGACGTCCAACAGGATTTTGGTCTGCCAGGCGAGCACCGGAAAGAGCACTACCGCGGAGACCCCGTACGCCTCCGCCGGCTGGGCGCGGCCACCGCCGTAGAGGGTGCCGAGCGTGATCAGGCCGGCGAGCAACGGCGCCAACGCCCGGCCGGTCCGCAGGAAACCGGCCAACCGCATCCGGACCAGGGCGCTCACCGGGTCTCCCCCGCTGCCGACTCGACCGCGGCGTCAACGGCGTCGGGCTGCTCGGCTGCCAGTTCCCCGGCCATCCCGAGGGGCGGCTCGGCGGGTCGGGCGGCACCGACCGACCGGGGCGGCTCGACGGGTAGGGCCTGGGATGCGGCGGTGGAGGCGTCGGAGCGTACCCGCAGCACCTGGTGGCCCTCGGCGCGCAACCGGGCGACGGTGCCGGCGACCCGCGCGGCCGGCACCGCGACCTCGACCACAGCGATCGTCTCGTCCGTCGACGACGTCTCCTCGCAGAGCGAGCCGTCGGCCACCAACCAGCGGCGCGCGGCGGGGAGCCGGACCGTCTCGCCGCGGTGGTCGCTGACCAGGACCGACCCGTCGGCCGCGAGCACCTCGGCGATCAGTTCGGGCACCAACTCACGGGTGGCGGCGTCCAGCCCCTCCCACGGCTCGTCGAGCACCAGCAGGCCCGGTGGGCGCAGCAGCGCCTGGGCGAGACCGACCTTCTGCGCGGTGCCCTTGGACAGTTCCGGCAACCGGACCGAGCGGAACGCGGACAGCCCGAGCCGGTCCGTCCAGGAGGCCACCGCCTCGTCGGCCGCAGCCCTGCCCAGCCCCGCCACCCGGGCCATCCCGGTCAGATAGCGGGTGACAGTGAACGGTTGGTC
Organism: Micromonospora sp. NPDC053740; assembly: GCF_040677775.1. Lineage (NCBI taxonomy): Bacteria > Bacillati > Actinomycetota > Actinomycetes > Micromonosporales > Micromonosporaceae > Micromonospora > Micromonospora sp. NPDC053740. The sequence goes on from NZ_JBFASO010000002.1 coordinate 399,236, forward strand.
CGCGGGGAAACGCTCCGGCACCCAGCCCACCCGCGTCGGACGGTCGGTGACCCGGCCCCGGCCCGGGCGGAGGACCCCCGCGGCCACCTGGAGCAGTGTCGACTTGCCCACCCCGTTGCGACCCAACACGATCGCCACCTCGCCGGGACCGATCCGCACGTCGATGCCTTGCAGCACCCACGGCCCCCGCCGGTGGTACCGCAACCAGACATTCTCCAGCCGCATGGCGTCGAGCCTGCCACACCTGAAACGCGCCGGGGCGCCGCCACGGTCGTGGCGGCGCCCCGGCGGAGCGAACTGTCGACTCAGGCGTCGGCCTGGTCCTCCCGAAGGTTCTTCACCAGGTTCGGGTCGACCGGGACGCCCGGGCCCATCGTGGTGGTCAGGATGACCTTGCGGAGGTACTTGCCCTTGGCCGCGGACGGCTTGGCGCGCAGCACCTCGTCGAGCACCGCAGCGTAGTTGTCCACCAGCTGGGTCTCCGTGAAGGAGGCCTTGCCAATGATCAGGTGCAGGTTGGAGTGCTTGTCCACCCGGAAGGTGATCTTGCCGCCCTTGATGTCCGACACCGCCTTGGTGACGTCCATGGTCACCGTGCCGGTCTTCGGGTTCGGCATGAGACCGCGCGGGCCCAGGATCCGCGCGATCCGGCCGATCTTGGCCATCTGGTCCGGCGTGGCGATCGCCGCGTCGAAGTCGAGCCAACCACCCTGGATGCGGGCGACCAGCTCATCGGTGCCCACCTCGTCCGCACCCGCGGCGGCGGCCTCTTCGGCCTTCGCGCCACTGGCGAACACGATCACGCGGGCGGTCTTACCGGTGCCGTGCGGCAGGTTGACCACACCGCGGACCATCTGGTCCGCCTTGCGGGGGTCGACGCCGAGGCGCATGGCGACCTCGACCGTGGCGTCGAACTTGACGTTGGTGGTCTCCTTGGCCAGCTTCACGGCCTCGGTGGGGGTGTAGAGCTTCGACCGGTCGATGACATCGGCGGCCTTGCGGTAGCTCTTGCTGCGCTGCATTACTGATTACTCCTGTGGTCTCTGGCGGGCCGCTCGGCGCGAGCCCTCCCACTGTCGGGTCGAAGGCCGGGGCCGACGTCAGTCGTTGACGGTGATGCCCATCGACCGGGCGGTGCCGGCGATGATCTTCTCGGCCTGGGCGATGTCGTTGGCGTTGAGGTCGGCCATCTTCTTCTCGGCGATCTCACGCAGCTGGGCGCGGCTGACCGAGCCGACCTTCTCGGACTGCGGAACACCCGAACCCTTCTGCACACCGGCGGCCTTGATCAGCAGCCGGGCAGCGGGCGGGGTCTTCAGCACGAACGTGAAGGACCGGTCCTCGAACACGCTGATCTCGGCGGGGACGATGTCGCCCCGCTGAGACTCGGTCTGCGCGTTGTAGGACTTGCAGAACTCCATGATGTTCACGCCGTGCTGGCCGAGCGCGGGGCCGACCGGCGGCGCCGGCGTGGCCTGGCCCGCCGGCAACTGAAGCGTGAACGTCTTGACGAGCTTCTTCTTCGGAGGCATGTCACTTCCTGGGGCTTGGAGCTGGGAAAATGCGGCTGTCGCCGCCCTCGGGCGCGCACGGTCAGCGCGGTGCGACAGCGGCGACATTCAAGAGTAGCGCAGGCCGCAGCCCACTCGTCCGCCGAGGTCGAGCGAGAGCGCGTACGCCGACGTCGGCGGCGGGTCGGGCCCGCCGCCGACGACCAATCAGATCTTGGCGACCTGGTTGAAGTTGAGCTCCACCGGAGTCTCACGACCGAAGATCGACACCAGCACCTTGAGCTTCTGCTGGTCGGCGTTGATCTCGCTGATCGTGGCCGGCAGCGACGCGAACGCGCCGTCGGTGACGGTGACGGAGTCGCCCACCTCGAAGTCGAGGACCTTGATCTCCGGCTTCGACTTCTTCTGCTCGGTCTCGACAGCCGGCGCCAGCCACTTCAGCACCTCGTCGAGCGAGAGCGGAGCAGGCCGGTCGGCCCTGTCGGTCGCGCCGACGAAGCCTGTCACACCCGGAGTGTTCCGGACACAGGAGTAGGACTCGGCGGTCAACTCCATCCGAACCAGGATGTAACCCGGGAAGACCTTGGCCTGGATCTGCGAACGCTTACCGTTCTTGACCTCGACCTCTTCCCGGGTCGGCACCTCGACCTGGTAGATGAAGTCCTCCATGTCGAGGCTCGTGATCCGGGTCTCGAGGTTGGTCTTGACCTTGTTCTCGTAGCCGGCGTACGAGTGCACCACGTACCAGTCACCCGGCGCGTAGCGCAGCTTCTGCCTCAGCTCCGCGACGGGGTCGTAGTCCTCGTCCGGGGCGGGCTCGGTCGTAGGGAACTCCGGCTCGCTGGCGGCCTCAACCGACTCGTCACCAGCCGCCGTCGCGACCGTGGACTGCTCGTCCACCGGTCCGGCGGTCTCGTCGTACTCAGGCACGCTCGCTCACTTCCGTCACTATGGCTGGAGGCAGCCGGTCAGTCCGAGTTGCCAAAGACAAACAACACGACCTTGGCGAAGCCGAAGTCCAGCACACCCACGATCGTCAGCATCACCGCGACGAACGCCACCACCACGGCGGTGTAGGTCAGCAACTCCTTGCGGGTCGGCCAGATGACCTTACGCAGTTCAGCTACGACCTCGCGGAAGAACCGGGCGATGCGGCCGAAGACGCCCACCCGACCCGTTTCCGACCGCGTGGTCGGCCGGCTGTCCGCCGACTCCGCCCGGGCACGGGACCGCGTGGCGGTGCCCCCCCGGGAAACCGGCTCGTCCGCGCCGGAGGCGTCGTCGTCGGCCACGTCGTCGACGATCTCGTCGTCCAGACGATCGTCGCCGTCGTCGTCGCGCCGCTTGTTGTCGGCCACTTCGCCCTCCGTCGCGGAATCTGGGGTCGCACGCCGAGTGGCGTACGCGGCGCTGGTCACGCCGGCCGGACCCAACCGTCCCGCGACGGGCCGCGGCCGGTGGATCGCCCGGAGGGCCCCGATTGCCTCGGAGCCACCCCGCCGATGCCACCACCACGGGCCGGACGCCGCCAAGCTGGCGGCGCGACCCACGGGAACGGTCAGGCCTGAGGCGCAGGGGTGACAGGACTTGAACCTGCAGCCTGCGGTTTTGGAGACCGCTGCTCTGCCAATTGAGCTACACCCCTATGTGGCAACACTCGCCCCACGCGGCCACAGACGACCGAGCAGGGGTCACTTGCCCCACGGCGGACCAGTGTACGGGTAGCCGCCCGACTTTCCCAACCGGTCTCTCCGCCACGCGTGGCGGGCTCGGTTCAGCGTGCCGTCCGGATGGTTGCCCGCGCCTGCGACAACACCTTGTCACCCAGGCAGGTCGCGGTCACCTCGAGTCGGGTGAGACCGTCCTCGGTCACCTCGCGGACCCGCGCGGTCACCTCGATCTCAGTCCCCTGGCCGTCGTCGGGGACCACCACCGGCCGGGTGAAACGCACGCCGTACTCGACCACCGCGTCCGGCGACCCGGCCCACTCGGTGACCGCCCGGCCGACCAGCGCCATGGTGAACATGCCGTGGGCGATCACCCCGGGCAGACCCACAGCGGTGGCGACCCGGTCGCTCCAGTGGATCGGGTTGAAGTCGCCCGAGGCGCCGGCGTAGCGGACCAGGTCCGCGCGGGTCACCTGAAACGTCTGTGCTGGCAACTCCATCTCAGGCCTCCCCGCGAATGACGTACCTGGCCCAGACCGCGACCACCGGTTCCCCGCCGACGGTGCTCACGTCGGTGCGCGTGGTCAGGAAGCCGTGCCCACCCCTGGTGCTGACGTCCTCGATGGTGTTGGTGCAGACCAGCTCGTCGCCGGCGACCACCGGCCTGGTGTACGCGAACCGCTGGTCGCCGTGCACCAGCCGGCTGTAGTCGACACCCAGGGCCGGGTCCTCGATGATCTGACTGCTCGCGGCCATCGTCACGATCACCGGAAAGGTCGGCGGGGCGACCACGTCGGGGTGACCCAGCGCCCGCGCGGCCTCCGGGTCGTGGTGAGCCGGGTCAGTGGCACCGATGGCGCTGGCGAACTCGCGGATCTTTTCTCGGCCCACCTGGTAGGGGGCGGTCGGCGGATACGTCCGGCCGACGAAGGAAGGGTCCAGAGGCATGCCGCGAACCTACACGGAAAGCCCAATCGCCGACCTGATCGGTAGGCGGCGGCGGAGCCGCACCAAACCGGTCAGATCGGCGATCGGAAAGCTTCGACAACGGCCGGCCCTGAGGCCGACCAGCAGTCAGCGGGTCTCGCGGTGGACCGTGTGCCGACCGTCACGCGGGCAGAACTTCTTCAGCTCGATGCGGTCGGGGTCGTTGCGCCGGTTCTTGCGCGTGATGTAGTTGCGCTCCTTGCACTCCACACACGCCAAAGTGATCTTCGGCCGGACATCGGTAGCCTTCGCCACGGCGGAGTGCCTTCCTCGCTAACGGAAACAACTACGACGCGCCAGCCTAGACGCTGACAGCGCGGACATGCAAAGTGGGCGCCAGAAGCGCCCATTCTTACGACCACCGGCAACGAGCCCGGAAGACGAGAGTAGCGGTGGCCGGACTTGAACCGGCGACACAGCGATTATGAGCCGCTTGCTCTACCATCTGAGCTACACCGCTGCGATGGGTCCAGCTGAACCCTCGAGCCCCCTTACGGAATCGAACCGTAGACCTTCTCCTTACCATGGAGACGCTCTGCCGACTGAGCTAAGGGGGCCTGCGCGATCTCCCCGTGGGGCGCGCAGGAGTAAGAGTACACGGCCCGGGTCGACAGGTGAAATCGGATCCCCGGTGATCGTCCGCGCCCTGTTCAGGGCACGACACGCAGGCGCGGCAGCTCCCCGTTCGAGGTCGTCTCCGGCTCGACCTGGGCACCGAACCAGGCGGCCAACCGCTCGTACGGCAGCGGCCGGCTGAACAGGAAACCCTGCCCGATCTCGCAGCCGATGTCCTGGAGAAGCTCCAGGGTCAACTCGCTCTCCACCCCCTCGGCCACCACCGCCAGGCCGAACTGCTGGGAAAGAGTGACCACCGCGTTGACGATCGCCAGGTCCCCCGGGTCGGTCGCCATGCCCTGCACGAAGGACCGGTCCACCTTCACCTCGTGCACCGGCAGCCGGCGCAGGTGCGCCAGAGACGAGTCACCAGTGCCGAAGTCGTCCACCGACAGCCGTACGCCGAGATCCCGAAGCCGTTGCAGGGTGGGGATCGGCCGGTCCGTGCCGTCCAGCACCCCCGACTCGGTGATCTCCAGGGTGAGGCGCTGCGCCGGCACCTTGTACTCGGTCAACAACTCCTGGACCCGGTCCGGGAAGTGCCTGTCGATGAGCGTCCGAGCCGAGAGGTTGACAGCGATGGGCAGCGGCTGGTCGGCCAGCGCCCAGTCCCGGCTGCGCCGAAGGCCCTCCCGGAGCACCACCTCGGTGAGCCGGCTCAACTGGCCGGTGTGCTCGGCCACCGCCACGAAGTCCTCGGGCGCGACAGTGCCGTGCGCCGGATGCTCCCAGCGGGCCAGACACTCCACACCCACCAGGCGCCGGTCCCGCAGAGTCACCTTGGGCTGGAAGTAGACCTCCAGCTCGTTCTGGTCCAGCGCTCGGCGCAGATCGCCGGCCAGACCCAACCGGCGCAGTGAACGGGACTCCAGTGCGGGATTGAACAGCTGCACGCTGCCCGGCACCGACTTGGCCGCGGTGGCGGCGAGGTCGACCCGGAGCAGCAGGGTCGCCGCGTCGCTGCCATGATCCGGGTGTACGGCCACCCCGACGGCAGTGTCCACGTCGAGGGTGAGCGCGTCGAAGACCATTTCGTCGCGGATCTGGTCGCGCAGTTGGGCGGCCAACTCAAGCGCGGCCTCGGCGCTCTCCAACCGCAGTGTCACCAGGAACTCGTCCCCACCGGCGCGGCCAACCAGAGCCGACGACGGCGCGCTGGCCCGCAGCCGAGTGGCGACCTCGGTGAGGACCTTGTCCCCGGCCGCGTGCCCCAGGGACTCGTTGACCTGGCGCAGCCCGTCGACGTCGAAGAGCAGCAGCGCCACGACCTCGCCCGGTGCGCGGATCTTGACCGACTCGTCCAGCGCTCCGGTGATCCGCCGCCGGTTGGGCAGTCGGGTCAACGTGTCGTGGTGGGCGTCGTGCCGAAGCCGGTCGACCAACCGCGAATTCTCCAGGGCCACGGCCGCATGAGCGGCGACCGTCTCGAAGACGGGGATGTCGCCCGGGGTGAAATGACCGACGTCGCTGAGGCGGTTGACCACCTCGAGCGTGCCGATCACCGCCTGACCCGAGTAGAGCGGCACCACGATGATGTCCTTCACACCGGTGGCGCGCAGCGACCCCCGCAGGCTCTCCTCGTCGCCGAGGCGAACACCCATGGCCAGACTGCGCCGCTGACGGCGGGCCTCCTCGCGAACGACCAGCGGCGTCGGCGACGTGTCCAACAGGCCGGCGTCGTCGACCCGCGCGGTCAGCATCACCTCCGGGTGACGCCCCTGGGCCGGCAGCCACAGCGTCGCGTACTCGGCCTGCATCAACCCCCGGATCCGACCGAGGAGAACGTCAGCCAGGTTGCCGCTCTGCCCGTTGGCGGTCATCGCCTGGGTGAGTTCGTACATGTCGCCGAGTGTCCGGTGCTGCCGGAAGAACTGCTCGTACGACCGGTAGACCTTCGCGAGCGCGACCCCGAGCACGACGATCAACACGGCCGACCACCAGGTGCTGTCCACAGCGATCAGGACGATCAACCCGACTACGAGGTTGACACCGTTGGCCAGCAGAGACGGCAACCCGCTACGCAGCACACCCAGCGCGGCATGCCGGCCGTGCATGATCGCGATCACCCCGGCCACGCCGGCGAGGGTCGACACCACGACGGTACCGACGGACGCGAAGAGCACTCCCCACGTCCGCGGTCCGACACCCACGACCGGCGGCAGCGCCAGCAACACGAGGCCGGCCAGCGATACGGCAGCGGCGGCGTTGGCGACGTTGAAGGCCAGCTTCTCCACCCCGAAGCGGTACCGCAGGTGGGTTATCAGCGTGGAGAGGGTGTAAACCAGGACGACCATCAACGGCGGAAGAAAGACGAACGCCGGCACCAGCGGGATCTCGACGAGCCGCACCCCGAAGGACTGCCGCCCGATGACGAAGTTCAGCATCGGCAGGCCGGCGATCACCATCACGCCCAGCAGGACGGCGGCGAGCCCCCAGGACCCGGAGGGGTGCGGCCGGTTCGGGGTCACCAGCCCGATCGTCATCGAGAAGACGACGGCCAGGAACATCAACGGGCCGGTGATGAACCATGCGTACTGGGCCGGGCGCCGAGGAGACCCCGAGCCACCCGACGCGGACCGGCGGCCAGCCATCCCACTCCTTACCGGTCACTGCTGCGAAGGACGCACGGCCGGAAACGAAGCTGACGACACCGTCCGATACGACAGTGGTGTCACCAGCCTCGGCTAGCGCTGCGGCGCCGTCCAGACGTAGTCAAAAGCCTGGAACTCCCCGAAACTTCCGGAAGCCCCGCCTGCCATCACAACGAAAGCCAGTGCTGCGAACACCATGCCGACCCGCCGGGCCAGCCTTTGACCAGACATCGTGTGCTCCTCATGGCAGGGGTGTCGGGAAGGCAAGATTCCACGATGGTGCCACACACGAGGCAGCCCGCAAAGCGGTCAGACGGCTGAGCGGCGCAGGCCCGTCCAGCCGGCCCGAACGCTTCAACGACGGAAGCCCTGCAAGGTCGTTGGCTGGTCCCAGGAGACGCGCAGATGATGCGTGTTCAAGTTATAGCCACAATTTGGATCTACGTCATGGAAGCCGCTTCCAGTAGCAAAGCCCGCCGCGAACGCAAAGCCGGCAGGTATGGGCGGCACCGGACCTTCCCGACCACCGAAACTCCCCAGGACGACGGGCGCCGGTTGGCCGGGTTCGCAACCGGTGACCAGTTGAACACAACAATCCTCTCGGATCCATAGGATCGGAGTCTCTCGATTATCACCGCCGGAGACGGACGGTTCGAGACTCTGTAGCCTTCGCGACCGATCGGCGAACTCCACACGGCTTCTCTCAGGTCGCGAAGTGGCCGCCGCGGCCGCGAAGAACCTCGTTGAAGTACGAGAGGCCGGGTAGGCCGACTCGGCCAGCTCCGCGAAGCGGCCCAGACCTCACCGGCGAGTTTGGTGGAGCCGACCGGAACCGATACCGGCGGCGGGGCTCGGCCAACCGCCTGGGCCGCGGCCTCAAATCGCCCGAAAACTCCCAGCACCACCGGGCGAACGAGGTGACGGCAACGGTCAGCCACCACAGCGTCCCGGTGTCGACAAGGGACTCGCGTTGGACCGCCCGTCGGAGCGCCATCGAACAACAGTGCCGTTCGTGGGCAGGACGGCGAGGCTGCCAGCCATGTGACGGCACTCTGGCGGAGCGACGGGATGCGCCCACCCTGTGCGCCGGGTTCGTCCGGCAACGCTGCGAAGGGAGCCGCCCATGCCATCCATCCCCGGCTTGGAAGCGTTCTTCGGATGAATGTCTTACAACGCCCCACGCCTGAAGACGTTCTTCACCTGCGCGAAGACGAGAACGAGCGGCCCGCGGAGCCTGACGGGTGGGGCGTACTGCACCTGACCGGCTCGCCCGTGGCCGGCGGCCGAGACTGGGGCGAGGGCAGCGACGCAGCCAAGGAACGAGGGTTGAAGCACCGAGCGAAGGCCCCAACGCGGGACGTGCCGGCGCCACCCGCTCGCGCGGCTGCTCGACCACCACGTGAAGAAGTACCCGCCCGGATCGAACGGGGCTGTTCGTAACCCGGCGCTGCCCCCGGTGGCCGGTACGTGCCCACCGACGGTCAGCCGATCCCGAACAACACCTACGGGAAGGCGTGGCGCGACGCGCGGGCAAAGGTGCTCACCCCGGCGCAGCAACGCCCCCTGGCCGGCGACCGTACGACGTGCAGCGCGCCGCCGTGTCGCTCTGGCTCAATGCAGGGGTGCCAGCTACCCCGGTCGCCAAGTGGGCCGACACAGCGTCTACGTCCTGGTGCGGGTGTACGCGAAGTGCGTCTACGGCCAGGAGGAAACAGCTCGCCGCCGGATCGACGCCGCCCTAGGCGAGCACCTAACCGAGTAGGCACAGCCTAGGGCTGGGTTGCGTCCACGTGCATCGCATCTCCAACAGCGACCAACTCAACCTCGACGTCGCTTTCGGTGGCCTTACGCCTTGCGAAGTCGCGCACGACGGCGAATAGGTCGCCCGCCTTGCGGGCCATCTCAGGACCGGAAAGGATCATGATCTGCATGCGTAGGCCAGACATCTCGGTGAGTAGCTCGTTGAGTTCAGCAGACCACTCCACGTCAGCCGTCTCACCCTCAAGCTCAACCTCGTCACCGTCCGGCTCGTCATGCCCAACCAACTGGACGAGAGCGGCTTTGCGCTTACGCTCGTCAGCGACCTTGTTTCTGGCGGTGTCCGCCAAACCGAGAAACTTGGCGTATAGCGCACGCTTTTCGTCAAGAAGGGTTTTCGTCAACGCTGCGTCAGCCTGGACCTTGGCAACATCGACTTGCGTTTGCCTGCCGGCAGCCGCAGCGCGCACTGATACGGCCACGAGGCCGACTGTCCCGACTATTGATGCTGCAACTGTCCCTGCCGGGGGCAACCACTCCCATGCCATCCGACCATGGTGCAGCCGCGCTGCAACCCAACGTCGGCTGGCGACACGTATACGACACGGCCAGCGAGATTGAGCGGGCTGAAGCGGGACTGAGTGAGACTCACGAAAGAGGCCCCTGACCGGCGTTCTCGCTGTTCAGGGGCCTCTTTCGTACCTGGTGACGGGTAGAGGATTCGAACCTCTGAAGCTTCGCGACGGACTTACAGGGCGTCGGCGATCTTGCCAGCCTCAGCGCACCTGAACTGCTATCTCTGTCCCGCAGCCCGGTGCCGGCTGACTCATCGCCCACCATCTGCCCACGCCCACAGAACTCACGACTCTTGCAGGACCAGACCATCTGGCGTACGCCCGCCTGGCCAGTGAGCGAATGCGGGCATGGCAAGGAACGTCGCTTTGTCGAAGACAACCTTCCCACCGCTGAATGTCGCCTCGTCAAAGTTCACTAACCCACCACTGAACTTCACCCCGCCAAAGAACACCTCCCCACCGCTGAACGACGCCACGCCGAAGGACACCTCCCCACCGCTGACCTTCGCCCCAGCAAACGATGCAACCCCACCACTGAACGTCACCCCATCAAAGACCACGTCCCCACCGCTAAAATTCGCTCCGCTAAAGGACACCTCCCCGCCGCTGAAGGTTGCCCCACCAAGGGTCACCCATCCACGACTGAACGTCCCCGCGTAAAAGGACACGCGCCCACCACTGACCGTCGTCCGCTCCAAAGACACCTGCCCACCATCGAACGTGGCATGGTCAAAGGACACATGCCCACCACTGAACGTCGTCCCCTCGAAGGACACCTGCCCACCATCGAACGTCGCATAGTCAAAGGACACACGCCCACCACTGAACGTCGTCCCCTCGAAGGACACCTGCCCACCATCGAACGTCGCAAAGTCAAAGAACACTCGCCCGCCACTGAACGTCGCTTCGTCGAAGGCCACAACCCCGGCGCTGAACGTCGCCCCGACGAAGGACACCCGTCCGCCGCTGAACGTCACACCCGAAAAGTCCCCGCCATCGAAGACGGCGCCCGTGAAGTCGAGGTCGCAGCCGCTCCATGAGGTCGCGTCAGCTTCGGCAGGACGTAAATGTCTGCCGACGAGGCGTATGACAGTGTGGCGCACTTCCCGCTCCTCCCGAGCGGCCCGGACCGTCTCCGCATCCACCATCGGCACCTGACTGTCGGCCTGTGTCGGCATCTCGCTCGGGGCATCCGAGGGTGGAATGTATGGCATCCGGAGGTAGGCGCAGAGGACGTCAATGCAGGTCTGCCGCCCTTCTCGCCAGTCATCAGCGAGTCCGGCCATGGCGTAAACGCCCGCCAGGCGTACGGCCGCTTTCTCCGACCCGAGCTGCTCGGATGCTTTGGCGAAGCGTTCGTTGAACAGCCGGATGCCGTTGCGGTCAGTCTCGATCTTTGCCCGTTCATCGGCCGCCTCAGCGAGAGCCTTGGTCACTTCGGCACGCAGATCAGCAGCCTGCGCCAGCTGATGAGCGAATTCCGCCAGCGCGTTCGTGTGCTCCGCTACCCGTTGCCGACGGTAGGCAACCACTAAGGCGGCGACACCGCCGATGCCCGCCACAACGGCGAAGACGAGCTTCAAGAGGTCGAACAGCGTGGCTGCGGTGACGGTTGCGCCCCGCTCAAGGCCAGGCCAACCAGCGAAGCCGAGCGCCGCAGCTATTAGTCCCCCGACTAGCAGCAACGCAGTTGCGACAGCCAAGGCGATTGACCGACGGATGCCCCAGAGGCGCAGCTCTGGCACGCGACCTTCACTGGCTGGAATCGAACCAACCGTGACGCGGACTTCGGACCGGGTTGAGTCGTGCGGTGCGGGCAACTCCACCCCCTCCTTCTAGCGCACCTCGTCCACAACAACGCTCAACAAGAGGCTGCCCGGGCCAGCTGCAACGTCACCCGAGCGCGTCGCCGATCTTGTCGTTCATGGTGTTGATCCCGGAAGCGCACGTTCACGGCTGATCCCGGAAGCGCACGTTCACGGCGAGGCGGTACGGAAGCCGGACGTGTCGCCCTGATCGAGGGAGGCGGCTTCCGACTGCCGCACCAGTCCAACCCCTGGACTGGCTTGCCCCCGGCCTACCTCCCTCAGCCGGCTACGCCCCAACGCAGAGCCCTCAGCCAGTCGCTGCACCCGTGGTCCGCGCCACCCTGGCAATTCGGAGCATCACCAGCATTCGCAGCCCAGAACGTGATCGAGATGCTGGGGAGTAGGTCCAACAGATGGCTGACCTACCGCCAGGTGATTGGGCCGGGGACACCGGCCTCCGCGGCAGCGATCGCATCATCAACCGTATGGAAGCCCTGAGAGTCTGGCCAGAAGGACTGCCCTCCAACAGGCCACCCTGGCCGATACCTCACGTAGTAGAGCCGGCCCTCCGGGTTCAGCTGCGGAGACTCATCTTCGTCGAGGTCGTTGTCAGCCTCTCCGACGGCGTGCCAGAAGTCGTAGTCGAGCATCACTACGCAGACCGCCGTGGGAGTGACCCCACCGTAGATCCAGTGGCCCGTTGCCACGATTGTCTCCACCCGACGAGCGTAGGGCGGCATTCGGACATCTCTCAAACGCGCTACCAGCGGCAAGATCGACCTGCCCACCATCTGCCCACAACCAGTCGTCAACGGCTGGACTCGGCCGGACAAACGACAACGGCCCCTGATCAGCATCTCTGCTGGTCAGGGGCTGTGTCTGCACCTGGTGGCGGGTAGAGGATTCGAACCTCTGAAGCTTTCGCGACGGATTTACAGTCCGCTCCCATTGGCCGCTCGGGCAACCCGCCAGGGCACCCCACCGCGTCGTAACGCGGCGGCGGAAGCAAGGATAGCGGCTCCCCCCGGCACCTACGCAACCGGGTACGGTCAGGGGGTCGTGCCGCTGGTCGGCGGCCGACGGCAGGCCCAGACCGCCGGACAGCAGGAGCAGAAACATGGCAGCGAACCCGTCGTTCGACATCGTGAGCAAGGTTGACCGTCAGGAGGTCGACAACGCCCTTCGGCAGGCGGAGAAGGAGCTTGCGACGCGGTTCGACTTCCGCGGCACCGGCGCTGAGATCTCCTGGTCTGGCGAGGAGGCGATCGGTCTTCAGGCGGAGACCGAGGAGCGCGTCCGCGCCGCACTGGACGTGTTCAAGGAGAAGCTCGTCAAGCGGAACATCTCGCTGAAGTCGCTGGATGCCGGGGAGCCGCGCCCGTCGGGCAAGATCTTCAAGATTGACTGCAAGGTGATCCAGGGCATCGAGACGGACAAGGCCAAGGCGATCAGCAAGAAGATCCGCGAAGAGGGCCCCAAGGGCGTGCAGGCGCAGATCCAGGGCGACCAACTGCGCGTGACCGGCAAGAAGCGCGACGACCTGCAGGCGGTCATCTCGCTGCTCAAGGGCGAGGACTTCGGAGTCGCCCTCCAGTTCAACAACTACAGGTAGGACGGCGACCGCCGCTCAAGCCGTCGCCGACCAGCCGGGGCTCTACGACATCGAAGTCAGGCAGGCGCGGGGCCTGGCTGGGTGCGGCGAGACCGGGGACCGCTGGATGCATCGGACGCCTACTCACAGGGCTTCGTCGGTTCCCGGCGTTGCTGTCTGCTGGTGGACGGCGTTTGCCGGTGTCCTGCCCACCATCTGCGCCCCGAGCGCCTGCCGGGCGGCTTCGCCCATGGGATCGTCGCGGGTCGGCATCCCGCGGATGGTCGGTAGCACCTCTTCCCGAAAGACGCCGTGCAGCCGGTGCAGTTCCCGCGCCGGATGCTCGGCGTCGTCGACTCGCACGTCCCAGAGCGGGTACGGCTGATCCCCGATCACCACGACGGTCGCCGAACGCGCGCCGTGCCGGTCACCGCCGGCCTCCTCGCCGGCCCCGATGGCCAGGACGAGCCGCTCCGCCAGGTCGAGTTCCGCACTCTCCTCGAACACTCGGATGATCTCCGCGAGGGTCTGCGGGCCTACCAGGCGGTTGCCCTGCACCGCGTAACCCGGCCCGGTGCGGTGTCCGGCCCAGCCCTTTGTGCGGGAGCCGGTGAAGGCGTACGAGCGGCCGTGGTGATCGACCATGCCGACCTGCCGCACCTCCCGGCCCGGGTCATGGGCCAGCAGCTCGGTCAGGACCTCCTGCGGCGGGCGGCCCTCGTCGAGCAACGGCAGGCCGTGATAGGCCAGAAACGGATTGGGGGTGGCCTGGGTCGCCACCGCACCGCCGCCCGACTGGACGTGTGCGACGAGCTTGCCGACCGCAGGTCTGGCTGTCAGGGCTCCCACCCCCAGCTGGCCGGTACGCCGGCACCGTGCGGCGATCGAGAAGGTCACGCCTGGGAGGTACCCGGACCTACTCCCGGCATGCCCGGAGGCCGCCTGGTTGCCGTCGCCCGGGCACCTCGGCTTGCGCGCCATCCGCTCGCCAGCGTCGACCTCACCCGAGCCGACGTCATCCGCTCGGGCCGGCGCCGTCCCTCAGACCGGCATCAACCATCCGAGTCGACGTCACCGCCCGAGCCGGCATCAACCGCCCGGGCCGGCGTCGGCCGCCTGGCAAGCGAACCGGGACAACCGCCAGACCGAGGAGGCGCGGCCCGGTCGAGGTCACCGTCGACGCGGTGGTCGTCGCCCTGCGCGTCGGCTCGCCCGCTGGTCAGGCTGATTCCGCACGGAGTCCGTCGACCACGAGTGCGTGGACAGAGCGCAGCACGGCCGCTTCCTGCTCGTGGCCCACGTCGCCGGCGACAGCTGCCCAGTGCGCGGCGCACTGGGCAGCCAGCTCCCATTGTCTGCGCGACAGCTTGACGGCGACTTCCTCGTCGTCGGTCGGCCAGTTCCCCGAGCCGGCGACACCGGGGGTCCAATGCGCGATCTGATCCCATCCCGCTTCGCGGATGCCTGACCCTGTCTGCACGAGCTGGTGAGGATCGCCGCTCTCCGCCGCAACGCTGACCTCGCTGTCGACCGCGCCATCCAGGTGGCGCCACTGCCGGGTGGTCATGCGCAGGCCGAAGGCTCGATCTGGGTCGTCGACGTGTTCCATGTGGCTCACCCCATCCGTACGCGGGCTCAGTAGACGACGCGGTACCAGTGCTCGGTCTCGCCGGGCAGCGACTCCAACCTCACTTTGGTGCCGCCGGGGTGGTCGAACATGCGGACCCCGTCGCCGAGCAGGACCGGGGCGAAGAACATGAGGACCTCGTCGAGCAGCCCGGCCTCGATGCACTGCTTGGCGACGTTGGCGCCGAGGATGTTGACATACCGGTCCCCGGCGGCCTCCTTGGCCTGGGCGACGGCGGTGTGCAGGTCACCGACGAACGTGACGTCCGCGGGTGGCTCGGCCGGTGGCCGGTGGGTGAGGACGAACACCGGCCCGTGGTACTGGCCGCCGAACGCGCCTTCGCTGTCGGTGCCACGGTTCGGGTCGTCGCCGCCGAATGTGCCGTTGCCGGCCAGGATCGCGCCGACGTTGTTGAGCAGGCGCTCCGCCGTCGGGTTTTCGCCGCCCAGGTGGTCGCTCAGCCACGACATGTCGCCGCCGGGGCCGGCGATGTAGCCGTCGAGCGACGCCGTCGCCGAATATAGAAGCTTGGCCATGAGCCCAGGGTAGGCGGACGGCACTCGGGTTCCTGGAAGTCGGGGCGTCCGCCGCGCAGGGACACCCCGACTTCCAGGAACCCGAGTGGATCAAGCGCGCACGGCCGCCACGTGGATCAAGCGCGCACGGCCGCCGGGTGGATCAGGCGGCACGGCCGCCGGGTGGATCAAGCCGACCGGAAGCCGCACTGAAGACAGGCAAAAGCGAGCAGGTCAGACCGGGACGGGGTGTTCGGCGCGTACCGCTGCGGTTTCCGCGCGGGCGATGGGCCCGGCGGGTAGTGCGGCGACCGCGGCCCCGATGGCGACCGCCGCCCCGGCGAACAGGAACGCCCAGCGGACACCGCCGGCGTGGTCCACGATCACGCCGGCCAGCGAGCCGCCGGCGGCGCTCGCCGCCACCGCGACGGTGACCACCCAGGTGTACGCCTCGTTCAACATGCCGGTCGGGGCGATCCGGCCGACCAGGGTGTTCTCCAGGGTCAGCGCGGGCGCGATGGTGGCCCCACCGGCGACCAGCGCGACGCCCAGCGCGAGCGGGGTGGGCATCACCGCGAACACGGCGAAGGTGGCGGCCAGCGCGGCGAGCAGCAGGGCGAACTGCCGGGTCATGTTCGGTGCTGGCTTGCGGACGCCGAACCAGAGCCCACCGAGGGCGCTGCCGACTCCCCAGACCGCGAGCAGGACGCCGGCGAGGCTCTCCGGGTCGCCGGTGGAGTGGTCGCTGGCGAACGCCGGGACGATCACACCGGCGGCCCCGAATGCAATGCCCAGGCCGGCGACGCAGATCAGCAGGGCCGGGAAGCCGGGGACCCTCAGTGGGCCGAGCCCACGGGCGTGGTGTTCCTGTGGGTGCGGACGCCAGCCGCGCATGACCCGGCCGAGGGCCACGGCGGTGGTGCCGACCAGTGTGACCACTGCCGCGCCGATCAGCGCGGCCGCCGCGTCGGCGACGAGGACGAAGCCGGCGACGAGCAGTGGGCCGAGGACGAAGACGATTTCGAACAGCGTGGTCTCGGCGGCGAGCGCTGTGTTGCGGAGGTGGTATCGGCCGGAGTTGGGACCGGTCAGGTCGTTCCATGCGCCTCGGATGGCGGCGCTGAGCGGCGGGTAGGTGGCGCCAGCCACGCCTGCGGTCAGGTAGATGACGGGGAGCGCGTCGTCGCCGGAGCGGCTGGCCAGCAGCAGCCCGATGAGTGCCAGCGGGTGGGCCACGGCGGTGAGCAGCAGGACGGGGCTGGGGCCGATCCGGTCGGCGATCCGTCCGGCCACCGGGCTGAGCGCGGCCCCGGCGAGGGCGTAGATGCCACCGGCGATGGCGGCCAGCGAGTAGCGCCCGGTCACCTGCTCGACGACCAGGAGCAGCGCCAGCGGGGTCATGCCGATTCCGAGCCGCCCAATGATGCCGGTGATCAGCAGCATGGGCGCGCCGGGGATCCGCCAGACACCCAGGTACTGACGCAGCGCGGACACCGTGAACCTCCCGAGGATGTAACGAGCGTGAGCCGTTATGACCCTAACGCCGCTGCCTGACAGGAGGACAGCGGAATAGTCTCCGACACAGCGATCCGCCCGTACCCGGCGCGGCCGGGTACGGGCGGAGGCGGTGGATCAGCGGGTCAGCGCTGGAACTGCACCGGCCCCGAGTTGCGGGCCATCTGCTCCAGCCGGGCGACGCGGTCCTCCATCTTCGGGTGGGTGGAGAAGAGCGCCGCCATGCCGCCGCCCCGGAACGGGTTGGCGATCATGAGGTGGGCGGTGCTGGTGAGCTGGCCCTGAGCCGGCAACGGCCGACGTCGGGCGACCGCGTCGATCTTGCGGAGCGCGCTGGCCAGGGCCAGCGGGTCGCGGCTCAGCTCAGCGCCGGAGGCGTCCGCCTGGAACTCGCGGCTCCGGCTGATCGCCAACTGGATCACAGTGGCGGCGATCGGGCCCAGGATCAGGGTGAGCAGCAGCACAGCCGGGTTGGGTCGGTCCTCGTCGTCCCCGCCGCCCAGCGGAATGAAGAAGGCGAGGTTCGCCAGCAGGGTGATGATGCTGGCCAGGCCGGCCGCCACGCTGGAGATCAGGATGTCCCGGTTGTAGACGTGGGACAGTTCGTGCCCGATCACGCCGCGCAGCTCACGGTAGTCGAGGATCTCGGTGATGCCCTGGGTCACGCAGACCGCCGCGTGCTGCGGATTGCGACCGGTGGCGAACGCGTTGGGCTGCGCGGTGGGGCTGACGTAGAGCCGCGGCATCGGCTGCCGGGCGTCGGTGGCCAACTCCCGGACCATCCGGTACAGCTCGGGGAACTGTGCCTCGGTGACCGGTTGCGCCCCCATCGAGCGGAGTGCGAGCTTGTCGGAGTAGAAGTAGGTGACGCCGTTCATGACCAGAGACACGACGACGGCGATGACCAGGCCGCCGCTGCCGCCGAACCAGTAGCCCACCGCCAGGATCAGGGCGCTGAGCAGGCCAAGCAGCGCTGCGGTCTTCAGACGGTTGTGGTGCACGATGTCTCCTTCGGTGCACGGATCGCCGGGATCCGCTGACCGGTGTAACAACCCGGTACCCACCAACCATCCGTCTCAACGCTGAGAGTTGACTGAGACCGAAGCCCAGGTGGGGTCAGCGACCGGCCAGGTCGAGCACCAACTGCGGGGCGACGCCGAGCACCACGGCGGCCACCGTCGCCACCGCGAGCACCACCGCCACCACACCCACCACGGGTACGCCCGACGCTCCGCCACCGGCGAGCGCCGCGGCCGGGCCGGGCGTCGTGCTCGGCGCCCAGAGCGCGGCGGTCACCCGCAGGTAGTAGGCGAGCCCGATCACGGCGTTCAGCGCCACCACCAGCGCCAGCCAGGCCGCGCCACCGTCCAGCAGCGCCCGGACCACCGTCACCTTCGCGAACAGGCCTGCCAGCCCCGGCGGCAGACCAGCCAGACCCACCAGCGCGAGACCGAACGCCGCAGCCCGCCACGGGTGCCGCCGGGCTGCCCCGCGCAGGTCGTCCAGCGTGCCCCCGTCCGCACCCGCCGGCCGCAGCGCTGTCACCCCGGCGAACGCGGCCAGCTCCAACACCACGAAGAACACGGCGTACGCCAGGGCGGCCGCGTACGCGGCGGACAGTGCCTCGTCAGTGCGTCCGGCGGCCAGCGCCAACGCTCCCAACGGCGCGAGGATGTACCCGGCCTGCGCGACTGACGACCAGGCGAGCAGCCGGACGGTCCGCCGCTGACGCAGGGCGACCAGGTTGCCGACGGTCATGGTGAGCACGGCGAGCAGAGCCAGCACCGGACCGGTCTGGTCCGCCGGCAGCGCCCGTTGCACAACGGCGAGCAGGGCGACCAGGCCGCCCAGCTTCGACGCGGTGGACAGGTACGCGGCCACCGGCAGCGGCGCGCCGTCGTAGGTGGCCGGCGCCCAGGCGTGGAACGGCACCGCCGCCACCTTGAAGGCCAGACCGACCAGCAGCACCGCCACCGCGGCTGTGGTCAACGGCAGGTCCCGCAGCTCCGGCTGCGCGGCGAGCAACGCGCCGAGCCGGTCCAGGTGCAGCCCACCGGTCACCGCGTACAGCAGCGCCGCGCCGAGCAGGGTCAGCGTGGTCGCCACCACGCTGACCACGAAGAAGGTCACCGCCGCCTCGGCGCTCGCGAGGCTCCCCCGGCGCAGGCCGACCAGCACGTACAGCGGCAGGGTCAGCGTCTCCAGCGCGACGATCAGCGTGATCAGGTCGCCGGCCGCGCCGAGCACCACACCGCCGGTCATCGAGCACGCCAACAGGAAGGCATACTCCCCGGTCGGTGACCGTCCGGCCAGCAGCGCGGGCACCGACAGCCCGAGCACGCCCAGCGTCAGCAGCGCGACCACCACGCCGACCACTGCCGCCCGACCGCCGAAGATCCAGGAACAGTCGGCGCCCACACAGAACGTCCGCCGCTCGGCACTCATCCCGACCAGCGCGGAGCCGACGGCGGTGCCGAGCGCGCCGAGCGCGGCCACGGCGATGGTGGCCCGTGGCCGGGCCACGAGCAGGTCGGTGATGAGCACGAGCACGGCCGTGCCGGCGGCCAGGTAGGCCGGCAGCAGCGCGACGCTGTCCACGCTCTGCACGACGTTCATGGCTTGACCACCCCGATCAGGGCGTCGACAGGGGCCTCAGCGACGCCGAGGACCAGAGTCGGCGCCAGCCCGATGGCCAACGCGAGCAACACCAGCGGCACCCAGGCGGTCAACTCCGCACCGGCCAGACCGGGGCCGACCCGACCGACGGCGGGGCTCGGCCGGTTGTGGGTGACCTGACGCAACAACCGCAGGAAGTACGCGGCGGTGAGCGCCCCACCGACCGCCGCCAGCACCCCGAGGGTGGTCCAGAGCGGACCGCCCACCTGCACTGCGGCGATCACCGCGAACGCCTCACCCCAGAAACCGGCCAGCCCGGGCAGGCCCAGCGACGCGATCGCCGCGAACGCGAGCAGACCCGCCAACCGGGGCGAGGTCTCCCGCAACCCGGACAGCTCGGCGAGGGTACCCGTGCCGGTACGGTCCTTCACCGCCCCGGCCAGGAAGAACAGCAGGCCGGTGATCACCCCGTGCGCGACGTTGCCGATCAACGCCGCCTGGATGCCGGTGGCGGTCAGCGTGGCGACGCCCAGCAGCACGAAGCCCATGTGCCCCACGCTTGAGTACGCGATGAGCCGCTTCACCTCCGACTGGGCCAGGCAGACCAGCGATCCGATCAGGATCGCGGCGACGGCGAGCACGCCGAGCACCGGCGCCGCCCAACGGGCGCCCTCCGGCGCCACCCCCACCGCGACCCTTATCAGGCCGTACGTGCCCATCTTGAGCAGCACACCGGCCAACACGACACTGCCCACAGTGGGTGCCTGGGTGTGCGCATCAGGCAGCCAGGAGTGCAACGGCCACAGCGGGCTCTTCACCGCGAACGCCAACGCGAGCAGTGTGAACGCTGCCAACTGGGTACCCCGGGACATCCCCGCGCCACCGGTCAACGTCACCAGGTCGGCGGTGCCGGCGGCGGCGACCACCACGTACACGCCGACCAGCAGCAACACCGAACCGAACAGCGTGTAGAGCGCGAACTTCCGGGCCGCCCGACGCCGCTCCGCGCCACCCCAGCCGGCGATGATCGCGTACATCGGCAGCAGGACGACCTCGAAGAAGAGGAAGAACAACACCAGGTCCAGGGCGAGGAAGGTGCCCAGGATGCCCACCTCGACCACCAGCAGCAGCGCGACGAGCGCCCGGCCGCTGCCGCCGTCCGGAACCCGCCACATCGTGTACGCGCAGCAGAGCAACGTGAGCAGCGCGGTCAACACCACCAGCGGCCAGGAGATGCCGTCGACGCCGAGGTGGAAGCGCAACTCCAGACCGGGCACCCACTGAAGGTCCAGTTGGTGCCACGGGCGCACCGCCGGCTCGTTGCCCGACCAGGCGACCCAGCCCCGACCGCCGAACACCAGCGGCACCGCGGCCAACAGGGTCAACGCCGCCGCGACAGTGCCGACCAGCCGGGCCACCCGGTCCCGGGGCGTCGCCGCCACCGCAACCGCACCCAGCGCCGGCACCGCCAGCACCGCGACCAGCAACCCCTGCCCAAGCGTCATCGGACCGCCTCTGTTCGCGACTGCGGGGCTCGCAAACCCGGCTCACTCCTCGCGCTCACCGGACCGCCTCTGTTCGCGACTGCGGGGCTCGCAAACCCGGCTCACTCCTCGCGCTCACCGGTTGACTCCCACCAGTGCGGCGGCCAGGCCGATCAGCAGCGCGCCGGCCAGTACACCGGCGGCGGCCCGGGGCAGCGCCGCGCGGTGCAGCGCGGCCAGCCCCGCGCCCAGACCGGACGCGGCTCGCCCGCTGCCCTCGACAGCGCCGTCCACCACCACCTCGTCACCCGTTCGCGCGGCACGGGCCAGCGCGCGGACCGGGCGTACGACAAGGGTGTGCTGGACGTCGTCGAGCCGGAACGCGCGGGCGAAGACCGGCCGCAGCGGACCCAGCGCGGCCGCCGGGTCGGCGGCCCTGTCGCGCCGCCAGCCCAGCAGCACCAGCGCGGCGCCGAACAGCAGGAAAGCAAGCGGCAGCAGCACCCCCGACCCCAGGTGGACCAGGCCGTCCTCGGAGCCCGCCACCGGGACGGTGGGGAACCGCAGACGGTCGGCGAACGCCCCGACGAACCCGACCAGACCGAGCAGCGCGGCCGGCACGGCCAGCAGCAGCACCGGCCAGCGCAGCACCGCCGGCGGGTCGTGCGGCTGGACCAGGGGCAGGCGCGGTGCGCCGAAGAAGGCGCGCAACAGCAGCCGACCTGCGTACCAGGCGGTGACCGCCACGCCGACCAGCCCGGCGATCCAGACGATCCAGCCGACCCAGGACGGGGCCGGGCCGGTGCCCTCCAGCGCGGCCGACTCGGCGACAGTCAGCACGCCGTCCTTGCTCCAGAAACCGGCCAACGGCGGCACCCCCGCCAGGGCGCCCAGGCCCACCACGGTGCACCAGAACGTCACAGGCATGCTGCGCCGCAGCCCGCCCATCTCCGACATCAGCGTGGTGCCGACGGCGTGGATCACCGCGCCGGCGGCGAGGAACAGCAGCGCCTTGAAGGCGGCATGGGTGAGCAGGTGGAACAGCGCTGCCGACGGTGAACCGACCGCCAGCGCGCCGGTCATGTAACCCAACTGGGACACCGTCGACCAGGCCAGCACGCGTTTGATGTCGTCCTGGGCGGTGGCGGCGAGCGCGCCGAGCAGCAGCGTGACCGCGCCGAGCACCCCCAGCACTGTCAGCGTCACCGGCGCGGCAGTGAACAGCGGGTAGAGCCGGGCCACCGCGTACACCCCGGCGGCGACCATCGTCGCGGCGTGGATCAGCGCGGAGATCGGGGTCGGGCCGGCCATCGCGTCCGGCAGCCAGGTGTGCAGCGGGAACTGAGCGCTCTTGCCCGCCACACCGGCGAGCAGCAGCAGGCCAGCGGCGGTCAAGGTCGCGCCGGAGTGGTCGTGGGCGAGCACGTCGGCAATCCGGAAGCTGCCCGTCGACACACCCAGCAGCGCGATGCCGAGGAGGAACCCCACGTCGCCGACCCGGGTCACCAGGAACGCCTTCATGGCCGCGGCGGGGGCGCCGGCCAGTCGGCGGTCGTGGGCGATCAGCAGGTACGAGCAGAGGCCCATCACCTCCCAGCCGACCAACAACATGATCAGGTCCCCGGCGACCACCACCAGCAACATGGCACCGGTGAAGAGGCTGATCTGGGCGGCGTAGGGCGGGTAGCGGTGATCCACGTCGACGTCGTCGTGCGGACCGCGCCGCAGGTAACCGATCGAGTAGACCTGCACGGCCAGGGCGACAGCGGTGACCGCCACCGCGACCAGTGCGGCGGCCCCGTCCAGCCGTACGCCGAGGGTCACCGCCAGCCCACCGAAGTCGACCCAGGTGGCCGACGTCTCCATCGGCCCGTCGACAGTGAGCAGCAGCGCGACGGCCAGCGCCAGCGCACCGGCCGCACCGGCGACGCCGAGCGTCACGGCGGCCGTCCGGGCGCGGTCGCCGCCGGTCGCGCTGTCGCGCCGAGGGGCCGGTGGCAGCAGCAGCCCGAGCAGCCCGGCGACCAGCGGTACGGCGGGCAGCAGCGCCCCGAGCAGCCCGGTCACCGGACCGCCTCCGAGTCTCCGACGGCCGGCTCGCGCCCACCGACGGGATCCGGCGACTCGGTCAGCGGCACGTCATCCACCGCGACTGTCGCCCGCAGCCGGTAGAGCTGAAGGACGATCGCCAACCCCACCCCGATCTCGGCGGCGGCCAGGACGATGACGAACAGCGCGAAGACCTGCCCCGAGTGCGGCAGCACGGCGCGGGCCGTGGTGTCCGCGGTGACCAGGATCAGGTTGACCGCGTTGAGCATCAACTCGACAGACATCAGCACAAGCACCGCGTTGCGGCGGCGCAGTACGCCGTACACGCCGAGGCCGAACAGCAGCGCGGCGGTGACGTACGGGATGACCGGCCTCACCGGCGACCCCCGGGCTCGCTGTCGACCAGGTCGGCCGCCCGGCCGTCGCGTTGCGGGGCGGCTCGGCCGATGTCCGGGCGGGACAGCACGATCGCGCCCACCAGGGCGGCGAGCAGCAGCACCGAGAGCACCTCGAACGGCAGCACCCAGGATTGGAAGATCTGCTCGCCCAACCGCTCGGCGGTGCCGGCGTGCGGCAGTGTGACAGTGCTCCAGCGGTACGCGTCGACAAGCAGGGCCGTCAGCCCCAGCCCGGCGCCGCCACCGATCAGCGCGGCCGGCCAGCCAGGCCGGTCCAGGTCGTCGGAAGCGCCGATCGGGGCCCGGGTCAGCATCACCGCGAACAACAGCAGCACCACCACCGCGCCCACGTAGATCAGCACCTGCACCCAGGCCACCAGCTCGGCGCTGAGCACCAGGAAGTCACCGGCCAACGCGCCAAGGCACACCACCAGGTAGAGCCCGGCCCGGACCAGGTGCTTCGTGGTCACCACCAGCACGCCGGCACCCACCGCCACCGCGCCGAGGGCGACCAGCAGCACATCCGCGCCGGTCACCGCGGCGCCCTTCCGGCTCGGGCGCTCACGACGCCGGATCCTGGTCGGCGTCGGGACGTACCGCTGGCGGAGCGGGACGGGAGGCGGCCGCCTTGCGCGCGGCGGACGTCTCCTCCTTGGCCGGCTCGCCGTTCGGGTCGTGCGCGGGCGGCGGCGGAACGGTGGCCATCCACTGACCGAGGTGGTCCTTGTCGTGCAGCAGGTCCTTGATGTCGTACTCGGCGTACTCGAACTCCGGTGACCAGTAGAGCGCGTCGAACGGGCAGACCTCGATGCAGATGCCGCAGTACATGCAGAGCGAAAAGTCGATGTCGAACTTGTCGAGCACGTTGCGCTGGCGGGGGCGGGCGGCGCCGGGCACCACCACCTCCTCCTTGTGCGAGTCGATGTAGATGCACCAGTCCGGACACTCGCGGGCGCAGAGCATGCAGACAGTGCAGTTCTCCTCGGACAGCGCGATCACACCACGCGAGCGCGGCGGCAGATCAGGAGCCGTGTCCGGGTACTGCTGGGTGGTCGAACGGCTGGTCATCGTCTTGAGGGTGACCGCCAGCCCCTTCACCAGGCCCGCGCCGGGAAGGCCGCGTTCGCCGGTGGCACCGCGCTCGCTGGGGTCACTCATGTCGACCATCCTGCCCTGTGGCCACGGCGCGCGCGACCACCACCCACAGGTCTACGGCCCTAGGGCTTACCCGAGGAGCACTGTCACCTGCGGATCAGCCGAATCACGCAGCGGGCCCGCCGACCACCGGTGGGAGCATCTCGACGCCGAGCTGTTGCAGCAACTGGAACAGCTCGTTGCAGCTCCACACCTCGACGATCCGGCCCGCCGCGTCGAAGCGAAGGAACGTCGCACCCGAATAGCTGACCACCTGCCCGGTCGGCGGCACCGGCCCGAACTGCCCGACGTGGGTGCCGGCGGCCCGCCAGTGCACCGCCACCCGCTCACCGGCCGCGACCACGTCGACGATCTTGTAACGGAGGTCCGGGAAGGCCGCCCGGCGCTCACGATGCCAGGCCAACGTCGCCTCCGGCCCGGTGCCGCCCAGCCCCGGGCACTCCTCGGCGACCAGCTCGTACGCCGACTCCTCCTGGCGGGCATTCCACACATCGGCGATGAACCGCCGGGCCGCCGCCTCCACGTCCGTCATGCCGGCAGGGTAACCGGGACCACGGTGCGCCGTAGATCCGCGAGGATTGGGTAGAGACACTGACCAGACCGGGAGGGCGACGTGGGCGAGGAAAAAGGCGGCAAGTACGTCGAGCCGGGCGGCGAGTTCACCCGCGACCAGCGGTACATCGCCACCCGGATCACCGAGGACGGGCGCGACGGATACCCGGTCGAGCCGGGCCGGTACCGGTTGGCGGTCAGCCGGGCCTGCCCGTGGGCCAACCGACTGATCATCGTGCGGCGGTTGCTCGGCCTGGAGGACGCCATCTCGATGGCGGTGGCCGGCCCGACCCACGACGCCCGGAGCTGGACCTTCGACCTCGACCCGGACGGCCGGGACCCGGTGCTCGGCATCGAGCGCATCCAGGAGGCGTACTTCAAGCGCTTCCCCGGCTACGAGCGCGGCATCACAGTGCCGGCGATCGTGGACGTGCCGACCGGGCAGGTGGTGACCAACGACTACGCGCAGATGAGCCTTGACCTGTCCACGCAGTGGAGGGCGTACCACCGCGAGGGCGCCCCGCAGCTCTACCCCGAGCACCTGCGGGAACAGATCGACGAGGTCAACGCCGTCGTGTTCCGGGACGTCAACAACGGCGTCTACCGGTGCGGGTTCGCCGGCAACCAGGAGGCGTACGACAAGGCGTACCACCAGCTCTTCGACCGGCTGGACTGGCTCACCGAGCGGTTGACCGACCAGCGCTACCTGGTCGGCGACACCATCACCGAGGCCGACGTGCGACTGTTCACCACCCTGGTCCGCTTCGATCCCGTCTACCACGGCCACTTCAAGTGCAACAGGCAGAAGCTGAGCGAGATGCCGGTGCTGTGGGCGTACGCCCGGGACCTGTTCCAGACCTCCGGGTTCGGCGACACCATCGACTTCGACCACATCAAGCGGCACTACTACGAGGTGCACCGCGACATCAACCCGACCGGGATCGTTCCGCTCGGCCCCGACCTGTCCAACTGGCTCACCCCACACGGTCGGGAAGCGCTGGGTGGCCGCCCCTTCGGCGACGGCACCCCGCCCCCACCCCCGGTTGAACCAGTCAACCCCGAACACACCCCGCTGCCCTAAACGAACAACCCCCCGCCCGCCCCGCGCCCGTGCTTTCACCCGTCCGCTCCGCCGACTCGCGCCCGCCCGCCGACGCACGCCCAACCGCGCCCCGCCCGCCCGCGCTCTCACCCGTCCGCCCCGCCGATCTTGCAGTTTTGGTTGCCGATTCGAGCACTACGCCCCTTTTGTCGGCACAGTAAGTGCAAGATCGCGGGTCGGCGACCTCCCTACCCCGTCGATCAAGGAGTTGTGGTGCCTGAATTACGGGTGTCCGGGTGATTTGTCACCCACCACAACTCCTTGATCGACGCGGCGGGGCACGGCGGGGCGGGGGCGCGGCGGGGCCGGGCTGCGGGGCGGGGTTGGGTTACAGGGCTATGCGGACGGCTGCGGTTAGGACCAGTTGAGCGAGGGATGCGGGTACGAGGACCAGCCAGCAGAGGCGTTGGAGTTGGTCCTCGCGTAGCCGGGGGTAGGAAACCCGGAGCCAGATGATCACGAAGGACACCGCGAAGATCTTGAGCAGCGTCCAGAGCCAGCCCAGCTGGTCGTCGGCGAACGGGCCCTGCCAACCACCCAGGAACAGCACAGTGGTCAGCGCGGCGATCACCACAATGCCGACGTACTCGGCGAGCAGGAAGAACGCGAACCGCAGACCGGTGTACTCGGTCATGTAGCCGAAGACCAGCTCCGAGTCGGCCACCGGCATGTCGAACGGTGGCCGACGGATCTCGGCCAGCCCGGCGACGAAGAAAATGATCATCGCGGGTGCCTGCCAGAGCAGCCACCACGGCTGCCACGCCTCGACGATGCCCGACAGGCTGAGCGTGCCGGCCGCCGTCGCCACCGACGCGGCGGCCAGCACCAGCGGCAGCTCGTAACCGAGCAACTGGGCCGCCCCGCGCAACCCGCCCAGCAGGCTGTACTTGTTGGCCGACGCCCACGCCGACATCAGCACCGCCACCACCCCGACGCCGACCACGGCCAGCACGAAGAAGAGGCCGATGTCCAACGGTTGCCCGACCAGGTCGTTCGGACCGAGCGGAATGACGAGCAACACCAGCAGGTAGGGCACCAGGGCCACCGCGGGCGCCAACCGGAACACCGCCCGGTCCGCCTCGCGCGGAGTGATGTCCTCCTTCTGCACGAACTTGACCCCGTCGGCCACGAGCTGCGCCCAACCGTGGAAGCCGCCCGCGTACATCGGGCCGAGCCGACCCTGCATGTGCGCCATCACCTTGTGCTCGGCCTGGCCGACAAGCAATGGCAGGGTGAGGAACGCGACCACCACGCCGCCGATCCGGAGCACCAACTCCACCCAGAGCGGCATCAGGCCGTACCCCCGTCGTGGTCGCTCCGGTCGTCGCGGCCCGGCGGGTCCGCGATCGGCTCGCCACCCGACGCGGCCGAGCCCTCGCCGGGCCTGCCCGGTGCGGCCGAGCCGGGCGCGATCTGGTCGGCCCCGTCGACGCCGGGCACGGTCTCGGAGGCCGGACCAACGCCAGGCACGGCCTCGGCAGCCGGACCAACGCCAGGCACGGCCTCGGCAGCCGGACCAACACCGGGCACGGCCTCGGCAGCCGGACCAACACCGGGCACGGTCTCGGCGGCCGGGCCAACGCCGGGTTGGTCAGGTGCGGCCGAGCCTGCGTCGGGCGCAGGCTCGTCGGCAGGTGCCGGGCCGTCGGTGGCGCCGGCCGGTCGGGGAGTACGCGCCGGACGGGCCCCCGGGGCGGGCCGCGCCGGACGCTCACGGGCCGGCCTGGCCGGGGTGCCGCCACGCGGGCCCTCCCCCACCCCACCGGCGCCAGCCGGGGTGGGCGTGGGCCCCCACTCGCCTGGAGCGGGAACGCCCGGCGGGCGGATCGGTCGACGTCCGCCGCCGGCCTCGGACTCGCCCGGTTCCTTCGCGCCCGGCCAGGGCTTGGCCACCCGGGAAGCCAGCACGAACTCCTTACGCAGCGGGTGACCCTCGAACTCCGGTGGCAGCAGCAGCGGCAGCAGTTCCCCGTGCCCGGCGAAGTCGATGCCGAACATCTCGTGCGTCTCCCGCTCGTGCCAGGCGGCACCGGGGTAGACGTCGACCACCGAGGCGACAGTGGGCGCGCCGCGCGGCAACCGGGTACGCAGCAGCAGGCCGTGACGCAGTCGCGTCGACCAGAGGTGCGCCACCACGTCGAAGCCCTCGGCCAGCTCGTCAACGGCGGAGAGCCAGTCGAAGAAGTCGCAGGCCAGTTCGGTGTCGTCGCGGGCGGCGGAAACCGCTGTCAGCCAACTCGCGGGTGGCACGTCGACTGTGGCCCGAGCGAAACGTTGCCCGCCGGAGACCGACGGGGTCGCCTCGACCGGCGCGAGCAGCGCGACCAGTCGAGCGCCGACCTCTTCGGGAGTCATGCCGCTGATCCTAGTGCCGGCCGGGCCCGCACCTGGCCGCCGCCGATGCCCAGCGATCTGCCGGCTTTGGGCGCGGCGCACGCCTCGGCGGGGAAAGATGAGGGCGTGCGCGCTGTGACGGTAAGACCAGGGGTCGCCAACTCGCTGAGCCTCGTCGAGGATCAGCCGGAGCCGGCTGCCGAGGAGGGCTCTGTCCTGGTCGAGGCGCTGGCGGTGGGGATCTGCGGCACCGACCACGAGATCATCGCCGGGGAGTACGGCGAGGCGCCGCCGGGTGCCGACCGCCTGGTCATCGGGCACGAGTCACTGGGCCGGGTGATCGAGGACTCCAGCGGCACCCTGCAACCCGGTGACCTGGTGGCGGGGATCGTCCGGTACCCCGACCCGGTGCCCTGCTCGAACTGCGCGGTCGGCGAGTGGGACATGTGCCGCAACGGTCGGTACACCGAGCACGGCATCAAGGGACTGGCCGGGTTCGCCAGGGACCGCTGGCGGGTCGAGCCGCGGTTCGCTGTCGCGCTCGACCCGACGCTGGCCCAGGTGGGCGTGCTGTTGGAGCCGACAAGTGTGGTGGCGAAGGCGTGGGACCACATCGAGCGGATCGGGCACCGGGCCGAGTGGCAGCCGCAGACCGTCCTGGTGACCGGGGCCGGGCCGATCGGTCTGCTGGCCGCGTTGCTCGGCACCCAGCGTGGGCTCACCGTCCACGTGCTGGACCGGAACACCGAGGGGCCGAAGCCGGAGCTGGTCGCCGGGCTCGGCGCCACCTACCACACGGTGCCGGTCAACGACCTGCCCTTCGAGCCGGACGTGGTGATCGAGTGCACCGGCGCTCCCACAGTGGTCCTCGACGTCATGTGCAAGGCGGCCCCCACCGGGATCGTCTGCCTGGCGGGGGTGTCCAGCGGTGGCCGGAGCATCGACTTCGACGCCGGGGCGCTGAATCGGGCGCTGGTGCTGGAGAACAACGTGGTGTTCGGCTCGGTGAACGCCAACCGACGACACTGGAACATGGCCGCGCAGGCGCTCGCCCGCGCCGACCAGGTCTGGCTGGAGTCGCTGATCACCCGACGGGTGCCGGTGAACAGGTACGCCGACGCGTACACGCCCGGACCGGACGACATCAAGGTGGTGCTGGAGTTCGCGTCCTGAGCGACGCCGCGCCCGATCAGATGCCCGGCAGTCGACCGTTGCGGAACAGGTCGACGAAGAGCTGATGGTCCTGGCGGGCGCGCACCCCGTACGCGTGCGCGAAATCCACAAGGTGGTCGACGAATCCCGACTCGTCGGCGTCCACCGCCGCGACGATCGCCTCCTCGGTGGAGTAGTCCACCAGGTCGTGGCTTGACTCATCGTCGGCGACCGAGTGCATCCGGGCGACGGCGCGGCCAAGGTCGACGAGAACCCCGGTCAGCTCCTCCGGCTCGTTCACGTCCGACCAGTCCAGATCGGCGGCGTACGGGGAGACCTCGGCGACCAGCTGACCGGCCCCGTTCAGCTCGGTGAAGCCCAGCCACGGGTCGGCGTGCGCCTGCAACGCCCGCTGCGACTCGGCGGTCCGGTGCCCCTGGTGTTGGAAGTAGCCGCGGACCGTCTCGTCGGTGACGTACCGCGCCACCGCCGGCACCTGCGCCTGCTTCATGTAGATGACGACGTCGTTCTCCAACGCCTGGGTGTGCCCCTCCAGCAGCAGGTTGTACGACGGCAGCCCGGCCGAGCCGATGCCGACCCCCTTGCGCAGCACCACGTCCTTGATCCGGGCCGCCACCGGGCGCAGCTGCGTCGACGCGGTTGGCAGGGTGCCCAGGTAGTCCTGGAAGGCGGCGCTGACCAGGTCCCAGGTGGCGTCGTCGATTTCGAAGACCCCGTCGCCGATGGAGAAACGTCGCTCGTAGTTGTCAATTGTGGTCTGCGCGGCGAGCAGGTCCACGCGGGTGTTGAGCCGGGCCCGTTGGAGCACCCGGCGCAGCACCCCGTCGGCGTTGTCCAGGGTGATCGAGCCGATCGCGTCGTCACCACCGGCGGCGATGGCCCGCAGCTCGGTCAGGTACGACCGGGCGAACCCGGCCACCAACTCCCCGATCGCCGTGTCGGAGAGCGCCTTGCCGTAACCGAGCAGCGCCACGCTGGCCGCGAGCCGGCGCAGGTCCCAGGTGAACGGCCCGACGTACGCCTCGTCGAAGTCGTTGACGTTGAACACGAGCTGCCCGGAGGCGTTCATGTAGGTGCCGAAGTTCTCCGCGTGCAGGTCGCCGTGGATCCACACCCGGCTGGTCTGCTCGTCGGAGAACCGGTCGTCGGCGAAGTCGCCGAGCTGGTCGGCGTAGAACAGCGCGGCGCTGCCCCGGTAGAAGGCGAACGGCGACGCCGCCATCTTGCGGAACTTGCGGCGGAAGGCGGCCGGGTCGATCGCCATCGACGCGCCGAACTCGTCGGTGAGCACATCGACGATGTGGGTGGACCGTTGGTCCGCTGAGCTGCTCATAGTGCGCAGGCTAGTGCGGCGGGTCCACAACAGGGTGGTGACTCACGCTGTCAGGTCGCGGTGGGTGGGCGTACCGGCGGAGCGGTGAGCGAGTCGACCGAGCGCGGGGCGGCGGCCTCGCGGGGCGGAGCGTCCAACGGCGCGGCCAACACGTCGCGTTGCGGCACACCCCCGATGCCGGACTGCTCGGCGGCGATCTTCTCCTGCAGGCGCAGGATGCCGTGCAGCAGCGCCTCCGGCCGGGGCGGGCAGCCGGGCACGTACACGTCGACCGGGATGAGCTGGTCGACGCCCTTGGTCACCGAGTACGAATCCCAGTAGGGGCCGCCACAGTTGGAGCAGGCGCCGAACGAGATGACGTACTTCGGCTCGGGCATCTGATCGTAGAGCCGCTTGATCGCCGGGGCCATCTTGTCGGTCACGGTGCCGGAGACCACCATCAGGTCGGCCTGGCGGGGGCCGTGGGCGAACGGGATCACGCCGAGTCGGATGAAGTCGTGCCGTCCCATGCTGGTGGCGATGAACTCGATGGCACAGCAGGCCAGACCGAAGTTGAAGACCCAGAGCGAGTAGCGACGGCCCCAGTTCAGCACAAACCGGATCGGCTCCCCGAGCACTGCCGGTAGCTGCACGACCGCCCCCTCTCCTCACCGACAGTGAATCACAGACGACGTCCGTGCGGTCCGGCGGTGATCGGCGCGAGGGGTCCACCAACTGTCCCGGAGCCGACAAGGATCGGCAGCGACTGACGCGCAACCTACTGGCGCGCTCGCTTGTGTGACCGGTGCTGGCGAACACACCGCCCGCAGCCGCCACGGGGAGGACGAGTGCTTGTGACACGAGATGTGCGGGAGGGCGGACGCCCGCCGGACCTGCCGGGAGGCGCAACCTCCACACCAGCGGAGCTGGTCTTCGACGACTTCTACCACGCCCACTTCCGGGGGCTGGTGGTGCAGTTGACCGCGTACACGGGTGACCGTGGGCAGGCGCAGGAACTGGTTCAGGAGGCGTTCTGTCGGGCGTACGCCCGCTGGGACCAGCTCGTCGGTTACCAGGACCCGCTGGCCTGGGTCCGTCGGGTCGCCTGGAACCTCGGCCACAACCGCTGGCGGCGGCTGCGGACCGCGCAACTGTGGCTGCTGCGGCAACGGGAGACACACGTGGCCGAGCCGAACCCTGACCGGGTCGCTGTCGACGCCGCCCTGGCGAAACTGCCGCCGAAGCAGCGGCGGGCCGTCGTGCTGCATTACCTCGCCGACCTGACGGTCGCCGAGATCGCCGCCCAGGAACAGGTAGCCGAGGGGACTGTCAAGTCCTGGCTGCACCGGGGCCGGGCCGCTCTCGCCACACTTCTGCGCGACACAAACGAGGAGGTGCGAGATGTCTGAGCAGGAGGTTCTCGACCTCGCCGAAGAGTTCGCCCGATACCGCCGCAGCGCGCTGCCGGAGGTCGAGGCACCGGGGCCGGCCGCCGTTCGGCGGACGGTACGAGGCCGCAGCCGACGACGGCTGGCTGCCACCGCCACGACGGCGCTCGCCCTGTTCGGCGGATCGGCCGTCGGGTACGCGGCGATGAGCGGCAATGAGCACCGGCCCGGTCCGGTCGAGCCGACGCCGAGCGTGTCGGTGTCGCCGACGCCACCGCCGAGTTCAACCCCCAGCCCCGCCGGGACCAGTGCCAGCCCGACCACGACAGTGCCGGACGGCCGGTTCAGCCGGGCACAGTTGCTGGGGGTGCCTGTGACAGTGCCGGCGTGGCGGGCCGGTCGAGGCTGCCCGACGTCGCAGACCCGGCTTACCGCCGATGCCCGGGAAGGCGCGAACTGGCTCCTGGCGCTCGACCACGGCGACATCGACGGGGACGGCGCGGTGGAGACGGTGGCTCTCGTGCAGTGCGTACTGGGCACCCGCGGGCCGATGCAGGTGGTCGCCTTCGACAGGGACAAGGAAGGAAAGGTGACGACTGTCGGCCGGGTGGTAGCGACCACAATCGACAAGCCGCAGTGGCTGTTCGCGCTGGATGTGGTGGGCGACGGCACGGTCCGCGTTCAGGTCGGTGACATCGCTCCCGGGGGCGGTTGGCCAGCCGAGTGGTCACAGCGGCAGTGGCGGGGCTACCGCTGGAAGGGCGACGCCTTCGCCCAGGTCTCCGGGCCGACGAGCTTCGGCACCAACAAGCACGATGTCAACCTGGTCGTCACCTCGACTGATCTGACGCTGACCGACGCATCGGACGGCTCCCGGACCGGCACTGTGACAGTACGCATCCGCAACGGAGCCACGGGTCCGGCCGCCTATGTGGCGTTGCGGCTCGGCCTGCCGGCGGCGATCCGCCCGGACGGCGACGGATGGGCGGTCTGCCGCAACGACCCGGAATCGACCGGTGAGCCGGTCACCTGTGATCTGAATCGGCTCGAAGGGGGCAAGGAACGCCGGCTCACGCTGGGCTTCCGGGTGGCGGCGGGTGCCACCGTCGGAACCGGGAAGGCCGAGGTGGACGTCCGGCCGATGGACGCCAGCTTCGACTTCGTCGAGGAGGTCTACGACCCCGACAACACCGTCGTGATCACGTACCGCTGACCGGCGTCGGTGGCGCGGCGTCGAGCAGCGTGTCCACCGGCGTCATCCGCCCCGGCGGTGGTCCGCGTCCGACCCCGCCTCGCCACTCAGTCCCCCATACGACAGTCGAACCACAGCGTCGGGCTGCAACCCCGAGACCCGTTCGGAGCTTCTAAGGGGGTACGGCACGCCGAGCAGGAGCGCCGACGTCGGGGAGCACGGGAACGACCCCGATGAGCGAGTGGTACGACCGCCTCGGGTACGGGCCCGACGGCGAACGGGGGAGGGGCAGTGACAGTGATGACGGGAGCCCGTGCCAACGAGCCACCGGGGGCGATTGCCGCGAGGGGCGGGGAGCGCACCACGACTGTGAGCTTCGACGACTTCTACCACGCGCACTTTCGCAACGTGACCAGCCAACTGGGCGCCTACGTGGGCGACCTCTCACAGGCCCAGGACCTCGCGCAGGAGGCGTTCTGCCGGGCCCTGGCCCGGTGGGACCGGCTGGCCCGGTACGACGATCCGGTCGCCTGGGTCCGGCAGGTCGCCTGGAACCTCGCCCGGAGCCGGTGGCGGCGGCTCCGGACGGCGCGCGACCACCTGCTCCGGCAGCGGCGGGCCGAGGCCACGATGGCCGGGCCGACGCCCGATCGGGTGGCGATCGACGCCGCGCTGGCCCAACTGCCCGCCCACCACCGGCGGGCAGTCATCCTGCACTACCTCGCCGATCTGCCGGTCACTGAGATAGCGAGTCAGGAGGGGGTGGCCGAGGGCACCGTCAAGTCGTGGCTGCACCGCGGCCGGGCAGCGTTGGCGGGGCTGCTCGACGAGGGCACCGAGGGGATGGGCAATGTCTGACGTCGACCCGCGGCTACGGGAACGGTTCGCTGCGTACCGCGCCGAGACGATCTCCCAGATCGCAGGTCCGGGACCTGACCAGGCACGGCGTACCCTTCGTCGGCGTCGGCAGGCGAAGGCTGTGACGGTGGCCGTGACGGCGATCGTCCTGGCGGTCGCACCGATCGTCGCCAACGCCGCCCTGCGAAATGACGGATCGGTTCCGACGCCGGCACAGACCGGCGAGCCGACCACACCGCCGCCGAGTGCTCCCGCACCGACGCCGTCGACCCCGTTGACCCCCGGCACCACCACGACCACGAGTCCGGCCGCGCCGGACGGCCGGATCAGCCGCGCCCAGCTGCTGGCCGCCCGCGTCGACCTGCCGGCCTGGCCCTCGTACGCGCGGAACTGCGCCACCTCGGACGTTCGGCTGCGGCCGCCGACGCACACCATGGGTGTGCCGGCACTGGAGGACCTGGACCTGAACTACACCGACCTGGACAGCGATGGCGCGACCGAGACGGTCGCCCTGCTCAGCTGTCCGATCGGCGAGGCCTCGGCGAAACAGCTCGTGGCGTTCGACCGCGACGGGCACGGCCGGATCGTGACCATGGCCCGGGTCATCGGCACGGCCGAAGGGCTCGACGACATCACCGACGCCGCCGTCACAGAGGACGGGAAGGTGCGGGCTCAGGTGGCCGACCTCCAGCCCTGCTGCTCGATGCCGAGCTACTGGGCGCAGAACCAGTGGCGGACGTACCGCTGGCACGACGGCCGGTTCACCCAGAGCGACGGGCCGAGGTCCTTCGGCACTGACCCGCGGCTGACCGACCTGGTGCTGACCGGTGGCGACCTCGTACTCGGGCCGGCCGGCACCGACGGGAAGCGTCCGGGCATCCTGAGCCTGAGCCTGAGCAACACGGGGCCGGTGGACGTGGCGCACATCGGCTTCGCCGGAATTGACCAGATCGGGGCGATGAGCAAGGCCGACTCGTCGATCTGCGTGCCGTGGCGGGGAGGCGACGAGTCGGGGGCCACCTGCCGCACAGCCGGCCTGCGGGCCGGGGAGCGCCGGGCGTACACGTTCCACCTGCTCGTCGATCCGACAGCGCTGAACCAACCCAGCGTTCGGGTGGTGCACTTCGACGACCAGGACCGGCGCTGGCAGGACCTGACCCGCACCAACAACTTCGTGGAGGTGCGGGTGGCTCCGTGATCCGGCCAACGGGCCCGGCGGCCGGTACCGACCGCCGGGCCCGTTGCCGCACTGTCAGCTCGGCGCCCAGCTGGGGCGTTGCAGCAGACTGACGAATTCGACAAGCAACCGCTCGCGCAGCGCCGACGGCGCGGCGTCGAGCAGTGTGTTCACCAGCGCCATCCGCTCCGGCAGCGGTGCCGCGTCCGACCCCGCCTCGCCGCTCAGGCCCAGCCCGGCGGCCAGGCCGACGATCAGGTCCGGGGTCAGCGCCTCGGGGGTCAGCGCGCCGACAAGGGTTGCCAGCTCGGCGGGCAGCCGCACCGGGCCGGCGGCCATGGCCGCGGCCGCCGCCTCGGCCAGGTCCGGCCCGAACTCGGCTACCCGGGGGGCGACAGCGGCGGTCACGGTGAGGTGCACGCTGGCGGGCAGGCCGTCGTACGACAGCTGGGGTTGGGTGTGCCAGCCGCGCGCGGTCAGCTCGTCGACCAGGACGAACAGGTCGGGGCCGCCCTCGGTGGCGGTGAAGCAGACGACAGTCGACTCCGGTTCGGCCATCAGCCGCAAGCCGTCGACGGCCCGGACCGCGTCGGCCAGACCGACGACCGCGTCCCTGGTGATCGCGGCCAGCCGCAGGTAGCCGTCGTCGCCGACGTGCCGCACAGTGGCGTACGCGGCGGCGATCGGACCGCCCGAGCGGGTGGACGCGATAACCGGGTTGATCATGGTGTAGCCGGGCCAGTCGGCGTACGCGAAGTACTGCGGGGCGCGCAGCGTGGCGTCGCGGTGCAGGAGCACCGACACCCCCTTCGGGGCGTACGCGTACTTGTGCAGGTCGACCGAGATGGAGGTGACCCCGGGCACCGCGAAGTCGAACGGCGGCACCGGCTCCCCCAGACGGCGCAGGTACGGCAGGGTCCAGCCGCCGAAGCAGGCGTCCACGTGGCAGCGCACGCCGGCCTCGGCCGCGGCGGCGGCGATCTGCATGACGGGGTCCACCACCCCGTGCGCGTACGACGGCGCGGAGCAGGCGACCAGCACCGTCTCCGGGCGGATCGCGGCGGCCATCGCGGTCGGGTCGGGGCGCAGCGTCTCTGGGGAGACGGGTACGACGTCCAGCGCCACCCGCAGGTAGTGCGCCGCCTTGGCGAACGCCGCGTGCGCGCTCGACGGCACCACGATCCGGGGTGCGGCGATCTCCGGGTGGGCGTCCCGGGCGGTCTTGACGGCGAGGATCAGCGACTCGGTGCCGCCGCTGGTGACGCTGCCGACGACGTCCGGGGCGGTGGTCCCGGGGCCGGCGCCCAGCACCCGGCCGGCGGCGGCGACGAGCGCGTTCTCCATGGCCAGCAGGGACGGGAACGCGGTCGGGTCCAAGCCGTTGACGTGCGCGCTCTCCCGGTGGGCGGCGGCGGCCAGCTCGTCCAGCCCGGGCACCGCCGGGTCGTAGACGTACGCGAACAGCCGTCCCCCGTGGGTGGGCGCGTCACTCGCCCGCAGCTCCCGCACCTCGTCAAGAACCCGTTCCGCCGGAACCCCGGTGGCGGAAAGCGCCCCAGCCTCAACCCTGTTCTCGTCGATCATGGAGTCATGGTGCCCTTCTCGTGACGGTCAACGGCTTTCGTCCCCCAGCACAACTCCATGGTCGACCCGGTCGCTCTGGGCGGTGAGGGTGTACCTGCGGAGCAGGAGGATCGGAGGGGCGATCAGCAGGGCCGGGATCAGCGTGAAACCGAGGAGGACACCCAGTCTCGCCGTGTCCGACTGGGCCGCCGCCGAGCCGGTGTCGGAGGACACGTAGCCGGAGAGCTGGAGCACCAGTCCGTAGATTCCCGGGCCGAGCGCCAGACCGAAGGTCTCCCCGGCGGTCCACAGCCCGGTGAAGACGCCCGCCTGCCGTCGGCCGGTACGCGCCGTCTCGTGCGCGATGCAGTCCGGCAACATGGCCAGTGCGAAGACCTGCTGTCCGGCGTACCCCACGCCGATCAGCGCCACCACGAGATAGACAGCCACCGCCGGCAGCACCGGCGCGGCGACCAGGGCGAACGCCCCGACGGCGAGGATCAGCGAGGCGACGACCAGCGCGGTGCGCTTGCCCAGCCGGGCACCGATCCGGCTCCAGATCGGCATCACCAGCAGCGCCGGCCCGACGAAGCAGACGAAGAGCAGTGTCGGCCCGCTCTCCTCGTCGCGCAGGATCTGCCCGGCGAAGTAGTTGACCCCGGCCAGGATCGTGGCCACCCCGGCGGACTGCACCACGAAGCAGATCAGCAGTGCCCGGAACGGACGGTTGGCACCGGCCACGGCGAGTTGGGCGCGTAGCGTCGGCTCGCTCTCGCCCACAGTGCCGGTCGGCGCGGACCGGGTGCCCAGGAACGCGCCGAGGGCGCCGAGGGCGATCAGCACCGCCACGAACAGGCCCATCCAGCGGTGTCCGGCCACGCCGTCGCCACCGGCGCTCACCACCAGCGGCGCGACAGCGCCGGAGACCAGGATGGCCAACGCCAGTACCGCGATCCGCCAGGTCATCAACCGGGTGCGCTCGGCGTAGTCGCCTGTCAGCTCCGCCGGCATCGCCACGTACGGCACCTGGAAGAAGGCGAACGCGGTGGCGGTGGCGAGGAAGGCGAAGGCCACGTACGCCACGGCCGCCGGACCGTTACCGAAGGGCGCGGCGAAGATCGACGCGAACAGGACGGCGAGCGCGAGGCCGGCGACGAGCAGGTACGGCCGGCGGGCACCCCACCGCGACCGGGTCCGGTCGGAGATCCGCCCGGCGACCGGGTTGACCAGCACGTCCCATGCCTTGGGCAGCAACACCAGCAGGGCGGCCAGCCCGGCGGCCACGCCCAGGGTGTCGGTCAGGTACGGCAGCAGCAGCAGGCCGGGCACTGTGCCGAACGCTCCGGTCGCCAGTGAACCGAGCGCGTAGCCGGCGTGCACCGAGCGGGGCAGCGAGCCGGTGGCTGATGAGCCGGCGCCCGGCGGCGTTTTCATGGGGCCGAATGTTACTCACGTTTGAACGGCGGTCACATCCCCTCATCAGGCGACCAACCCGCCGCCCCGATGTCCACGCCCTCGCCGCGCAGCGGCACTCCCTCGGCCCGCAGCCGGGCCCGGGCCTCGCGCTCGTGCCCCGGCGGCAGTCGACCACTCGCGGTCACCACCCGATGCCAGGGCACCGAGCCGCCGTGCCGAGCCATGATGTTGCCGACCAACCGGGCCGAGGCACGTCCGGAACGCTCGGACAGCGCGTCGGCCACCCCGCCGTACGACATGACCCGGCCCTCCGGGATCCGCTCGACCAGGTCGAGCACCGCCTCGACGTACTCGTCTGGAGTCACAATCCGCCACCATATGGGAAGGCCGCCGGGCGGTGCGGCCGTGACCACGCAGAATGGTCGGGTGCGCGACGCAGTCACGACGGCCCGGCGGGTCGTCGTCAAGATCGGATCCTCCTCGTTGACCACCGCCACCGGCGGGTTGGCCGACGAGCGCGTCGACACCTTGGTCGACACCCTCGGTCGGCTCACCGCCGAAGGGCGCGAGGTGGTGCTGGTCTCCTCCGGCGCCATCGCCGCCGGGCTCGCCCCGCTCGGGCTGTC
The DNA here is from genome assembly GCF_040677775.1 of Micromonospora sp. NPDC053740. Taxonomy (NCBI): domain Bacteria; kingdom Bacillati; phylum Actinomycetota; class Actinomycetes; order Micromonosporales; family Micromonosporaceae; genus Micromonospora; species Micromonospora sp. NPDC053740. The sequence goes on from NZ_JBFASO010000002.1 coordinate 438,391, forward strand.
CCGACGCCCGCGCGACCTGGCCACCCAGCAGGCCGCCGCCAGCGTCGGGCAGGGGCTTCTGATCGGCAGGTACGCGGCCAGCTTCGCCCGGCACGGCCGCACCGTCGGGCAGGTGCTGCTCACAGTCGACGACGTGACCCGGCGAGCGCACTACCGCAACGCGTACCGGACGCTACGCAAGCTGCTCGACCTGCGGGCGGTGCCGATCGTCAACGAGAACGACACGGTGGCCACCCAGGAGATCCGGTTCGGCGACAACGATCGGCTGGCCGCCCTGGTGGCCGCGCTGGTGCACGCCGACCTGCTGGTGCTCCTCTCCGACGTGGACGCGCTCTGGACCGGTGACCCCGCCAACCCGCGCTCGACCCGGATCGCCGAGGTGCGCGACGAAGCGGACCTCGCCGGCATCACCATCGGCGGGGCCGGCCGGTCCGGCGTCGGCACCGGTGGCATGGTGACCAAGGTCGAGGCCGCGAGGATCGCCACCGGCTTCGGCATCCCGGTGGTGCTCACCGCCGCCGACCTGGCCACGGAGGCGCTGGCCGGCGAACCGGTCGGCACGCTCTTCCACCCGCAGCGGCGACGCCCGACGGCCCGGCTGTTCTGGCTGGCCCACGCCACCTCACCCCGGGGGCGGCTGCACCTCGACCCGGGCGCGGTCGCCGCCGTCGTCGGGCGGCGCAAGTCGCTGCTCCCGGCCGGCATCACAGCCGTGGACGGCACGTTCACGGCCGGCGACCCGGTGGACCTGGTGGACACCGCCGGCGCATCGGTCGCCCGAGGGCTTGTCAACTACGACGCGGTGGAGCTACCCGGGCTGCTCGGCCGCTCCACGTCCGAACTCGCCGCGGCGCTCGGCCCGGCGTACGAACGAGAGGTCGTCCACCGCGACGACCTGGTGCTGCTGTGAACCGAGGACCTTCCCACACCATCTGAGGAGTGCCGGCATGAGCGTTACCGAGCAGGCGCGACGGGCGAGGGACGCCGCCGCGGAGTTGGCAGTGGCCACGCGTACGGTCAAGGACGCCGCGCTGGTGGCGATGGCCGACGCGCTGGTGGCGCGTACCCCGGAGATCCTGACCGCGAACGAGACGGACCTGGCGGCTGGCCGTGAGGCCGGGCTGAGCGCGGCAGTGCTGGACCGGCTCGCGCTCGACGCGGGTCGGGTGGCCGGCATCGCCGACGCGCTGCGTGAGATGGCGGCGTTGCCCGACCCGGTCGGCGAGGTGGTCCGGGGGTCGACCCTCCCCAACGGCCTGGAGCTGCGTCAGATCCGGGTGCCGTTCGGGGTGGTCGGCATCATCTACGAGGCGCGGCCCAACGTGACGGTGGACGCCGCCGGGATCTGCCTCAAGTCCGGCAACGCGGCGCTGCTGCGCGGGTCGTCGTCGGCCGCGCACTCGAACGCCGCGCTGGTCGCGGTGCTGCGCGACGCGGTCGCCGGGGCCGGTCTGCCCGCCGACGCGGTGCAGTTGCTCGACGCCAGCTCCCGTGACTCGGTGAAGGAGCTGATGCGCGCCAGGGGTCTCGTCGACGTGCTCATTCCGCGCGGTGGCGCGTCGCTCATCCGGACCGTGGTCGAGGAGTCGACAGTGCCGGTGATCGAGACCGGGGTGGGCAACTGCCACGTCTACGTCGATGCCGCCGCCGACCTGGCGAAGGCCGTGGCGGTGACGCTGAACGCCAAGACGCAACGCCTGTCCACCTGCAACACCGCCGAGTCGCTGCTGGTGCACGCGGGCATCGCTGACGCGTTCCTGCCGTTGGTGCTGGCCGCGTTCGCCGAGGCGGGGGTGACAGTGCACGGCTCTCCCGCTGTGGCCGCCCACTCCGCCGCTGTGGTCCCGGCGACCGACGAGGACTACGCCACCGAGTACCTGTCCGCCGACATCTCGGTGGCGGTGGTCGACTCGCTGGACGCGGCGGTCGCGCACATCCGCCGCTTCGGCACCGGGCACACCGAGGCGATCGTGACCGACTCGGCGAGCGCGGCCCGCGACTTCGTCGCGAGGGTGGACGCGGCGGCGGTGATGGTGAACGCTTCGACCCGGTTCACCGACGGCGGCGAGTTCGGCTTCGGGGCGGAGATCGGCATCTCCACCCAGAAGCTGCACGCTCGCGGTCCGATGGGCCTGCCCGAGCTGACCAGCACCAAGTACGTCGTCACCGGCGACGGGCACGTGCGCTAGAGCCAACCCCCACTTCCGCGATCTTGCATTTGCTGTCTCGACATAAGGGGCATGTGGCCGCAAATCCGTGACAGGAACTGCAAGATCGGCGAGGTGGGGCCCGGGGTCAGCCCGGCGGCGCGGGGCGGGCCGCCCGGATCGCGGCCAGCGTGGCGTGCACGTCGAACTGGTGGCCGTCCTCGCTCTCCCACCCGCCGTCGCTGCGCTGGGTCTCGGTCAGCCGGCGCAGCGCCCGCACCATGATCCAGTCCTGTGGGTCGACGCCGGCGCGGCGCAACGTGGCAGCCAGCCACGCCACGTCCCCGGGGGGCATCTTCGGCATCCGCTCGGCGAGCACCACCTGGATCCGGGCGGACTCCTGGAACATCTCCTGCCGGTGCAGCACGGCCGCGCTCAGCCAGCCCGCGGCGAGGTACGACGGCCAGCTACCGTCCGGGCGCAGCCGCACGGCGAGCGAGTGGGCAGCGGCCTGCACCACCCCGGCGTACGCCCCACCGACCCGATGGTCGAGCGGACCCGAGGCCCGGGCGTCCAGGCCAGCGACAGTGAGCCAGAAGCCGGCGTTGGCCGTCACGAGGAACCCGGCCTCCGGGTCGCCGGGACGGGCCCACTCCGGTGCCGAGTCGGCCAGCGACGCGTCCTCTTCCCAACCGCCGTCGGCCTGCTGCCGGGACGCCAGCCAGTCCAGCGCGCGGCGGGCGGCGGGACGCCCGAGCCCGCCCAGGTCGTCCAGCTCGACGAGCCGGAAGCAGGTGGCGTCGATCGAGGCGACCTCGCCGCCCCAGGTGGCCGGCCAGCCGCCGTCCGGCGACTGGCCGACCTCGGCCGTCTCCAGCAACTCGGCGGGCACGGCGGTGCCGTTGCGGAGCCAGGAGAGACGGGCGCGTTCCACCGCATCCCCATGCGCCACGACGAACCCGATCGCGGCTTCCAAGTCGACCACGGCGGAGACGCTACCTGCGCAGACGCGATGCCGCCTCGGAGAATCGGCCAGCCCGGAGTGGCTGCGTCGCTCCGGCGGGACGGCCGCTCGGCGTCATCTGCGTCGATTTGCCGGGGGCGGTCGCCTGGGCCACCCCGGCGCGGCGGCGTGGCCGCGCCAGGGCCGTCCCGGCTCGATCGGTCAGTACGCGGGCAGCGACGGGTCGATCTGCTTGATCCAGGAGAGCACGCCGCCCTGCACGTGCACGGCATCCTTGAAACCGGCCGCCTTGAGCGCGGCGAGCGCCTCCGCCGAGCGGACGCCGGACTTGCAGTGCAGCACGATCTGCCGGTCCTGCGGCAGCTTCGCGAGGGCCTCACCGGAGATGATGTCGCCCTTGGGGATCAGGGTGGCGCCGGGGATCCGGACGATCTCGTACTCGGCCGGCTCGCGTACGTCGACGAGGAAGATGTCCTTGCCGGCGTCCTGCCACTCCTTGAGCTCCAGGGCGGTGATGGTCGAGTCGAGCGTCGCCTCCTGGGCCTCCTCGGAGACCGCGCCGCAGAAGTCCTCGTAGTCTTCCAGCAGGTCGGTGACGGTCGGGTTGTCGCCGCAGAGCGCGCAGTTCGGGTCCTTGCGGACCTTGATCTTGCGGTATTCCATCTCCAGGGCGTCGTAGACCATCAGGCGGCCGACCAACGGCTCTCCGATGCCGGCGAGCAGCTTGATCGCCTCGTTCACCTGGATCGAACCGATCGACGCGCAGAGCACTCCGAGCACGCCGCCCTCAGCGCAGGAGGGAACCATGCCGGGCGGCGGCGGCTCCGGGTAGAGGCAGCGGTAGCAGGGGCCGTGCTCGGCCCAGAACACCGACGCCTGGCCGTCGAAGCGGTAGATCGAGCCCCAGACATACGGCTTACCCAGCAGCACCGCCGCATCGTTCACCATGTAGCGGGTGGCGAAGTTGTCGGTGCCGTCGACGATCAGGTCGTACTGGGCGAAGATCTCGCGGACGTTCTCCCGGTCCAGCGCGGTGTTGTGGATCTCCACGTTGACCAGGGGGTTGATCTCGCGGATCGACGCGGCGGCGGACTCGGCCTTGGACCGGCCGACGTCGGACACGCCGTGGATGACCTGGCGCTGGAGGTTCGACTCGTCGACGGTGTCGAAGTCGATGATGCCGAGCGTGCCGACGCCCGCCGCAGCGAGGTACAAGAGGGCGGGCGACCCGAGGCCACCGGCACCGACACAGAGCACCCGGGCGTTCTTCAGCCGCTTCTGGCCGGTCACCCCGACGTCCGGAATGATCAAGTGACGTGAGTAGCGGCGGATCTCGTCTACGGTCAGCTCGGCGGCGGGCTCGACGAGCGGGGGCAACGACACGGTGGACTCCCCGGGATCGGCGGTGTGAACCGCGCCATTGTTGCTCGCGGGAGCCCTCCTCGGCCATGAGGGACGACACGTGGTCCGCTATGCGGGAGCGGGAATAACCGACGACCCGCCAGATCAGGGGACGATGTCCCCCGCGTAACGACGACCGTCGAGGTACGGCCAGGCGTTGGCGACGCACCCTTGCAGGCCGTACGTCTGCTGCTGCATCACCGGGGCGGGCTCCCCCGGGCCGGGGCACGCCTCGTGCTCCTCGCCGAACTCGTGGCCCACCTCGTGGTTGATGACGTACGTCCGGTACGTGTCCAGCGAGGCGCCGTAGTCGGGGACCGCCTCCATCCAGCGGGCCAGGTTGATGATGACCTGACCGGGCAGACGACAGGAGGTGTAGCGCTCGGTGGTCAGGCCGCCCTCGGCGCACATCCGCTCGGACGTGACAGGGGTGGCCAGGTAGATGGTGAAGTCGGCGGCCCGGGCGTCGGCCACCCGTTGCACCCGCAGCTCATCGGACGCGATCCAACTGCGCGGGTCGGCCAGCACCTCGTCCACCGTGGCGGCGAACACCTCGGCGTCCTGGCCGGCGCCTCGTTCGACGACGACCCGGTACCGGTGCAGCGGTCCGTCCGTGCCGTGCACTGATGTCTCGCCGTCGGCTGCCGTGAAGCGTCCCGCTCCGACCGACGGATAGCCGGTGGGCGCGGGGTGCGCGGCCACCCCACCTCCGTGGCCCATGCCACCCTGCGTGGTGGCCGGAGGCTCGACCGACGGCTCGCCGCCCCGGCTCACCGTCACCCCGATGGCGGTTGCGAGCACGAGCAGGCCGAGCAGCATGCTGCGACGACGACGCCTGTGCATCCGGACGAACGCGGGACGCACACCCTGCGACGCCGACCGGGGCTCGGGCGGCCGGGGCGGGCCGTAAGGGGACGACGGCGTCATGGGATCAAGCGTGCCAGATTATTCGGGCATTTCTCCGTTTTTATAGCTATTGCCGCAAGACGCCTGATGGAGGAGTCATTCGTCGGCGTGTCGGGCCAATCCACTCACAGCGCCGGACCGGTGTATCGACGCCCATTCAGGTACGGCCAGGGGTTGACCCGGCAGCCGTTGAGGAAGAGCGTCTGCTGCATCATCACCGGCGCGGGCCGGCCAGCGCCGGGACAGCGCTCGTGCCGATGCCCGAGCTGGTGGCCCACCTCGTGGTTGACCACGTACGTCCGGTAGACAGCCAACGGCACACCGGCCGAGACGAAGTGCGGCACCGACAACCGCCACCGATCCAGGTTGATGATCACCTGGCCGGGTGCCCGACAGGACGTGTACGGGCGACCGCCGATCCGGATGTCCACCCCACCCTTCGCGCACATCCGACCCGCGGTACGGGCGGTCGCCAGGTAGACGGTGAAGTCCCGAGGCGCAGCCCCCGGCACCTGCTGCAACCGCAACCTGCCGCTGTCGACCCAACTGCCCGGCCCGGCGAGCGCCGCCTCAACCGCCTGGGCGAACCCGGTGACGCCCTCGGCACTGCCCGACTCCACAGCGACCCGGTAACGCCGCAGCTCACCCGCCCGACCCAGTACCGGGCCGGAGCGGGCGTCGTAGCCGAACCCGCCAGTACCGGCGCTCGGGACCGCGCCGGGCACCCGCAACACCGGGGCCGGGCTGGACGGAACCGCGGCAGAGGGCGACGGGTCGGGCGGCAGCGGCCCAGCCACCAGCGGCGGCGGGCCGATCTCCTCGGCGGCCAACCGGTCAGCGCCGGGACGCCCACCCGGCCCCTCGGCGATCACGGTCACCACCGCACCGACGGCCACCACCACCGCCACCAGTTGGGCGAACAGCGCGAAACGTCGCCGACGGCGAGCAGGATGGCGGGCTGAGCTGGGCATCCAGGTCAGCCTGCCAGATCAGACCGCCCCGCGGTGTCCTCCGTTTCGGCGAGCAGGCCGACCACCGCGCGGGCAACCAGCCGGGGAACCTCCAACTGCGCCACATGACCGACGCCCTCAAGCATCATCAATCGGCTGTCCGGAATGACCCGGGCGGTCTGCGGCCCGACCCGCACGTCGACCAGACGGTCCTGCAGACCGCCCACCACCAGTGTCGGAGCCCGTACCGCCTCGGCGAGGCGCCACAGCGACCCCGGCCCCGGCAGGTACGCCCGCAGGAAGCTGGAGACCAGCCCACGGAACGTCCGGACGTACGCGGCAGCGTAGTGCTCGGCCTCGTACCGCACCCGGATCTCCTCCAGCGCCTCGGCCCGGCGCTGATCGCAGATCCGGCTGAGGTCGGCAACGCACGCCTCCAGCACCTGCTGAGCCATCACCTCGGGAGCGAGCTGGGTGAGGTGCCGGGCGACCAGCCGCTCCCCTCGCGGAATGGCGAGCACCGGCAGCATCCGCCCCTGCAACGAGCGCCGGAAATCCAGGAACGGCAGCGCCGGGGAGATCAGGGTGAGGGTGCGGACCAGATCCGGCCGGAGCCCGGCGACCTGGACCGCCACAGCCCCGCCCAGCGAATTGCCGAACAGGTGCACCGGCCCTCGACCGGAATGCTCGATCCAGCGGACCACCAGATCCGCGAAGGCCGGAATCGTGTAGCTCGGGCCCGGCTCGCTACGGCCGAAGCCGGGCAGGTCGATGGCCTGACCGTCCAGCCGGTCGGCGAGCAGCCCGGCCAGGTCGGTCCAGTTCTGCGACGACCCGCCCAACCCGTGCACGTACAGCGCCGGCTCCGCGCCAGCGGCGGTGGCCGGGGTGTCCCGCACGTAGGTGACCCGTCCGTCGAGGCGGACTTCCCGGCCCGGCCATGGCGGCGGAACGGAGTCGTCGGGGAGCAGGTGGTCCGGCCAGAGGGTGGCGCGTCTCATTGCTCCAGTCTGCCTCGGACCACTCAGGACAGCAGCGCCTCCAGCCGACGGTTGACCGCCGCCAGCGTCGCCCGGACCACCGCCTGACGCGGATCACCAGCGACCAGGGCCGACCCGGCGAGCTGCTCGACCCAGCCCTCACAGACCAGCAGCGCCACCACTGTGGCCACCTCGCAATTGCCGAACGGCACCACAGCAGCGTGTTCGACGAAACAGCGCCCCCGCTCGGCGTTCTCGGCACCGCGCAGCAACTCGTCCACCGCGGCCGCCGCCGCCACCGCGCAGAGCCGCAACACGTAGCCGTCCACCGCCGGCCCGGTGGCGTACCCGGAGGCGCTGTCACCCCCGGCCAGCAGCCGGACCTCCACGTTCGCGTCCAGGCCAAAGGTGCTGACCTGCACGTGGTCGAGCACCACTCGGGGCCCCGGCGCACCGCCGGTCTCCAGCGGCCGGGACGGCGCCGACTCCGTCGTGGTCACCTGGCCACCGGAGTACGACGTACCCAGCGTCGCCGGGCTACCGGTCGCGGTGCCGGTCGGCGCGGACGAGACCGACCCGGGTTCCTCCACCGTGGCGCGCCCCCGGTGCGGAGCGTTCGACCGGCGGCGGCGCATCGGGTCCGTGCCGGTCCGCTGCTCCGGCCCGGCCGGCGGGGAATCGACCCGACCGACGGACGGGCGGGCCACCGTCGGCGAGTCGGCCGACCGGACCTCGCCTGGGTCGCGCGAAGCCGCGTTTCGAGTCTCCGGGGTACGCCGCTCGGCGGGCTCAGCCGCGCGACGGCGAACCGGTGGAGGCGGCGTGCTGGGCAGGCCGGGCACGTTCTGCGGGGCTGCGGCCAACCCCATCCGCTCCTGGAGCAGCCGGGCCACCTGCCGACTCACCTCGGCCGGGTCGGCACCGTCGGCGAGGTCGAGTCGCAGACTGTGCGCCCCCGCCGGCGTGCGGCGCAGGGCCGCGTCGCGGACACCGGCCACCTCCCGGACGGCGTCCAGGATGGCGTTGACATCGAACCCCTCGGGGCGCTCGCGCAGTGGGGCTGGCTCGTCGTCCCGGCGCAGGTGAGTGGCGATGCGGGCAAGTTCCGGGGTTTCGGCGGGTGGCTCCACGGCTGGCGGCTCCGGCACGACGGGCACGTCCGGTTCTGCGGGGACGCGCTGCGGCAGCACCACAGCGCTCGCAGTCGACTCCCGGCCATCGTCGGCCGGCGACGTCGGGTCGGGAGCGGATCGGCGCGCCGCGTAGGCGGAGGCGGACGCCGGTGCGGGCTGATCGCGGCGGCCGGAACCCTTTGTGGCGGTGGGCGGGACCGCTGTGGTGGAGGACGGGGTGGCGTCAGTCGATGGCGAACCGTTGACCGGCGCGACCGGTGGGGACGGCTCGACGGGTGACGGACCAGGCTCGGGTGTCGCCGGCCGGAGCCGGAACGGTGCTGTCGGTCGGACGTCGGGCCGGGACCGGCCGGGCGTCTCGCCCTCACCAGCGCTGGCCGACCGGCTGGCCGGCCACGACGGGCGCTCGACCGGGGTGGCCGGAAGCCGGCCCTCGGACCAGTCCGGCCGCTCGGCCCGGGAACTGCTCGCCGTCGGCGAACCGCCGGTCCAGGACGAGCGCTCCGCGACCAGCGACGGGCCTGCCGGAGCCGGTGGCGCGTCGGTCAGCGTGGGAGGTGGCCCGGCCGGAGCCGGAGGCGGTCCGGCGGGTGCCGGAGGCATCGCCTCGGGCGGTGCGGGTGGGTCGGCCGGTGCCGGGCTGGAGGCCCAGGAGGGTCGCGTCGGCGGCGAAGCGGCCGGCGCCGGATCGGCACCACCGGTCACTGACTGCCGCGTCGACGCCGCGCCGGTCGCAGGCGGTTCGGACCCGCCAGCCCAGGACGGCCGCACCGGCGGCACGCTGGTCGCCGCCTCGGACCCGCCGGCCCAGGACGGCCGCACCGGCGGCACGCTTGTCGGCGTCGGATCGGACCCCCCAGCCCAGGAGGGCCGCGCGGGTGACGCGCTGGTGGGGTCGGGATCGGCCCCGCCAGCCCAGGACGGGCGGTCGGCCCGGGGGCCACCGGTCGCCCCGGACCCCGCCCAGGACGGACGGTCAGCAGGCGGACCGCTGGTCGGCGTCACACCACCAGCCCACGACGGACGATCAACAGGCGGACCACTGGTCGGCGTCACACCACCAGCCCACGACGGACGATCAACAGGCGGTACGGTGGTCGGTTCGGCGGGGCGTTCCGGGGTGGACTCGGATTCGACCCGGGCGGGTTCGTACGCCCGGGGTGGTTCGGCGCGCACCGGCTCGTACGGACGGGGCACCTCGGCGCGCACCGGCTCGTACGGCTGGTGGGGTTCGCCGACCCAGTCCGGTGCCGACTCGTCCCGTGCTGCCGGGCCAGCCGGCTCGTCGTCCTGGCGGGACCAGGGCGGGGCCCACCCGCCACCCCAGCTCGGACGGTTCCAGTTCGGCCCCGACCAGTCGGGCTCGATGGCCGACGACTCCCCGGCCCGGTGCGTTTCGCCGGCGCGGTGCGCGTCGCCGCTGCGGTGCGCCTCTCCGGCGCGATGCGTCTCCGCCGGCCGGGAACCTTCGCTAGCGCGACCGGGCTCGCCCTCGTCGGCGGACGCGGTCGGGCCCGGGGTGCGTCCCGCGGTCGCCGCGGGCTCGGGTGCGAGCGGGTCCCGCCAGTCGCGTGGCGCGGTCGGATTCTCGTCGGCGGCCAGCCGCTCGCCGGTCGGCGCGTGGAAACCGGGCGGCACCTCAAAGCCCGACGCCGCGGTGCCGACGGGCGGCACCTGGACGGCCGGCGGGGCCGGGGTGGGCAACCCGGGCTCGGCCCAGCGGGCACGGTGCGCGGCAGCCGGATCGACTGTGAACTGTGGGGAGGAGCCCGGGTCGGGCTCGACGGCACTCTGCTCCGTCGGCGGTGCGGGACGTTGGGCGGGCACCACGAGCCGGTCGCTGGCCGCCCCGGGACGCCCCTCAGCGGGCAGCCCGGGCGGGGCGCTCACCGGCGTGGGGCGTCCTGCGGGCGGTTCGAGACCGGGGTGAGGGACGCCGTTGACGTCGTCCGGGTGGTGCGCGCCGTTGACGTGGTGGCCGTTGGCGCGGGCCGGCGACTCCGGGTCGCCCGACCGCCCGACCAGCGGCGATGGCAGGTCACCGTGCCGTGTCGAGGAGGTCCGCCAACCCGACGCGGGGTCGGGCTGCCAGCGCGGCGCCTCATCCCGGGCGTCCTCGCGGTCGGCGGCTCGGGGCCACCCACCCGCCGGAGGCGCCCACCCACTGACGGAACGACTCGGGTCGTCGTGCTGACCCGCTCCGTCACCGTGCTCTCCCGGGGTGGCGGCTCCGGGTTGCCCTGTTTCACTCACCGCGCGCTCCTTGGTCGCCCCCGCTGAGGCTACCGTGTGCCGAGAGTGGCGATAAGTTACAGCGGCGGGCCATTTCCACGACCGAGGTCACGGGCCTCGCCCGGTCTGGGGGGAAAATGCCGGCTCGTACGGAGAACTCGGAGGATCCCATGACCGCTGCGGGGAACGGTGCACAGACCGCCGGCCGGCCCACCCGCCTGCCCCGCTCCGCGCGCCGTAAGCAGCTTCTCGCTGCGGCGCAGGAGGTGTTCGTCGCGCAGGGCTACCACGCCGCCGCGATGGACGACATCGCCGAGCGGGCCGGGGTTTCGAAGCCGGTGCTCTACCAACACTTTCCCGGAAAGATGGATCTCTACCTCGCGCTGCTCGACACGCACTGTGACGCCATCGTCGCTCAGGTGCAGGATGCGATGCGCGGCACCAGCGACAACAAGGAGCGGGTCAGCGCGTCGGTACGGGCGTACTTCGACTTCGTCGACCACGAGAGCGAGGCGTTCCGGCTCGTCTTCGAGTCGGATCTGCGCAACGACCCGGCGGTGCGCCAGCGGGTGGAACGGGTCGAACAGGGCTGCATCGCGGCGATCACCGACACCATCATCTCCGACACCGGAGTGAGTCGGGCGCACGCCGAGTTGCTCGCCTCCGGGCTGGTCGGCGCGGCGGAGACGGCCGCGCAGTTCTGGCTGGCGGGCGGCCGGCAGGTGCCGAAGGCCGAGGCCGAGGCGTTGGTGGCCGCGCTGTCGTGGCGGGGCATCGCGAGCTTCCCGCTGCAAGGTGAGTCAGCCTGACCGCTGGCCCCGTGATCGGATAGCCTTCGCAGGGCGGTTCTTTCGCCCCAGTTGAGGAGGCACAGTGGAGGTCAAGATCGGCGTGCAGTACGCGCCACGCGAGCTGGTAGTGGACAGCGCGCAGTCGCCGGCCGAGATCGAGCAGATCGTGACCGACGCCTTCGCCGGCAACGGCGGCACGCTCTCCCTGACCGACGAGAAGGGCCGGCGGGTCATCGTTCCGGTCGAGAAGGTCGCCTACGTCGAGATCGCCGAGGCGTCGTCGCGGGCGGTCGGGTTCACCGTCCGCTGACCGGTCCGGCCATCGCGGCAGGTCGGCACTCGGCCCACCTGCCGCAGGCCGGCGCCGGCCGACCCGCCCGGGTGGTCAGTTGTTCAGCCCGGCGGCGGCCATTCGCGCGGTGTGCGCGGTGGTGAGCCTGCCGAACAGCCCCGGCACGTCGACCCGGCCGTCGCGTGCGATCAGCGCGGTGAGGGTGGCCCGCTCGGCGGCGACCCGGCCGGCCTGGGACAACGCCTCACCGACCAGCCGCCGGGCCCACATGGAGAGCCGACCGGCCACCCGGGGGTCGTCGGCGACGGCCGCCCGGATCTCCACCGCGGCGAAGTCCGCGTACCGGGAGTCGTGCAGGACGTCCAGCACCAACGCCCGGTCCGGTTCCTCCAGCGCGTCGGCGATCTCGCGAACGAAGTCGTCGGTGATCGCGTCGCCCACGTACGCCTTGGTGACCACTTCCGCCCAGTCCCGTGGCTCGGTCGAATCGTGGTACGCCTGCAACGGCTCGACGTAGGGCGCCATCGCGTCCTCGGGCGGTACGCCCAACACTCTGAGCCGGTCGGCGAGGCGCCGGTAGTTGGCGATCTCGGCCGCGGCCATCTCGTTCAGTGCGGCCCGGCGGCGCAGGTCAGGAGCGAGCCGGGCATCGCCCGCCATCCGCTCGAAGGCGAGCAGCTCACCGAAGGCGACCAGACCCAGCAGGTCGGCGTACGCGGAACCGGAGGCGGACACGAGCGGCAGGCTATCGCGTAGCGGCCCTCGACCGCGTCCCGCGCCGTCCTGGCCGATCATGGAGTGATGCCGCCTGCCTTAACCCACTTTGCGAACTTTGTACCCCAGCACAAGTCCATGATCGACGTCGGCGGGAGCGAGGGGCGCGACGTCGGGCGCGGCGCGGAGTGTGGCTTAGGTCACATTTGCTTGCCCCGCGTGGCGAGTGGCCGCCTGGGAATCGGGACGGGGGCATGCCTGTTCAGGTAACATGGAGCAGTTGCCGTGGGCGCCGATCTGATCGAAGCTCAGCCCGCGGCGCGCGTGCGGCCCGGTCCGGCTCGGCAATCTGCCGCCGACCGTGTGGCCCGCGTCATACCGAACGCGCCCTGAGGACATGACGGGCGCACCCACGAGAGGGCACCCCCACATCCACATGAGCGACCTGACTCAAGATTTGCTGGACGGCCAGGAACTGGCCCCCACCGCCCCGGTTCGACCGGAGGCCCCCACGTTCGCCGCACTCGGCGCCCGCGCCGAGACCGTCGAGGCCCTGGCCTCGGCTGGCATCACCCGCGCCTTCGCCATCCAGGAATACGCTATCCCGATCGCGCTGCGCGGCGTCGACCTGATCGGTCAGGCGCCCACCGGCACCGGCAAGACCCTCGGCTTTGGCGTACCCCTGCTCGACCGGGTCTTCGCCCCGGGCGAGGGCAGCGACGGTGTCCCCCAGGCCCTGGTCGTCGTTCCCACCCGCGAGCTGGGCATCCAGGTCGCCAAGGACCTGGCCGCCGCCGGCCGGACGCGCGGCGTCCGCGTGCTGCCGATCTACGGCGGCGTGGCGTACGAGCCGCAGATCGACGCGCTGCGCAAGGGTGTCGAAATCCTGGTCGGCACGCCCGGCCGACTGATGGACCTGCAGAAGCAGAAGCACCTCCGGCTCGACCGGGTGCACGCACTCGTCCTCGACGAGGCCGACCGGATGCTCGACCTGGGCTTCCTCGACGACGTCGAGAAGATCCTGGCGATGCTTCCGGAAGACCGGCAGACGATGCTCTTCTCGGCCACCATGCCGGACCCGATCGTCACATTGTCGCGCCGCTTCCTGCGTCAGCCGATGACGATCCACGCCGGGCACACCGCCGAGACCGGCCCGTCGCCGCAGACCCAGCAGTTGGTCTACCGCACCCACTCGATGAACAAGGTCGAGGTGGTGGCGCGCATCCTCCAGGCGGAGGGGCGTGGGCTGACCATGATCTTCACGCGTACCAAGCGGGCCGCCGACCGGGTCGCCGAGGACCTCGACTTCCGCGGGTTCGCGGTCGCCGCGGTGCATGGTGACCTCGGCCAGGGTGCCCGCGAGCGGGCTCTGCGGGCCTTCCGGGCCGGAAAGATCGACATCTTGGTCGCCACCGACGTGGCGGCGCGTGGGCTGGACGTCACCGGCGTCACCCACGTCATCAACTACGACTGCCCGGAAGACCAGGACACCTACACCCACCGGATCGGTCGTACCGGCCGGGCCGGAGCGACGGGTGTCGCGGTGACCTTCGTCGACTGGGACGACATGCCGCGCTGGCGGATCATCGACAAGACCCTCGGTCTGGAGATGCCGGAGCCGCCGGAGACGTACCACACGTCGCCGCACCTCTACACCGATCTGCACATCTCCACCGAGGTCAGCGGCACGCTGCCCACCGCCGAGCGCACCCGGGCCGGGCTGTCCGCCGAGATCGAAGAGGATCTGGGTGGGACGACCCGCTCCCGTCGGGGCGACAGCGGCGGTCGGGGCCCCCGACGCGGCGAGAGCCGTGGTGAGGGTCGCGGCGAGCGCCGTGGTCGGGGCGATGGCCGCCGCGACCGCTCCGACGCCGCCACGCCGGCCGTCGCCGAGGCACCTGCGGCCGACGCCGCCGACGAAGGCAACGAAGGCACCCGTACCCCCCGCCGCCGGCGTCGCCGCCGTGCCGGCGAGGTGGTCGCGGCCGAGGCGACAGCCGTGATCTCCGCCGACGCCGGCCCCTCCGAGCCGGCCACCGCGTCTGACGGCGAGGCGTCCAAGCCGCGCCGCCGACGCCGCCGCCGTGGTGGCGGTTCCGGCGCGGACACTCCGGCCGAGGCGACAGCGGACTGACCACCAGCCACATCTGACATCCCCCGCACCGCCTCGCGCGGTACGGGGGATGTTCCCTTCTCCCACCCCACCTGCCGAAGATGGAACGATGCCGCAACCACTGGACGCCGCCCTGACCGAGGTTCGGGCGCTGCTGCTCGACCCCGCGCTGACCCGGGCGGTCGCCGCCGGACGTCGACGCGGTCGCCGCCCCACAGTCGAACGGGCCGAACTGCGGCCGGTGCGGCTCAAGGCCGGGCCCCGGATGCAGATCACCACGTCCGACGGTGCTCGCCCCTACACCCGCAACCTCGCCTCCGGTCCGGAGGCCGCTGCGGCGATCGACGAACTGCTCGCCGAGCCGTTCGGTAACTGGCACGTCGAGACGGCCGACGCGACCCTTCAACTGCGGGTGACCAAATCCGGCGAGGCGCAGGTGCACAGGGCCGCGACGTCCCGTCCGGTGGCGACGCCCACCGGAAACGACCGGACGAAGGAATACCTGCTCGACCCCGGTGACCCGATCTTCGCGGAGATCGGCGGCTCGGCGGCGAAGCGCCGCCAGGTGGACGCGTTCCTGCGGGCCCTGGCCGCGACCCTGCCCGACGACCTGACCGGTCCGCTACGGGTGGTCGACCTGGGCTGCGGCAACGCCTACCTGACGTTCGCCGCGTACCGCTATCTGACACGTCGGGGGCTCGACGTCCAGCTGGTCGGCGTGGACGTCCGGGAGGACCAGCGGCGACGAAACACCGAGCTGGCGCAACGGCTCGGCTGGGCCGACCAGGTCAGCTTCGTGGCCGGGACGATCGCCGACGCCGTCGTCGACCCCGCCCCCGACCTGGTGCTGGCGCTGCACGCCTGCGACACCGCCACCGACGAGGCGCTGGCCCGCGCGGTGCGCTGGGAGGCCCGCTGGGTGCTGGCCGCGCCGTGCTGCCACCACGATCTGGCGAAGCAGCTCCGCGCCCACCCCACCCCGGCCCCGTACGAGCTGCTGACCCGGCAGGGCATCCTGCGCGAGCGCTTCGCCGACGTGCTCACCGACGCGGTGCGCGCCGGGCTGCTGCGGGTGCACGGGTACCGGACCGAGGTGGTGGAGTTCGTGGACTCGCAGCACACCCCGCGTAACCTGCTGATCCGCGCCCGTCGTACCGGTGCCGGGGCGACCGACCCACAGCGCGCGGAGTACCGCGAGCTGGTAGACCAGTGGCAGGTCACTCCCCGGCTGGAGACCCTGCTGGCCGCCGGCGAGGCGTCCGTCTCCTAGGGGGTGGGTGGCTAGCGTCGCCGATCCCGGCCGCCGTTGCGCTCGCTGACACCGCGGTCGAGGACCGACACCCGGTCGGCGGCCGTCCGCTGGCCAGCCCAATCACCGTCGGCCGGGGCGGTCGGGAATGGCACGACAGTGCCCCCGGTCTCGGCGTTGCCGGCCGCCGCGAAGGCGTTCCAGGAGATGTCGACCAACAGCTTCTTCACCTCGGCGTGCCGGATGGCGGCGTTGTGCTGCAACGTCATCCGGGCGCCGAGCAGGACCGCGACCAGCGTGGTGGTGATGGTGCCGGTGGCGGCCAGCACCTGGAGGCCGGTCGCGGAGTCGGTGCGGAGCACCAGGACCAGCAACCAGATCCAGAACGCGGCGGCGAAGACGCCTGCCTTGGCGACGAAGAAGAGGCTCACCGCACCGGGCTGGTACGGCTGGGGGCGGCTCGATTCGGCCATGGTGCTCCTCGGCGATGGTCCGGTCGGAGGCGGCAGGCGACAGACGCCATGTCGGGACGGGCACCGAGCTTAATTGAAGAACGATGAAGATCGCTCGATGCAATTTTCGTTCTGCACACACGCTTCCAGAGAAAAGTCTCGTCCACGGGACAGTTTGTGCGGTCAGTCAATTGTTTCCGGCTCCTGGCGTACTACCCTCGGAAGGCGCATCGTCCCGGTGCTCCGGCAGGGGGGAAGACACACAGGGATGGGATCAGCCGACGTATCACCGCAGATGGCCTTCGCCCGCTTCGTCCGGCGCGCCATCGATGACGCTCGCGACGAACGCGGCTGGACCGTGACTGATCTTGCCTCACACACGGGCGTGGGCCGCTCCACAGTGTTCCGCTGGCTGGCCGGCGACTGGCAGGACTATCCCGAGTTGGCAAAGGTGCGCGGTTTCTGCGCCGCACTGGATCTGCCGGTCGCCGCCGCGTTCCGCGCGCTCGGGCTGCCCGACGCCGGTCCCGCGCCCCGCCGACGCCACGACGACGGCCCGGTCGAGGCCGATGTCCGGGCCATCCTGGACCGGCTGGCCGACCCTACGGTCCCCGCCGAGGAGAAGCACCACATCCGCGACCTGCTCCGCTACCTGGCCCGCCGCCCCATCCGCCGAGCCAGCTAACCCCCACCCCACCCCACCCCACCCCCACCCCACCCCCACCCTCTGCGGGCGTTGATCATGAAGTTATTGCCACGACACGCCGCAGCGAAGGGCAATAACTTCATGATCAACGGGGGAAGGGGTGGGGGGACGGGGGTGGGGGTGGGTTAGGGGACGGTGAGGGTGAACTCGGCGGTTCGGACTTCGGCGTTCACCTGGAAGTCGAGGTAGAGGCGGTAGCGGCCCGGGCCGGGGGTGGTCAACCAGAACTTGATCTGACCGTCCACCAACTCGGTCTCCGGGTGCACGTGCAGATAGCCGAGGTCGCCCTCGCGCAACGCCACCAGGTGCCCGTACGCCCCGAGGTAGCGCTCCAGCGGGGCTGCGCCGCCAACGCCGTCGACCCGGAAGGTCAGCGGCACTGTCGCCCCGGCCTGCGCAGTGCCCTGGTAGCCGACGGTGAAGCCGTCCACCGTCGTCGAGGTGGCCGGACCCGGCAGTGGACGCGGTCGGTAGTCGCCCGGCGCCACCAGGTCCGTGCCGAGGGTCACAGCGGTCTGCGCGCCGTTGTCGGCGACCACTGTGAAATCGGCGTACGCGCGCCAGAGGCCAGGCTGCGTGAGGGTCAACGGCACCGACCAGGTGCCGTCGGCCGCCATTGTCGGATGCAGGTGCTGGTAGCCGGTCAGGTCCCGCCGGACGACGATGAGGTGCATCGGCTTGTCGTGCACGATGGCGAACCGGGTCACCGGCCGGCGCTGCGCGTCGCGCACCTGGAAGCGGAGCTGATCGGGGCGACCCGCCGCGAACTCGGTGGCCACCGGCACCAGTGTGAACCCGGCCGAGCTGACCGCCAGACCACCTGGCTCGGTGGGCGCGCCCTGATCGGTGGCCGCGGCACTGCCGTGGTTGTGCGGCGCGACGCCCGGTGGGTCGGTGTGCTCGGCGGCCAACGACGGGCTGCCGGTGACGGTGCCGTTGGCGTTCAGCCGGCCGAGGCCGAAGCCGAGCAGCACCGCCAGCACCAGCCCGCCGACCACCAGCGCCAGCCGGAGAGTGCTCCGGTCCAGTTCGGCGGGACCCTGGTCAGCCACTACCGACGCCCAGCGCCTGGCCGGCCTCGCCGCCGACGGTAGTGCCCGCAACGGCGCACGCACGGGTGACGGGCTGGTGGTCGGTCATGCCGCCCACGGTACCGCCGCGCCCGGCCGGGTCTGGCCGACGCCCGGAGAGCGTGGCGACTGTCGCATTCGACACCGCCCGGGAACTTTCCCACCCGACCGGACGGCAGCGGGTCAGCCGGCCACGGCGAGGGCGAGCGGGAGCACGTCGGTCGCGCCGGCCCGGCGTAGGGCCCTGGTCACCAGCGTCATCGTCCAGCCCGAGTCGATCAGGTCGTCGACGAGCAGCACCGGGCCGTCCAGCCCGGCCAGGGCGTCGGCCAGGTCGGTCGGCACGGTGAAGGTGTCGTGCAGGGCGCGTACCCGTTGGGCGCTGTTGCCCCGTGGCCCACCCGGGCCGTCGGGGCCGGACGCGGTGACCTCGCCGAGCAGCGGCAGCCGGCCCACTGTGGCGATCCGCTCGGCCAGCGAGCCGAGCAGCCGGGGCCGCCGACGGGAACCGACCGCGACCACCGCCACCGGCCGGCGCGGCCACGGGTCGTCACCGTGCGCCCATGCCTTCAGCACCTCCACGACGGCGCCGGCGACGTCGTCGGGCACCGGCGCGTCCGGCGCTTCCGGGCCGACGAGGGCGCGCAGCCTGCCACCCCAGCCCAGGTCGGAGAGGCGCCCGACGGCCCGGCCCGGCAGCGCCTGCTCCGCGGGGACGATCCGGCCCTTGAGGGGTACGCCCACCGCGTCGAGCCCGGTCGGCCACAGCTTCTTCGGTGCGATCTCCACGCCGGGTCGACCCAGGAAGGTCTGTGCGGCGGAGAGCGCGGCGGTCGACACGTCAGCGGCGAAGAGTGGGTCGGCGCACCTGTCGCATCGGCCGCAGTCAGCCGCCTCGGTGTCGTCCAGGCGTTCCCGTAGATATCGCATCCGGCAGTCGGACGTCGTCGCGTACTCCCGCATTGCCTGTTGCTCGACGGTGCGCGCCTCGGCGACGCGGCGCAACCGGGCCTCGTCGTAGACCCACTGCTCGCCGGTGGCGAGCCAACCACCGCGCACCCGGCGGACCGCGCCGTCCACGTCGAGCACCTTCAGCATCAGCTCCAACCGGGCCCGGCGCAGGTCGACGAGGGGTTCGAGTGCCTGGGTGGAGAGCGGGCGGTCGGTGTGCAGGGCGGCCAGCACGGCCCGGACCTGCTGCTCCGGCGGGAACGCCAGCGAGGCGAAGTACCGCCAGATCGCGGCGTCCTCGACGCCGGGCAGCAGCAGCACCTCGGCGTGCTCGACGGCGCGGCCGGCGCGGCCGACCTGCTGGTAGTACGCGATCGGCGAGGGTGGCGCGCCGAGGTGGACGACGAAGCCCAGGTCGGGCTTGTCGAAGCCCATGCCGAGGGCGCTGGTGGCGACCAACGCCTTGATCTTGTTGTCGAGCAGGTCCTGTTCGGCGGCGCGCCGGTCGGCGTCGTCGGACTGCCCGCTGTACGAGGCGACCGGGTAGCCCCGGGAGCGCAGGAACTCTGCGGTCTCCCCCGCTGCCGCGACGGTCAGCGTGTAGACGATGCCCGAGCCGGGCAGCTGGTCCAGGTGGTCGGCGAGCCAGGCCAGCCGGTGCGCCGGGCTGGGCAGGTCGAGCACCCCGAGGCGCAGCGACTCGCGGTCCAGGGTGCCGCGCAGGATGAGGGCGTCGCCCAGCTGCTCGGCGACGTCCTGGGTGACCCGGGCGTTGGCGGTGGCGGTGGTCGCCAGCACGGGGGTGCGCTCGGGCAGCTCGGCGAGGAACGTCCGCAGCCGCCGGTAGTCCGGCCGGAAGTCGTGCCCCCAGTCGGAGACGCAGTGCGCCTCGTCGACCACCAGCAGGCCGGTGGTGGCGGCCAACTTCGGCAGGACGCCGTCGCGGAAATCCGGGTTGTTGAGCCGTTCGGGGCTGATCAGCAGCACGTCCACCGCGCCGGTCTGGATCTCGGCGGTGATCTCGTCCCACTCGTCGAGGTTCGCCGAGTTGATCGTGCGGGCCCGGATGCCGGCCCGCGCGGCGGCCTCGACCTGGTTGCGCATCAACGCCAGCAGCGGCGAGACGATGACTGTCGGCCCGGCCTGGTGGCGCTGCTCGCGGTCGCGGAGCAGTGCAGTGGCCACGAAGTAGACAGCCGACTTGCCCCAACCGGTGCGCTGGACGCAGAGCACCCGCCGCCGGTCGACGACCAGCGCCTCGATGGCGCGCCACTGATCCTCGCGCAGCCGGGCGTTGTCACCGGCCAGCCGGCGCAGCACCGCCTCGGCCCGCTCGCGTACCGCTGCCCGCTCTGCTGTCTCCACCCGGCATTTCTACCAGCGCCGTCCGTCATCCCCCTGTTGATCAAGAGGTTTGCGTCACCATTCGGCCTGATTCTGACGCAAACCTCTTGATCAACCGAGTCAACGTTGGTCAGCGGCGGGGGCGGGGGCGGGGGCGGAGGGCGCGGGTCAGGTGGGACAGGCGGGGGGCCAGGCTGGTCAGGCCACCTGGGAAGAAGTAGACGGCCAGGATGAAGACAGTGCCCAGGACGAACAGCGGCTGGCTCAACGGACGGCTGAGGACGGCCGGCAGGTTGTCCACCGCGTCGCTCGTGCCGAAGGCGGTGAGCCGGTGGTCCAGGTACATGTAGAGGACACCACCGAGCACCGGACCCCACCGGGTGCCCGGCCCGCCGAGCACCACCATCACCAGCAGCGACAGGGTCAGCTCGGAGGACGTGATGTGCGGCGACGCGCCGCCGACGATCAGGACGTAGACCACCCCGCCCGCCGACGCCAACCCGCCGGCCAGGGTGAACGCCACCAGCTTGTAGCGGTACGGGTCCAACCCGAGCACGCCGATCCGCCGCTCGTCGTCACGCAGCCCGGCGAGCACCCGACCGGTCGGTGACCCGCTCACCCGGTGCACCACGAAGACCACAAGGGTCAGGTACGCCAGCGCCAACCAGTACAGGTTGACCGTGTTTGTCACCCCCACCAGTCCGGCGGGCAGCCCCGACACGTCCAGCGGCAGGCCCTCCTCGCCACCGGTGAGCCCGCCGAAGTCCCGGGCCACCAGGATCGCGCCCACCTGGGCGAAGGCCAAAGTGACCATGGCGAACGCGATGCCCACCGTCCGCAGCGCCACCGCGCCGAGCAGCGCGGCGAGGATGGTGCCGCCGGTGATGGTCAGCAGCCCCGCCTGCCACAGCGGCAGACCGGCCCGGGTGATCAGGATGTCGGTGCCGTAGACACCGGCGGCGAAGTACAGCGCGTGCCCGAAGGAGAGCATCCCGGTCCGGCCGAAGAGCAGGTCGTACCCGGCCGCCAACCCACCGAAGATCAGGCAGATGGCGAGCAGTTGCAGGGTGCCTGGTGAGTTGACCGGCCCCTCGAAGACCCCCGGCAGGGACATCGTCGAGTACGGCAGGATCGCCAGCACCACCAGCGCGACCAGCGGCAGGAACGGGCGGACCCGGTGCCACCGCCCCCGCTGCGGACTCAGTTCGTCGGGCACCTGTGCGCGAGGCGCGTCGATCACCGTCATGCCGTTGCCACCTTTCCGGCGATGCCCTGCGGACGCAGCAGCAGCACCACGGCCAGCAGCCCGACCACGCAGATGTCGCCCAGCCCGGACGTGCCGTAGTAGTTGACGAACTGCTGCACCAGCCCGACCACGACCGCCGCGTACGCGGAGCCGACCACCGAGCCCATCCCGCCGATCACCACCACGATGAACGCGAAGATGAGCAGCGAGCCGCCCTGCCCGGGCGAGACGGTGCCGAAGTAGACCCCGCCGAGCGCGCCAGCGAGCGCGGCGGCCGCCCCACCGATCGCGAAGACCAGCGTGAACGCCTTGCGGACGTCGATGCCCAGCGCTGTCACCATCTCCCGGTTCTCCACCCCGGCGCGGATCACCAGGCCGTACCGGGTCCAGCGCAGGAACGCCAGGATCGCGCCGAGCACCAGCACCGCCGCGATGATCAGCAGCAGGCCACCGTTTGGCACCTGCGCGCCGAGGATCCCGGTCACCTGCCGGGTCCAGTCCGGACGCGGGAACGGCCGGGCGTCCGCACCCCAGGTGGCCTGGAGCAACGCCACCCCGGCCAGCGACAGCCCGACGGTGACGAGCACCTGCTCGATGGTGCGGGAGTACAGCGGGCGGATCAGCACCAGCTCGACCAGGATCGCGACCAGCGTGCCGGCGGCCACCCCGAAGGCGACAGCGATCACGAAGCCGAACCCGTCCGGCCCGGCGCCCGGCAGGTTGCCCGCCGCCCACCAGGTGCCGTACGCGCCGACGCCGAGGAACAGCCCGTGCGCGAAGTTGAGCACGTCGGCCAGGCCGAAGACCAGGGACAGGCCGGAGGCGACCAGGAAGTACAGCGCCGCCAGGCCGAGGCCGGTCAACGCCAACAGGATCACGGTGCCCATCAGAGCTGGTCCTTCCTCGCGACTGCGGGGCTCGCAAGCTCACTCCTCGCGCTCGGCGTGGACACCTCCGCCGAGCCGACACCGAGCAGCGACTTCGTCAACGCGGTCTCCAACAGCAACTCGTGGGCGTCGCCGGTCCACGCCACCTTGCCGGCGGCCAGCACGACAGCGTCGCGGGCCAGTCGGCGTACGACTGCCAGGTTCTGCTCGACCAGCAGCACCGGCACCGACTCCGCGACCCGTTCCAGCACCTCCGCCACCTCGGTCACCACCTTCGGCGCCAACCCCTTGGTCGGCTCGTCGACGAGCAGCAGCCGGTTGTCGTTGAGCAGCACCCGACCGATGGCGAGCATCTGCTGCTGCCCGCCGGAGAGCGAACCGGCCCGTTGCCGCCCGCGTCGGTCCAGCTCCGGAAAGAGCGCGAAGACCTTGTCGTACGCCGGGGTGGTGCCGCGCCGCTCGGCGAGGCGCAGGTTCTCCGCGACGGTGAGCCCGGCGAACACGCAGCGGTCCTCGGGCACGTAGCCGAGCCCACCGCGGACCAGCCGGTGCGTCGGCCGGGCCAGCAGACTCTGCGCGCCCATCCGGATGGTGCCGCGGACCTCCCCGGCGGGCGGGGTGAGGCCGACGATCGCGCGCAGCGTGGTGGTCTTGCCGACGCCGTTGCGACCGAGCAGGACTGTCACGCCGGTCGGGGCGACAGTGAAGGACACCCCTTGGAGGATGTGCAGCCCGGAGATCCGGACCGACAGGTCCTCCACACTGAGGATCGGTTCCTCAGTTCGCGACTGCGGGGCTGGCAGACCCGGCTCACTCCTCGCGTTCACAGCGACTCCCCCAGGTAGGCCTCTTGCACTGTGGGGTTGGCCATCACCGTCTCCGGGGTGTCGCAGGCCAGCAGCGCGCCGTGGTGCATGACGGCGATGCGGTCGGCCAGTTCCAGGATGACGTCCATGTGGTGTTCGACCATCAGCACCGCCCGGCCACTGTCGCCGGTCAGCGACTTGATGACGGCCACCAGTTCCGGCACGTCCTCGGCGCTGACCCCGGCCATCGGCTCGTCCAGCAGCATCACCCGCGGTTCACCGGCGAGCAGCAGGGCGATCTCCAGCTTGCGCTTCTCGCCGTGGGCCAGGGTGCCGGCGAGGGCCGTACCCCGGTGGGCGAGGCCGACCCGGTCGAGCGCCGCGTCGGCGGCGGCGGCGACCTCCCGGTCGGCCGCCGCCCGCCGCCACAGTGCCATCGAGCCCCCGCGGTGCGCCTGCACGGCGAGCCGGACGTTCTCCCGCACGCTGAGCGAGCCGAAGACCGAGGACGCCTGGAAGGTACGGCCCAGTCCGAGGCGGGCCCGCCGGTGCGGCGGGAGCGCCCCGATGTCCTGACCGTCCAGAACTATCCGGCCCTCCGTGGCCCGGCGCAGGCCAGTGATCAGGTTGAACAGTGAGGTCTTACCGGCGCCGTTGGGCCCGATGACGCCCAGGAACTCCCCGGGCGCCAGGTCGAGGTAGACGCTGTCGACGATGGCGACCTCACCGATCCGCCAGGTCAGACCGCGGGTGGCGAGCATGGTCAGCCCTTCATGGCCACGGCCGGCGGCGCGGTCTCGTCACCGGTGAGGCTCTTCTGCGCGGTCGCCGTGAACGCGGTGCCGCTGCCGGTCAGCTTGGCCTGGAACATCGGCTGGAGCAGCGCGTGGTCGGCGGCGCGGATCGTCATCTTGCCCTTGACCCCGTCGAAGCTCCAGCCCTCCAGGGCGGTGACCATCTTGTCGACGTCGTCGCCACCCTCCTGCGCGGCCCGGACCACCATCTGCGCGGCGGCGAAGCCGTCCGGGTGGAACAGGTCGATGGTGGTGACCTTCGCCTTCAGGGCCTTGCTGGCCTCGGTGTCGCTGGCACCGTCGAAGTAGTGCGACAGGAAGGAGATCTTCGCGCCGGCAGCACCGAAGGTCGGCCACGAGGCGCGGATGTCCAGGCCGGTGACGACAGTGGTGGACGAGAGGACGCCCTGCTGGTCGAGGGTCTGCCACATGGCCGGGGCGGTGGTGCCCGCCCACGCCACGAAGAGCAGGTCCGGCTTCGCGGTCTTGATCTGGCTGGCGAACGGGGTGAACTCGGTGGCGCTGGCCGGGGCCCGGACGCTGCTCACCGTCGCGCCCGCACTGCCGATGACGGCCTTGACGGCGGCCTCGTTGGCGTCACCGAACGCGCCGTCCTGGGCGAAGACCACCACCTTCTTGCCGGTGGGGTCGCCGATGAACGACTTGGCGGTCACCACGTCCTGGTAGGACTGCCGACCGGAGCGGAAGGTGTACTTGTTCGCGCCGGTCACCGCGTCCGTGGCGGCCGGGCCGGAGATGAACAGGACCTTGTTCTGCGCCGCGATCGGCGCGACCTGGAGCGCCACACCGGAGGCTGTGGAGCCGGCGATGATCTTCGTACCCTTGCCGATCAGGTCCTTCGCCGCGGAGACGGCCTTGGCCGGATCGCCAGCGTCGTCGACCTCGGTCAACTCGATCTTGCGGTCACCGACCTTGCCGGTGCCCTGGGTGGCGAAGTCCAGCCCCGCCTTGAACCCCTCGATGTACTGCTTTCCGTAGCTGGCCAGGGCTCCCGACTGGGAGTACACCAGGCCGACCTTGACCGGGGCGGCACTGTCGCCGCCGCCGGTGGCGGTGTCCTGCGGGCTGCCACAGGCCGTGGCGGCCAGCGCCGCGGCCATCATCGTGGCGGCGGAGAGGAACGCCCGCCGCGTCGTCCGGACCGTCATTGCGACTCCACATGAGGACTCAGAGGGAGAGAACTTCTTCGTGACGGCTCACGCTAGAAGTGACGTCACCCACGAGCTATGTGGCGGAAACACACAAGTAACAGGAATGAGGTGGCCGGAGGTTACAGCGGGCCGCACTACCAGCCGGAAGCGCCCGCCCTCGATGGCCCGAACCCCCACGGACCACCCGAACCGTGTGTCGCCCCGCGCCATTCGTCCGCTTCGGTCAGCGGAACCCGCGATGGGTCTGCCGCCTCGGCCCCCAGACGCTGGCGAACATCTCCTCCCCTCAAGATCGTGCTCGATCCAGGATGTAGTGGCCTCGGAGCACCGCCACGCCACTACATCCTGGATCGAGCGCGATCTCGCACCCACGACAGGCGATTCGGGCTGGCAGATGAATCTCCGGAATGTCCGTTCCCACTCCAGGGCCGCTGGCGGACAGGAAGATTGTCTGGTGCGCCAGTTCTTCCGCAATCCCGTGCGACTGGTGCCGTTCGCGTTCCTGGTCCCGATACTGCTCGGCACCCTGTTGCTCATGGCGCGCTGGGCGACAGTGGAACACGAACGCCCACCCGTGGTCACAGCGCTCTTCACCGCCACCTCGGCCGTGTCGGTCACCGGCATGGCCATCACCGACACGCCGAACTACTGGTCCGGCGCGGGACTGGTGGTGATCACCCTGCTCACCCAGCTCGGCGGTCTCGGCATCCTCACTGTCGCGGCGTTGGTCATCCTGGTGGTCTCCAGCCAGCTCGGACTGCGCAACCGGTTGCTGGTGCAGGCCGAGACGGCCGAGTTCGGCATCGGTGAGGTGGGCCGGTTGCTCCGCCGGATCGCGTTGACCGTCTTCGCCTGCGAGGCGGTGATGACAGTGCTGATCGCCGGTCGGCTCTGGCTGGCCTACGACTATCCGTTCGGGCGGGCCCTCTGGTCGGGCGCCTTCCACGCCGTGCAGGGGTTCAACAACGGCGGCTTCGCGCTCTACACCGACGGGCTGCTGGCCTTCAGCCGTGACCCGTGGGTGTCGCTGCCCCTGGCGATCGGCGCGATCATCGGCGGTCTCGGTTTTCCCGCGCTCTTCGAGGCGGTCCGCGAGTGGCGGCAGCCGGCGCACTGGGCGGTGGCGACGAAGTTGACCATCTGGGGCAGCGCGGCGCTGCTGCTGGTCGGCTTCGCCGGCCTGCTCGCCGCCGAGTGGACCAACGCGAGCACCATCGGCCAGTACGACGTACCCGGGAAGATCCTCGCGTCGTTCACCCAGATCGCGCTGAGCCGCACCGGCGGCTACAGCGTCCTGAACATCGCCGACCTGCAGGAGGAGAGCTATCCCCTGTTGATCGTGCTGATGTTCATCGGCGGCGGCAGTGCCAGCACGGCCGGTGGCATCAAGGTCTCCACGTTCTTCCTCCTGGCGTTCACCATCTGGGCGGAGTTGCGGGGCGAGCCCGACGTGACGATCGGGCACCGGCGGGTGGCCACCGCGAGCCAGCGGCAGGCGGTCACCGTGGCGCTGCTCAGCGTCGCGTTGGTGACCGCCGGGACCATGCTGTTGCTGCTGCTCACCGAGGGCGTCCGCTTCGTCGCGGCCCTGTTCGAGATCACCTCGGCGTTCAGCACCACCGGTCTGACCATCGGTCTGGCCGCCGAACTGCCGGCCGGCGGCCAACTGGTGCTGACCGTGCTGATGTTCATCGGCCGCGTCGGGACTCTCACCCTGGGGTCGGCGATCGCCCTGAACACCCGACGCCGCCTCTACCGCTATCCCCAGGAGCAACCCATTGTCGGCTAGGGCGTGTTTCAGAAGTGTCGGCCGGCCCGCACGCCGGGACCACGCCCTTGGGAGCAGGGAGGGCCGAGGTGTCGGCTAGACGAGCGGACAGCGGCGGCGTCGTGGTGATCGGGCTGGGTCGATTCGGTTGCCACCTGGCCGGGTCGCTGACCCGGATGAACCGCGAGGTGTTGGCCATCGACCGCAACCCGGCGAAGGTGCAGCGCTGGTCGGCGCAGCTCGACCGGGTGGTTCAGGCCGACGCGACCGAGGAGGGGGCGCTGCGGCAGCTGGGCATCACCAGTTTCGGGCGGGCGGTGGTGGCCATCGGGGCCTCGGTGGAAGCGAGTGTGCTCACCGTGTTGGCGCTGGTCGAGCTGGGTGTGCCCCAGATCTGGGCGCGGGCCACCTCGCAGAAGCACGCCAAGATCCTGGCGTCGGTGGGCGCGCACCACGTGATCTTCCCGGAGGCGGAGACCGGGGACCGGGTCGCGCACCTGATCGTCAGCCGGTTGCTCGACTTCATCGAGTTCGACGACGACTTCGCCATCGCCACCGTCCGGGTGCCGGAGTCCCTGGTCGGGCGCACACTGCTCGACCTGAAACCGGAGGAGCGCTTCGGGGTACGCGTGGTCGGTGCCAAGCTGCCGGGCGAACGCTTCCGGTACACCTCCGACGACACCACGCTTCCCCAGAACGGGGTGCTCATCGTCGAAGGTGGGATCGACCAGGTCCAGCGATTCGCGGGGTTGCGCTGAACTGCTCCGCAGGGCGAGATCGACCGGGGCCGTCGAACCAGTTGGTCCGACGGCCCCGAAGCATGGCGAAACGGTGTGGCCTGCTCACTTCCGGTGACCACCCGGCCCCTTGGTCACCTTCACACTTTTCCCGGACCACCACCGGCAGCCTTCGCGGGCTTCGCCGGGGCCTTCGCCGGCTTCGGCGGCTTGGCCTTCGACGCGCCGCCGCCCGAACCGGAGCCGCTGCGCACCTTCGCTGCCTTGGGCGGAGCCTTCGGCGTGGCGGCCTTGCTCGGCGGGGCCGTGGACGGCGCGCTGCCGGCGACGCCGGAAACCCGAACCCCGCAGGTCGCCTCGCCGAGCCGGAACTCCACAGGCAACGGGTTCGCCCCGCTGTACCTACCCGTGAGGGTCACCTTCTCGGCCGCGCCAGCGGCCAGCGTGGTGCGCTGGGCCGCCGGTCGGATCAGCACTGTGCTCCCCTGCTGGTGCACCGGCGCGGGCTCCGCCTTCGTCACCTTCTGCTGCCCCGGGAAGGTGAAGCTCATCGCCCAGTCCCGCAGCTCACGGCCACCGGTGTTGGTCAACGTCAGCTCGGCGGAGAACTCGGTGCCGGAGTCGGAGCGCAACGCGTACGCCACCTCGCAGGGCACCGCCGCCGGCAGACCCATCCGCGCCTCGGTCGTCGGCCGGTCCCCTCCGCTGGCCGGGCTGCGCGAGGTGAACCCCCACATCGCCCCGGTGACCGCGATCAGCCCGACGGCGGCCACTCCGGCCTCCACCCGTCGACGCCGGGTCACCCGCTGCTGCGTCCGACGGTCCCGGTTGCGGGTCCGCGACAACGGCAACGCGTCGGTCGCCGCCGACCAGGGCAGGATCGTGGTACGCGCACTGCCGAGCATGGTCGCGTCCAGCGGCCCGGCGGCCGGGGACACCGGCACCGCCGCGAGCATGCCGGCCGCCTCGGCGAGCGTCCGGGTCAGCTCGGCGGTGGCCGGTCGGTCGGCGGGCCGCTTGGCCAGGCAACGTCCGACCAGGTCGGCCACCCCGTCGGGCAGCCCCGCGACGGTGGGCATCGGCTCCGGGTCGTTGTACATGTGGGCGCGCAGCATCTGGGTGGTCGTGCTGGCGAGCCACGGCAGTCGACCGGTGAGCATCCGGTACAGCAGCAGTCCAACGGCGTACACGTCGGTGGCCGGGGAGACCTGGCCGTTGTCCAGCCGCTCCGGGGCGAGGTACGCGGGAGTGCCCAACAGCGTGCCGTCCGGGCCCTTCTCGCTCTCCCCGACGAGCGCGGAGATGCCGAAGTCGACCACCTTGACCCCGGTTGAGGTGAGCATGACGTTGCCCGGGGTGACGTCGCGGTGCACCACCCCACGGGCGTGCGCGGTGGCCAGCGCGGAGCTCACCTCGGCGCCGATGGTCACCGCCTCCCGCCACGGCAGTTGGCTCTCCCGACCCAACCGGCTGGCCAGCGAAGCGCCGTCGACCAGCTCCATCACCACGTACGGCACCGTCAGACCGACCTGCTCGGACTCGCCGTAGTCGTACACGTTGGTGATGTTGGGGTGGCAGAGCCGCGCTGCGGCCTGCGCCTCGATCCGGATGCGGTGGCGGAAGGCCCGGTCGCTGGCCAGCCGGGAGGCCAACACCTTCACCGCGACCTGACGACCGAGCACCTCGTCGTAGCCACGCCAGACCACCGACATGCCGCCCGCGCCGAGTTGTTCGATCAGCCGGTACCGCTCATCGAGCAACTGCGCGCCGTTCCGGTCCCCACCACCCATGGTGAGCGATGTTGCCCAGGAACGGCCCGCCTACACCTGGAGTATCGGATTCGGTCAGGATTGTCACCCGATCAGGCGGTGGCCAGCAGTTGATCCACCGGGGCGTAGTCGTCGGTCAACACCATCGCCCCGTCGACGAAGTCCGTCAGCGCCGCACCGGACAGCAGGCTGACCTTCGGATCCACCTCGGCCAGCCGGGCCCGGACAGCTTCCAGCGGCAACGGCGCGTCGGAGCCGACGATGAGGAAGTTGGAGCCCTGCTCCTGGGCGAGCGCTTCCGGCGGCGCGATCAACGCGACGTGCCCGAACTCGGCTGCCACAGTGGCCAACTCGGCGCGGATGAACCGCAGCGGCGGGTAGTCGATGACGTTCTGCACGTACACGCCGCCGGGGCGGGTCACCCGCCGGACGTCGGCGGCCATCTCCCGGGTGGCCAGGTGCCAGGGCACCACCAGGTGCCCGAACGCGTCCCCGACCACCAGGTCACGGCTGTCGGTCGGCTCGCCGGCAACGAGCATCCGGGCGTCACCCACCACCGCCCGCAGGTCCGGCCCCGGCCGTACGCCCAGCTCCTGCTCACCCAGCTCGACCAGCCCGCCGTCGATCTCGAACACCAGGTTGTCGGTGCCCGGTCGGGTCGCGGTCAGGTAGCGCGGCACCGTGAAGCCACCGCCGCCCAGGTGCAGCGCGTCCAGGCGCTGACCGGCCGGCGCGGCGACGTCGCCGACCGCGCCGATCCACTTCGTGTACGCGTACTCCAGGTGTTTCGGATCGGCGAGGTCCACGTACGAGTGCTGGGCGGAGTTGAGCAGCAGCGTCCGCCCGCTGGGCCGGGCGGGGTCCGCGGTGACCCGGGCGCAGTGGTACGCCGTCTCGATGTCGCACGGGTTGGGCGCCACGGTGGTCAGCCCCGCCCCGGCCAGGCCGAGTACGGCCAACGCGGCTCGGGCCCGGGCCGGACCGGGCAGCTCGGTGGGCTCCTGCCGGCGCAGGTACCAGCCGAGGCCGATGCCGACCAGCCCGAGCGCGAGCGCCAGGGCCAGCAGGATGACGGTGCTGCGAAGCGCGGCGACCAGCACGAACCCGGTCAGCAGGGTTGCGGTGATGCCGCCCAGGGTGCCGATCCCGGAGAGTCGACCGACCACCTGGCCGGTGCGGCGCAGGTCGGCGAGCTGGAGTTTCACCACCAGCGGGGTGACAGCTGCCAGCAGCGCGGCCGGCACGAACACCGCCAACGCGACAAGCAGCAGGATGCCGCTGGCCGCGCCACCGCGCAGCACCTCACCGGCGTACCGGACGACGGGCAGGGTGACGGCGGTGGCGATGCCGGCCAGCACCAACGCCGGCGCCAGCAGGCCTCGCGGGTTACGCCGGTCGGCCAGCCAACCGCCGGACCACGCGCCGTACGCGATCGCGGCCAGCGCGATGCCGATCACCGAGCTGGTCACCTGAAGGGTCACCCCTACGTACGGGCCGACCAGGCGCAGCGCGACTGTCTCCAGCACCAGCACGGCACCGCTGGAGAAGAACACCAGGAATGCGGCCAGGCCGTTGGGCAGCGCCCGGCCGGTGACCGGCACGGGCGGAGCCGGGGGCGCCGGCAGGGCCGCTACGTCGGACGGTGGGGAGCTCATCGTCGCGATGGTACGCAGCGAAGCTGGTGCTTCGGGTCAGTACATAGAGAGATGAACATGGTTCGTGTGGGAGGCCGCCGGAGAGCCGCTTCCACTGTACGAACGCCAACCGGTGCCGGGATGCCAGATCTGCCGGTACCAGATCACGTAGAGCACGCCGAGCCGGTCGGCGTTGCGCACGTGCCAGGCGGCCAGGCTGTCCCCGTACGCCTTGTCGCCGCCGGTCGCGTTCTTGTCCTCGAAGCCGTTCGTGGCGGCCGAGAAGTCGCAGGCCCGGCCCTTCGGATGCTCGCCGCTGCCACCACTGCGCTTGCAGGAGACGTGCCGCTTGTAGCCGGCCGCCTGGGTCTGCTTGAGCGCGTTGAGGGTCCGCGGAGTGATGCACCCGGAGGTGGTCGGGTCCTTCACCGAGCAGGACTCCGACGGCCAGGACCCGTCGGAGTTACGCGGCGCCGGCTTCGCCGAGGTGGAGCTGCCACCGCTGAAACCGTTGCTGCCGCCGGAGCTGACCTCGGCGAGCGCCTCCTCGGCTTCCTTCTTCTTCTTCGCCATCACGGCGAGTTGCTTCTGCTGCTCGCGGACCTCGGCGTCGATGGCGACCTTGGCCTGCTGCGCCTGCTGCCGGGCGTCGGTGAGGTCACGCAGCCGCTTGCTGTCCCGCTGGGCCATCAGGTCGAGGTCGCCCGCGCGTTGCAGGAACGCCTCCGGTGTGGCCGTGTTGAGCAGCATCGAGACAGCGCTCAGTCGACCCACCCGATACGACTGGGCGGCCACCTCGCCCACCTGGCTGCTGAGCCCGACCAGCCGACCCTCAAGCGTGGCCAGCTCGCCGGTCAGCGCCGTCTGGCGACGTTTGGAGTTGTCCAGCTTGGCCTTGGCCTCGATGTGACCCTTGGCGGTCAACTCCAGCGCGTCCTGCAACTTCTTGCTGCCGCCCTCGCCAGGCTCCGCGTACGCGGGCACGGCGGCACCGCCGAGCACCAACGCGACGGCGGCGAGCACTGCGAACAGAGCGCCGCGACCGAGCCGCGGGCTGAGCCTGGTCCTGGGCACGAAAGCGTCCTTCCGTCGACCGCCGGCCCCCGATGAACACTGCACGGCGGCGCCGGTCGGCGGCCTGCTGGCGGAGACCGCCGGTCACGATACCGGATCGCGGGCCGGTGACCAGCCCGCTGACCCGCTGGCCGCCTCGATGTCGACGGAGCGTCCCGACACGGTCGCGCAGCGCGCGGATCAGGTGCTCAGAAGCGCGTCGCGCACCTCGGCCCACACCTGCTCGTTGGCCGCGACGAGCAGACCCCGGCCGTCGTCGGCGGGGTGGTAGTCGACGCCGTCGAATCGGCGGGCGACACCCCCGGCGGCACGGACCAGCACGGTGCCCGGGGCGTGGTCCCAGGGCAGGGTGCGCCAGAAGAGGGCGAACTGCTGCTCGCCGGTGAGGATGTCCAGGTACTCCCGACCGGCGCAGTGCAGGCCGGGCAGCAGCTCACCGAGCCGCCGCCCGCCGGCGCGGACCCGGTCGCGGGCCTCCGGCGGCAGGAACCGGGTCATCGCCGCGCCGCGCAGCTCGCCGAGCGGCGGCACCGAGCCGGCGCCGTCCACCGGTCGACCGTTGAGCAGTGTGCCCTCGTCCGCCGAGCCGGCGGCGAGAGTGCCGGCGAGCGGGTCCAGGATCCAGCCGGCGGTCGGCTGCCCGTCGGTCAGGAGCGACACCATCAGGGCGAACGGTCGGCGACCGGCGGCGAAGTTGGCGGTTCCGTCGACCGGGTCGACCAGCCAGACGTCCCCGCTGTCGCGTAGGTGCCGCAGCAACCCCGGATCGTCGGCGACACCCTCCTCGCCGACCACCTTCGAGCCCGGCCGCAGCCGGCGCAGCCCCGCCGAGAGCAACTCCTCGGCCCGGCGGTCGGCGACCGTGACCACCTCGCCGGGTGCCTTCTCCGACACGTCATCGTCGTCGAGCTTGCGGAACAGTGGCAGCACGACCTGATCGGCGGCCTCCCAGAGCAGGCCGCCGACGTCGTCCAACAGGGTGTCAGCCACGCGGCGGCAGCTTGACCACGCTGACGAAGAACTCGTCGATCTGACGGACCACCGAGATGAAGCGCTCGAAGTCCACAGGCTTGGTCACGTAGGCGTTGGCGTGCAGTTGGTAGCTGCGCAGAATGTCCTCGTCGGCCTGCGAGGTGGTGAGCACCACCACCGGGATCCGGCGCAGCTCCTGGTCCTTCTTGATCTCTTCCAGCACCTCCCGGCCGTCGCGCCGGGGCAGGTTGAGGTCGAGCAGGATCAGGTCGGGCGCCACCGCGTCGGTGTACTGGCCTTCCCGGCGCAGGTAGGCGAGCGCCTCGGCCCCGTCGGAGACGACGGTCAGCCGGTTACGCAGCTTGTGTTCCTCGAACGCTTCCTGGGTCATCAGCACGTCACCCGGGTCGTCCTCGACGAGCAGGACCTCGATCGGGCTCTTGCCATCCGCCGGCGCGGTCATCCCACCGTCTCCCTCATGTCACCCGTTCTACCGCTTTCCAGCGTCTCGTCGGCCCGGTCCGGCTGGTCCGGCCCGTCGGCCTGCTCCGTCATCGCTGCCGGAGCCTCGGTCGTGGGCGTCGCGTCGCCCGCTGTCGGGGCGTTCGGCTCCCCGGCGGAGTCGGCGGCTTCCGCCGCCGCGACGTCCTCGGGAAGTGCCGGCAGGGTGAACCGGATCGCGGTGCCCTCCGGCACGTCGGTGTCCACCCAGACGCGGCCGCCGTGGTACTCGACGATCTTCTTGACGATCGCCAACCCGATGCCGGTGCCCGGGTACGCGTCCTTCGAGTGCAGCCGCTGGAAGATCACAAAGATCTTGTCGGCGAACTCCGGCTCGATCCCGATGCCGTTGTCCTGGCAGGTGATCTCCCACTCGGCACCCACCAAGCGGGCCGAGACGTGCACCTTCGACGGCACGTCCGGGCGGCGGAACTTGATCGAGTTGCTGACCAGGTTGGCCAGCAGGTTGGTGAGCAACGGTTCCTCACCCGAGATCACCGGCAGATCGGTCCAGGTCAACTCGGCGTCCGCGTACTGCCGGGCGGCCTCGGTCTGGCCGGCCACGTCGCCCATCACCTTGTTGAGGTCGACCTCGACGAAGCCGGTGGTGAGCCGCCCGATCCGGGAGAACGCCAGCAGGTCGTTGATCAGGCGCTGCATCCGTTGCGCGCCGTCCACAGCGAAGGCGATGTACTGGTCGGCCCGCTCGTCGAGCTGCCCGGCGTAACGGCGCTGGAGCAGCTGGCAGAAGCTGGCGACCTTACGCAGCGGTTCCTGCAGGTCGTGTGAGGCCACGTACGCGAACTGCTCCAGGTCCCGGTTGGACCGGGTCAGCTCCTCGGCCTGCTTCTGGAGCTGACTGTTGACCCACTCGATGCGCTCGCGGGCGGCCCGGACCTCGGCCAGGTCGGCGGCGATCTTCTGCCGCATCGCGTCCACGTCCTCACCGAGCCGGATGAACTCCGGCGGACCGAGGGGGGCAATGCGGTGCTGGTAGTCGCCCTCGGCGACCTCGCGGACCTGGGTGGCGAGGCCGGTCAGCGGCCGGACCACCATCCGGTCCAGCGAGAGCAGCAGCACCGCCCCGGCGACGACCACCACCAGCGCGGCGACGATCAGGAGAACAACCAGGATGTTGCTGCTGGTACGGACGTTGGTGGCGGTCTGCTCCCGGGCGGCCAGGACCTCCTCCTGGAGGTCGTTCACCGCCAAGCGCACCTCGTCGAACTGTTGCCGGGCCGCTTCGGTGACCAACGCCTGGCCGGCGTTGGTGCCGCTCTGCTCGGTAGTGGTGATCACCGGCTCCGCAACCGACTGTCGCCACTGCGTGACACGCTCCTCGACGGTCCGCAGCTCCTGGCTGATCTCCGGATAGTCGTCGAGCAGCGTCCGCATCGAGGCGACGACGCTCTGCTCCTGGGCGAGCCCTTCCCGGTAGGGGTTCAGGTCGTCCCGGTCGCCGCTGACCGCGTACCCGCGGATCGCCGTCTCCTGGTCGAGCAGCGCGTTGAGCAGTTCCTGGGACTGCACCCGCAACGGGCCGGTCTCGTTCAGGACCGCGTCGATCTGGGTGCGGTTGCGGGCGGCCATCGCCGCCTCCGCGCCGGCCAGCCCGACCAACAGGAAACCCACGACGGCGAGCAGGGTGATCACCCGGCGGCGCAGACTCCAGCCGCCGACCACCGGCTTCACCGGCCACCGCCCCGGCTGACCAACAGCATGGCCACGTCGTCGGCGAGCGGGCCACCGTTGAGCCGCTCGGCCCGCCCGACGAGCCACGCCGGCAGCTCGGGCAGGGACACCGAATGGTTGGCCGGCTCGCCCAGCAAGCCACTGAGGCCCGGCACGTCGAGCCGTTCGTTGCCGGCGCCCACCCGCCCCTCGATCAGGCCGTCGGTGTACATCAACAGGGACCAGTCATCGGTGTCGAACTCCAGGTCGTAGGCAATCGGCCGGCGAGGTCGTACGCCCAGCAGCAGGCCGCCGGGCGCGGGCACCGGGGCGACCCGGCCGCCGGAGAGCAGCAGCGGTGGCGGGTGCCCGGCCAGTCGGACGGTGGCCCGGTTGGCGTCCAGGTCCAGTCTGACGGTGGCCACCGTCGCGAAGATCTCCTGGAGGCGGCGCTCACTCATCAGCACCTGCTCCAGGGCGGGCAGCACCTCGTCGTCCGGCACCCGGGCGAGCACCAGGGCCCGCCAGGCCACCCGCAGCTCGACCCCGAGCGCGGCCTCGTCCACCCCGTGCCCACAGACGTCGCCGACGATCAGGTCGAGGCGGTCCGGGTGGGTCTGCACCACGTCGAAGAAGTCTCCGCCGATCAACGCGGCGTGCCGGCCCGGCCGGTAGAAGGTGTGCACCGCGACCAGGTCGGTCGTCATCAGCGGTTGGGGCAGCAGGCCGCGTTCGAGTCGGGCCGACTCGGCCTGGCGCAGCTCGACCTCGCGCAACCGGCGGGCGTTCTCGTCGGCGCGCTTACGCTCCACGGCGTAGCGCAGCGCCCGGGTCAGCAGCACCCCGTCGACCTGGCCCTTGACCAGATAGTCCTGGGCGCCCTCGGCGACCGCCACGACGCCCAGGTGCTCGTCCGTGCGGCCGGTCAGCACGCAGACCGCGGCGCCGCTGGACATGTCCAACACCTGGCGCAGCCCGTCCAGCCCCTGCGCGTCGGGCAGGCCCAGGTCGAGCAGGACGCAGTCGACGCCGCTGATCCGCTGCCGCGCCTCCCGGAGGCTGGTCGCGACCAGCAGGTCGATCATCGAGTTCGTCTCGGCGAGCAGCTCACCCACCAGGAAGGCGTCGCCCTCGTCGTCTTCCACCAGCAGCACCCGCAACCGCTCACCCGGCGGCAGGTTGGCGTGCCGCGCCAGGCCACCGTGCGGGTACGGCACAACTGGGGAACCGGCCAAGCCGGCCCCCCGGTGCGGCCGGGTCACCGCCGCGAGACGCGGGAGTTCGCTGGTGATGTCGGGCTCCTTCCGAGTGCCCTGCTGATCCTGTATTAGACAACGGTCGCACACAACACGATGCCTGCGGCGCGGGCGGGGATGGGGCGCGTCACTGCTCGGCCGTGGACAAACCGGGCGGCTGACGGACACGGGACGTACCGGCCATCCCATCCGCAGCCACCGACGGGCAGGATGATCCCACCCCAGGCCCCACCACCCCCCGAGGAGTCCCCGTGGGCGCACCCACCACCCCGGCCACGACGGGCACGCCGACCCGTCCGATTCCGGGCGTACCCCCTGCCAGCCGCGCGCTGACCCGGCCGCGTCGGCGGCTCGTGGCCGCCGCGGCGGCGTTGGCCGCGCTGGCCGCGGTCGCCGCCGGCAGTCTGCTCGACCTGCGCACCCCGGCCCCGAAGTCGGCCGACGCGCCGGCTGACGCGTTCAGCGCCGGCCGCGCGTACGAGGACGTCCAGGTGATCGCCGCCCGGTCGCACGTCGCCGGCAGCCCGGCCAACGAACAGGTCCGCGCGCACCTGGAGCAGCGGTTGCGAGGGCTGGGCCTGGAGACCGAGGTGCAGGACACTGTGGCACCGGAGGCCGGTCAGCTCAGCGGGGCGGCGGGCGGGGCGACAGTGGCCCGGGTCCGCAACGTGGTGGCCCGGCTGCCCGGCACCGACTCGACGGGTCGGGTCTTCCTGGTCTCGCACTACGACTCGGTACAGACCGGGCCGGGCGGCAACGACGACGCGGCCGGCACGTCGACCATCCTGGAGGTGGCCCGCGCGCTGACCACCGGCCCTCGGCCGCGCAACGACATCGTCTTCGTGCTGACCGACGCCGAGGAGGCGTGCCTGTGCGGCGCGGCCGCGTTCGCCGCCAGCCACCCGCTGGCCGCCGACGGCGGTGTGGTGCTCAACCTGGAGGCGCGGGGCTCCACCGGGCCGGTGATCATGTTTGAGACGTCCCGGAACAACGCGAAGTTGGTGGACATCTTCGGCCGGGCCGCCCCTCACCCGGTCGGCACCTCGTTCGCTGTGGAGATCTACCGCGCGCTGCCGAACGACACCGATTTCACCGCCTTCCTCGATCACAAGTTCGTCGGGCTGAACTCGGCGTACATCGACGGGGGCGCGATCTACCACACGCCGTTGGACACCCCGGCCGCCATGGACCGGGGCAGCCTCCAGCAGCACGGGGACAACGCGTTGGGGCTGGCCCGGGAGTTCGGTGGCACCGACCTGACCGAGCTGCGCTCCGGGCACGACGCGACCTACTTCCCGGTCCCCGGCGGCCTGGTCCGCTACCCGGGCACGCTCACACTGCCGCTGGCCCTGCTCGCGGTGGCGGCGGTGACCGCGCTGGGCTGGCTGACCCGTCGGCAGGGCCGGGCCAGCATCGGCCGGATGGCCGCCGGCTTCGGGCTGGCCCTGGTGCCGATCGTGGTCGCGCCGGTCGCCGCCCAACTGCTCTGGCTGGCGATCACCACGATCCGACCGGGGTACGCGGAGCTGCTCGACCCGTACCGACCGATCTGGTACCGGCTGGCCGTCCTGGCGCTCGCCACCGCCATCCTGTTCACCTGGTACGCGCTGACCCGCCGCCGGATCGGCCCGGCCGCGCTCGCGATCGGTGGGCTGGCCTGGCTTGCGCTGCTCGGAGTGCTGCTCGCCGTGGCGGTGCCGGGTGGGGCGTACCTCACCACACTGCCGGCGCTGGCCGGCGCGCTCGGTGGGCTGGTCGCGCTGCGTACCCGGCAGACCGGACCGTGGCCGGTGGTGGCGGTGACGGCCGCAGCGGCCGTGGGTGTGGTCATCCTGCTGCCCACAGTGGTGCTGCTCTTCCCCGCGCTGGGGATGGGCATGGGCGGGGTGGCCGCGCTGGTCGCGGTGCTGCTCGGCCTGGTCGCCCTGCCGGTGGTCGACCTGCTGCACCCGCAGGCCGGCGGCCAGCGTGGCCTGCTCGCGCTGCGGGCCCGGCGGCTCGCGGTGCTGCCGGCCGGCGCCGCCGCGGTGGCGGCGGTGGTGCTCGCCGGGGTCGGCCTGGCCGTCGACCGCTTCGACGCCGCCCATCCCGCCCCGACGCACCTGATGTACGCGATGGACGCCGGCACCGGCCAGGCCCGCTGGCTCAGCCACGAGAGTGACCCGCAGTCGTGGACGGACGGCTACGTGGACGGGACGGCCGACGTCGGCGACGACTTCCCCGGGCTCGGCGACGGTGAACTGCGGACCGGGCCGGCGCAGCCGGCGAACCTGCCGGCCCCGAAGCTGGACGTGGTGGCCGACGCCACGACTGGTGGAGAACGCACGCTGCGACTGCGGCTCACCCCGCAGCGGGCCGCCCGGCTCGCCACCCTGCACGTCGACACGTCGACCGCCACCGTGCTGCGGGCCGAGGTCGCCGGGCGGCCGGTGCCGGTGGAGCCCCGCGAGGGCAAGTGGGGCTTCGGGCTGGTGTTCCACGCCCCGCCCACCGAGGGCATCGAGGTCACGTTGACAGTGCGGCCCATCGCCGGGCAGGTGGCGTTGCGGGTCATGGACGCCAGTGACGGGCTGGACGCGCTGCCCGGCTTCCGCCCCCGACCGCCGGCCGTCGGCGTTGTCGGGTCGCACAGCTCGGAGATGCTGGCGGTCGCCCGCACCTATCCCATCTGACGGACGGCCCGGTGGTCCGGCGGAGCGACTCATCCGCCGGACCACCACCTTTCCTCGCGACCGGAAAGCCATCTGGCGTCGATTCGGTCAGCCCACCGGTTCGGGTTGGCCGGCACCGATCCGGTGCCAACGATTACCGTCGTGGTCGGTGAAGGTCAGGTCCACCAGAACTGTGTCGGCAGTGCTGGCGGTGCTGGCCCAGCAACGGGCGCCCGAAGCCGAGGAGATGCTGCACGCCATCCTGGAGGTCCGCTACCGGTTGTGGCCGCTCAACCAACCGGAGACCTGGCAGGCCCGGCACACGCTGGCCCGATGCATGCAGGCGCAGGGCCGGCTCGCCGAGGCGGAGGCCGAGCTGCGGGCCACACTGGCCACCGTGGAACCCCGGCACGCCGACCGCAGCGAGGTGCTCGCCATCCGCTCCACCCTGGCCCTGGTGCTGCTGCTCGACGAGCAGGTCGACGCCGCGATCGAGGTGTACGAGCGGTTGCTGGCCGACTGTCGGCGACTCCTCGGCGACACCCACCTGGACACCCTCCAGGTCGAGCACGCGCTGCGCCGGCTGCGCGACGGCGACTGACCGGTCAGTGCGGCGCGGCCGGGCCCAGGTCGCTCGGGTCGGTGTTGCCACCACAGATGATCACTGCCACCCGCTCCCCCGGCTGCGGCACGTACGCGCCGCCGACCAGCGCGGCCAACGCGGCGGCACCACCCAACTCGGCCGCGACCCGCAGCTCCGACCAGAGCAACCGGCGCGCCCGCACCAGGTCCTCGTCGCGGACCAGCACTGACACCACCTCGGTCCGGCGGGCGGTGTCGAAGGCGATCTCGCCGATCCGCCGGGCACCCAGCGAATCGGTGGCGATGCCACCCACCTCGATGTCGACCGGCCGACCCGCCTTGAGCGCCGAGTGCAGGGTGGGGATCTGCTCCGGCTCGACCGCCACGACACGTACCGAGCCACCGAACCAACTGGCGATACCGGACACCAACCCGCCGCCACCGACCGCCACCAGCACTGTGTCGATCCCGCCCACCTGCCGCTCCAGCTCGCGGCCGACGGTGCCCTGACCGGCCACCACCTCCGGCTGGTCGTACGCGTGCACCACCAACGCGCCGGTCTCCCCGGCCCGCTGGGTGCTCGCCGCCAACGCCTCGGCGTAGTGCTGGCCCACCTGGCGCACCTGTGCGCCCAACCCGGCCAACCGCTGCACCTTCACCGGCGAGGCGGTGACCGGCACGAAGACCTCCGCCGGCACGCCCAACGACCGGGCCGCGTACGCGACAGCGAGGCCATGGTTGCCACCCGATGCGGCGATCACCCCGGCCGAGGGCAACGACCCCTGGAGCATCCGGTTGAACGCGCCACGCGGCTTGAACGAGCCGGTGTGCTGGTGCAGCTCCAACTTGAGGCTGAGCTGCCCGGGCACACCCAGATCGGCGCCGTCGACGGCGATGACCGGGGTTTCCCGGACCCGCCCCTCGACAAGAGCCGCGGCCGCCTCGACGTCGCTTCTGTCCACCATGGGGAAACGCCCTTCACTACGACCAGAGGGCCAGTCGACCGTCGTCGGTGAGCCCGACGAAACATCCTATGGAGATCCGTCGGCCATCCGACGCGGGACGCACCGTGTGATAGTGCCGCGGATCAAACAGAAAGCCCTCCCCGAGCGTGGGGCGCAACGTCAGCGACTGCGTGTCGGCCGCCACCGCCTCCTGGAAGCCGTACCCGCCGGGGACCCGCAACGGCTCGTCGTCCGGCTGCCAGCGCCGCCGCCACAGCACCGTCTCCCCACCGGCCGGTGGCACCCGGATGTAGATGTTGAACGCCAACTGGGCCACCACCTCGCTGTCGAGCAGCCGGCCCGCGTACTCCCGTACCGCGTCGTCGAAGTGCACCTGGAGCCCCGCGTTGATCTCGCGGACGATGCCGACGTGCCTCTCCCGACCCTGCCGCCGCCCGGGTGCCACGTTCGGCCAGGCACCTCGGAACGCGGCCAGGCACAGGTCCCGGGGGGAGTCCGACAGGCCCAGCGTCGACCAGTTCTTCTCGGCCGTGTGGGCGGCTTCCCAGTAGTCCTCGCGGAGTTCACCGGCGGCCCGGTGGTCGTTGATGGCCGGACCGAACTTGGCGACGACGGGAAAGACCCGGCTCTCGTCGTAGCGGTCCATCGGCGCGTTCGCGAGCGCCGCGGTGATCGCCTGGCAGCGGGCCGCGGAGAGCAACCCCGGCACCCGTACGGCGGCCAGCCGCCCCGCGATGAGCCCGGCGACATCCGCACGGGTGATCGATTCTGATTCGACGGCGACGAACAAGGGATCGGTAGTGCTCGAATGCTGCACGGCGGTCCTCCCGTAACGAAGATCCCTCACCGGACTTGTCGCGCCCCCCGACCCGCGCACCGTGCACCGTGCAATGTACAAAGCGCGGGCAAGACGAGGTATCCGCAGTTCCCGGCGATCTGGCGCGGCCACCGCTACCATCGGCGCAACCGGGGTACGCGGCACCGAACCGTACGGCGGAAGCTTTCCACCGATCGGGGAATGGTGACGATTCTCGGCGTGACGCATGATGCGACTAGTTCGAACGCTGACAAGGAGTTCGAGATGGCAGGCGCCGGCCCGACGGATCTTGACATGCACGTCGACCGCCTGGAAATGGCGCGTCGAATAGCCCGGGAAATGATCGAGTCCGATCATCAGGCTCTGGAGCTCGCCGTCCGACAGCGCCCACAGTGCTGGTCCCGACGCCCCACCGGCCACGGCACCCGCGCCGACGCCCTCGCGGGCTGACGCTTCCTCGCGCAACAGCGGATACTCCGGCGATGACCCTGTCACCGCCGCGCATCGACGCTCGCTCCTCGTTCTTGGTGCTCGCCGGCTGGTACGTGGCCGTCGTCGTGGCATTCGGCATGTTCCTCGGCACGCTCTCCGGGTCGGTCCTGACGGGCTGCGGCGAGGTGTGCGACTCCGAACGATCGAGGACGTTGCTCTTCGGGCTCTACGTGGCCCTGCCGGCGCTGTTCCTCGCACTGCTGGTCAGCCTGGCGACGCTCGCGGTCCTCATCTCCCGCACTCAGCTCCGCTCGTCGGCCCTGGTGGGCACCCTCGCCGCGCTGCTCCCGCTGGTCGCGTGCGGCCTCCTCGCCACGATCCCCTGACCGCGCTCGGCTGACCATTTGATGATGACGGCATGGGGGACACTTTCGCGACCAATGTCGAGGAAGCAGTCGATCTACTGGACGCCGAGTTCGTCGCCCGCCGATCCGCACCAATGAGGGCCGGTTCAGTCGTCGAAGCGTCCTTCCCAGATCGGTGCCGCAATGTCGTAGCTGCGCAAAGGTTCTCCACGTGCCGCCAGCGTCTGGTCCGCAGCGCTTAGCCAGTCGAGGTAGAAGTCTGTGAAGGTGACGTGCCTGCCGTCCTGGTGGCGCAGAGGCACGATCACGTCGC
Source organism: Micromonospora sp. NPDC053740 (assembly GCF_040677775.1). Lineage (NCBI taxonomy): Bacteria > Bacillati > Actinomycetota > Actinomycetes > Micromonosporales > Micromonosporaceae > Micromonospora > Micromonospora sp. NPDC053740. The sequence continues at coordinate 481,198 of NZ_JBFASO010000002.1, forward strand.
TCGTGGCGCGCCGATCGAACCAGATGTTGCCGCGTTCGGTGCCGGAGACGACAAGCAGCGTGTAGAAGCCGCATCCGTTGTCGCTGAGATATACCACCCCAGTGGTCTGTGCCCGCTCAAGGTCGTTGCTGCGCCGGTTCCACGCTGCCCAGCCGGCCTCGTCTGAGAGCTGCGGCTTCATAGCTTCGAGCTCGTCCCACTGACCTTCGTACGAGTCCTGGTCTGGAAACGGCGTCGTCAGAGCCCCATGGTCCGTCTCCTGGTCGTCCTCCCATGCCCAGCAGCCGGAGCTGCGCGATAACCGGCGGAGGTTTACCGGCCCGATCCCCCCGGAGTCGACATGCAGCAGGAACTCCCGGTATCCGTCGGGCAAGGTGACACCGAACTGCTGCTCCGCGTCGGTGAGTTCGCGGTCGGTCAGAGGAGCCGGCGGGCGATGACCGGGCAAGAGGCGGGAACCGGATCGGTCCGTCAGGGCACTACGCACCCGAAGTGTGCGGCTTCGTACCGCATCCCAGTCTGTCTCCACGTCCGGTCCGCTTCGCTCTGCCTACAGGCCAAGCGGGACGGGTTGGGTTGGTGCTCCGTCAGCGATCAATGCGGCCAACGGCGTGGCGAGGTCTCGGGGGCGAGAACAGTTCCGGACCGCGGTGTTCGCTGATCTCCGACAGCGACCACCAACGCCAGCCGATGACGTGCTCGGCGGCGAGTTCCTCATCGCTCATCGCACCGCGCGGCGTGAACGAGGCGGTCCGAACGAGGAAGTATGCGTTCACGATGCCATCGTGACCGGGTGCGAACCCGGCGGCGACTATCTCCTGGCGCCAGACCTGAGGCGGGTCGGCATCGAGAGCAAGGCCGACCTCTTCGCGCAGCTCTCGCCGCAGGGCGGCCAGTGGCGTCTCGCCGTCTTCGACGCCACCCCCGGGAGTGATCCACACGGCGATCGTGCCAGCGGGATCGGGAATGGCGAGTCGTAGCAGCAGAACACGGTCGTCCTCATCGACGACGACCGCACGCGCCGATCGCCGCAGGTTCACCGTCGACATCAGGACACCCTACGGGTCAACGATCACGTCGACGCCCGCGACGGCACAGCGGTCTGATACGCCTGCGGCCATGAACCAACCAATCGCCGCCTCCTGCTCGTAGGTCGATCGGGCTTCCCATGCCCGCTCCCACGCATCTCCGTTGCCGCCGGCCGGCCCGGAGACGGCATGATCTTGGCTCTGTTCGATCTCTGTGCGAGGCTTCGGCGGTGACTGACCTCGACATCCGCGCGGCCACCTCGGCTGATTCCGAATTCCTGGTCGACATGCTCGTGGAGGCCGTGAACTGGCTGCCTGAGCGCAACTGGTCGCACGAACAGATCCTGGCGAACCCTGCGCTGGCCCACTATGTCACCGGCTGGATGCGGCCAGACGACTTCGGCCTGGTTGCGGTCGACCCGACTGATCGTCCAGTCGGGGCGGCCTGGTTCCGATTCCTGACCTCCGCCGATCCGGGCTACGGATACGTGAGGGACGACGTGCCCGAGCTGACTGTCGGCGTGGTGGAAACCTGGCGGGGCCGAGGTGTGGGTCGGGCACTTCTGCGCGCCGTTCTGCAGGCCGCACGAGAGCGTGGCATCCGCACGGTGTCGCTGAGCGTGGAGCGGGCGAACTTCGCTGCAAGGCTGTACGCCGCTGAAGGGTTTCGCACTGTCGAGTCGTTCGAGGACGCGGACACGATGGTCGCTGAGATCGGGGCCTGACGCGTGTAGTGCCACAGCCAAGTCACTTCTGGGCAGGCGTAACGATCAACTGGCGTTGATGCTGGCCGACCGCAGTGCTGGTCCGCCGCCCGGCCAGGCCACGGCTCCCGCGCCCATACCTTCGAGGGCTGATCCAGCTCGCGCAATGGCGGATACTTCCGTCATGACTCTGGCACCGTCACGCACACATCTCGTTGATGCGCGCTCATCCTTCCTGGTGCTGGTCGGCTGGTACGTCGCCGTTGTCGTGTCGTTCGGCCTGTTCCTCAGCACGCTTTCCGGGTCGGTCCCGGCTGGCTGCGGCGAGGTATGCGATTCGCAACGGTCGCGGGCGCTGCTCTTCGGGCTCTATGTGGCTACGCCCGCGCTGTTCCTCGCGCTGCTGGTCAGCCTGGCAATGCTCGCGGTCCTCGTCGCCCGTACCCGGATCCGCTCGTCGGCCATGCTGGGCAGCCTGTCCGCGGTGCTTCCGCTGGCTGTGTGCGGACTCCTCATCGCCAGCCTCTGACCGCCGCTGCTCCCATCAGATCAGCCGCTGGATGCGGACCTTCGGACGCTCGTTTCGCAGGTGACCATGTTTGTGCTGCAAATCTGCTCGTTCCAGACGTCCTGATCGTAGTCGGGGTCCGGCGGGATCCACTTGTGGGAGCCGTCGCTGTAGTGGAACTTCTCGTCACCCGCATGAAGGATGCTCATCGGGTCCAACCGAGAAAGCGACGGTGCAGGACCCCTGCCGGCACCCAGGTCAGGTCCTGCGAGGCACAGACCAGTTGAGCGCCCATGTAGAGCGCCAGCGAAACGGCTGCGCCCTCGTACTCAGCGCGTAATTCTTGCTGTCGGGTCCGGCAGGGCCAGGCCGCATTGCAGCCTCCGCAGGTCCAGATCGGCATCACCGGGCCGTGGGTGGTCACTGCAGGCCACCGATTAGGTGTACGAAGTGCGCTCGCCTCTGGAGCCACCGCAGTCGCTCTGGACAAGGGTGGGGCCGGCCGCACCGGCACAGGTCGAGTCCGACCTCGTCGTGGTGGTTCAGGAGTTCGTCGGCAGCGTCGACTTGAGCCTGGGCGTGGTCGATGAGGGCTTCCAGGCCGTGAATAGCAGCCATCTTCACTTCGTCAGGCCTGCACGGCTACGGTGCCAGCGTGCCTCCGCCATGACCGCCGCGAAATTGACGTCGCCCATGACGATGCGGCTCCGGGCAAGTGAGAGCCACAGCGGTGATGCGACGTCCTGCTTGCCGCTGGCGGTTCGCAGCCCTTCTACGGCGAGGCGTGCCAGGCGGCACGACACAAGTTGGTCTCCGTGCACGCAGCCGACGATGAGGTAGTGGCCGGCACGGTCGGGCCGGTGGTCTTCCCACAACGCTCGGCACAGGCGCCACAGCAGCCGATGGCGACAGCCGTCAGGCGGCTCGACCGGCGGGTTCTCGACATCGAACAACATGCCCAAGACGGTCCCGCCGGCTGCGGTCTCGCGACCATGTCCGCTAGCCATGTCACGGTGACATGAGCGGGCTCGACCTGCACGGGCACCAGACTTAAGCTCCAGGTTGAGCACGATGCGTAGTCACTCGACGACGGTGGGAGCGGTGTGCTACTCGACCATCTTCGGATTCCCGACGGCTTCTGGGCCCGGGAGGACGTCAGGACCGCCGTGCGTGTCCGCGACATCGGCACTTTCTTCCGGCTGCTTGCCCGGCATACGGGGGCGAGTCAGACGCGTATCGGGGCCGTGGTCGGCCTGGAACAGGGCTACGTCAGTCGGGTGATCGCCGGCCGGAAGGTGACCTCCATCGACGTGCTGGAGCGGATCGCCGACGGCTGCGGCATGCCCGACGAGACCCGAATGTCACTCGGCCTTGCACCGGGCCAACAAGCACGTCGCCCGACCCTCGGCAGCCCTCGAGGGGATGTGCCAAACGACCGATCCTGGCGCGAGGACGTCCGCGCCGCCACGCAACTGTGGGAAGGCGACGTGAACCGTCGAGACATGCTCCGTCAGACAGTGTTCAGCTCCGCTGGCTACACCCTGCCCGCGTTGCGCTGGTTCACCGCCCCCACCACACAACCCGTCACGCAGAAAGGTCACCGGTCAGTCGGTCAACCCGACATCGACACCATCCGCGAGATGACCTCCACCTACCGGCGACTCGACAACCAGCACGGTGGCGGCCACGCCCGCAAAAACCTCGCCCGCTACCTCAACCACGAGGTCACGCCCCTGCTGACCGAGGGTCGCTACGATCCGGCGACCGGCCGAAAGCTGCTCGCCGCCGTCGCCGAGCTAACGCAGCTCGCTGGTTGGCAGGCATACGACACGGCCGAACACGGCCTCGCCCAGCGCTACCTCACCCACGCCCTCGACCTCGCCCGAGCTGCCGACGATGCTGGGCTCGGCGCCGAAATCCTCGCCGCGATGAGCCACCAAGCCACCTATCTCGGCCACAATGCCACCGGCGTCGATCTCGCCCGCGCCGCCCGGCAGACGGCACGACGCGCCGGCCTCGCGGTGCTGACCGCCGAGGCGCTGGTCATGGAAGCTCATGCCCACGCCGCCGCGCGCAACGAACGCGCCTGCACCAGCGCACTGCACCAGGCAGAACAGACCCTCGACCGGGCCGACCGCAGCAGCGACCCGCAATGGCTCGGCTACTTCGACGAGGCATACCTGTCAGCCAAGTTCGGCCACTGTTTCCATGCTCTCGGCCACCACCAGCAGGCCGAACGCTTCACCGTCCGCTCACTGCACATGGACGAACGCTACATACGCGGCAAGGCCTTCAACCTCACTCTCCTCGCCTCCATCCACGCCCACCACGGCGAACCCGATCGCGCCAGCGCCATCGGGGCACAAGCGCTCACGTTGACCTCTCAACTGCGGTCAGCCCGAGCCGTCCGGTACCTACGCGACCTGCAAACGGAACTCACAGCGCACCGCCGCCGGCCAGCCGTTCGACACTTCATCAACCGTGTCGACGTGACTCTCGGTCAACGCCGCTGACTACAGCTCACCTCGGGCTTTGCGCGCGACCAGCTCTAACACCGCGATCACCGTGCCGGAGCCCACGATCTCACCCCGGGACACGAGGTCCCGCGCTTCCGTCAACGGCATCCAGGCCACCCGCTCGGCCTCGTTGACGTCCACCGGCGAACCGATATGTGTCGCCTCGCGCGCAAGGAACAACAGATTCTCCGCGTCCGCGGTCGCTACCCACGGCTGGAACGACAGCATCGGCTCCACCGCACCCGGACGCCACCCGGTCTCCTCCTCGACCTCACGGACCGCACAGCTCGCCGGCTGCTCACCGTCGTCGACGTAACCCCCAGGCAGCTCCCACACCCACCTGTCGAACACGAACCGGTGCCGCCGCATCAGCAGCAGGCGCTCCTGCTCGTCAAGCACCGCGACCATGGCCGACCGGGGGCCCCTGATCACATACTGCTCGAAACGGACCCCGTCCGGCAGTTCCACGTCGGCGATGCTCAACCGCGCTCGCCGGCTGCCATCCACCACCCGCTCACCGTGAATCGTCCACCGCGTCGGCTCGGTACCCTGCTCCTCCGTCACCAGCCCAGTATCCGACCGCTGGCACGGACGGCGTGCCCTCGTCACTTCCAGCGGAAGTGGACGAAGAGGCGGCCGAAGTTTTTCGAGTCCTTCTCCACGCGGTGGTAGAGCTGCTTGACGTCCTTCTGGTCGAGGAACCGCAGCACCCGCTTCTTGAGCTGGCCGGACCCCTTGCCGGGGATGATCTCGACGAGGGTCGCCTTCTTCGCCACCGCCTCGTCCATGATTCCGCGCAGGGCGCGGTCGATGTCCTGGCCCTTGTTGAAGATCTCGTGCAGGTCCAGCTTGAGCTTCATGCCGCAGCCCTCGGCAGGTCAGGTCCCATGTCCGCCATCCTAGGCACCTCCGAAAGGTTGTCCGACGACGAAGGGGCGGCCCCGAAGGACCGCCCCTGCCGTGTCACGCCGCACGTTCAGCGCCTGCCGCCGAGGCGGGTCTCCACCCGCTCCAGCGCGGTCCGGTAGTCGTCGTTGGCCGCGTACATCGCGGCGGCGATCCGCAGGTGCCGCAGCGCGTCGGTGTGTCGGTTGAGCCGTTCGAGGGTCCGACCGAGCACGTGGTGCGCGTAGTGGTCGCTCGGGTCCCGTTCGACCAGCTCACGCAGGTGTTCCTCGGCCCGGTTGAGCTGGGCAGACTGGAAGTACGCCCGGGCCAGCAGTTGCCGTACCGCTGCGTTGCCGGGTTCGGCGTCGATGATCGGCTCCAGCAGTCGGGCTGCCCCGCTGGGGTCACCGGTTTCGAAGAACATGGTCGCCCGCCGGTAGTCCGCCAGAAGATCCATCTGCCACCTCCTCGGGTCGCACCGTCACCTGTTCCGACGCTGGCACAACACCGGAAGTTTGGCGACTGTTCCCGGGGTCGAGATCGGGTCAGTTCCAGCCACCGAAGGCCGCTGAGGGGGCGTCGAACGGTCAGGTGCGGGCGTCCCGGCGTCCGGCGGAAAGTTCCCAGGCGCGGACACCGCCGACGATTCCGGCGGTGTTCGGCACCACCACCACGTCGTCGCCCATCCGGGCCAGTTGCTCGGGCCGGATCAGTCGGGAGTTGCCCCCACCCAGGTAGAGCCGGTCCCAGCGGAACACCGGGCGGAGCCCGTCCACCACCTGCCGGATCCGCCGGGACCAGAAGGCGTCGCCGAGCCGCCGACGTTCCGGCTCGCCGACGTACGTGTCGTAGGTGGTGCCCCACCGCACCGGCGCGTGCGACAGCTCCAGGTGCGGGGCGAGCACCCCTCCGTCGTAGAGCGCGCTGCCCAGCCCGGTGCCCAGGGTCAGCACCAGCTCGCAGCCGGTGCCGGCGACCACCCCGGCACCGTGCACCTCGGCGTCGTTGAGCACCAGCGCCGGCACCCCGAACGCGTCCGCGAGGGCGCCCCGCGCGTCCCAGCCGGACCACTCGGCGAGCAGGTCCGGGTCGACCCGGCTGCGCGGGCCGCTCCGGGTCACGTAGTGCGGGGTGGAAACCACCACTCCGTGCCGGATCATCCCGGGTACGCCGACCGTGAGCCGGTCCGCCGTCGGCAGGCGCCCGCCCAGCTCCAGCAGGGTGCGGACAAACAACGTCGGCGGCAACGGGTACGGCGTGGGCACCCGCAACGGCCGGGCCCGCATCGTTCCCGCCTCGTCGAGCACGGACGCCTTGATGCCTCCGCCGCCGCAATCGATCGCCAGTGTGGTCACCACGCCGTTGAGTCTGCCCGCTGCCGGCGGCTGGTATGCGGGCGGCCGGATAGGCTGCCGTCCTGATGAGCGCCACGATGATCGTCAAGGACCTGGCCGCCGGGCACGGTGACCGCCCACTCTTCGCCGGATTGGACCTGGTGGTCGCCCCCGGCGACGTGGTCGGGCTGGTCGGGCCGAACGGGGCCGGCAAGTCGACGCTGCTGCGTACCCTCGCCGGGTTGCTGCCGGTCGAGGCCGGCAGCGTGCGGCTGAGCCCGCCCACCGCGAGCGTCGGCCACCTGCCGCAGGAGCCGGAGCGGCGGCCGGGCGAGACGGTACGGGACTTCCTGGCCCGCCGGACGGGGGTGACCGCCGCTCAGTTGGCGTTGGACGCGGCGACCGAGGCGCTGACCGCCGGGGCGGCGGGTGCCGACGACGCCTACGGCGACGCGTTGGAGCGCTGGCTCGCCCTCGGCGGCGCGGACCTGGACGAACGCGCCGAGCAGGTGAGCGCCGACCTGGGCCTCGCCGTCGACCTTGACCACCCGACGACAGGGCTCTCCGGCGGGCAGGCGGCCCGCGCAGGGCTGGCGTCGCTGCTGCTCAGCCGGTACGACGTGTTCCTGCTCGACGAGCCGACAAACGACCTGGACCTGGCCGGCCTGGAACGGCTGGAGGAGTTTGTCACCGGGCTACGGGCCGGCACGGTGCTGGTCAGCCACGACCGGGAGTTCCTCACCCGCACGGTGACCCGGGTGCTGGAGCTGGACCTGCCGCAGCAGCAGATCAACCACTACGGCGGCGGCTACGCGGCCTTCCTGGAGGAGCGCGAGGTGGCCCGCCGGCACGCCCGCGCGGACTTCGAGGAGTACGCCGACACCAAGGCTGGGCTGGAGGCTCGGGCCCGCACCCAGCGTGGGTGGATGGAGAAGGGCGTGAAGAACGCCCGCCGCAAGGCCACCGACAACGACAAGATCGGCCGCAAGTTCCGCGCCGAGGCGAGCGAGAAGCAGGCCGCCAAGGCCAAGCAGACCGATCGGCTGATCGAACGGCTCGACGTGGTCGAGGAGCCCCGCAAGGAGTGGGAGCTGCGGATGGAGATCGCCGCCGCGCCCCGCGCCGGCTCCGTCGTGGCCACGCTGCGCGGAGCCGTGGTACGCCGTGGTGGCTTCACCCTCGGCCCGATCGACCTCCAGATCGACTGGGCGGACCGGGTCGCGGTGACCGGGGCGAACGGCTCGGGCAAGTCCACCCTGTTGGCAGCGCTGCTGGGCCGGCTACCGCTGGACGCCGGCACCGCCTCGCTCGGGCCCGGCGTGGTGGTCGGCGAGGTGGACCAGGCCCGCGGGCTGTTCCTCGGCGACGTACCGCTGATCGACGCGTTCGAGGCGGCCGTACCCGACATGTCGCCGGCGGACGCGCGGACCCTGCTGGCCAAGTTCGGCCTACGGGCGGCGCACGTGCCCCGACCGGCGGCCACCCTCTCCCCCGGCGAGCGGACCCGGGCCGCGCTGGCCCTGCTCCAGGGTCGCGGGGTCAACCTGCTGGTGCTGGACGAGCCCACGAACCACCTGGACCTGCCCGCCATCGAGCAGCTCGAATCGGCGCTGGCCAGCTACCCCGGAACGCTGCTGCTGGTCACCCACGACCGGCGGATGCTGGCCGCCATCGAGACCAACAGGCGACTGCGGGTCGACGCCGGGCGGATCGCCGAGGATTGATCCGTGCCCGCGGGCCGGCGCGGGGTGAGAATGACGCCATGCTCAAGTGGGAGTACGCCCTGCTGGTCCGCCGCCGTCAGGCTGCGACCAACGACCTCGGCTGGGAGGTCGTCTTCGTCTGGTACGGGCCGGACGGCTCGATGGTCGACGTGACGCCGTACGGCGACACCTCGCTGGCTCACCTGAACCGGGCCGGCGACCAGGGCTGGGAGTTGGTCGCGATGAGCGAGGACCCGTCCCTGCCCGGCAACCACGAACTGCACCGCTACCACCTCAAGCGGCCGAAGCCCGCCGACCCGCCGCCTCGCCAGCGGATGCGCGGGGGCCGCCGCACCCTCTCCGGCTGACCCGACCACGCCGGGCCGACTGCGGTGGCATGAGCCGAGTTGGTCGTTCGCGGCTCGCCCCGCGCCCGGGCGGAGCCGATGTCTCCGTTGAGCCTGATGCCCCAGAGTCATCCTGATGCCTGTGTGGCATCAGGATGACTGCGTCCTGCCCCGCATCCTGCGACACGCCCACACCACGGTTGCGCGGGCCACGCCGACCAGGTGGACGAGCGGGGCATAACGGGCGCGATTGCGGGTATCGCGCGGCGGGAGGTGGCCCGAATGGTCGCTTTGGCACAGACTCCGCCCTCGGCCGACCGGCTGCGGGCGATAGACGATTTCCTCGCCCAGGCATGGGCGGACCAGGTCCGCCACGATGATCGGTTGCGGGACCTGGCGGTCGAGGTGCGGTTCGACCGGGGGGTGGCCCATCTGAGCGGCGACGTGGCCGAACCCGCCCAGCTACGGCTGGTGCGGGACATGGTGGGGCGGCTGGCCGGCGTCTACGGCGTCTGGTGCCGGGTCGGCATCGGCGGGCGGCCGCCGGTGGTGGTGGACCTCGGTTGTGGGCCGACCAAGCAGTGGTCGAGCAACCTGGGGCTGGACATCTACCCGGCGCCCGGCGTGGATGCCGTGGCGGACCTGTCCGGCTCGCTGCCGCTCGCCGACAACTCGGTGGACGTCCTCTTCGCGGTGCACATCCTGGAGCACCTGATCGACTTCCTGCCGCTGGTCGACGAGTGTCACCGGGTGCTCCGCCCCGGTGGGGTGCTGCACGTGATGAGCCCCTGGTGGGGGCATGTGAACGCGGTCGCCGACCCAACCCACGTCCGACTGATGGACGTGCAGACGTTCAAGGGGATCTGTCAACTGCGGCCACCTGGCACGCCGCGCTGGTACCCACTGCACGCAGGCTGCGACGGCGCCTCGATCTTCGCCGACCTGACGCCCCTCCCCCCGGACGCCGACCCAGCACCCCAGTCCCACCTGGCCCGCTTCTTCGACTAACCACCCACCAACCCACCCACCCACCCACCCCACGTCGATCATGAAGTTATTGCGCCGACACGCCGTCATTCGTGGCAATAACTTCATGATCAACGCGAGGGGTGGTGGACTCGCGGAGCTTCAGGCGGTACGGGGCCGTTAGTTGCTGGGCGGGGAGGGTCGGGTCGCCATCCAGGCGGTTGGCGAGGAGTTGGACGGCCAGGCGGGCGACCTGCTCCTTGTCCGGGGCGACGGTGCTCAGGGCGGGGGTGGCGAACCTGCCGTCCTCGATGTCGTCGAAGCCGGCCACCGCCACGTCCTCGGGCACCCGCAGGCCAGCCTCGTGCAGGGTCCGCAGGGCACCGAGGGCCAGCGTGTCGTTGAAGCAGAAGACGGCGTCGGGGCGTACGCCGGAGGTGAGCAGTCCCCGCATCGCGGCCGCGCCGTCAGCGCGGTGCCAGGCCGGCGCGGACGCCACCAGGGTCTGGTCGTGGTCGAGGCCGGCGGCGCGCAGCGCGTCGCGGTAGCCGGCCAGGCGCAGCCGGGCGCTGGCACCCTCGTCGGTGCGCTGCGCGCCGACGGCCGCGATCCGGCGGCGACCCAACTGGATCAGGTGGCTGGTGATCTCCCGGGCCGCTGCCACGTTGTCGATCACCACGCGATCCGCCGGGCAGTGTTCGATCCGTTCGCCGAGCAGCACCATCGGGGTGCCGTCCAGAGCGGCCAGGTCCGCCACGGTGAGCGCCAACGGACTGAGGATGAGCCCGTCGATCAGGTGGTCGGTGATACCGGAGGCAAGCACCCGTTCCTGGCCACGCCGGCCGCCGGTCTGGTCGATGAGCACCGTCCAACCGTGCTCGGCGGCGACGCTGACGACGTGACGGGCCAGCTCGGCGAAGTACGGGATGTCCAGTTCCGGAACCGCCAGCGCGATCACGCCGGTGCGTCCCTTGCGGAGGTGACGGGCGGAGAGGTTGGGCCGGTAGTTGAGTTCGACGATCGCCTCCTCGACCCGGGCACGGGTGTCCGGTCGCACGTGCACGTGGCCGTTCACGACGTTGGAGACGGTCTTGACGGAGACGCCGGCCCGTTCGGCCACGTCCTTGAGTCTGTGTCGCACGCCGCAACCTCCCCGAGGTGACGGGCGCACCATACCGTCAGCGACTTCTCCGCGACGGTGCACGAACGATGAGGAAAGGGCCCCTTGCCGTCGCAGGAGGCCCCTCCTCATCCCGTCGGATCAGCTGTCGGCGCTCGGCTCCCGAGACGCCGGGGCGACAGCGGGCTCGTGCTGGGCCAGCCGGTTGCGGCGGTGGCCGTAGCCGAAGTAGATCAACCCGCCGAGCAGCATCCAGGCCAGGAACCGCAGCCAGGTCTCCACAGACAGGTTGAGCATCAGGTAGAAGCAGGCCAACGCCGAGACAATGGGCAGCACCGGTGAGAACGGCACCCGGAACGGCCGCTCCAGGTCGGGCCGCTTGCGGCGCAGGATCGGCACCGCCACCGACACGAGGACGAACGCGCAGAGCGCGCCGATGCTGACCAGGTCGGCCAGCGCGGACAGCGGCAGGAAGCCGGCCAGCAGCGCGACCGCCACCGTCATGATCGCCGAGATCCGGTACGGGGTGCCCCAGCGCGGGTGCACCTTCGCGATCGAGGGCGGGATCAACCCGTCCCGGGCGATGGCGAATCCGATCCGGCCCATCGCCACCAGGTCGACCAGGATGACGCTGGTCAGGCCCGCGACCGCGGCGATGGAGACCAGCACCGCCGCCCAGCCGGCGCCGACCGACTCGAAGGCCGACGCGATCGGGGCGCCCCTGTCGATCTCGGTGTACGGCACCATCCCGACCACCACCAGCGACACGCCGATGTAGAGCACTGTGGAGATCAGCAACGTGCCGAGCAGACCCAGGGTGAGGTCCCGCTTGGGCTTCCGCGTCTCCTCGCCCAGGTTGGCCACGGCCTCGAAGCCGGTGTACGCGAAGAAGACCACGGCGGCGGCGCTGAGCACCCCGACGAAGCCGAAGACCGACGGCTCCAGCCCGAAGAGCGCCTGGGTGACCGGCTGCTTGATGCCGTCGTCGCCGCTCCCGGCGGCCTCGGCCGGCGGGATGAACGGGGTGAGGTTGGCGGCCTTGACGAAGAACAGCCCGGCCACCACCACGAAGACGCAGATGGCCACCTTGACCAGCACCAGCAGGTTGGTGATCCGGGCGGATTCCCGGATGCCGACGATCGCCACGATGCCGAGGATCAGCACGATGGCGATGGCACCCACGTTGACGGTGCTGCCCTCCTCGCCGAACCACCGGGTTGGCAGGTCGAGCAGTTCGGCGAGGTAGCCGGACCAGCCTCGGGCCACCACCGCGGCCCCGAGCGCGAACTCCAGCAGCAGGTCCCAGCCGATGATCCAGGCGACGATCTCGCCCATGGTGGCGTACGCGTAGGTGTAGGCGCTGCCGGCGGTCGGCACGCTGGAGGCCAACTCGGCGTAGCAGAGGGCGGCGAGCAGGGCCACCACGCCGGCGATGGCGAAGGAGATCACCACGCCCGGCCCGGCGCTGTCCCGGGCCTCGATCCCGGTGAGCGTGAAGATGCCGGTGCCGATCACGATGCCGATGCCGAAGCCGGTGAGGTCGACCGCGCCGAGCCGTCGCTTCAGCCCCAACTGGCCGTCGCTGCCGTCCGCCTCACCTTGGGCTATCACGTCCTTGATTGGTTTTGTGCGCAGCACGGACACCCGGTCACCCCTCCCACCGTGCGACCACCTCCGTGGCGGCCGGTGACCGGCGTTGCTACCCACCGGCACGATTGGTCAACCACGAACCCTTGCGGCGATGGCCAGACTGTGAAAATTTCCTACCAGCAACGCGGACATCGACGGCGAATCTTGCCGCGCACCGCGCGAAACATCCGGGAGCCCCAACGAAGGGACACACCGCATGAAAGCCACCCGACTCGGAGTCGCCGGGCTGGTCGCAGCCCTGCTCGGCACGTTCGTCAGCGCCACCCCCGCGAGCGCCGCACCCAGCGCGGCCGACACCACCACCTGCGCCACCGACCCGGCCACCCCGAAACGGCAGTTCCGGGCCATGTGGATCTCCTCGGTGGTCAACATCGACTGGCCCAGCAAGGCGTCCCAGACCAACCCGGACCGGATCGCGGCCCAGCAGGCCGAGTACCGCGAGCTGCTCGACCTGGCCGGGCGACTGCACCACAACGCCGTCGTGGTGCAGGTCCGGCCCACCGCTGACGCGCTCTGGCCCTCGCCGTACGAGCCCTGGTCGGAATACCTGACCGGGGTACGCGGCCAGGACCCGGGCTGGGACCCACTGGCCTTCCTGGTCGACGAGTCGCACAAGCGGAACCTGGAGTTCCACGCCTGGTTCAACCCGTACCGCGTCTCCATGCCCGCACCGGGCGGTGCCGGCGCCGACCCGAGCCAGCTCGCCCCCGGCCACCCGGCTCAGCAGCACCCCGACTGGACCTTCGCCTACCCACCGGCCGGGGTGGCCGGCAGTCGGCTCTACTACAACCCCGGAATCCCCGAGGTCCGCGAGTTCGTCCAGACCGCCATGATGGATGCCGTCAAGCGGTACGACATCGACGGCGTCCACTTCGACGACTATTTCTACCCCTACCCCAGCGGTACCTACCAGGTGCCTGACGATGCGACCTTCGCGGCAAACAACCGGGGCTTCACCGACCGGGCCGACTGGCGGCGGGACAACATCAACCTGCTGATCCAGGAGATGAACGGCAAGATCAAGGCGGCGAAGCCGTGGGTGAAGTTCGGCGTCAGCCCGTTCGGCATCTGGCGCAACAAGACCGCCGACCCGCTCGGTTCGGACACCACCGGCAGCCAGTCGTACGACATCATCTCTGCCGACACCCGCAAGTGGATCAAGCAGGAGTGGATCGACTACGTGGTGCCGCAGCTCTACTGGTACATCGGCCAGTACCCGGCCGCCGACTACGCACGGCTCGTGCCGTGGTGGGCCGAGACGGTGCGCGGCACCCGCGTGCAGCTCTACATCGGCCAGGCCGACTACAAGAGCGGCGACCCGGCGTACGGGCCGTACTGGCAGAACCCACGTGAGCTGTCCGACCACCTGACGCTCAACCGGTCGTACCCGGAGGTGCAGGGCAACGTGCACTTCTCCGCGGTGCAGGTGCGGGCCAACCGGCTCGGCGCCACCGACATCTACGCGGCCGCGCACTACTCCCGCCCGGCGCTGGTGCCGGCGATGCCCCACCTGCCGGCCCGGCCGCTGCTCTTCCCCGTGGTCACCAAGGCGACCAGGCAGGCCGACGGGGTCCGGCTCACCTGGCGGCAGCCCGCCGACGGCGTCGGCCCGCTCGGCACCGCCACCTCGTACGCGATCTACCGCTTCGACGGCACCACGCTGCCCGGCCGGTGCGCCACCGCCGACGCCGCGCACCTGGTCGACACCGTCCGGGCCACGCCCGGCACCGTCCAGTCCTGGGTGGACACCTCGGCCGAGCCCGGTCGGCGCTACACCTACCAGCTGACCGCGGTGGACCGGTCGGCCAACGAGAGCCCCACCAGCCCGCCGGTATTCGTCAGGCGCTGACCGCCTCCCCGGATGCCCCGGACGCCTCGTGCGTCCGGGGCATTCGTCTGTTTCAACGTATGTCACCAATAGTTGGCGATGCGCATACCGCCTAGTTGATCAGCTGATCGACACTCATCGACATCCGGTAACCCGCCGGTAACTTCCGTCCCACCCGCACACCCCGCGGAGGTCACCCGTGCCCCGACGTCTCGCCACCCTCATCGCCTCGGGCGCGTTAGCGCTGCTCGCCACCCTCGCCATCGCCTCCCCCGCCGCCGCCGTCACCCCCGCCCAACGGCTCTCCGTGCTGTCCAGCTGGACCCAGACCAGCGCCTCCAGCTACAACTCGTGGAACAGCGCCCGGGTCAACCGGACCCCCTGGGCCGAGTACAACTTCAACTGGTCCACCGACTACTGCTCATCCAGCCCGGACAACCCGCTCGGCTTCACCTTCAACCTGGGCTGCTACCGCCACGACTTCGGCTACCGCAACTACAAGGCGGTCGGCCAGTTCCCGGCAAACAAGTCCCGCCTCGACAGCGCCTTCTACGCGGACCTGAAGCGCGTCTGCACCACGTACAACTCGGTCGTCCGACCGGCCTGCTACAGCCTGGCCTGGACCTACTACCAGGCGGTCAGCATCTTCGGTTCGGTGGCGGCCGTCCAGCAGGCCGACATCGACCGCGCCGCCCGAATGAAGGCCCAAGCCGAAGCCAACGCCGCAACCCACTAACCCCCCCAGGGCCCAACCCCCACCCCGACCCCCACTCACCCCGTTGATCATGAAGTTATCGCTGCGACCCGCCGCGCCGCGGGGCAATAACTTCATGATCGACAAAGAGGGGGTGGGTGGGGTCAGGCGCGTTCGGTTCGGGTGGCGGGGTGGCGGTCGGGGTCGGCGGGACGGCGGGGGGTCGGTTGGGACAGGCCGGTGCTGAAGCGGGTCGAGTCCGCCGCCAGGTCCGGGTGTTCCACGTCGAGTGCCAGCGCCGCGGCCTCGTCCAGCCCCAGCTCCGCACCCTCGCCGTACGCGTCGTCGAAGGCCGCGTCGCCCAGCGCCGCGCGCAACTCCCCCTGCTGCTCCGCCCAGTAACCGCCGAAGATGCCCGGGGTGGCACGCATGCTCGCCCTGGTGGCCTGCGCTGCCCCGAACAGGCGGGCGGCCGTCAACCGCTCTCCGCCGATCGCGCAACGCACCGCTACCGCGTTCAAGGTGTCGCACGCCCGGCCGTGGTAGCCGTGGCCCATCCGGGAGCGCAGCGCCACCAGCAGATGCTCGTGTGCGGCGATCACGTCGCCGCGGGCCAGCGCGACCATGCCGAGCAGCATGTCCACCGAACGCCGGCCCCGCTCCACGGGTCGGGCCGCCTCCACTGGACGCACCGCGCCCAGCAGCTCGGCAGCCTCCTCCAGGGCCCCCCGCCGCCAGAGCAGCTCGGCCAGGCTGAAGACCGCGAACAGCGCCTCGCCGACCACGTCCTGCCCGTGCGCCCAGTCGATGACCTCCCGGCACACCCGCTCGGCCTCGACGAACTGCCCCATGTCGACAAGCGGCGCGGCCCTGCCGGCGAGCACCCGGGCCAGCAACCCGGCGTCGCCGGCCTGCCGAGCCGCTGCCTCCGCCCGCTGGGAGTAGCGCAGCTCCTCGGCGAACTCGCCGTCGGCGCTGGCATGCAGCGAATGCATGTGGTACGCCGCCGCCATCTCCGCCTCCGGGATCCGCTCCCCCGTCTCCGCGATGCGTCCGTACAGCCGGAACAGCCACAGCCGCCCCTCGCGGGCCAGGCCCCGCTCCAGCCACCACTGGTCCAGGCCGCCCGCCAGGCCGAGACCGGCACGGGCGCTGCCGCCGGTGGCGCACCAGCGCAGCGCGGCGCGCAGCTCCCCGGCCAGTGGATCGAGGGCATACAACGACAGCGTCACCGGTCGGCCGTCCTGGCCCAGGTGGGCCCGGTCCAACGCGTGCGCCGACCACGCCACGTGCCGGTCCCGAGCGGCCTGCTCCTCGCCCGCCTCGGCCAACCGCCGCGCCGCGTACGCGCGGATGGGGTCGAGCATCCGGTAGGTGCTGCCGGCGGCACGCGGCTCGGCCAACACCATCGACTTGTCCACCAGGACCGAGAGCGGGTCCAGCGGATCGTCACCCAGCAGCCACTCCACCGTCGCCAGGTCCACCGGGCCGGCGAAGACCGCCAGCCACCGCAGCAGGCGGGCGGCCCGGGGCCCCAGCGTCCGGTAGGACCAGGTGACGGTGGCCTGCATGGTCAGATGCCGTTCGGTGGCCGAGCGCTGCACCGCCCGGCTCGCCGGGGTGGGCGGTGACGCCCCGGCCGCCGCGGCGACCAGGTCCACGGTGTCCTGCTGGTTGCCGGACCAGCCCCGCTCCACCGGTGTCGGATCCGGGTCCTGCCGGCCGGCGTCCAGGGTGCCGAGGACATCGTCCAGCCGCTCGGCGAGCTGGCCGACGGAGAGCACCCGTAGCCGGGCGGCGGCCAACTCGATGGCGAGTGGCAGGCCGTCCAACCGCTGCACCACCCGGCGCAAGTCGGCGGACTCGGCCGGGTCCGGCTGTCGACCACCACGCGCGGCCGCCGTACGGTCCAGCAGAAGCGCCACCGCGTCGCTCTCCGCGCCGTCCGCGCGCCGGTCGACCGAGAGCGGCGGAATCCGCCACACCACCTCGCCGGGCAGGCTGAACGACTCACGACTGGTGGCCAGCACCCGTACGCCACTCCCACCGGACAGCAGACGCGCGATCACCTCGGCGCAGGCCGCCGGTTGGGTGTCGCAGGTGTCCAGTACGACAAACATCCGACGGCCTGCCGCGTACTCGACGAGGGTGTCCAGCATCGGCCGACCGGGCTCGGGACGCAGGCCGAGCACGGCGGCGATGGCGAACGCCACCAGCCCCGGGTCGGTCACCGAGGCGATGTCGACAAACCAGACCCCGTCCGGGTACGCCTCGACAACTCCGCTGGCCAACTCCACAGCGAGCCGGGTCTTGCCCGCGCCGCCAGCGCCCAGCACGGTGACCAGGCGGTGTTGACGCACCAGCAGGCCCAGCTCGATGCGCTCGGCCTGCCGGCCGACGAACGAGGTCACCTGGGTGGGCAGGTTGTGCGCCACCGCGTCGGCGGTGCGGGGCCGGGGGAACTGCCGCTCCAGACCCGGGGCGACAAGTTGGAACAGTCGTTCCCGGTCGTCGAAGCCGCGTAGTCGATGCAGGCCCAGGTCGAGCAGGGTCGCACCCGGCGGCATCGGCTCGGCCCGACGTGCGGTGGACGCCGTGCAGAGCACCTGCCCGCCGTGCGCGGCGGCCGCCACCCGGGCAGCCCGGTGCACCTCGGGGCTGGCGTACTCGCCGTCGCGTGGCTCCGCATAGCCGGTGTGCAGGCCCATCCGCACCCGGGGCGCGGCCTCAGGGGTGGGCCAGTCGTGGCTGGACAGTGCCCGCTGGGCGGTCAGGCACGCGGTCATCGCCGCGGTCGCTTCCTCGAAGGCCAGGAAGAACGAGTCGCCCTCGGTCAGCAGCTCCGCGCCGCCCGTGCTGGCCAGCGTGCGGCGCAGCAGGCGTCGATGCTCAGCGAGCACCGGGCGGTAGTCAGGGCCGAGCAGCTGAGCCAGCCGGGTCGAGCCCTCAATATCGGTAAATACGAAGGTCACCCAACCGCTCGGGAGCTGGATCCGTGGCGACATGCGAGGAACCTCCGCCCGTGACGTCGGGTTCATGCTGCCTGAGTCCGAACGATCACACATCGTGAGAACGGCCGGGCAAGTGCCGCCTCAACGTGCCACTCGGGCCCGCTCCCGGCAAGGCCGGCCCACCAGGCGGCGGCGAACTGGCCCGATCAGCAGCCGCAGGCGCCGCCGCAGCAGCCACCAGCGGCGGGTGCCGGGGCGCCACCGGCACCGCCACTGCGACCGGTGACCGCGACAGCGGACAGAAGCTTGACCGTGTCGGCGTGTCCCTGAGGGCAGCTGGCCGGCTCACCGGCCGCCGCCATCGAACGGTTGACCTCGAAGGTGTCGCCGCAGGCGCGGCAACGGAACTCGTACCGGGGCATGCACCCAGGGTACGTGGATCTGACGGTTCGCGGAGCATGGGTGATACTCGACAGGTGGTGGACGGCGAGGACGACACGCGTGTGCAACCGTTACGACCGGCCGCGCCGTTGGACGGGCCGCTCGAAGGCTCCGGGGCCGCGCCCGACCTGGCGCGCAATGTGCCCCGCCCCCGCCGCCCCTGGCTGAGCGGGCGTTCCCCAGGCGCGCCGAGCACGCCGCCGGCCGCCACGCCACCGGCCGCCACGCCGGCTCCGCCAGCGGCGAAGCCCACCGCAGCCGACGCCGCCGGGTCCGATCCGGACGCGCGCGCCACCGGCACGAAGATCCCTGCCGAATCTGTCCCGACCGCAGGCCCCGCAGCCGCTTCCCAGGCCGAGGCAGCCAAGGCCGAGACCGCAAAAGCCGACGACGCGAAAGCCGAGACCGCGAAAGCGGACGCCACGAAAGCCGAGGACGCGAAAGCCGAGGACGCGAAAGCCGAGACCGCGAAAGCCGGGGATGCGAAGGCGGACGGCAGCGCCAGTGGCCCGGCCGCGCCGAAGACGGCCGGCGCGTCGAGCGCCGACACGCCAACTGACGAAGCGAACGCCGGTGCCGCGGGTCCAGCGAAGACCACTGTGGATGAGATCCCGGTCGTGCCGGCGTCCGACCCGGCCCGCCGGCGCCGGGTGCAGTTCGCCCATGCGGTACGTCTGCCGCCGCGCCGGGCAGCAGCCGCGGCGGCCCAGGCGACCCGCGCCTGGGCACGTCGGCCGAGTGGTCGGCTGACAGTGCCCGGCGTCTTCCTGCTGGCGTTGGTGGCCGCGACCGGGGCGGCGGGAGCACTGCTGGTGCCAGCCGCGATCCGCTCGCCGCGCCCGGTCGCTGTCGACGCTTCGGCCACGCCGAGCGGGGTCGCCGCGCCGGGGGTGCCGTCCGGCCTGCCGACCAGCCCGCTGCCCACCGGGCCGCTGCCGACCCTTCCGCTGCCCACCGGCGGGTTGCCCGGCAACGGGCTGCCGACGGGGTCGGTGATCGGTGGCCGACCGTCGGACGCCCTGGCCGGCTGGGCGCAGCAGGTCGGTGCCAAGGTCGGAATCCCGGCGGTCGCCATGCAGGCGTACGGCTACGCCGAGCTGGTGCTCGCCCAGACCAACCGCAGCTGTGCGCTGAGCTGGACCACGCTGGCCGCGATCGGAAAGGTCGAATCGGATCACGGCTCGACCAACGGGGCGCGGTTGGGGCAGGACGGCAAGGCGGTGCCCAACATCTTCGGCCTGCCGCTGGACGGGAAGGAGGGTCGGATGCGGATCATCGACACCGACCGTGGGGCGCTCGACGGGAACGCCACCCTCGACCGCGCCATCGGCCCGATGCAGTTCATCCCGAGCACCTGGCAGGAGATCGGCGCGGACGCGGACAACGACGGCCGCAAGGACCCGCACGACCTGGACGACGCCGCCCTGGCAGCGGGCAATTACCTCTGCAAGGGCGGTCGAAACCTGAGCATTGCGGGCGACTGGTGGAACGCGATCCTCTCCTACAACGACGTACGGCGGTACGCCCAGGACGTCTACGACACCGCGAACCGGTACGGACGGGCCAGTCGGCCATGAAGTGATCGTCTCGATACCTTGGAGGTCTGGACACTTCCCCCGGGCCTCTGTTAGCGGCAAGCTAGACGGGTGATGGTGCGCGAGTGGGACCCCAGGACCGCGTCGTCCGCCGAGATCGCGTCGCTGTTGGCCACGCTGAACGCGGTCCTGGCGGCCGATCTGCCGCAGGACCCGCCCTGGCGGGAGACTTCGCTGCGGGAATACCTCGCCGAGGTGATGCCCGGCGAGCGGCGGATCTCCTGGATCGCCCAGGCCGAGCCGACCGCCCCGGGTGCCACGGGCGCGGTGCTCGGCCAGGTGCACGTACTCCTTCTGGGTGACATCGGTGTGCTCGAGGTGCTTGTGCACCCGTCCGCGCGGCGCACCGGGCTCGGCCGTGACCTGGTGCTACGTGCCGCGCGCCGGGTCTACCAGGAGGGCTTCCGGTCGATCGGGGTCGAGGTCGTCGGCGACACGCCCGCCATCGGGTTCTACGAGTCGCTCGGTTTCAACCGGGAGTACGTGGAGACGCGCAGCGTGCTCGACCTGACCGCTGTGGACTGGGCCGAGCTGGCCGAGATGGCCACCGGCATCGGTTCGGGCTACCAGCTGGAGTTCTTCCCCGGCGGGCCGCCGGACGACCTGATCGAGGCGTACGCGCGGGCCAAGGCCGAGGTGCGCGACGTCGACGACGGTGAGCTGCGCCCCAGTTCCTACGACCCGGAGCGGCTGCGGGACAGCCTCGACACGCTGCACCGGCGGGGCATGAAGCCGTACATCGTGCTCGCCCGGCACGAGCAGAGCGGCGAGGTGGGCGGTCTGACCGAGGTGGTGGTGCCGGCGCAGCACCCGACCCGCGCCGACCAGTACGACACGATTGTCGCGCAGGATCACCGGGGCTACGGCATCGATCGGGCGATCAAGGCCCGGATGCTGCTGGAGTTGCGCTCCGCCGAGCCGGAGCTGATCGAGGTGCAGACCTGGAACGCGCAGGCCAACGAGGCGATGTTGAAGGTCAACGCGGAGCTGGGCTACCGCCCCGACCGGGACTGGTGCGAATACAGCGTCGATGTCGCTGAGCTGGTGCACCGCCTCGATCCGCCGCGCTGAGGAATTCACGAAACTGTCCATTAGGGGATGGACGGTGGACAGTCGCGCACCTTAACGTGCGTTGACCCCCATCCACCCATCGTGGAGGCCCTATGCGCCCGCGCCGCTCAATCGCCGCGCTCGCGACCGCCACCGCCGCCGTGACAGTCACGGCGCTCGGCGTCGCACCCACCGCGGCCAGCGCCGCGCCCACCGACCTGTTCATCTCGGAGTACGTCGAGGGTTCGTCGAACAACAAGGCGATCGAGCTGTTCAACGGCACTGGCACCGCCGTCGACCTGGCGGCCGGTGGCTACCAGTTGCAGCTCTACTTCAACGGCGCCACCACTGCCACCACTATCGCCCTGACCGGCAGCGTGGCGGCCGGCGACGCGTTCGTCTTCGCCAGCGCATCGGCCGGGGCCGCCATCCTCGCCCAGGCCGACCAGACGACCGGGGCGAGCCTCTTCAACGGTGACGACGCGATAGTGCTGCGCCGGGGCACCACGGTGCTCGACTCGATCGGCCAGGTGGGCGTCGACCCGGGCACCGAGTGGGGCGCCGGCGTGACCAGCACCGCGGACAACACGATGCGCCGGCTGCCGAGCGTGGCCGCCGGTGACACCGACCCGTCCGACGCGTTCGACCCCGCCGCACAGTGGGCCGGCTTCCCCGTCGACACGTTCGACGGGCTGGGCGCGCACTCGGTGGACGGAGGTGGCCCGGTCGACGTGCCGGCCACGCTGACCTGTGGTGGAGCGCTGGTCACCGCCGCCGGCACGGCCGCGAGCCGGGAGGTGACCGCCGCTGACCCCGACGACACGATCGTCGACCTGGCGGTGACCGCGATCAGCCCGACCCCGACCTCCGGCTCGATCACCCGTACCGCGTTCAGCCCCGCCGACGGGGTGGGCGGCACCGCCCGCGCCACGGTCGGCGTGAGCGCCGACCTCGCCGCCGGGGCCTACACCGTCACCCTCACCGCGACCGACGCCGGCGGTGGCACCGCGAGCTGCGCGTTGGTCGTGCAGGTGACCCGGGAGCTGACCGTCGGTGAGGTGCAGGGTCCGACCACCGACGCCGAGTCCGGTCCGGGCGACAGGTCACCGCTCGCACCGGCGAGCGGCAACGGCACGAGCAGCACGATGTACGACGTACGCGGCGTGATCACCCAGTTGACGGTGGCACGTACCTCGGCGGGGGCCGAGCAGCACGGCTTCTTCCTGCAGAGCCGCGTTGGTGACACCGACGGCGACCCGACCAGCTCCGACGGCATCTTCGTGTTCATGGGCACGTTCACCTCGCTGATCGGCGGTTACGTGCCGACTGTCGGCGACGAGGTGGTGCTGCGGGCCCGGGTGTCGGAGTACTACAACTTCACCCAGCTCTCCGGCGCGTCGCTGGTCCGCCGGATCGGCGGTGGGCTGGTCGTGGACACCGCGGTCGCGGTCACCGACGCGCTGCCGCCGGCCGTACTGACCGACGCGCAGCGCTTCTGGGAGCGGCACGAGGGCTCCCGGATGCGGGTACGCGCGGGCAGCGGCGCGGTGAGCGGCCGGGACGTCTTCTCCTCCACTGCCGACGCGGAGCTGTGGGTGGTCGACCGCGACGACCCGCTGTTGGACCGCGCCGACCCGTACTCTCGGCGGGTCTTCCGTGATTCGCACCCACTGGACAACGACCCGACCCGCCGCTTCGACGACGGCAACGGCCAGCGGACGCTGCTCGGCAGCATGGGCGTGAAGGCCACCGCCGGGGACAGCGCCGCGCTGCTCCCGCCGGCGCACACCTTCGACACGCTGCGGGCGGACGCGGTGGGCGGGGTCTACTACTCGTTCGAGAAGTACGGCGTCCAGGTCGAGCGGGCGGAGTTCGCCGCCGGGGCCGACCCGTCGAAGAACAACCCGCCCAAGCCGGCCGACCGGTCGCAGGAGGTGGCAGTGGCCACCTACAACGTGGAGAACCTGTACGACTACCGCGACGACCCGTTCGACGGCTGCGACTTCGCCGGTAACGCCGGCTGCGTGGGCGTCGCCCCGCCGTTCGACTACGTCCCGGGCAGCGAGGCGGAATACCGCGAGCAACTTGCCGCGCTGGCCGACCAGATCGTCAAGGACCTGCACGCACCGGACCTGATCCTGGTGCAGGAGGCCGAGGACCAGGACATATGCACGGTCTCCGGGGCGGCTCTGAGCTGCGGCGACACCAACAACGCCGATGGCGCTCCGGACAGCATCCAGGAGTTGGCGCTCACGGTCGCGGCGGCCGGCGGGCCCGCGTACGCCGCCGCCTATGACCGGACCGGCGCGGACGCCCGCGGTATCACCGCAGCGTTCCTGTACCGCACGGACCGGGTGTCGCTGGCGGCAGCGACGGCGGCGGACCCCCTGCTGGGGTCGGCGCCGACCGTTCAGTATCGGGCTGCGGGGTTGCCGACCAACGCGGACGTGCAGAACCCGAAGGCCCTCAACGCGGTGTTGCCGGCGGATGTGGACACCTCGACCGGTCGGGACGGGAGCAACGTCTTCACCCGCGCTCCGCAGTTGGGCAAGTTCAGCGTGGCCGCGGCGCCCGGCTCGACCGAGCGGTTCACCCTGTACGCCCTCAGCAACCACTACTCCTCGGGTCCGGACAGCCGGGTCGGGCAGCGGCGGGAGCAGGCGCGTTACGGTGCGGCGATCGTCACCGCGATCGAGGCGGCCGATCAGACCGCCCGAGTGGTCTACGGCGGGGACCTGAACGTGTTCCCCCGCCCGGACGATCCGTTGCCCTTTGGGCACCAGGAACTCAGCGCGACCGGTGACCAGCCCACGCCGTCGGACCAGCTCGCCCCGCTCTACGAGGCGGGCCTGCACAACCTGTGGGACAACCTCGTCGCGGACGTGCCGGCCTCGGCCTACTCGTACAGCTTCGAGGGGCAGGCGCAGACACTCGACCACCTGTTCGTCAACGACGCGTTCTACGGCGACCTGGTGCAGGTGCGGGCGGCGCACATCAACGCCGACTGGCCGGCGGAGTTCGCCGGTGACGGGTCGCGGGGTTCCAGTGACCACGACCCGCAGGTGGCCCGGTTCCGGTCCCGGGCGTCGTTGACAGTGGCCGACACGGCGGTGGCCGAGGGCAACCAGGGCACCAGGCAGCTCACCTTCACCGCCACCGTCTCTCGGCCGCTGTCCCAGTCGGTGCTGCTCTGCGCCGCCACCGTCGGCCTCACGGCGCAGGCAGGCTCGGACTTCGACCCGTACGCCGGCTGCAAGGTGTTGGCCGCCGGGCAGACGTCGGTGACGTTCCCGGTGTCCGTACGCGGTGACCGCAGGCGGGAGGCGGACGAGAAGTTGACGCTGCTGGTGGCCGGCGTACCCGGCCTGCGGCTGGCTGACCCACTCGCGACCGGAACGATCACCAACGACGACTGAACCGCCGGGCGCCGTCAGCGGTCCGCCGTCCAGGTTTCTTCGGACGGCGGACCGCTCGTCGTCTACCCAGCCCTGTGCTCGAAGAGTCAGTAGTAGTCGTGCACCATCGGTGGGGGTGGCACGTCGCGGTGCTGCGCCACCCGCACTTCCCATTGGCTGCGTCGCCGTCGCGCCTCGCGGTCAGCGGAACTGCGGTGGTAGGTCTCCGGAGGCCGGGCCAGCCCGTAGATGTCCCCCCACCACTCCCCCTCCTCCGGGTCGAGAATGGTGTCGAGGTGCGAGGGATAGCGGCGGCCCGCGGCGTCGTGAACGTCCTCGCGGTCGGCCATCGGATGAACGAGCCTGCCCTCCTGGTCCACCACGGTCAGATAGAGCCCGGCCGCACCGAGCAAGCGCTCGAGCACGGCCAGGCTCGGTGTCAGGCTGCCAGCCTCAACCTTCCCCACCGTGGAGGGCGAGACCTTTGCGAACCGGGCCATCTGGCGTTGGCTCAGCCCTTTGATGCGGCGGGCGCGACGAACCAGGCCGGCGATGGGGAACCGACCGACGGTGGGACC
Organism: Micromonospora sp. NPDC053740; assembly: GCF_040677775.1. Classification (NCBI taxonomy): domain Bacteria; kingdom Bacillati; phylum Actinomycetota; class Actinomycetes; order Micromonosporales; family Micromonosporaceae; genus Micromonospora; species Micromonospora sp. NPDC053740. The sequence goes on from NZ_JBFASO010000002.1 coordinate 506,494, forward strand.
GGGGGGCGTAGGAGGATCGAGCGCCGAAGCCATGCGACAACGATTACCGCCCCGAACGTCAGACTCAATCCCTGTGGAAAACCCTGTGGACAACTGAAGGGAGTCAGGGACCGGGTGCAAACCACGTCACCTTTGCTCTGCTTCATCGGACGCAACACAGCGGAGCTCTGAATGTTGCCTCTGTGGAAGCAGAGCAAAGGTGACGTGACAGGTGACGGTGTTGCCGGGCGGCAGGCGAAGCGCAGGGTGCTGCGGTTCGGCCGCCGGGCGGCGACCGTCAGTAGCGGTGGCGGAGCAGGCCGGCGGCCTCGACGGCCCAGTAGGTGAGGATGACCTGCGCGCCGGCCCGCTTGATCGAGGTGAGCGTCTCCAGCATCACCCGCTCCCGGTCGATCCAGCCGTTCGCGGCGGCCGCCTCGACCATCGCGTACTCGCCGGAGACCTGGTAGGCGGCGACCGGGACGTCCACCGCGGCCCGCACCGCCGACACCACGTCGAGGTAGGGCAGCGCCGGCTTGACCATCACCAGGTCGGCGCCCTCGGCTACGTCCAACGCGACCTCGCGCAGCGACTCACGCAGATTGGCCGGGTCCTGCTGGTAGGTGCGCCGGTCGCCCTCCAGCGCCGACTCCACCGCCTCCCGGAACGGACCGTAGAAGGCGGAGGCGTACTTCACCGCGTAGGCCAGCACGGAGACGTCCTGGTAGCCGGCGGCGTCGAGGGCCCGGCGTACCACGCCGACCTGGCCGTCCATCATCCCGGACGGCCCGACCATGCCGACCCCGGCGGCGGCCTGGGCCACCGCCATCTCGGCGTACGCGGCCAGGGTCGAGTCGTTGTCGACCTCGCCGTCGGGGGTGAGCAGCCCACAGTGCCCGTGCGAGGTGAACTCGTCGAGGCACAGGTCGCTCATCACCACCGTGGCGTCGCCCACCTCGGCCACCACATCGCGGATGGCGACGTTGAGGATGCCGTTCGGGTCGGTGCCGCCGGAGCCGGTCGGGTCCCGCTGCTCCGGCACGCCGAAGAGCATGATCCCGCCGACACCGGCCTGGACCGCCTCGACGGCCGCCTTGCGCAGCGAGTCCCGGGAGTGCTGGAGCACCCCCGGGAGCGACCCGATGGCGCGGGGCTCGGTCAGCCCCTCCTTGACGAACATCGGCACGACCAGCTCGGCCGGGTCGACCCGGGTCTCGGACACCAGCCGGCGGACCGCCGGGTTGCGGCGCAGCCGGCGGGGCCGGCGGGGCCGGATCTCTGGGTACGACATGGCAGGCCCTCCTCGAACGACTACCGGAAGCGCAGAGCGGTCGGGCCCTGCACCTTCGAGCCACGGCGCTGCTTGGCCGGCATGGCGGCCAGCTTCTCCCGCAGCTCGACGGCGTAGGCGGCGAGCGCCTCCACCAGGTCGGGCACCGAGGCGTGCGGCGGCTGGACGTCGACGCGCAGGCCGAACTCCGTAGCGGTCTCCGCCGTCTTGGGCCCAATGACGGCAACAACGGTCCGGGCGTGCGGCTTCCCGGCGATGCCGACCAGGTTGCGCACCGTGGACGACGAGGTGAAGAGCACCGCGTCGAACCCGCCCGACTTGATCGCGTCGCGGATCTCGGCGGGCGGCGGAGCGGCCCGCACCGTCCGGTACGCGGTCACGTCGTCGACCTCCCAGCCGCGCTCGGTGAGCCCGGCGGCGAGCGTCTCGGTGGCGATGTCGGCGCGCGGCAGCAGCACCCGGCCCACCGGGTCGAGGATCTCGTCGTGCGGCGAGAACTCGGCCAGCAGGCCCTCCGAGGACTGCTCCCCGGCGGGGATCAGCTCCGGCTGGATGCCGAACGCGCGGACCGCGTCCGCTGTCGCCTCACCGATGCAGGCGATCTTGACGCCGCCGAAGTGCCGGGCGTCGAGGCCGTGCTCGGCGAACTTCTCCCACACCGCGCGGACCGCGTTGACCGACGTGAAGATCACCCAGGCGTACCGGCCGTCGACCAGGCCCTTGACCGCCCGCTCCATCTGCGCCGGGGTGCGCGGCGGCTCGACCGCGATGGTCGGCACCTCGCACGGGATCGCCCCGTACGCGCGCAGCCGGGCGCTCATCGCGCCGGCCTGCTCCTTGGTCCGGGGTACGAGCACCTTCCAGCCGTACAGCGGGCGGTTCTCCCACCAGCTCAGCTTGTCGCGCTGCCCCACGCCGACACCGACGGTGAGCACCACCCGGCCGGTGAAACCGAGCGCGGCGGCCACGAAGCTGTCCACCGTCGACGTGGTCGTGTACTGGGTCTCGCCGGTGCCGTCGCCGGTCACTCCGACGCCGGTGGTGCCGTCGACCCCGGCGGCGAGCAGGCCGTCCCGGACGGCGGCGAGGTCACCGGCGTCCACTGCGAGCGCCAGCGAACCCCTGCCGACGGCAGTGGCCAACGCCTCGAAGTCCAGCGCGCTGACGTCCTCGACGTCGGCGGCCGTACGCACACCCGGCAGCGGGACTCCGGCGTAGGTGGCCACACCCTCGGCCTGGCCGACGCCGGGCACCACCTCGAAGTGGGCGGCGGTGCGGGCCACCGCCTGCACCTCCTTGACCACCGAGTCGTGGCCGAACGGGTCACCGGCGACCAGGTGCACCGCGTTGAGCCCGGAGCGGGCCGCGGAGATCAGCACCTTCGCCACGTCCCCCGGCGCGCCCTCGGCCGGGGTGAACTCGGCATCGTCCCTGGCCTCGGCGCGAACGACGGTGAGCAACGACTCCGGGACTCCCCGGTCGTAGATCACCTGGTCGGCGTCGACCAGGGCGTCGTGGGCCCGACGGGTCAGCAGGCCCGGGTCACCGGGGCCAGCCCCGACGAACGCGATACGGCCGACGGGCTTACGGGTGCGGGTCATTCTGTGCTCCCAAATTGCTGGGTCCCCGGGCCGGTGTGTCCTTCGTGGCCGAGGATCGAGTCGGCGCCGAGGTCGAGGAGTTCGGCGGCGAGTGCCTTACCGATCTCCGCCGCGTCGGCGGGCGTTCCGGTGCGGGACAGCCGGAGGTCACGAGTGCCGTCCGGGCTGATCACCGCCCCGCGCAGGTAGATCTCATCGCCGGTCTCGCCTTCGGCGAGCTCGGCATAGGCGGCGACGGGTGCGCTGCACCCGGCCTCCAGGGTTGCCAGAAACGCACGTTCCGCGGTGACCGCGGCACGTGACGGTGCGTGGTCGAGCACGGCGAGCAGCTCGACCAGGTCCTGGTCGTCGACCCGGCACTCCACTGCCAACGCACCCTGAGCGGGAGCGGGCAGCATGAGCATCGGGTCCAGCGATTCGGTGATCACGTCGAGCCGGCCGAGTCGGGCCAGACCGGCCCGGGCCAGGACGACGGCGTCGAGGTCGGCCTCGGGGCCGAGCACCCGCCCCAGGCGGGTGTCGACGTTGCCGCGGATCGGGGTGACCTCCAGTTGCAGGCCGAGGGCGTGCAACTGGGCGATCCGACGCAGCGCGCCGGTGCCCACGGTGGCCCCGGGCGGCAACTCGGCGAGCGTCCGGCCGTCGCGGGCCACCAACGCGTCGCGCGGGTCCTGCCGGGCCGGAACCGCCGCGATGTGCAGCCCACCGGCGGCGGCCGTGGGCAGATCCTTGAACGAGTGCACAGCGAAGTCGATCGTCCCGGCGGTCAGCGCGTCGCGCAGGGCGGAGACGAACACCCCGACGCCCAGCCGGTGCACCGGAGCGTTGGAGCGGTCGCCTGCGGTGACCACCTCGACCAGCTCGACGGGGCGACCGGTGGCGGCGGTCACCGCCTCGGCGACCTGGCCGGACTGGGCCATCGCCAGGGCGCTGCCCCGGGTGCCGAGGCGCAGGGGGGCGGTCATCGCGCACCTCCGGTGGGTGGGGTGGGCTCGGCGGCGTCGGCTCCGGACACCGCGTCGGTGCCGGGGAACGCCATGCCGAGGTCGGGGGTCAGCACGTCCGGGACGGTGTCCACCGGCGAGGTCTGCGGCACCTCGAGGTCGAACAGCTCGCGCAGCAGTGCCGCGTACTGGTCGCCGCCGGGCTCCGCGGCCAACTGGCGGACCTTGACGGTGGGCTGGTGCAGCAGCCGCTGCACGACCCGGTGCACGGTGCGGGCCACCTCGGCCCGCAGGTCGTCGCCAAGGTCGGGGCGGCGCTGGGCCAGTCGGCGCAGCTCGGCGGTGACCACGTCGTCGGCCCGGCCGCGCAGCGCGGCCACTGTCGGTGCCACGTCGGCACCACGCAGCCAGGTGAGGAAGCCCTCCACCTCGCCGAGGACGATGCGTTCGACGGCTGCGGCGTCGGCAGCGGCCGGACCGTCGGCGAGCAGCGCCGCCATCCGGTCGATGTCGATCACCTCGACGCCGGGCAGCTCGGCGACGCCCTCCTCGACGTCGCGCGGTACGGCCAGGTCGAGCAGGACCAGTGGGCCCCGGGACATGTCACGTTCGGCCAGCGCCGCGGTGACCACCGACCGGGTGAGGACCGGTTCGGTGGACGCGGTGGCGGCCACTACGATGTCCACTGTGGAGAGGGTGTCGGCCAGCTCGGTCATCGGCGCGGCAGTCGCCCCGTACGACTCGGCGAGCCGGACGGCCCGGTCGGCGCCCCGGTTGCTGACGGTGAGCGGCCCGGCGCCCAGCCGGGACAGCGTGGCCACTCCGAGCGAACCCATCGCACCGGCGCCGACCACCAGGGCCGGGTGGCCGACGAGGTCGCCGTCGAGGTGCCCGGCGGCCAGTTTCAGGGCGGCGGTGACGACGCTCTGGCCGGCCCGGTCGATGCCGGTCTCGGCGTGGGCGCGCTTACCGACCCGCAGCGCCTGCTGCATCAGCTCGTGCAGCAGCCGGCCGGCCGAGTCGGCGCCGGTGGCCCAGTGGTACGCGTCACGCAGCTGGCCGAGGATCTGCGCCTCGCCCACCACCATCGAGTCCAGACCGGTGGCGACCCGGAAGACGTGGTCCACGGCCGCGGTGTCGTAGTGCACGTACAGGTGGCTGGCGAGCGCTGTCGGCGAGCTGCCGGCCTGCTCGGCCAGCACGGCGCAGACGTCGCCGAGCCCGCCGTGGAAACCGGACACGGCGGCGTAGACCTCCACCCGGTTGCAGGTGGAGACGATCACCGCTTCGGCCACGTACGGCTGGGCGACCAGGCGGTCCAGTGTGCGGGTGAGGTCGGCGGGGGGCACGGCCAGCTGCTCCAGCGTGGCGACCGGGGCGGTCCGGTAGGACGCGCCGACGACGAGCAGTTTCACGTGCCTATCGCCTCCTGGGTGTCGGTGGCCGCGAACCCGCCCGGCAGGGCGGTGAAAGCGGTCCCGCCGGTGGCGGGCAGCGCGGTCAGCGACGCCTTGCGGTGCTCGTGGAAGGACAGAATCTGCAGCTCGATGGCGAGGTCGACCTTGCGCACGTCGACCCCCTCCGGAACCGAGAGTACGCACGGCGCGAAGTTGAGGATGCTCGTCACGCCGACGGCGACCAGTTGGTCGGCGACCTGCTGGGCGGCGGCGGCCGGGGTGGCGATCACGCCGATCGCGAGGGATTCCTCCGCGGCGACCGTCGGCAGGTCGTCAACATGCCTGACCACCAGGCCGTTGATCTCCTCACCGACCCGGGAGGGATCGGCGTCGAGCAGTGCGGCGATCCGGAAGCCCCGGCTGGCGAAGCCGTCGTACCCGGCCAGAGCGTGACCGAGATTACCCACGCCGACCAGGGCGACCGCCCGGCGCTGGGTGAGCCCGAGCACATACTCGATCTGCTCGATCAGCAGCGCGACGTCGTAGCCGACGCCCCGGGTGCCGTACGAGCCGAGGTGGGAGAGGTCCTTGCGGAGCTTGGCGGAGTTGACCCCGGCGGCGGCGGAGAGACCTTCGCTGGAGACCGTCTCGTGCCCGGCGTCGGCGAGGTTGTGCAGCGCGCGCAGGTACTCCGGGAGCCGAGCGACGGTCGCCTCGGGCAGATCCGGGAGCGTCGGTACGGCACCGGCGCGGCCGGGCGCGCCTGGGTGACGGTGCTGACTCATGAGACTCCGTGCGGTGCGATCCTCGGCCAACTCCGCTGGTCGGCCGTTTGTGGACTCCCGCTGGCGACCGAGGTTGCCGGCTGTGCTAGCAGGGCGCGTCGGAGTCACAGCGTAGGCGCTTGTGAAGACGTGCACAAATCGCGATCTTGTCGCTGCGTGGCGCGACGTCACCAGCCCCTCCATTCCGCAAGATCGATTGAACGGCCTGGTCCGCTCACCGCCCGGGCGATTATTGCTCAATCCCGACTTCTCTGACCAATCCCGCGCCGGCCCTGTCCAGGGGTCGTCCCGGCGGTGGTAGGGGCAGCACTACGGAGGAGAGGCGGGGTTTCGGGATGGGGACACCGAGCCCAGATGCCTAGCCTTTGAGCATGACCGCCGTTGCCGCCACCAGCGACCGACCGACGCTGGCACCGAGCATCCCCCGCCAGCTCTTCGTCGACTCCGGGTACGTGCTGCTCGGCCTGCCCCTGGCGCTGGCCAGCTTCGTCGTCCTCATCGTCGGCCTCGCGGTCGGCATCGGCCTGGTGGTCACGGTGATCGGCCTGCCGATCCTCAGCGGCACCCTGTACACCGCCCGTGGGCTGGCCGACGTCGAGCGGCTGCGGCTGCCAGCGGTGCTCCACCAGCCCCGGATCCGGCCGCACTACCGGCTTCCCGAGGCCGGCGCGAACGCCTGGCGGCGGATCTTCGTGCCGATGCGGGACGCCCAGTCCTGGCTCGACCTGGCGCACGGCATCCTGCGGCTGATCGCGGCGACGAGCACCTTCGTCGTGACGCTGTCCTGGTGGGCAGCGGCGATCGCCGGCTCGCTCTACTGGGCGTACGACTGGGCCCTGCCCAGGGCCGACGGCGAGGGTGACCAGGACCTGGCGCAGCTGCTCGGCCTGGGCGACTCGACCACCGCCCGGATCGGCCTGTACAGCGCGCTCGGGGTGTTCTTCCTGATCACCCTGCCGATCGTGGTGCGGGGCTGCGCGCTGCTCCAGGCCAGCTTCGCCAAGGCGATGCTGACCGGGGTGGCCGAGATGCGCGACCGGATCACAGTGCTGGAGGAGCAGAAGCGGGCCGCCGTGTCCGCCGAGGCCTCCGCGCTGCGCCGGTTGGAACGTGACATCCACGACGGCCCCCAGCAACGCCTGGTCCGACTGGCGATGGACCTCAGCCGCGCCCGGATGCAGCTCGCCTCGGACCCGGAGGCTGCCGGCCGCACCATCGACGAGGCGGTCACCCAGACCCGGGACACGCTGGCCGAGTTGCGGGCGCTGTCCCGGGGCATCGCGCCGCCGATCCTTGTCGACCGGGGCCTGCCCAGCGCTCTGGCCGCTATCGCCGGCCGCGGGCTGATCCCGATCGAGCTCCAGGTGGACCCGCAGCTCGGCACCCCGGCCGGGCGGCTCGACCCGGCGGTGGAGAACACCGCGTACTTCGTGGTGTCCGAGGCGCTGACAAACGTCGCCAAGCACAGCCGGGCCACCGAGGCCACCGTCGCCGTGGCCCGGCAGGGCACCCACCTGCAGGTACGGGTCGGCGACGACGGGCAGGGCGGTGCACACCTGGCGAAGGGGCACGGGCTCGCCGGCATCGCCGACCGGGTCCGGGCCGCCGGTGGCGAACTGGTGGTGGTCAGCCCGACCGGCGGACCCACCGAGATCCGCGCCGAGCTGCCGCTGTGACCGGTCCGGCACCGCGCCGAGCCCGTACGACGGGCCGGACGTGGTAGACAACACAGCCATGCGCATCGTGATCGCCGACGACGCCGTCCTGCTCCGGGAGGGGCTGGTCCGGCTGCTGACCGAAAGTGGGCACCAGGTGGTGGCCGCCGTCGGGGACGGTGACGCCCTGGTCGAGGCGGTGGTCGAGCACCGGCCCGACGTGTCGATCGTCGACGTCCGGATGCCCCCGTCGCACACCGACGAGGGGCTGCGGGCTGCTGTGGAGGCACGCCGGCTGGTGCCGCGTACGCCGATCCTGGTGCTCTCCCAGTACGTCGAGGTGTCGTACGCCGATGATCTGCTCGCCACCACCGGCGGCGCCGGCGGCGGGATCGGCTACCTGCTCAAGGACCGGGTGGCAGCGATCGACGAGTTCCTGGACGCGCTGCGGCGGGTGGCGGGCGGCGGCACCGTGCTCGACCCGGAGGTGGTCGGTCAGCTCTTCGCCCGGCGTCGCCGCGACGACCCGCTGCGCGAGCTGACCCCCCGCGAGCGCGAGGTGCTCGCCCTGATGGCCGAGGGGCGTTCGAACACCGCCATCGCGCGCGCCCTGGTGGTCAGCGACGGCGCGGTGGAGAAGCACGTGCGCAACATCTTCACCAAGCTCACCCTGCCGCCGGACACCGAACAGCACCGGCGGGTGCTGGCCGTCCTCACCTACCTGCGGAACTGACCTCACGGGCCAGGGCCACCGCGTCGGTGAGGGTGTCGGCCACCGGGTGACCGGAGGCGCGCAGCCGGGCCGGGTCGGTGAACCCGCCGGTGTAGAGCACGGCACTGCCACCCACCGCGAGCGCCGCGTCCGCGTCGTCGATGGAGTCGCCGATCAGCACCACCGAAGCGCCGTCCACGCCCAGTTCGGTCAGGTGCAGCTGGAGCGACTCGGCCTTGTGGCCGCCGCCGACAGCGGCCCGGAGGCCGTCGACGCGGGTGAAGTGACCGGTCAACCCGTACGTGTGCACGGTCGGGACCAGCTCCTCGTGGAACCACATGGACAGCAGGCTCTGGCTGCCCGGCCAGGCCGCCATCGCGGCGCGCGCGTCGGCGGCCAGCTCGCAGGTCGTCAGCCCGGTGCGGTAGGCGTCGTGGAAGATCTTGTCCAGTCGGCCGAACTCGTCGTCGTCCACTGCCTGCCCGAGCACCTCGGCGTAGTACTCGGCGATCGGCCTGCGGAACCGCACCCGGTGCTCGTCCGAGGTGACCGTCGGCCCACCCAGGCTCGCGAACACGACGTTGGTGGCGGACACCACGAGGCTGAGGTCGTTGAGCAGGGTGCCGTTCCAGTCCCAGACGAGGTGCGGGTGCGCAGAGGTCATCAGAGCACCATAGGCACCAGTCAGAGCTGCGGCGTGGTCAGGTCCCGCAGCAGCCGGTCCTCCTCGACCCGCCAGTAGCCGTGCTCCTTGCCGTCGAGCATCACCACCGGCAGCCGGTCCCCGTACTCCCGCTCCAGCCCCTCGTCGCCGGTGACGTCCCACTCGACCCACTTGTCGCCGGTGACCGCTACCACCCGGTCGAGCGCCGCCTTTGCGTCGTCACACAGGTGGCAGCCGGGTCGGGTGATCAGGGCGAGTCGGGCGTCACTGGCCATCGGTTACCTCCGTGCTGTCGGTCGGCGTCGCCGACCGGAGTTGGGTCTTGCGTACCTTGCCGATCGCCGAGTGCGGCAGGGCGTCGACGAACTCGACAGCGGTCGGGCACTTGAACCGGGCCAGGTTCCGAGCGCAGTGGGCGAGCAACTCCTCGCTGGTCACCGGTCGGCCCTGCACCGGCACCACGTACGCCCGCACAGTCTCGCCGGTCCGCGGGTGCGGCACACCCAGTACCGCCGACTCGACCACGCCGGGGTGCCCGGCGAGCACCAGCTCGACCTCGTGCGGATAGACGTTGAACCCGTTGACCAGGATCAGCTCGCCGAGCCGGTCGACCAGGAAGAGGTCGCCGTCCTCGTCGGCGTACGCGATGTCACCGGTGGCCCACCAACCCTCGGCGTCCGGGCCGCCCCGACCGTCGGGCCAGTAGCCGGTGAACAGGTTGCGGCCGGACACCACGATCTGCCCCGGGTCGGTGCCCGGCGCCACGTCGGAGATGTCCAGCTCGTCCGGGTCGTCGTCGGGGACGGCCAGCCCGTCGCGCCACAGGTCCGCCCCGTCGGCGCCGACCAGGCGTAGCCGCACCCCGGGCAGCGGTCGGCCGATCGAACCCGGCTTGGCCCCGCCGCCGACAAGGGTGGAGGTGAGCACCGGCGCGGTCTCGGTGAGGCCGTACCCGATGTGCACCTGATGCCCGGTGGCCTCGGTGAAGCGCGCCGCGACAGCGGGTTCGAGCGGTGCCGCGCCGCAGACCGCCACCCGCACCGACGCGGTCGCCGCGCGGGCCGTGGCCGCGCCGGCCCAGGTCAGGAACATCGACGGTACGCCGACCAGCACGCTGACCCGGTGCCGTGCGACCTCGTCCAGCCCTGCCGTCGGGCCCGGCTCGTCGAGCAGCACACCGGTAGCGCCGTGGTGCACTACCGCGCCGAGCCCCGAGTTGAGCCCGTACGCGTGGAACAGCGGCAACGCCAGGAGAACAGTGTCGTTCGGCCCGACCACCGGCGGCTCGATCGCCGCGACCTGTTCGTGGTTGGCGAGCAGCGCCTGGTGCGAGAGCATCGCGCCCTTGGGTCGCCCCTCGGTGCCGGAGGTGTAGAGCAGTACAGCCAGGTCGGCGCCGCCGCGTTGAGGGCGGGGTGCCGGTCCGGGCGCCTCGGCGGTCGGTGGCGTGCCGTGCACCGAGGCGAGCGCGGGCAACTCGGCTGCCACGTCGGCGACCAGACCTCGGACGTGGTCGGTGGCGATGAGCACCGACGCGCCGGAGTCGGCCAGCACGTGTCGTAGCTCCGGGGCGGTGAGGCCGGGGTTGACCGGCACCGTGACCAGCCCGGCGCGGAGGGCGCCGAGCCAGGCGATCACGAAGTCCGGTGTGTTGGGCAGCGCGATGGCGACGCGTGGCGGCGTACCGCCGGGGTCGGCGGGTGGCGCGGCGGCGGACAGGCCCCGGGCGGCGGCGTCCACCGCGGCGTCCAGTTCGGACCAGCTCACCGTCTGCTCGCGCCAGTGCAGCGCGGGCCGGTCGGCGCTGTCGAGAGCCGCCCGGCGGACCTGGTCGGCGAGGTTCGGCGCGGGGCTTTCCGAGGCGTCCTGCACGGTGATCGAGTCTGGCACAGCGGACGACGACGGACCACGCCCGACGGTTGGGGCCACGCCCGGAGGACGACACCGCGACAGTCCCATGTACGGGACTGTCCGGTGTGCCACCGGCGATCCGATCAGGTCCTGTCGATGGGACGTGCGACGCTGACCACGGGCAGTTCGGCCGCGACGCCCGGCCGGCCGGCGCGGCCGGTCAGCCGAACGGTCGGCAAGCCTCCGACCTGGGGATCCACCCTGGAACACCAAGCCGACGGAAAGTCAATCGCACACGACGGACAACCGGTCCGCCACCGGTGCGACGGAGCGGGAAATACTTCCGCCTTGTGTAACGGACTTGCCACGCGCGGGTGACGTTGGCCCTATCATCACTCGGGTCGGCTCACCCCATTTGCCGTGAGTCGACACCCCTCAGCCCGAGGAGGCCCCCGTGCCTGTGAGCGCATTGGACCAGCACCTCCAGGGGAATTGCCGCCCGTCGGCAACTCCCGTGACCGTCCTGCCCGACCGGTCATCCGGTCGGTCCGCACCGACGAGACCTAGACCGGCCCGTCCGGCGACCGACGGGACGGGGGCAACACGGTGACCACCTTCGGTTACGCGGAACGCCCGGTCGGCCTGACCGGTCAACCCGCCCGCTCCCACGTCAACGAGCGGCCAGCGGCCCGTGCCCCATCGGACGAACAGCACGGCGGTGTCGTGCGGGGTGACGGCGCGGCGCAACGGATCCGCAGCCGGCCACACCACAACGAGCCACCGCCGCGACCCGCGGTGCCCGGTGGAAACGCGAAGCCGGCCGGCGGCCGGGTCGCCGTACCGCAGCGGCCCACAATGCCCGTGCAGGGCCGTCGGGTAAGCGACACACCGGCGGTCACCACCGACCCGGCGGCTGGTGAGACAGCGGTGATCCCGGCGGTGCCGGCCACCACCGCGACCACCCCGACCGGTTTCCCGAGCCGCCCGGACCCGTCCGACCCGGCAACCGAGGTCTGGACGCTGATCGAGCGGGCCCAGGCCGGCGAGTCCGAGGCGTTCGGTCTGATCTACGACCGTTACGTGGACACCGTCTTCCGGTTCGTCTACTTCCGGGTCGGCAACCGGCAACTCGCCGAGGATCTCACCTCGGACACCTTCCTGCGCGCGCTCAAGCGGATCGGCAGCTTCACCTGGCAGGGCCGCGACCTCGGCGCCTGGCTGGTGACGATCGCCCGCAACCTCGTCGCGGACCACTTCAAGTCGGGCCGGTACCGGCTGGAGGTCACCACCGGCGACGTGCTCGACGCCGACCGGGAGGACCGGGGCCCGGAGGGCAGCCCGGAGGCGGCGGTGGTGGAGCACATCACCAACGTCGCGCTCCTCACCGCTGTGAAGCAGCTCAACCCGGAGCAGCAGGAGTGCATAGTGCTCCGCTTCCTCCAGGGCTTCTCGGTCGCCGAGACGGCCCGCGCGATGGGCAAGAACGAGGGAGCCATCAAGGCCCTCCAGTACCGCGCCGTCCGCGCCCTGGCCCGGCTGCTGCCCGACGGCTTCCAGCCGTAGTTTGTTACGGCGGGACCGACGGGCGCCGATCAGCGTCCGCGCAGCTCAGAGTCGGTCCCGCCCGGTGATGACCATCACTTTCTGTAATTTCCGCTCCGCCAGGCCCGTAACCCGTGCCCGGTCCGCCGCGTTTCTCCGGGTGCGACCGGTGGATGTCCCGGCAGGCCCGGGTCACCGAGGTCCGACCGGCATGCCGGCGGCACCTCACCTCCGTGGTGTCACACTGCCGCCCGGTCGCTGGCAACGACGGCGGCCGACCGGCCGTGACCAGCGAGAGGAGGTGCCTGCGGTGGACAACACCCTCTTCTCCCGCCGGCGCGCGGAGCGCTTCGCGCAGCTTCTCGACGAGGCCAACGGCGCTCGACGACACCACGTGCGATCCCGGGTGGACGGCCAACTGGCGCCGCTCGTCGCAGTGGGTCAGCGGCTCAGCGTCGACCCCCCGGCTGTCGAGGTGGACCAGGACTTCCGTACCGGCCTGCGGGCGATGCTGCTCGCAACCGCCGAGCGGGAAGGGCTGGGCAACACGCCAGCGGCGGTCAGCGAACCGGCCGCCACCACCACCCGCGGGCGGCTACTGCCGGCGGTCACCGCACGGCGGGCCCGAGCCCGGGGCGCGATCCTGGTCGGCATCGCCGCCGGGGCCATCGCCGTCTCCGGGATCTCCGCCGCCAGCGAGAACGCGGTGCCCGGTGACGCGCTGTACGGCATGAAGCGCTCCACCGAACGGGCACAGCTCGCCCTGGCCAGCTCCGACATCAGCCGGGGCCAGCTCTTCCTGGACTTCGCCCGGACCAGAGTCGGCGAAGCCGCAAAGCTGCGCGGCGACCGGATCGGCTACAGCGCGGTCCTCGACGACATGGACGCCGACAGCCGGCAGGGAGTTCGCCTGCTGACCTCGGCTGCAGTACAGCGGGCCGAGCCGGGCAGCCTGGACACTCTGAACACCTTCGTGTCGAGCCAGCGCCGGGCGGTACGCGGTCTGCTCGACGGGAGCACCCGGGTCGACCGGGAACGCACCCAGCGGTCCCTGGCGTTGCTGGACAGCATCCGGGAACGCTCGGACGACCTGCGCGCGGCGATCTCCTGCGGCCTGCCGGCACCGACCGCCAGCGACGCCCTCGGGCCAGATCCGAGCACCTGCCCCGGGGCCCGCTGACCCGCGTCCCCATACCGCACGTCCGACCGGCCGCGCCACAGTTCGCTGTGTGCCCGGCCGGTCGCCCGTCTACGGCGGATACCCTCGCGGAGGAGCATCCGTCGTACCGGTGAGGAAGGGATTCGCGTGGCGCGTAGCCGTAAGGTGACGGTCAGCACCGACGCCGAGGGGCACACCGCAGCCTGGGCGGAGACCGACCTGGCCCCGGTCAGCGCACCCGACCAGACCGCCGCGGCGTTCTTCGACGTGGACAACACCATGATGCAGGGCGCATCGATCTACTGGTTCGCCCGTGGTCTCGCCTCCCGCAACTACGTGACCACCGCCGACCTGGCCCGATTCGCCTGGCAACAGCTCCGCTTCCGACTGCTGGCCCGGGAGCACGCCGGTGACATGTCACTGGCCAAGGAGGCGGCGCTGGCCTTCGTCCAGGGCTGGCGGGTGAACGAGGTCGAACACCTCGCCGAGGAGATCTTCGACGAGATGATGGCCCCCCGGATCTGGGCCGGCACCCACCAGCTCGCTCAGCGTCACCTGGCCGCCGGTCAGCGGGTCTGGCTGGTCAGCGCCGCCCCGGTCGAGATCGGCCGGGTGATCGCCGCCCGGCTCGGCCTGACCGGCGCCATCGGCACCGTGGCCGAGGTGCTGGACGGGGCGTACACGGGGCGGTTGGTGGGTGACCTGATGCACGGGCCGGCCAAGGCTGAGGCGGTCACCCAGCTCGCCGCCGTGGAAGGGCTCGACCTGTCCCGCTGCGCGGCCTACAGCGATTCCGCGAACGACCTGCCGCTGCTCTGTGCTGTGGGCCGGGCGGTGGCCGTCAACCCGGACGGCGCCCTGCTGCGGCAGGCCCGCCAGCACGGCTGGGAGGTGCGGGACTTCCGCACCGGTCGCCGTGCGGTCAAGATCGCCGTACCGTCGACAGCGGCGGCCGGGCTGGTCGCGGGCGCGGTCACCGCCGGCCTGGCCCTGCAACGCCGCCGCCGCGCCGGCTGAGACGCCCGTTCAGAAGCCTCGGCTCCGACCCGCGGCTAGGGGCCGAACGGGTCGGGCCGTCGCTCCAGCAGCGTGTGCAGCGTCTGCTGGATGGTCTCCCGCACCTGGTCGGCGAGGTTGAAGACCACCAGCGGGTCGTCCGCCGAGTCGGTCAGGTGGGCGGTGGGAATCGGCGGGCAGAACTCGATCAGCCACTTGCTGGGTAGCGGCACCATGCCCAGCGGGCCGAGCAGCGGGAACGTCGGCGTGACCGGGAAGTAGGGCAGCTTCAGCAGCCGCGCCAGGGGCTTCATGTCGGCGAGCATCGGGTAGATCTCCTCGCCGCCGACGATGGCGACTGGCACGATCGGGGTGCCGGTGCGCAGCGCCGCCGAGACGAAACCGCCCCGCCCGAAGCGTTGCAGTTTGTAACGGTCTGCGTAGAGCTTGCCGATGCCCTTGAAGCCCTCGGGGAACACACCCACCAGATCGCCGCCGCCGAGCAGCCGCTCGGCGTCCGGGTTGCAGGCCACAGTGCCGCCGGTCTTGCGGGCCAACTCGGAGACCACCGGCATCCGGAAGACCAGGTCGGCGCCGAGCAGCCGCAGGTAGCGGTGGGCGGGATGCTTGTCGTGCAGCGCCGCCGAGAGGATCAGGGCGTCCAGCGCCACAGTCCCGGAGTGGTTGCCGACCACCAGGGCGGGCCCGTCCACGGGGACGTGCTCCACCCCACTGACCTCGGTGCGGAACCAGTCCCGGTAGAGCAGCCGCAGCAGCGGGTGGAAGACGGCATCGGTCAACTCCGAGTCGAAACCGAACTCGTCGACCTCGTAGTCACCGGAGAGCCGCCGGCGCAGGAACGCCAACCCGTTCGCGACCTTGCGGTCCCAGTGGTCGCCGGGGCGGTCCGACACCGCCGGCTCGGTGCCGCCGGGCAACCCGGCGTCGACCTCGTCGGCCGGCATCGAGGCCGGCGGTGCGGACGAGGCCGGCGGTTCCGTCGGGGTCGGCGCGGCCTGCGCGGCCGGCGCGGCCGGTCGGTGTCCGTTGCGCCGCGCCGGCTCCGCGTCCGGCGCGGGCACCTGCTGCGGTACGTCGAAACGCCCGACCGACTGCGGGTCGCGCCGCTCCTCCGGCCCACTCATGATGCCGCCTCGGTTCGCGACTGCGGGGCTCGCAGGACCGGCTCACTCCTCGCGCTCATGATGAACGCTCCCGGACCGCTGAGCGGACCTGCCGGATGCCGTCCAGGACGAGTTGCTCGGCAGCGGCCAACTGATCCCGGGTGACCACCACCCCACCGTGATGGGCCCGGATGAAGTCCTCGAACGCCTCGGCGGTCGACCGGGGCGTGAAGCCGTACTCCTGCTCAAGCCGGCTGGTGTCGACCACCCGGCCGTGCACGAAGAGGTCGACCTGGTCCAGGCCGTAGCGGCCGAAGCCCATGGTGCGGGCCAGCGCGGCGGCCCCAGAGAGACCCGGCTCCAGCACCGGGACGGCGACCCGTCCGGCGCGCCGGATCGCCTGGGACAGCGACAGCACCCCGGGGCCGGCGACGTTGTAGGTGCCGGGATGGTCCTCCACGATCGACCGGTACAGCACCTCCAACGCGTCGTCGAAGTGCAGGAACTGGAGGCGGGGGTCACGGCCGAAGACGGTCGGCACGAACGGCTGCGAGAAGTAGCGGGTCAACGTGGTGTCGGCGGTCGAGCCGATGAACGGGGCGAAGCGCAGCACCGTGGCGGTGACGTCGGACCGACGGCGACGGAAGCCGCGCACGTACCCCTCAAGGTCGAGGATGTCGCGGCCGAAACCGCCACGCGGCACCTCGCGGGGTTCGGTTTCCTCGGTGAAGACCGCCGGATCCCGGAACGACACCCCGTAGGCGGCTGTCGACGAGCGGACCACGAGTTTGCGCAGTCGGGGTGCCCGCTGGCAGGCGGCGAGCATCTGCATGCTGCCGATGACGTTCTGGTCCTTCATCGCGGACCGGCCGCCGTGCTGCGGGTCGGGTGAGGTGACCAACGCGAGGTGCACCACCGCGTCGACGTCCAGGTCGGCGAGGAGGCCACCGAGGGAACCGCTGTCGACGCGGATGCGTTCGACCCGGTCGAGCAGGTCGGTGAACTCGATGCCGGAGTCCGGTGCGTCGACACCGATGACCCGTTCGATGCGCGGATCGGCGGCCAGTCGGGCCGCCACGTGGGCACCCAGGTAACGGCCCACTCCGGTGACGACGACGACCCCCGGAGCACCTGAGGTGCCACCGGGGGTCATCTGACGCACCTACGCCGGCAGGATGGACCGAGCCGGGACGACCACGGCCTGATCACCTGAGCCTCCGGAGGTCGACAGTTTGGCAAGTGACGCCGAACGCCGGGCGTTGAGCCCGGCGGCGATCACTTGCCGAGACGGCGACGCTGGACGCGGGTCTTGCGCAGCAGCTTGCGGTGCTTCTTCTTAGCCATGCGCTTACGGCGCTTCTTGACCACCGAGCCCATACGACAGCCTTTCGATACAACGTGCGGGGCGGACCGGATGACACCACGCAGGTGGCGACGGCGACCGCTTGCGGACAACGGACCGGACCAGTCTGGGCGGCGGGGCGCACCGGTGGGGTCTCGGTCGGGCTCCAGGGTAGCCGGAGGGCGTCAGCCGGACCAACGCGCCCCCGTCGCCGCTGCCTCTGGTTCGCGACCGCAGGGCCCGCGAGCTCACTCCTTACGCCCACCGATGCCGGTCAGCCGCCGGCCAGAGGGCGGGCCGGTGGCTCAGGCGGTCTCCTGAAAGGCACCCCGGAGATATTCGTGCACCGCATGCTCGGGCACCCGGAATGACCGGCCGACCCGGACGGCGGTGAGCTCACCGCTGTGCACCAGGCGATAGACAGTCATCTTTGACACCCGCATGACCGTCGCCACTTCCGCAACGGTCAGGAACTTGACCTCCGACAGCCGTCCGTCGGACTGTGACCCGGCCATGGCTCACCGACCCATCCCATGCCCGGCGCGTGCCAACCCGACGGATGCTCCGGGCCGGGCCGGCGACGCGCGTGTTACCAGTACGGTAGCGGGGCGGTTGTGACCGGCGCGATCCCTTCCTGCAACTGATCATGCTTCGGGGGCCTGTTCACCCGATCCGTGCTCCCGGTATCCGCCAGTGCGCGTCCGTCGTCCGGTTGTTCCGGTCGTGCTCATTCGGTACGCAGCGCGACCACCGGGTCGAGACGGCCGGCGCGCTGCGCGGGAACCACCCCGAAGACGATGCCCACCACCGCCGAAACGCCGAAGGCGAGCGCCAACGACCACCAGGTGATCGCCGCCGGAATTGGCGACAGCGCGTCGACAAGCATTGCGGTGCCCACTCCCAGCGCCATCCCGGTGAGCCCGCCGATCGTGGTGAGCAGCACCGCCTCCAGCAGGAACTGCACGCCGATGTCGCGGGGTCGTGCGCCGACGGCCTTGCGCAGCCCGATCTCCCGGGTCCGCTCCCGGACGCTGACCAGCATGATGTTGGAGACGCCGACGCCGCCGACGAGCAGCGAGATGCCGGCGATGGCCGCCAGCACGCCGGTGAGGACACCGAGGATGTCGCCGAGCACGCCGAGGATCTGCTGCTGGGTGACGGCACTGAACTCGGTGTCCGGGTGGCGACGGTTCAGCTCGGCGACGATCCGTTCGCCCAGCTCGTCGATCCGCTCCCGGTCCGGTGCCTTCACCGCGATGCCGTCGACCCGCTGGGTGCCCCAGAGTCGCTGCGCGGCGGTCACCGGCACGTGCACCTCGTCGTCCCGGTCGACGCCGAGGCTCTGCCCCAGCGGCGCGAAGACACCGATCACCCGGAACCGCACCCCGGCCAGCGCCACCTGCTGGCCGAGCGGGTCCCGGTCGGGGAAGAGCGCACGGGCGACCGAGTCACCGAGCACCGCCACCCGTCGGCTGGTGTCCACGTCGGTGCCGGTGAGGTAGCGTCCCCGCGCCAGCGAGCGGGTGAACACCGCCGGGGTCGTCTCCAGGACGCCCTGCACGGTGGTGAAGTCGGAACGGGCACCGGCCCGCGCTGTCGCCCCGGAGGCGACGGTGACCGCCACCCGATCGGGGTCGCCGACCACCCGGGTGACGGCGTCCACGTCCTTGAGGGTCAGCGGCGAGACGACAGGCGCGTTGCCCACCTCGATCCGGCCGGGCACGACAAGCAGCAGGTTGGAGCCGAGGCCCTCGACCTGTTGCTCGACCTTCTGCTTGGTGCCGGTGCCGATGGCCACCAGCAGCACCACCGAGGCCACCCCGATGATCACCCCGAGCATTGTCAGCGCGCTGCGCAGCCGGTTGGCCCGCAGGGCGTCCAGCGCCACCCGCCACGCCTCGGCGACCCTCACGCCGTACCCCCGTCGTGCGGAAGGCGCCCGGTGGCTCCGGCGGCGCCACCGGAGCCACCGGACGGGTGCCCCGGACCGCTTCCGGACGCGGACCGGGGCTCCGCGCTGGGAGCGGAGACCAGTGTCGCAGGTCGACCGTGATCAACGGACGGCGGTCGATCATGGGCGGAGGACGGGTCGGCGCTGTCGGCCACGACCACCCCGTCGCGCATGGTGATCCGACGGTGGGCGCGGGCCGCCACCTCCTGGTCGTGGGTGACCATCACCAGCGCCACCCCGGACTCCGCGTTCAGTTGTTCCAACAGCTCCAGCACGGCGGCGCCGGTGACGCTGTCCAGGTTGCCGGTGGGTTCGTCGGCAAGCAGCACCGTCGGCTCGGTGACCAGGGCGCGGGCGATCGCCACCCGCTGCTGCTCACCGCCGGACATCTGGTTGGGCCGGTGGTCCAGCCGGTGCCCGAGGCCGACCCGGCCCAACATCGCCGCCGCCCGCTCCCGCCGCTGCCGCGCCGACACTCCCCGGTAGACAAGGGGCAGTGCCACGTTCTCCACCGCCGAGGTACGCGGCAGCAGGTGGAACGCCTGGAAGACGAAGCCGATGGTCTCGTTGCGCAGGGTCGCCATCTCCGGTGGGGCGAGGGCGTTGACGTCCCGCCCGCCGATCACCAGGCGGCCACCGGTGGGCCGGTCCAGCCCACCGAGGAGGTGCATGAGGGTGGACTTGCCCGAGCCGGACGGCCCGACCAGGGCCACGTAGTCCCCCGGCTGCACAGTGAGCGACACCCCGCGCAGCGCCGCCACCGACACCCCGTCGAGCTGGTACGTCCGGGACACGTCCACCGCCTCGATGGCCGGTACGCGCTCCCCTGCCGACCGGTCTGCGACGGCGGGTTCGGTCACTGGACTTCCTGGCCGTCGCGGACCTGGTCGGCGCCGCGCACCACGATCCGGTCGCCGGGTTGCACGCCGTTGAGGATCTGCACCAGGTCGGACCCCTGGACGCCCACTGTCACCGAGGCCCGGCCCGCCTTGCCGTCCCGGACCACCCAGACCGCGTCCCGGCCGTCGGCGGAGAACACCGCCGACGCGGGGACGGTCACCGCGTCGGCGGCCTCGCGTACCCGCAGGTGCACTATCGCGTTCATGCCGGGGCGGGGCGTCGGAGCAGGCTCGTCCTCGGCCAGCTTCCCGGCGCCCAGCGCCAGGCGGACCCGGTAGGTGACCCCGCCCTGCGCGGAGTTGGTGGGCAGCACGTCGACCGAGCGGACGGTGGCGTCGTAGCTGGCACCGGTGACGGCGTCCAACTCGACAGTGGCTGTCACACCGGCCTTGACGAGGAGTACGTCGGTCTCGTCCACCTCGGCGAGCAGTCCGAGCTGCCCGGTGTCCACCACTGTCAGCACCGGTGTGCCGGCGGTGACCAGCCCGCCAACCACTACCGCGTCGTCCACCCCGGCCGGCGGACCGCCCTGGCTGGGGGCCAGCACGGACGGGTCGAGGCCCGCCCCACCGGCCTGCTCCAACAGCCCGACCAGACCGGCATTCGCGCCACCGCCGGCCCGGGTGCCGCCGGGCTGCACCACCCCGGCGATCGGGGCACGCAGGGTCAGCGCGTCGACTGTCGCCTTCGCCAGGTCGTACGCCTGCTGGGCCTGGAGCCGCTGCGCCGCGGACAGTGCGCCGACGGCGGAACTCAACCCGTTGATCCCCCGCTGCACCGCGCGAACCGCCTGGTCGGCGCTGCGCGCGGCGGCGCTGTATTGCTGTTGAGCGGACGTCACCTGGGTCAGCAGCGCGTTCCGCAACTGCGGATCGGCGATCTTCTCGGCGGCTTTCCGCGCCGCGTCGAACGCCTCACTGGCCGCCTTGTCGGTGCCACGCCGGCTGCTGGTCAGGCTGCCTGATCCGACGCCCCGGCCGGCGCGCTTCGCGGCGGACAGCGCCTCCTTGGCCTGACGGAGACGCTGCTGCGCGCTCGGCGAGTCGACAACCGCCAACACCTGACCGCGCTTGACCCGCTGTCCAGGCTGGACACGCAGGCTGGCCACTGTGCCGTCGGCGGGAGCGGTGAGGGTGGCGGCGGCGCGGGCGGTCACCGTCGCGGGCGCATCGATCACCTCGGTGACCGGGTTGCGGGCGGCCGACGCCAGCGCGAGATCGGGGCCTTCGTCGCCGCAGGACGCGGCGGTGGTGGCGGTGAGGACGACGACGGCGGTCAGGGCGGTGAGCAGGCGGGGCCGCATGGTGCTGGCGGGCCGTGACGACTGAGGACGGCGCACCCATCGATGGTACGGCGCACCGCCGCACCGCCTCCGAGCTGCGTCAGCCGGCGGCGGCGCGGACGTACGCCACGCACTCGTCGTGCAACGTCGACCACTGCTCACCGAACGCCTTCTCGGAGGCCGCGTCGATGGTTCGGCCGTCGTGCACCACCGTCTTGAAGAAGGTGAGCAGCCGCAGCGGCCCGTACCTGTCGACGAGGTGCCGAACTGCCAGGTAGCCGATGCCGTAGCTGGCGGCGACCCGTTCGGCGGGGGCGTCGTCGGCGGGGTTGACGCCCTCCAACTTGCCGTCCCAGCCGCCCCGGACCATCTTGCGGACGTCGGCGATCCCCTCGTACCTGTCGACCGCCTGGTCGCCGGCACCGGCGAACTCGGCCAGGCCCTCGACCAACCACCAGGTGAGCTTGCCCGGGTAGCCGCGTTCCGGCAGCGACGCCGCGTGGGTCAGCTCGTGCCGCAGCAGGTCGTCGGTGCCGCTGTTGGTGAGCCCTTCGGCGTTGAGCACCACCTCGTGGTGACCGCCGCCCACTGTGACCGCGTAACCGCCGGTCCATTCCGGGCGCTCCCCGCCGTACCAGCGCTGCCACTCGGTGCGCCCGGCGTAGAAGATCCGGTACCGGTCCGGCGGTGATCCGGTCACCGCGTACCCGTCGGCGACCTTGGCCGCGGCTTCCGCCTGCGCGAGCAGGCCGGGCAGTTTGCCGCGCAGCGCCGGGGTGGTGGCGACCATGGTCCGCGCGCCGACGGCGACCGCCAGCTCGCTGATCTCCCACGGTCGGGTGCCGGTCTCCACTGACTTGGATTCCTCCATGGCGACCATCCGGGGCTGGTCACCGTTCTCCCGCCAGCGGGTGCCGATCAGCACCGGGCTGGGCCGGCAGTTCGGCGTGACGAAGCAGTACTGGAAGCGCACCAGCAGCCGCCACTCGCCGGGCTTGCCGATGATCGGCACGGGCAGGCCACTCGGCTCGGCCCGCCAGCCGGTCACCTTGAGTTCGCGTAGTGCGGCGAAGCGTCTGCGCAGGTCGTTGTGGGCGACGGGATCGGCGATGGCGAGGAACCCGGCGCGGTCGCCGCCGAGGAGTGCCGCGGACTGCCTGTGGAGCTGGGCGGTGATCCGGTCGGACAACCCGCGGGCCACTGCGGTGGCCGGGTCGTCGGCCGCCGACGCACCGACCCGACTGACTGTGGGGCGCGCGCCTGTCTCCCGGATCACTCCGACGACGAGCGCCGCCGGCAGGCCGCAGCCCAGCAGCAGGACAACCACCACGAGCACCGTCCACAGCGGCCAGAGCCGCCGCGGTGCTGGCTGCTGCACCTCGTCAGTCACCCGCCGAAGGGTACGACCACTACCTGGATGCGGCGAGGCCGCCCCGGGCCGATCGGGACTGCCGCTCGCTCACCCGCCGGTGCGCGGCCAGGAGCGGAACGAGATGTCCATGCTCGCTACCAACTGGTGGTACGAGCGGTCGACGTCACGGGGCAGACCGAAGCCGCCTGCGGCCTCCAGGGTCACGAAGCCGTGCAGGGCGCTGCGCAGCGCACGGGTGGCGTCCACCGCGTCGTCGCCGGTGAGCCCGTACCCGCGCAGCACGGCGAAGATGGCACCGACCGCGCGTTCGCCGGCCTCGACGTGTTCCGGGTCGGCCGGGTCGGGCACCCGCTGCGTCGCCGGGTAGCGGCCGGGGTGCCGCAGGGCGTAGTTCCGGTAGGCCTCCGCCATGGCCCGGAGCGCGTCGCCACCGGAGCGGCCGACGGCGGCGGTGGTCATCTCGGTGGCCAGCTCGGCGGTGGCCAGGGCGGCCAGCTTCTGGGCCAACGCGTCCGCCCCCCGTACGTGCTTGTAGAGGCTGGGCAGCGCCACCCCGAGCCGGCTGGCGAGCGCGGCGAGGGTGAGCTGTTGGAAGCCGACCTCGTCGGCCAGCCGGGCCGCCTCCCGTACGACTGTCTGCTGGTTGAGGCCGACCCTAGGCACCGGCGCACACCGCCAGAAAGCCGAGCAGCTCCTCGGCGGTGCGTTGCGGCCGGTCGGCGTGCGGGTAGTGGCCGGACTCCTCGATCATCCGAGCTTCGGCGGTGCCGAAGAGCCGCCGGGCGGCCCGCGCCTCGGCTCCCGGGTCGGGGAAGTCCGGGTCCTTGGATCCCATCAGCACCAGCACCGGTTGCCGCACCTGCGGGGCGCGGGCGGTCCAGTGCGGCTCGGCCGGTGCGATCACGCCGCGTGTCGCGGCCATCCGGCCGGGCTCGCGCAGGTTGGCCACCATCGCGCGGCGGTACGCGGCGTCGTCGGCGGGCCGGTGCACCGGGAACAGGGTGTTGTGGAACATCCCGAACAGTCGAGGGCTGTGCAGCACTGACCACATCGCCATCCGCAGCAGCGGGTTGAGCTTCGGCTGACCGACGAACGCGCCGATCTGCACGATGCCGGTGACCAGCTCGGGCGCGTCGGTGGCGGCGAAGACCACGGCCGCCGCGGCGGACGAGCTGCCGACCAGCACCGCCGGACCGGCGTCGAGGTCGCGGACCACGGCCAGCAGGTCCGCGCCGACCTCCGCCGGGGCGTACGTGTGCCAGCCGGCGCTGGATTCGCCGTGCCCCCGGACGTCGACCGAGGCGACCCGGTGGCCGGCTGCCACCAGCAGCGGCACGAGGTGCCGGAAGCTCGCCCTGTTCTCGCCCATGCCGTGCGCGAGGACCACCAACGGCCCTTCGCCCTGCGCCTCGTACGCGATGTGTCCGCCGTCCCGCCGCACCTGGCTAGTTGTCATAGCTCTAAAGCTAAGTCACTTAGCCAACGTTGGCAAGCCGGATACCGGAAACGGGCCGACGGTGACCCGAGGGGCCACCGTCGGCCCGTCGGCCGAACCGGAGGAACTACTTCTTGGAGATCAGGGCACGGCCGAAGAAGACCAGGTTGGCGGGGCGCTCGGCGAGCCGGCGCATCAGGTAGCCGTACCACTCGTCGCCGTACGGGACGTAGGTGCGCACCGTGTAGCCGTCGCCGGCCAACCGGGCCTGCTCCTCGGGGCGGATGCCGTAGAGCATCTGGAACTCGAAGCGCTCCGGCCCCCTGTCGAACCACCGGGCCCGGTCCTCACCGATGGCGATCATCCGCGGGTCGTGGGTGGCCAGCATCGGGTAACCGTCGCCGGACATCAGGATGTTCATGCAGCGCACGTACGACTTGTCCACCTCACGGGCCGACTGGTACGCCACCGACTCCGGCTCCTTGTAGGCGCCCTTGCACAGCCGCACCCGCGACCCGGCCGAGGAGAGCTCCCGGCAGTCCGACTCGGTCCGCCGCAGGTACGCCTGGAGCACCGCGCCGGTCGACGGGAAGTCCTTGCGCAGCCGGCTCAGCACCTCCAACGTCGAGTCGGTGGTGGTGTGGTCCTCCATGTCCAGCGTGACAGTTGTGCCCGCCGCGTCGGCCGCCGCGCAGATCGCCCGCGCGTTGTCGTACGCCAACTGCTCGTCGAACATCTGGCCGAGGGCGGAGAGCTTCACGCTCACCTCGGCGGCCGGGGTGAGCCCCGCGGCACCGAGCATCCTCAGCAGTTTCAGATATTCGTCCCGGGTGGCGGTGGCCTGCTCGGGGCGGACGGTGTCCTCACCGAGGTGGTCGAGGGTGACCGCGAGGCCGTCGTCGACGAGCCCGCGGGTCGCGCGCAACGCGTCGTCTGTGGCAGCGCCGGCGACGAACCGGCGGACGACGTCCCGGGTGTACGGGGCAGTCGCGACGAGCCGCTCGACCTGGGATGACCGGGAGGCGGCGAGGATGACGGAACGGAGCATGAGCCGAGCGTAACGCCCCTGCCAGGGGCCTCGCCGAGGGGCGGCCGGGCCACCTCGGCATGGGGGCGGGGCGGCGGCGGTGGCGTCGATCGGCTACAACGATGCCGTGGACCAACGCCCCCGCCGCCGACTCCGATCGGCCTCCGTGCAGCTCGGCGCGCTCACCGCTCTCGCGCTCGCCCTTTCCGGCTGCAACATGACCTCGGACGACGACGATGACGACGACTGCGCCCTCGGGCCGGTCGGCGGCGGCGACACGGTCGCGCTGGCGATGCGGGTCACCGACCCGACGGCCGGTCGCACCGCCCCGGAGCCGACCACTGCGGCCCTGCCCGAACGCGGCGGATTCGGCACCCACCTCGCCGCCTGCGGCGGCTGACATGCGCCGCGAGACGGTCACGCCCCGCCCCGACTGGGACGCCACCATCCGGTCGCAGGGGCTGGTCTACGTCGACACCGAGCTGCCCGACGGCGGGATCATGTCGTACTGGGACGAGACCGCCGCGTACGCCTTCGACCTGGACGAGGTGCTGCGGCTGGAGGAGGCCACCGAGGAGCTACACCGGATGTCGGTGGCCGCCGCCGAACACGTGGTGGCGCAGCGCCGGTACGCCGAGTTCGGCATCCCGGAGTGGGCGGCCGAGGCGGTGGCCCGGTCGCTGCGGGAGACGCCGCCGACCCTGTACGGGCGCTTCGACCTCGCGTACGACGGCACCTGGCCTCCGAAGATGTTGGAGTACAACGCGGACACCCCCACCGCGTTGGTCGAGGCGAGCATCATCCAGTGGTACTGGCTGGAGCAGACCCGGCCGGAGCTGGACCAGTGGAACAGCCTGCACGAGCGGCTGGTCGGCGCCTGGGCCAAGATCGGGGCCGGGCTGCACGACCCCCGGGTGCACGTGCTCTGGTCGAACGAGGAGGAGTCCGGCGAGGACCACATGACCGCCGGCTACCTCGCCGAGACCGCCCGGCAGGCCGGCCTGAGCGTCGAGCTCCAGCCCATCCAGGAGATCGGCTGGGACGGCCGGCGTTTCGTCGACGCGGACGACAACCCGGTGACCACCTGCTTCAAGCTCTACCCGTGGGAGTGGATGCTGGCCGAGCCGTACGGGCCGGCGGCCCTGGCCCCGGGCACCCCGACCACCTGGATCGAGCCGGCCTGGAAACTGCTGCTCTCCAACAAGGCGCTGCTCGCGGTCCTCTGGGAGCTGTACCCGGGCCACGAGTACCTGCTCCCGGCGTACCTCGACTCGCCGCGCGGCATGCCGGAGTACGTCGCCAAGCCACTGCTGGGCCGCGAGGGTGGGTCGGTACGCATCGTCACCGCCGATGAGGAGATCACCAACCCGGGGATCTACGGCGACGAGGGCTGGTGCTACCAGGAGTTCCGGGCGTTGCCGCAGTTCGCTGGCAACCGGATGGTGCTGGGCAGCTGGATCGTCGACGGCGAATCGGCCGGCGTGGGTGTGCGGGAGAGCGCGAGTCTGATCACCGACGGCTACGCGCGGTTCCTGCCGCACTACATCGACGCGCCGCGCACCCGCTGAGTCGTCTACCGTTGGGGTGTGAACTTCGACGCGTACGCCCGGACCGGCGTTGACCTGGTCAACGCCCGCCTGGACGACCTCGACGACCTGCGGGCCCTCTTCCCCGACGAGAACGCCTGGATGCGCGACGAGGTCGCGGACCGGGACGTGGCGATTTTCCGCCGGGCGCAGAAACGGTTGCGCGACGTCTTCGAGTACGGCACCTCGGGGCGGGACGCCCAGGCGGTCACCGAGCTGAACACGCTGCTCGAGGCGTTCCCGGTGCAGCCGCGCATCTCCGGGCACGACTCCAGCGACTGGCACATGCACGTGACCAGTCGGGGTGCCTCGGTCAGCGCCGAATACCTGGCCGGCGCGGTCTGGGGGCTGTCGGTCTGGCTCTGCGAGTACGGCAGCGCCCGGTTCGGGGTCTGCGCCGACGAGCGGTGCGGCAACGTCTACCTGGACACGTCGTCCAACTGCTGCCGGCGGTTCTGCTCGGAGCGCTGCGCCACCCGCTCGCACGTCGCCGCGCACCGGGCCCGTAAGCGGGCGGCGGTCGGCGAGCAGGTGACCGTCGCCCAGCAGCCGACCTCCGCCGCCGATTCCCTCTCACCGGTCAGCTGACACCGCCACCGCCCGATCTCGGGCGGACGGGTCAGGCGTCGACAGGTGAGGACGTGGGCAGGTGCTGGCGGGCGAACTCCAGCGCGGCGCGCAGGTCCGCCTCGCGCACCGCGCGGCTCTTCGCGCCCCGGGTGGCGACCTCCACCGCCACCGCCCCGGTGAAACCCCTGCCGGCCAGCGAGGAGAGCAGCTCCCCGCAGGGCTGGGTGCCGCGCCCGGGCACCAGGTGCTCGTCGCGGCCCTCGCCGGTGCCGTCGCCGAGGTGCACGTGCGCCAGCCCGGCGCCCATCCGGTCGGCCATCTCCAGGGGGTCGCTGTGCGAGGCCGCGCAGTGCGACAGATCAAGGGTGTACGACGGGTAGCCGGCGTCGGTCGGGTCCCAGCCGGGCACGTACGGGACGAACTGCCGGCCCGCCATCCGCACCGGGTACATGTTCTCCACAGCGAAGCGCAGCCCGCTGAACCGGTCCGCGACGGTGGCCAGACCCTCGGCGAAGTTGCGGGCGTAGTCGCGCTGCCAGGTGAACGGTGGGTGCACCACGACGGTCGGCGCGCCCAGCGTCTCGGCCAGCTCGGCGGCCTTGCGCAGGCGCTCCCACGGGTCCGGGCTCCACACCCGCTGGGTGACCAGCAGGCAGGGCGCGTGCACCGAGAGCACCGGCACGTCGTAGTGCGTGGAGAGGCCGCGCAGCGCGCCCGCGTCCTGGCTGACCACGTCGGTCCAGACCATCACCTCGACGCCGTCGTAGCCGAGCGCCGCGGCCAGTTGGAACGCCGCCGCGGTCGGCTCGGGAAAGACCGACGAGCTGGACAGGAGCACTGGCACGCGGGAAGTCACATCAGTCAGCGTAGCCCGGCAGCGCCGGGGGCATCGTGACGAGCGCCGGCAAACCGACCGGAAACGGCCACCTGATCAGATCGGCTCCAGCTGATCGAGTCGGCGGAGGATGACACCCTCCCGCAGCGCCCAAGGGCAGATGTCCAGCGAGTCCAGATCCAGGCGGCGCATCACCGCCTCGGCGACCACCGCACCGGCCAGCAACTGGTGGGCCCGACCCGCGCTGACCCCCTCCAGCTCCATCAACTGCGCCGGTGGGATGTGCCGGATGAAACTGATGACCTGCCGCAAGCCGGCCCGGGTCAGGCTGCGTCGCACCCACAGCCCGGAACCGGACGGGGCCGCCCCGGCCAGTCGGGCCAGGGTCCGGAACGTCTTCGAGGTGGCCACCGCCCGACCCCAGCCCACCTCGGTCATCTGGTCGACGACCTTGTCCAGCCGGCCGTCCACGTACTCCCGGAGCTTGTCGACGGCCTCCGCCGACGGCGGGGCCGCACTGGCCGGATCGACCCCCAGCCGCTCGCGGGTCAGTCGACCGGCTCCGAGTGGCAGGGAGACCGCCACGTCCGGGTCCTCGTCGATGCCGGCGGCGATCTCCAACGAGCCGCCACCGATGTCCAGCACCAGCAGCCGGCCCGCCGACCAGCCGAACCACCGCCGTACGGCCAGGAACGTCATCCGCGCCTCGTCCGCCCCGGAGAGCACCGCAAGGCGTACGCCGGTCTCGTCCCGGACCCGGGCCAGCACCTCGGCCGCGTTTGTGGCATCGCGCACCGCGGACGTGGCGAAAGCGATCAGGTCGTCGGCCGCCAACCCGGTGGCCGCCGCCTTGGCCATGCCCACCGCCTTGACCAGGCCGTCCGCCCCCGCCTCGGTCAGCGCGCCGTCGGGGCCGATCTGCTCGGCCAGCCGGAGCACCACCTTCTCGGAGTGCGCCGGCCACGGGTGCGCGCCGTGGTGCGCGTCCACCACAAGGAGATGCACCGTGTTGGATCCGACGTCGAGGACACCCAGTCGCATGCTGAAGACCCTAGGCGCAACACGTTTGCGCGGCTCACCGGCCTGCGGACGTCACCGCGCGTACGCTGGGCCGAGTGACGATGGAGCTCCGTGTGCTGGTGGACGACCCGGGTGACCCGCGCAGTCGCGAGGTGCCCCTGGACTTCCCTCGGGAGTGGATCGAGTTCACCGACCCGGCCGACGAGACGCACCTGATCCGGGCCGACCTGACCTGGCTGCTCTCCCGCTGGACCTGCATCTTCGGCAAGGGCTGCCACGGCATCATCGCCGGCCGGGCCGCCGACGGTTGCTGCTCGCACGGGGCGTTCTTCACCGACTCGGACGACGAGAAGCGGGTCCGCAACGCCGTCAAGCGGCTCAGCCCGTCGACCTGGCAGCATTTCCGGCGCGGGTTCAAGAACTGGACCGACGAGGACACCATCGACGGCAAGAACCCGGCCCGCCGCACCGCCACCCAGGGCCCCGACGGTCCGTGCGTGTTCCTCAACGACGCCGACTTCGCCGGCGGTGGCGGTTGCGCCCTGCACGCCCAAGCGCTGCGCGACGGGGTGCACCCGTTGGAATACAAGCCGGACGTCTGTTGGCAGCTGCCGATCCGCCGCGATCAGGACTGGGTCAAGCGGCCGGACAACAGCAAGGTGCTGGTCTCCACCCTGTCCGAGTTCGACCGGCGGGGTTGGGGAGCCGGCGGGCACGACCTGGACTGGTGGTGCACCTCCTCGACGGACGCCCACGTCGGCACCGAGCCGATGTACCTGTCGTACGGGCCGGAGCTGACCGCGCTGATCGGCGCTGCCGCCTACGAGCGGCTGGCCGAGCTGTGCGCGACCAGGACGAAGCAGGGCATGATCGCCCCGCACCCCGCAGACGAGGTCTAGCGATCGGCGGCGAGAAAGCAGCGCTGCAACGGCCGCAGACAAAGAGCCGGGGGCCTCGGGTGGAACTCCTTTGGAGCTGACTCGTTTACGGCATCGGCGCTACGACGTCGCTGGATGACTCGCTTACGGCATCAGCTCCAAAGGACCGCACCAACGAACTCGCTTCCCCCGGCGGGCAGGTGGTTCAGCTCTCTGAACGTGCTCGCCTGAGCAAGGGCGGACAGCCCGAAAGGGGGCCTGCGCCGAGCGCAGACCCCCTTCGGGTACGCCGATCACGGCTCGAACTTGTAGCCCAGACCCCGCACTGTGACGATGAAGCGCGGCGCCGACGGCTCCGGCTCGATCTTGGAGCGCAGCCGCTTGACGTGCACGTCAAGCGTCTTGGTGTCACCGACGTAGTCGGCGCCCCAGACCCGGTCGATGAGCTGGCCACGGGTCAGCACCCGGCCCGCGTTGCGCAGCAGCAGCTCCAGCAGCTCGAATTCCTTCAGCGGCAGCTGCACGGCCCCGCCGTCGACTGTCACCACGTGCCGCTCGATGTCCATCCGCACCGGCCCGGCGGCCAGCGTCGGCGCACCCGCCTCGGCCACCTCCGGGCTCTGCCGGCGCAGCACCGCCCGGATCCGGGCGACCAGTTCCCGCGGCGAGTACGGCTTCGTGACGTAGTCGTCGGCGCCGATCTCCAGCCCGACCACCTTGTCGATCTCGCTGTCGCGGGCGGTGACCATGATGATCGGAACGGCGGAGCGCTGCCGCAACTGCCGGCAGACCTCGGTCCCTGACATCTCCGGCAACATCAGGTCGAGCAGCACGATGTCGGCGCCGGTCCGGTCGAACTCGGTGAGGGCGTCGGTGCCGGTCGCGGCGACCGAAACCTCAAAGCCCTCCTTACGGAGCATGTACGACAAGGCGTCGGAGAACGACTCCTCGTCCTCGACCACCAGAACGCGGCTCAACGGGGATTTCCTTTCCATCTGCTGTCAGACCTGCCGTAGCCCAGTCGGACCGGACTCGATCCCAACCGGCGGCAGTGTCGCCAGGAGGTCGTCCGGTGGACTGGCGGGCAGCCGGAGGGTGAACGTCGATCCACCACCAAGAGTGCTCGACACCTCGACCCGTCCGCCATGGTTGCTCGCAATGTGTTTCACGATCGCCAGGCCGAGCCCGGTGCCGCCGGTGGCACGCGAGCGGGCCTGGTCGGCCCGGTAGAACCGCTCGAAGACCCGGTCCACGTCGGTGGGGGCGATACCGATGCCCTGGTCGGCGACGGCGACCTCGACGTGCTCGTCGTCGCCGCTGAGGGTCACCCGCACCGTGGTGTCCTCGCCCGAATAGTTGATCGCGTTCTCCACCAGGTTCGCCACAGCAGTGGCGAGCTGGGAGTCGCTGCCGTACGCGGTGAGCCCACGCGCCCCTTCCACTGTCACTGTGACACCGCGGGCGGAGGCAGTGGTGCGGGTCCGGTCGACCACCTCGGCGATCACCCAGTCCAGGGCGACCGGCTCCGGTGGCGGCTGTGGCTCAGCCCCCTGCAACCGGGTCAGCTCCAGCAACTCCTGCACCAGCCGACCCAGCCGGGTCGATTCGTGCTGGATCCGTTCCGCGAACCGGCGGGCGGCCACCAGGTCCTCGGAGAGGTCGGGCGCAGCGGCGTCGGCCGGCTCGGTGGCGTCCAGCAAGGCCTCGGCGAGCAGTTGCAGGGCCCCGATCGGGGTCTTCAACTCGTGACTCACGTTGGCCACGAAGTCGCGTCGTACCCGGGTCAGCCGGTGCGACTCGGTCACGTCGACCGCCTCGACCGCGATGAAGCCGTTGCCGAGACCCATCGCCCGCAGGTGCACGCCGAGCGGGTTCTCCCCCGCGCTGTCGCGACCTCGGGGCAGGTCCAGCTCGATCTCGCGTCGCACGCCGGTGCGTCGTACCTGGCCGGCAAGGGTACGGATCAGCGGGTGCGCGGCGATTGAGCCGGGGGTGCTGCCGGTGCGCAGCAGCCCCATCGCGCGGGCGGCCGGGTTGATCAGCACGGGGACGTCGTCGTTGTCCAGAACCACGACACCGGCCCGGAGTGAGTCGATCGTCCGGCGGCCGAGCCCGGCCTGCTGCTCGTCGGCTATCGCGGGCCTCCCCCTGCTCCAGCGGAAGCTGACGCTCCCCGTCGACGTGGAGTGACCGTTCCGCCTCGGCAGGAACCGGGGCAGCAGCAGACCGGCGGCCATCCCGGCCACCAACGCCAGGGCCACCACGACCGCCACCGCCCACTCCACCCGGCGATCGTAGGGTCATTGTTAACCTGGCTACCACACAGAACGGGACGAACTACCCTCACTTACGGAAGTGTTCACCCCCACGTCTGGCGTCGTTCACCGTGGTTCATCCGGGATCCGTCCACGCGCCCTACCGTTGGCGTCGCACCTGCTCAACCCCCTGCGCCGGCACCCGTCGGCGGCGACCGACCACAGGACGTGATGATGCGCGACGAGTTCCGGGCCGACCTCCAGATCGTCAGCCAACTGCTGGTGGACATGGCGGAGGGCGTCCGCGCCGCCATGCGCCAGGCCACCCGGGCCCTGCTCACCGCCGACCGGCAGGCCGCCGAGACGGTCATCGAGCGGGACGCCGAGATCGACGACCTCTACCGGCACGTCGAGGAGCGGGTCTGTGACCTGCTCGCCCGACAGGCGCCGGTCGCCTCCGACCTCCGGGCGATGATCACCGCGCTGCACGTGGCAGCCGATCTGGAGCGGATGGGCGACCTCGCCGAGCACGTGGCGAAGACAGCGCTGCGCCGGCACCCCTCCCCCGCCGTCCCGGCCGAGCTGCGGACGGTCTTCACCGAGATGTCCGAGATCGCCGACCGGATGGCCGTGAAGATCGGTTCGGTGCTGGCGAAGCCCGACGCCGACCTCGCCGGCGAACTGGACCGCGACGACGACGCCATGGACGAGCTGCACAAGAACCTGTTCGCCGTGCTGCTCGGTGACGACTGGCCGTACGGGGTGGAGACGGCCATCGACGCCACCCTGCTGGGCCGCTTCTACGAGCGCTTCGCCGACCACGCGGTAAACGCCGGCGAGCACGTGATCTACCTGATCACCGGGGAGAGCGCGCCCAGCGGCAACTGACCGGCAGGGAAAGGGCCCCTCGCCATCGCTTCCCGCGATGACGAGGGGCCCCCTCTTCTGGTGGCTCAGCGCCCCTGGTTGGCCACCGCCGCGGCGGCTGCCTTCGCAGCGGTCGGGTCGAGGTAGGTGCCGCCCAGGGTGAGCGGGCGCAGCTGCGGGTCGAGGTCGTAGCGCAGCGGGATGCCCGTCGGGATGTTCAGCTTGGCGATCGCCTCGTCGGAGATCTGGTCGAGGTGCTTGACGAGGGCGCGCAGCGAGTTGCCGTGCGCGGCCACCAGCACCGTCCGGCCGGCCAGGATGTCCGGCACGATCGAGTCGTACCAGTAGGGCAGCATCCGGTCGACGACGTCCTTGAGGCACTCGGTGCGCGGCATCAGCTCGGTCGGCAGCAGCGCGTAGCGCGGGTCACCCACCTGCGACCACTCGTCGTTGTCGTCGATGGGCGGCGGTGGCGTGTCGTACGACCGGCGCCAGAGCATGAACTGCTCCTCGCCGTACTCGTCGAGGGTCTGCTTCTTGTCCTTGCCCTGCAGGGCGCCGTAGTGGCGCTCATTGAGCCGCCACGACCGGCGCACGGCGATCCAGTGCCGGTCGGCGGCGTTGAGCGCCAGCTCGGCGGTGCGGATCGCACGGCGCATCACGCTGGTGTGCACGACGTCCGGCAGCAGGCTGTGCTCGCGCATCAACTCGCCGCCGCGCCGCGCCTCGCCCTCGCCCTTCTCGGTCAGGTCGACGTCCACCCAGCCGGTGAAGAGGTTCTTGGCATTCCAGTCGCTCTCACCGTGTCGCAGCAGGACCAGCGTCCCGACGGTGGGCCCTTCGCTCGCAGTCATGCGGATCATCCTGCCTCAACCGCCCGGCGGACACGCGGGCAGCCGTCGTGACGACCACCACGTGAAAAAGCTGATGACCAGCGGATCCGGCCGCCACTAGGGTTGTAAGGCACGCCAGTCACATCGGTCATTACTTGCAAGCGGGGCGCCATATGCGGACGATGCGGAGTTGGTTCCGGGACACCACCGGCGGCCTACCGACCACCTTCTGGTACCTGTGGTCCGGCACTCTGATCAACCGACTCGGCTCGTTCGTCCTCGTCTTCCTCGCCATCTACCTGACTCAGGAACGTGGCTTCTCGGCCTCGCAGGCCGGCCTGGTGATCGGCCTCTGGGGCGTTGGCGGGGCGTTCGGCACGACCGCCGGCGGCACTCTGGCCGACCGGTGGGGCCGCCGGCCGACACTGCTCACCGCCCACGTGGGCGCGGCGGTCATGATGCTCGGGCTCGGGCTGGCCCGGGATCTCTGGGCGGTGGCGCTGGGCGCGCTGCTGCTCGGCATGTTCGCCGAGGCGGCCCGGCCCGCGTTCGGGGCGATGATGATCGACGTGGTGCCGGCGAAGGACCGGCTTCGCGCCTTCTCGCTCAACTACTGGGCGATCAACCTCGGCTTCGCCTGCGCCGCCGTCCTCGCCGGCCTCGCCGCCCAGGCCGACTACCTGCTGCTGTTCGTGGTCGACGCGGCCACCATGCTGATCACCGCGCTGATCATCTTCAGCAAGGTGCCGGAGACCCGACAGGCCGGCCCGGCCGCCGACGTCACGGCAGCGGCGGCTCCACGTGGCGCGCTGCGCACGATCCTCACCGACCGGGTCTACCTCGGCTTCGTGGCACTCAACCTGTTCGCCGCGCTGGTGTTCCTCCAGCACATCTCGATGCTGCCGATCGCGATGGGCGACGACGGCCTGAGCCCCGCCACGTACGGCTCGGTGATCGCGCTCAACGGCATCCTCATCGTGGTCGGACAGCTCTTCGTGCCCCGACTGATCCGGGGCCGGAGCCGCTCACACGTGCTCGCGCTGGCATCCGTGGTGATGGGCGTGGGATTCGGGCTGACCGCGTTCGCCGGCACCCCGTGGTTCTACGGGCTGACGGTGCTGATCTGGACGGTCGGCGAGATGCTGAACTCGCCCTCCAACTCCACGCTGATCGCCGAACTGTCCCCGGCCGAACTGCGCGGTCGGTATCAGGGCGTGTTCTCCCTCTCGTGGCAGATCGCCGGGGCCAGCGCGCCGATCCTCGGTGGCCTGGTGCGTGAGCACGCCGGTAACGACACCCTCTGGTACGGCTGCGCCGCGCTCGGCCTCCTGACCGCCGTGGCCCACCTGGTGTCCGGGCCGGCCCGGGAACGGCGCGCGACCGCGCTGCGCCGCTCCGGTGAGGCACTCGCACCGACCACCGCGTCCCGTGCGCCACAGCCCGCCGAGGCGTAATGAGTAGCGCGGCGGTGCCGGAGTTCCTACTGTGCAGTGGAAACAGTTAACAACCTGAACTGTCGGGAGGCCGGGTGCACGCCCTGCGGCGCTGGTGGCACGACACCGCAGGCGGACTACCCGCCACCTTCTGGTACCTCTGGGCCGGCCTGCTGATCAACCGGGCCGGCGCGTTCGCCATGCTGTTCCTCTCGCTCTACCTCACCGACGTACGCGGCGCGAGCGAAGGGCTGGCCGGCACCGTGGTCGGCGCGTACGGGGCCGGCGGAGCGGCCGGAGTGCTCCTCGGCGGGGTGCTCGCCGACCGGTGGGGACGCCGGGCGACCCTGCTCGCCGCACACCTGGCCACTGTCGGCCTGATGGTGGCGCTCGCCTTCACCCGCCCCCTGCTGCTGATCGCGATGCTCTCCGCGCTGATCGGCGTGGTCCACTCGATGCCCAGCCCGGCGTTCGTGGCGGCGATCGTCGACGTGGTGCCCGCCGAACGCCGCTCGCGGGCGTTCAACCTTCAGTTCTGGGCGTTCAACCTCGGCATGGCTGTCGCCTCGCTGCTCGCCGGGGTCCTGGCCGAGGCCAGCTTCACCGCGCTGTTCCTTGTCGACGCGGGCGCCACACTGACCGCCGCCGCCGTGATCGCCTGGAAGGTGCCCGAAACCCTGCGGCTGACCCGACCAGCGGCAGGCCCACCGCCCGTCACAGTCGCGGCACCGAAATCCATCCGGGCCCGTCGGCCCGGACTGCACACGGCGCTCACCGACCGCACCTTCCTGGTCTTCGTCGGGCTCACCTTCGTGCTCGCCGTACTCACCATGCAGACGTCGACCATCATGCCGCTGGCAATGCGCGCGGACGGCCTCGGACCATCGGCGTACGGGCTGGTGGTGGCGCTCGGCGGCGCGCTGATCGTGGTCGGGCAGTTGTTCGTGCCCCGGCTGATCGACAGGCACCGCAAGCACGTGGTGCTGTCCGCCTCCACGGCGCTGCTCGCGCTCGGGTTCGGGGCGCTCGCCATCGCCGACGAACTCGCCATCTACCTGGGTGCCGCTGTGATCTGGACGGTCGGCTCGATGCTCGCCGCCCCACCCAACGCGCAGATCAACGCGGACCTGGCTCCACCGCAGCTACGAGCGCGCTACCAGTCGGTCTTCTACCTGACGTTCCCAGCCGCGGCGTTCGTCGCGCCCACCCTCGGCGGGGTGAGCCTCCAGCACCTGGGCGACCGGCACTGGTTGATCGTGGGCGGGCTGGGTCTGCTGGCCGCGCTCGGACACCTGCTCGCCGGGCCACCCCGGGAGCGGCACGTCGCCGCCCTGCGCCGGGTCGCCGACCCGGAGCCGACGACCCCCGCAGACCGCGTACCGGTCGGCTAACCGACGCAAAGCGCCCACCACGTCCCTGAGGTCGTGGTGGGCGCTCGCCGGCGGGGCCGGCGGCGGCGGGCAACACTCACCCCCGTAAGCATCGCCCGCTCACGCCGCC
Source organism: Micromonospora sp. NPDC053740 (assembly GCF_040677775.1). Taxonomy (NCBI): domain Bacteria; kingdom Bacillati; phylum Actinomycetota; class Actinomycetes; order Micromonosporales; family Micromonosporaceae; genus Micromonospora; species Micromonospora sp. NPDC053740. Next base: position 543,280 of record NZ_JBFASO010000002.1, read on the forward strand.
GGTCCAAACAGGTGGGAACCGTCCCCCAACGGTTATTCCACCCGTCCCCTCGCGCCTCGTCTGGTGCGCGGATCTGATCGATCCGCCGCTCCCCCGAACGTTTCCAAACGTGGCGCGGTGCAATAAAGCTAGTTCGCCCGGATTCTGGATTCAACCCAGAACGGCTGTCTCGCCGGTCACAACTGGCGAGTATCCGCTGCTCCGGCCTCGTCCGTTGGCAACAGCCGGGTACCCGTCGGCCATTCCCGCAAACACCTCAACCGTCTTCCCGATCGGGTGACTCGGTCCGGAAGAAGCTGCTCTGGCGGCCGTTCCGCAACTGCTCCTGATAAATCAGGTTCAGCCGCCGCAGGTCAAACGTGTAGAACCACTCATCCCAGGTGATCTCGCGAATCCGGCTGCTTTCCCGGTATCCGGGAATGTTGAAGGTCAACACACCCGCCCGGCCATCCCGCTCGGTGCCGGCGATGGTCGCCGGCCTGGCCCCGCGTTCCCGGGCCCACCGCTGGATCACCTCGTGGTTCGCCGTGATCAAACTCCGTCCCGGCCGCTCCGGTCGGTCACTGATCGACGAGATCACCTGCGAACTGCGGACCGACCGCCCTGTACCCCGTCCGGTCCGGATCCCGCCGGCCGCCATCGCGCCACCGGTCGACGGCGTCAACGTGCGCTTCGCCGCCGTGCTCTTCGCCGGTGCTGTGCGCTTCGCCGTCGTACGCTTCGCCGCCGTGCTCTTCGCCGGTGTCGCGCGCTTCGCCGCCGCACTCCTGGCCGGTGTCGCGCGCTTCGCCGCCGGCCGCGCCGGTGCCTTCTTCGCCGGCGCCTTCCGCGCGGGTGCCGTACGCGCCGTCGCCGTCTTACGCGCCGTCGCCGTGGTCTTCCGCGCCGCCGCGGTCTTCCGGGCGGCGGTGGTCTTCCGGGCGGCGGTGGTCCTGCTCGCGGCCGTGGTCTTGCGGGCGGCCGTCGACGTCGCCGCTGTGGTCCTCTTCGCGGCGGTCGCCTTCTTCGCCGGCGCCCTCTTCGCCGCCGCCGTCGACTTCCGCCCGGCGGTCGCCTTCGTTGCGGCGGCCCGCTTCGCGGGCGCGCTCTTGTTCGCCGGCGCGGCCTTCGCGCGGCTCGACGCCGGCCTGGCCGCCGACTTCTTGGTGGCGGCGGCACGACCCGCCGACGCCCTGGTGCCGGCGGCCCGGCCCGACGGGCCGGTGCTGCTCCGACCCGCGCCGGCCCGCATCGAGCGCACCAACTGTTTCACCAGCTCCGGCTTGCGCAGTGCGGAGATCCCGGAGACCCCGCGTTTGCGCAACTGCCCGCGGATGTCGTCCACCCGCATCCGGGAAATCTCCGACTCGGAGACTCCGGGGGTTCCCGGCGTCTGGTTGCCGGCCTGTCGCTTGGTCCTGGTCGCAGTCGCGCCGCGACCTGAGCTGTTCCGCTGAGCCATGGGACGCTCCGCTCCTTGGCACTCCGTCATCGGCGCGCGGGGGTCCCTTGCCGCACCGCGCGGTGCGGCATACCCGTCAGGAGCACTCCGAACCACAGTCAACTCGCCATGGTCGTGCTGGATCCAGGATCGAGTGGCATCGCCGCGTCGGCGACACCACTACTTCCTGGTTCGAGCACGATCTTCCGGCGGGGGCGGGCGCGGGGGCGGCGCGGGCGCGGGCACCGCTTGCCGGCGCGCGGGCCCGGGATCAGGTCGGGTCGGGGCCGGCGCCGGAGGGCTCGAAGAGGTGGGCGAAGGCGGCCAGGTTGGCTGTCGACTCGCCCCGCTTCACCCGCCACTCGTACTCCCGCCGGATCGAACTGCCGAAGCCGATCTCCAGCATCGTGTCGAACGACTCGTCGGCGTACGTGAGCACCGCGCCGAACAGTCGATCCAACTCGTCGGCGTCCACGCCGGCCGGGTTGACCCGACCGGTCAGGTACACGTCGCCGACCGCGTCGGTGGAGAAGGAGACCCCGTACATCCGGGCGTTGCGCTGCAACAGCCAGGCCCACAGCTCCTCGCGGCGCTCGTCCGGCTGACGCATCACGAACGCTTCGATCCGCAGCGCGTGCTCGCCGACGATCAGGTTGCAGATCGTCTTGAGCTTGTGGGTGCCCGGCAGCGTCACCGCGTACGAGCCGGGGCCGGTCGACTCCCAGGCCAGGTCCCGCTCGGCACAGACCGACTCGATCAGGGTCGCAAGATCGCTCTTCGGGCTCACCGGACCCACTCTACGACCGACCCGGCTCGCGCACCGGGTGACGACGGGCTGCCCCCGGGTCACCAGGAACAGGAGAGCGCCGGGCCACCCGCCAGGTCGGCCGCGAGCCGGGCACGGTGCCCGGCGATCGCCTCGCCGTAGACCCCGAGCAGACCGGCGACCGTACGGTCCCAGGAGAAGTGCCGGGCGTGCTGCTCGGCGCCTCGGGCCAGCACCGAGCGCAGCGCCCGGTTCGGCAGCAGGTCAGCCATCGCACGGGCCCAGTCGACCGGGTCGTGACCGTCGATCAGCACCCCACTGACCTGGTCCCGGACGGCGGTGACCAGCCCTCCGACGGCGGCGGCCAGCACCGGCGTACCGCAGGCCTGCGCCTCCAGGGCGACCAGCCCGAACGATTCGTTGTGCGACGGCACCGCGACCAGGTCCGCCGCCCGGAACAGGGCCGGAAGGTCGTCCCCGGTGAGCGGCGGCAGGAACCGCACCCCGTCGCTGACCCCGAGCTTGGCGGCCAACTCGATCAGGGCGGTCGGCCGATCCAGCCCACTGCCGCTGGGCCCGCCGCAGATCACCACCGTCACCTGATCGGCCAACGCCGGATCGCGCTCACGCAACGCGGCGATCGCGCGGATCAGCACGTCGGGGGCCTTGAGCGGCTGGATCCGACCGACGAAGGCAACCACGTACCCGTCGACTGGAAGTCCCAGCCGGCGACGGGTCTGGCGAGCCGCCGCGGACCTGTCGCCCGGCGCGGGCCGGAACCGGGCCAGGTCGACACCCGGCTGCACGACGGACACCCGGGTCGGATCGGCGTCGTACCGGTCGAGTAGGTCGCTGGCCTCGAACCGGGTGTTGGCGACCAACCGGTCCGCCTCGGCGACCACCTGTTCCTCGCCGATGACCCGGGCCTTGGGCTCCGGCCGGTCACCGGCCGCGAGCTGGGCGTTCTTGACCTTCGCCAGGGTGTGCGCGGTGTGCACCAGCGGCACCCCCCAGCGCTCCTTGGCCAGCCAGCCGACCTGGCCGGAGAGCCAGTAGTGGGAGTGGATCAGGTCGTAGTGGCCGGGCGGACGGGACGCCTCGGCGCGCAGCACCCCCGCGGTGAAGGCGCAGAGCTGACCGGGCAGCTCCTCCTTGGTGAGGCCCTCCAGGGGGCCGGAGGTGATGTGCCGAACCTGCACTCCGGGCGCCATCTCGACCACCGGGGGAAGGTCACCGGCGGTGGCCCGGGTGAAGATCTCCACCTCCACGTTGGCCTCGGCGAGACGCCGAGCCACTTCGAGGATGTAGACGTTCATTCCGCCGGCATCACCCGTGCCGGGCTGGTGCAGGGGGGAGGTGTGTACCGACAGGGTGGCGATGCGGCGCGGCCGGGGCCACGGCTGGGCACCTCGCTGACGCCCGACACCGGTGTGCATATCCGCCACATCCGCTCCTTCTTCACGGTTGATGCCGTCTCGCACGACCGGCGCTTCTCGGTCAACCTGTACGCCGGATGTCATCTTCCCCATCGGGCGTCGGAAATTCCCCGGCGCGGCCCCCCGGCGTGACGGACCTCATCACCGAACGCCCGCCAATGGCCGCCGTACGCCCGCTCGGGGCGGGTCGGACGCCCGCTGTGACAATGGCCTGATGACCTCAGTCGCCATCGTCACCGGAGCGTCCAGCGGGATCGGCGCGGCCACCGCCCGCCGGCTCGCCGCCGAGGGGTTCCACGTGCTCGCCGCCGCCCGCCGCGCCGAACGGCTCACCGACCTGGTCGCCGAGATCACCGCCGCCGGCGGGCAGGCCACCGCCGTCACCTGCGACATCACCTCGGACGAGTCGGTGGCCCGGCTCGCCGAGGCCGCCGCCCAGGCACCCGGGCCGGTCACGCTCCTGGTCAACAACGCCGGCGGAGCGCGCGGGCTGGACCCGGTGGAGTCCGGCTCGGTCGCCGACTGGCAGTGGATGTACGACGTGAACGTACTCGGCACCCTGCGGGTCACCCAGGCGCTGCTGCCGGCGCTGGAAGCCTCCGGCTCCGGCACCATCGTGGTGGTCTCCTCCACTGCCGGCCTGACCGTGTACGAGGGTGGGGGCGGCTACACCGCCGCGAAGCACGCGCAGACCGCCATCGCCGGCACGCTCCGCCTGGAGCTGTGTGGCCGGCCGCTGCGAGTCATCGAGATCGACCCGGGCATGGTGAAGACCGACGAGTTCGGGCTCGTCCGCTTCGAGGGCGACGCGGAACGGGCAGCCGCCGTCTACGCAGGGGTGCCGGGGCCACTGGTCGCCGAGGACGTCGCCGACTGCATCGCCTGGTGCGCCACCCGTCCCGAGCACGTCAACATCGACCGGCTGGTGGTCCGGCCCCGGGCACAGGCCGCCCAGCACAAGGTGCACCGGGTCTAGGGCCTGTTTTATGAGGGCGGTCGAGCCGAGGCGGAGTCCGGGCGGCGACCCGGCAAGGCGCGGTTTGGTCCGGATACCGGTGTCGTATCCGGACCAAACCGCAACGCCGCCGGTCGTCGTCCGGGCCCGCCGGAGGCCGGCCAGTTCTTATGAAACAGGCCCTAGCAGTGCTGCGCGAGAAGTGAGCCGGGTTTGCGAGCCCGCAGTCGCGAACGGAGATTGACCTTGAGGTCGACATGAGCCCCGCGGCGCGGCGGCGGCCGTTCGGCGTGGTCACGCGCGGCACGACGAACCCGAACCGGCTCCGTCGGGTGGACAACTGGATCGTCGCCACCTGCGCCGACCGGCTGTTGGCGGCGGACGACCCGCTGGTCGTCGACCTCGGCTACGGCGCCACCCCGGTGACCGCTGTGGAGTTGCGCGCTCGACTGGCCGCCGGGGTCCGTCCGGACGTACGGCTGGTCGGGTTGGAGATCGACGCCGCCCGGGTGGCCGCCGCAGCGCCGGCCGCCGACCCACCCGGGCTGACGTTCGCCAGGGGTGGGTTCGAGTTGGCCGGGCTCCGGCCGGTGCTGGTCCGCGCGTTCAACGTGCTGCGACAGTACGACGAGAGCGAGGTGGCCGAAGCCTGGCAGACGATGATCGCCGCGCTCGCCCCCGGCGGAGTGCTCGTCGAGGGCACGTGTGACGAGTTGGGGCGGCTCGCCAGTTGGCTGCTGATCGACGCCGACGGCCCGCAGACGCTGACCCTGGCCGCGAAGCTCACCACGCTGGGCAGCCCCGCCGAACTGGCCGAGCGACTACCCAAGGCACTGATCCACCGCAACGTTCCCGGTGAGCCGGTGCACGGGCTGATCCGCGCCCTGGACGACGCCTGGCAGGCCGCCGCCCCGTACGCCACCTTCGGCCCCCGCCAACGCTGGCTGCACGCGGTGACCCGCCTCCGCGAAACGGGCTGGCCCATCCTCGGCAACCCCACCCGCTGGCGCCAGGGCGAACTAACCCTCCCCTGGCCCCTCCCCTAACCCACCCCACCCCACAGGCCCCACGCCCACCATGCCCACCATGCCCACCATGCCCACCACGCCGATCTTGCACTTTCGGTCGTTGATTCGCCCCTGTTGTGGCCGTTATGTCCCCGCAGAAACTGCAAGATCGCGGGGGCAGGGATGGGGCAGGGGTGGGGTGGGGTGGGGTGGGGTTAGAGGGTGCAGTTGATGAGGACTGGTTCGGGGTGCAGGGTTACGCCGAAGCGGGCGTGGACCTGATCGCTGATGGTGCGGGCCAGGGTGAGCAGGTCGCTGGTGTGGGCGGTGCCGCTGCGGTTGGTAAGGGCCAGTGTGTGCTTGCTGGAGATGGCCACTCCACCCTCGCCGGGGTGGCCCTTGGCGAAGCCGGCCTTGTCGATCAGCCAGGCGGCGCTCACCTTGACCAGGCCGTCCGCTCCGGGCCAGGCGGGCGGGTCGCCCAGCTCGGCGGAGCGTTCCAGGAGCTGTTCGTACGTCGCGCGGTCGAGCACCGGGTTGGTGAAGAAGGAGCCGACCGAGCGAGTGTCCGGGTCGGTGGCGTCGAGCACCATCCCTTTGCCCGCCCGCAGCCGCAGCACCACCGCTCGGGCGTCGGCCAGCGGCACCTGCTCGCCCACCTCGACACCGAGGGCTCGGGCCAGTTCCGCGTAGCGCACCGGCCCGGAGAGCGGGGACCTGGCGAGTCGGAAGTCGACCGAGAGCACCACCCAGCGGTCCATGTACTTGAAGATGCTGCCCCGGTAGGCGAAGCCGCATTCGGCTGCGGGGATGACCTGGCGGGTGCCCTCAACCCGGTCGTACACCTCGACGCCGGTGATCGTCTCGGCGACCTCCTGGCCGTACGCGCCGACGTTCTGGATCGGGGTGGCACCGGTCGAGCCGGGGATGCCGGACAGGCATTCGAGCCCGGCCCAGCCGTTGGCGACAGTGGCGGCGACCAGGTCGTCCCAGGGCTCGCCGGCGTCGACCCGTACGGTGACCGAGGTGGCGTCCTCGGCGATGACCCGCATGCCACGGGAGCGCACCAGCACGACGGTGCCGGGGAAGCCGGCGTCGCCGATCACCACGTTGCTGCCCCCGGCCAGGATCAGGACCGGCTCCGCCGCGGCGCGTACCGCGTGGACGAGCTCGTCGGCACTGCCGGCGGCCACGATCCGCTCGGCCGGCCCACCCGTTCGGAGGGTGGTGTAGCCGGCGAGTGGACCGGGGATGGCACGATCGGCGTCGGTTGTCGGCTGGGCGGAGGCGTCTGGCACGCCCTTCACCTTAGGCTGACAAGTAGCCGTGGCACCCACTGGTCGCCCGGCACCCCCGGGAGGATGGCGATGAGCAGACTGCAGGGCAGCAAGGATTTCTGGATCGGGGCGCTCCGGACGGAGGGTCCGGCTTTCGCGGCAGCGGTGGCCGAGGCGCCGCCGGAGACACCGGTGCTGTCCTGTCCGGGCTGGACGGTCAACGACCTCACACTGCACATGGCCGGCCTCTACCACTGGGTTTCGTCGTTCGCCGGTTCCGGCCAGACCGGCCAACCGCCTCGGCGGGAGAAGATCGAGGCTGACTCGGGCGTGAACGCGCTCCAGTTGTGGCAGCAGGGTTACGACCGGGTGATGACCGTCTTCGACGGGCTCGATCCCGAGGCACCGGCCTGGAACTGGGCTCCGCAGCCGAAGAAGGCCGGCTTCTGGCCGCGTCGGATGGCGCACGAGACGGCTGTGCACCGCTGGGACGCCCAGCTCGCCATCGCGGCTGGCGATCCGGTGGAGGCGAAGCTCGCGGCCGACGGGGTGAGCGAGGTGCTGGACACCTGGCTCCCGGCGGGCCGGCGGCAGGTTCCGGGTACCTGGCACGGGGTCGTGCAGCTCTGCGCTACCGATGCGGCCCAGGAGTGGTATCTGCGGTTGCGCGGCGAGGGGGTGGCGCTGCTCGACACCGCGACCATCTTCGACCACGACGATCACCACGCCCGCGCCCAGGTCAGCGGCACCGCGAGCGACCTGCTGCTGGCGCTCTGGGGTCGGGTGAGCTTCGAGACGCTGGACGTCGCCGGTGACCGCACCCTGTTGGACGGTCTGCGCACCGGCTGACCGACCGACAACGAACGAGGGCGTCACCCCGGCGGGGGTGGCGCCCTCGTCGATGTTGGGGCATCCCCGTCTACCGGGCGACGCCGCCCCGGCGAGCGTTCATCACGGGAACGCAACGCTGAGAGAGCGCTCTCTTGACAGTGCGTTGGTGACCCACCACAGTGTCGTGAGAGCGCTCTCTTAGCCATCTGCCATCACCCCGCCCGCCTTGAGAGAGGTCGATAACCAATGGCTGTCATCCCGCGCCGCCGCCTCGCCGCAGTGGCCCTCGTCGCCGCCACCGCCCTGCTCGTCACCGCTGGCTGCGGCGGCGGTGACGAGCCGGGCGACGGACCGGTCACCCTGACCGTCGACGTATTCGGCCAGTTCGGCTACGAGCAGCTCTACCAGGAGTACATGACCGCGAACCCCGGCGTGAAGGTCGTCGAGCGCGGTACCGGCACCAACCTCGACGAGTACTCGCCGAAGCTCACCCAGTGGCTCGCCGCCGGCCGGGGCGCCGGCGACGTGGTGGCCATCGAGGAGGGCCTGCTTGTCGAGTACAAGGCCAATCCCGGCAACTTCGTCAACCTGCTGGACCACGGCGCCGCCGACCTCAAGGGCAACTTCCTCGAGTGGAAGTGGAACGCCGGTCTGACCTCCGACGGCAAGCAGCTCATCGGCCTCGGCACCGACGTCGGCGGCATCGCCATGTGCTACCGCAAGGACCTCTTCCAGAAGGCCGGCCTGCCCACCGAGCGGGAGGCGGTCTCGAAACTCTGGCCCACCTGGCCGGACTACATCGCCACCGGCGAGAAGTTCGTCGCCGCGAAGACCGGCGCGTCCTTCCTCGACGGAGCGACGAACACCTTCAACACCATCCTGTTGCAGACCGCCGGCAACACCTCCGGCTACAGCTACTACGACACCAGCGAGAAACTGGTCGTGGACAGCAACCCGGCCGTGCGGCAGGCGTGGGACACCACAACGGACATCGTTGACTCGGGCCTCTCCGGCAAGTACGGCTCCTGGTCGGAGGAGTGGGTCTCCGCCTTCAAGCAGTCGAAGTTCGCCACCATCGCCTGCCCCGCCTGGATGACCGGCGTCATCGAGGCCAACGCCGGCACTGGCGCCCAGGGCAAGTGGGACATCGCCCGGGTGCCCGGCAACGGCGGCAACTGGGGTGGGTCGCACCTCGCCGTGCCCAAGCAGAGCAAGCACCAGGCCGAGGCGATCAAGCTGGCCAAGTTCCTGACCAGCGCCAAGGGGCAGATCGGGGCGTTCAAGGCCAAGGGTCCGCTGCCCTCCTCGCCGCAGGCGCTCGACGACCCGGCGATCACCGGCGCGACCAACGCGTACTTCTCGGGGGCACCGGTCGGCGCCATCTTCGGCACCGGCGCGAGAAGCCTGAAGCCGGTCTACATGGGCCCGAAGAACCAGGCCGTACGGACCGAGGTGGAGAACGCCGTACGGACCGTGGAGCTGGGTCAGCGCAGCCCCACGCAGGGCTGGACCGACGCGGTGACCAACGCGAAGAAGGCCGCCGCCAAGTAGCCCAACCAGCGTGCGGGCGGGCGGGCTCCGACGACCGGAGTTCCGCCCGCAGTGCGGAAAGGAGTTCCCGGGCATGACCGTCCAGCTCGACGCCCGCCCGCCGGTGGCACCGGCGCCCCAGCGTTCGCCAGGCCGGCTCAGCCGGCTCGACACCCGGTACTCGCCGTACCTCTACGTCGCCCCGTTCTTCCTGATCTTCGGCATCTTCGGGGCGTACCCGCTGGCGTACACCTTCTGGGTCTCGCTGCACGACTGGGACCTGCTCGGAGCCGACCACCCCTTCGTCGGGGCGGAGAACTACACCCGGCTGCTGGCCGACGCGGACTTCTGGCACGCGCTGGTGAACACGCTGGGCATCTTCGTGATCTCCACGGTGCCGCAGTTGCTCGCCGCGCTCTGGCTGGCCAACCTCCTCAACCGGGGCCTGCGCGCCCGCACCGGCTGGCGGATGGCGGTGCTCGTCCCCAACGTGACCTCCACGGCCGCGGTGGCGATCGTCTTCGGGGTGCTCTTCGGCCGCGAGTTCGGGATGATCAACTGGATGCTCGACCTGGTCGGGGTGGACGCCATCGGCTGGAAGTCCAACCGGTTCGCCTCCTGGGTGGCCATCTCCGCGATGGTCGACTGGCGGTGGACCGGCTACAACGCGCTGATCCTGCTGGCCGCGATGCAGGCCATCCCCCGCGACCTGTACGAGGCCGCGGCGATCGACGGCGCCGGCCGGGCCCGGCAGTTCTGGTCGGTCACCGTGCCGCTGCTCAAGCCGACGATCATCTTCTGCACCATCATCGCCACCATCGGCGGCCTGCAACTCTTCACCGAGCCCCGGATGTTCAACTCCGGCACCAACCCGATCCGCGGCGGACCGCTGCGCGAGTCGCAGACGCTGACCATGTACATGTTCGAGAACGCCTTCGCCCCGCACTACAACTTCGGGTACGGCTCGGCGGTGGCCTGGCTGCTCTTCGCGCTCATCGCGATCGTCGCGGCCGTCAACGTGCTGCTCCTGCGCCGCCTCGGCGGGGACCGACCGCAGAAGGGAGCGGCACGATGAGCCGACTCTGGCGGGCCAGCCCGCTCACCTACCTCGCCCTGGTCGTCGCCGCCGGCCTGTCGGTCTTTCCGATCTGGTGGATGTTCGTCGTCGCCAGCCGCAGCAACGACGCGATGGGCCAACTGCCACCCCCGGTCACGCCCGGCGGCAACCTGGGCGCCAACATCGCCCGGCTGTTCGACAACCCCGACGCGTACTTCCTGACCGGTCTGATCAACTCGGCGATCGTGGCCACCACTGTCACCGTGTCCGTGGTGTTCTTCTCCAGCCTGGCCGGGTTCGCCTTCGCCAAGCTCAGGTTCCGTGGCCGCAACGCGATGCTGCTGGTGATCATCGCGACCATGATGGTGCCGACCCAGCTCGGCGTGATCCCGCTCTACCTGCTCATGACCAAGCTGCAGTGGAACGACCGGCTGCCCGCAGTCATCGTCCCGGTGCTGGTCACCGGGTTCGGAGTGTTCATGATGCGGCAGTACGCCGGCCAGGCGGTCACTGACGAGCTGATCGAGGCCGCCCGGATGGACGGTTGTGGCACCGCCCGGATCTGGTGGCACGTCGTGCTGCCCGCGCTGCGCCCGGCCGCCGCCGTCCTCGGCCTGCTCACCTTCATGACCACCTGGAACGACTTCCTCTGGCCGTACGCTGTACTGAACGATCCGGCGAATCCGACGGTGCAGCTGTCCCTACGAGCGCTGTCGGACGGGTACTACCAGGACATGTCGCAGGTGTTCACCGGAACGGCCATCGCGACGCTGCCCCTGCTACTGGTCTTCGTGTTGTTCGGCCGGCAGATCATCGGCGGAATCATGGAAGGTGCGGTCAAGGCGTGAACGAGCGGAGCGAGCCAACCAACCGGTCCAGCAACGAGATCCGGTTTCCCGAACACTTCCTCTGGGGGGCGGCCACCGCCGCGTACCAGATCGAGGGTGCGGCCCGCGACGACGGTCGCGGACCGTCCATCTGGGACACCTTCAGCCGTACGCCCGGCAAGGTGTACCAGGGCCACACCGGCGACGTCGCCTGCGACCACTACCACCGGTACGCCGACGACGTGGCGCTGATGGCCGAGCTGGGTCTGCGGGCGTACCGGTTCTCCGTCGCCTGGCCGCGGATCCAGCCCGACGGCACCGGCCCGGCCAACCCCCGTGGGCTGGACTTCTACGACCGGCTCACCGACACACTGCTCGATCGGGGAATCGACCCGATCGTCACCCTCTACCACTGGGATCTGCCGCAGGCCCTCGGCGACCGGGGTGGCTGGACCAACCGGGACACCGCCGAGCACTTCGCCACCTACGCCACGGCGGTGTACGCCCGCCTCGGCGACCGGATCGACGTGTGGACCACGCTCAACGAGCCGTGGTGCTCGGCCTACCTGGGTTACGCCAACGGCCTGCACGCTCCGGGTGAGCGGGATCCGGCGGCGGCCTTCACCGCCGTACACCATCTGCTGTTGGGGCACGGTCTGGCGGCGCGGGCGTTGCGCGCGGCCGGCGCACGCAGCGTGGGCGTCACTGTCAACCCGGCCGACGTACGCCCGGCCGACCCGCAGAGCGCTGCCGACGCTGCCGCGGTACGCCTGGTAGACGGCCTGCACAACCGGATCTTCCTCGACCCGCTGCTGGCCGGCGGCTACCCGGACGACGTCCGGGAGCACGTGGCCCGGATCGTCGAGCCGACGTTCATCCGCGACGGCGACGAGAAGGTGATCGCCGCCCCGATCGACCTGCTCGGCATCAACTACTACGCCCCGAGTTACGTGGCCGGTCGGCCCGACGGCGCAGGCAACGGCGCGTATCCGGGCACCGAGGGCGCTGTGCACTTCCTGCCGCCGGCCGGGCCGCTCACCGACATGGGTTGGATGATCGAACCGGCCGGGCTCACCCGGCTGCTGGAGCGGATCGCCGCCGACTATCCCGGTGTGCCGCTGCTGATCACCGAGAACGGTGCGGCGTTCCCCGACAAGCCCGGCGCCGACTCGCCCGACGGCCCGACGCAGGTGATCGACGCCGATCGCATCGCCTACCTCGACGGGCACCTCCGCGCGGCGCACGAGGCGATCTCCCGGGGCGTGGACCTGCGCGGTTATCTCGTATGGTCATTCCTGGACAACTTCGAGTGGGCGGAGGGTTACCGCAAGCGGTTCGGGATCGTGCACGTCGACTACCTGACCCAGCGGCGCACACCGAAGGCCAGCGCCCGGTGGTACCAGGAGGTGATCTCCCGGAACGGGCTGTGACGAGCGGGGGAAAGCGCGATGACGACGGCGCAGCGGCCGACGCTCGAAGCGGTGGCAGCGCGGGCCGGGGTGTCCCGCGCCACCGTTTCCCGTGTGGTCAACGGGTCCACCACCGTCGCCGAACCGATCCGCGAGGCGGTCACCCGGGCGGTCGCCGAGTTGGGGTACGTCCCCAACCTGGCGGCCCGCAGCCTGGTCACCCAGCGCACCGACTCGATCGCCCTGGTCATGCCGGAGGCGGCCACCCGGGTCTTCTCCGACGACCAGGTCTTTCCCGGCATCATCCGGGGCGTCAGCCAGGAGTTGGAGGCAGCCGACAAGCAACTGGTGCTGATGCTCGCCGGCTCACCGGCCGGGCACCACCGGGTCGAGCGGTACACCACCGGCCGGCACGTCGACGGCGTGCTCTTCGCGTCGCTGCACGGTGCCGACCCGCTGCCCGGCACGCTGGCCCGACTCGGCATCCCGGTGGTGGTCAGCGGCCGGCCGCTCGGCGACGTGCCCGTCCCGTACGTCGACGTCGACCACGTGGCCGGGGTGACAGCGGCCGTCCGGCACATGATCGACAGCGGTCGTCGACGGATCGCGACAATCGCCGGGCCACAGGACATGGTCGCCGGGATCGAACGGCTCAGCGGTTACCGCAGCACTGTCGCCGACGCGGGGCTGCCCGAGCTGATCGCCATCGGTGACTTCACCCGGGAGTCCGGGTCGGCGGCGATGCGCCGCCTGCTCGCCGAGCATCCCGACCTCGACGGCGTCTTCGCCGCCTCCGACCTGATGGCGCACGCCGCTCTGCGGACGCTGCGCGAGGCCGGTCGGCGGGTGCCCGACGACGTGGCGGTGGTCGGCTTCGACGACATCGAGACCGCCGCCTACACCGAGCCGCCGCTGACCACCGTCCGGCAGCCGATCGTGGAACTCGGCCGCCGGATGACCCGCCAACTGCTCCGGCTGGCCGCCGGGGAGAGCATCGAGCAGGCGGTCATGCTCCCCACCGAGCTGATCCGTCGCGCCTCCGCCTGACCGCGCCAGGCGGTTAATGCGTCGCTCGGGTCAGGCGATCCTGGTTAGCCTCGCCGACATGCCAGATCCTGTCGCACTGCTCAGCTGTCTCCACCAACTCGTCGAGGTCGAGGCCGTCGCGGCCGTACCGATAGGGGCCTGACATGCGGATACGTGAGGCGCGGCCGGACGACGCACCGGGCGTGGTGGCCCTGCGGGCGGCCGTCTACCCGTACCTGGTGCGCGGGGTCGAGTCGACCCGGAAGATGATCGCCGAGCCGGTACCGGGCAGGGACTGGGCCGCCTTCGTGGCCGAGGTCGATGCCCAGACCGTCGGATGGGTGACGGCGCAACGCAACGCTTCGACCTCTACGGCGGGTTTCGGTGACATCTCCCTGCTGCACGTGCACCCCGAGCACCGGCGGCGCGGCATCGGCACCGCGCTGCTGACGACCGCCACGGGTCACCTCGCCCCGCTGGGGGTCCACCGGCTCCGCGCCTTCGCCCAGCCGGAGGCGCTGCCGTTCGCCAGTCAGCACGGCTACGAGCCCAGTCGCGAGCTGCGCTTCTCGGCGCTCGACCTGAATCCGGCACCCGCGCTGCCCGACCCGGCGCCAGGCGTACGGCTGCGTCCGATCGCGGAAATCGACCCGCACCGGCTCTACACGGCGGACGTGGTCGCGGCGCTGGATGAGCCGGGCGACGTACCGGTCGACTCGATTGGCTACGAGAACTGGCTGTACGACGTCTGGGACAACCTCGGCCTGGACAAGGAGGCCAGCACCGCCGTCGAGGTCGACGGGGAGGTGGCCGCGTTCAGCCTGGTGAAGCGGGACGGGGACCGGATGTGGTCGGACTTCACCGGCAGCGTCCCTGCGTACCGGGGACGAGGGCTGGCCCGGCTGGCCAAGACGGCGGCGCTGCACCGGGCCGCCGCGAACGGCGTACGCGTCGCGTACACCTCGAACGACGAGGCGAACGCGCCGATGCTGGCGATCAACGCCCGACTGGGCTACCGCCCGGTGGCAGCCGAGTGGTCCTGCCTGGCGGAGCTGACCTGACCAGACCAGCGGGCCGGAGCCTCAGCCGCTGTCGCGGTCGAGGTACGGGCTGAGGAGTTCGCGGGCGAGGCTGGTCGCCTTGGCCAGCGCGAGCCCTCCCTCGATCATCCGGCTCAGCGCGTAGACGATCGACTGCACCAGTTCGGCCACCCGGACCGGGTCGGATGAGCCGTGGTCGGTGAGCGCGGCGCGCAGCGGGGCTTCCAGGCGGTCGTGCATGAGTCGGCTGGAGCTGGCGAGTGCCTCGCTGCTGCCGGCTGACGCGAGCGCGCGGGCCAGGGCGTGGTCGCCTCGGGCAACCAGTTGCAGGTTGCTGTCCACGTACGCCTGAATCTTCTGCCCGGGCGTGCCGGCAGCGTCCATGCGCTTCTCGACGTAGGCCGACCAGCGGGGGAACGTCTCGGTGACGAGGGCGTCGAACATGTCGGCACGAGACTTGAAGTACGAATAGACGCTGGAGCGGGCCAGGCCGGCGTGCTGGGCGACCTCGGCCAGGCCGGGGATCTGCTCGGGGTGTTCCGACAGCAGGGTGCGGGCCGCGTCGAGCAGCGCCGCGCGTTGGGAAGCCCGGTGCTCGGCGACGGTCGCGGCCTGGATCTTCGGCACGCCACCTCCCCTTGTTCCGGACGGGCGTGACCTACCTGGTCCTGCGCCCGCACCCTGCCGTCGTGGTCAGCTGCTGGCCGCCAGCTTGCCGTCGACCATCTCGTAAACGGTGTCACAGTACTGCAGCACATCGTGGTCGTGAGTGACCATGACCACCGCGACCGACCGCTGCCGGGCCTCGTGGGCCAGCAGTCGCACGATCTCGTGGCTGCGTGCCCGGTCCAGCGCCGCCGTCGGTTCGTCGACCAACAGCACGCTGGGCTCGGTGACCAGTGCCCGGGCGATCCCGACGCGCTGGCGTTCGCCACCCGACAACTGGTGGGGGCGCCGGTCGGCCTTGTCCGCCATGCCGACGTCCGCGAGCAGCTCCAGCGGGTCACGGCCGGACCGCTGCGACCGCGGCCCCAGCCGCAGGGGCAGCCGCAACTGGTCGGCGGCGGTCAACGCGGGCAGCAGGTTGCCCGACTGGAACACGAACCCCACGTGCTGGCGGCGCAGCTCAGTGCGTGTGCGGCGGCTCGGCACTGTCATGTCCTGACCGGCCACGGTGACGGTGCCGTGGTCGGGCCGGGCCAGGCCACCGGCGACGGCGAGCAGGCTGGACTTGCCCGCACCGGACGGACCAACGACTGCGGCGAGTTCACCGGGTCGCACCGTCAGATCGACGTTGTCGAGCGCCTGCACGGTCTCGGCGGCGTTGCCGTGCCGCAGGGACACCGCACGCATCACCAACCCGAGCTGCTCGGGTGCGTCGTCGGTGGGTGTGGTCGAAGCGGTCGGAGCGGAACGGCTGCTCATCGGTTTCCTCCCAGAGCGGTGGCCGGGTCGACAGAGGTGATGCGGATGACCGCCGCGCCGGCTCCGACCAGGCCGAGGACGACGAGGCCGACCCCGGCTGCGGAGATGCTCGGCATGCTCAGCGCGAACGGGATGCCGCTGCCGGTGATGAGGGCGCCGAGCGCGAGGCCGACCCCCACGCCGATGGCCACTGCCGCCGCCAACAGCACGAGCGCCTGCGTCAGCGCGTCGCGCAGCACCCAGCCGGTCGAGGCGCCCAGGGCCCGCAGGACGGCCACCTCGGGCTTGCGCTGGATCGCCCACACCGCGAAGAACGCGCCGGCGACCAGCGCCGAGATCGCGTACAGGAATCCCTGGATCAGTTGCAGTGTCGTCGTCTCGGCGGTGTATCCCGGCGAGGCGCCGTAGGACTCCTTCAAGGTCAGGCTCTCGGTGCCCGCCGCGGTGTCCCCCGCGGCCAGGTCGACGGACTTCCCGCCGGCCGCGCGCACCGCCACCGCCGTGATCTCCGTTGCGGCGCGCTGCGGCAGCGCTGCGCCGGGGGCGCTGCCGGACTTGATGGCCTGCCACGCCGCCAGCGGCACGTACGCCACGTCCACGTGCCCGAAGGTGTCCTGCTGCTCGGTGACGCCGACAACCCGCAGTCGCGTGCCCAGCCGGTCGATGGTGACCGTGTCGCCCAGTTGCAGTCCCGCGTCCAGCGCGGTGGGGCTCACCACGATGCCGTCCGCGGTGCCCAGTCGCTCACCCTGGCTGACCGCTGGCGACAGGAACGAGTCGGACTGCACTCCGAACAGGGCCAGGTCGATCTCTGTTCCTCGATCGGTACGGGTGTTGACCAGGGTGTTGCCGAACGGCGCCGCGTCGGCGACGCCCGGCTGGGAAGCCCACTCGTCCACCGCCGACAGGTCCACGACGCTGCGGGAGAAGGCGGAGTCACGCTGCACGTCGTGCGTGAAGGCGAAGGATGTGACCGGCAGGTTCTGCAGCCCGGACACACCGTCGCGGACCAGCCCGACCGACAGCCCGGACAGCATCACCATCAGCACGGCGATCAGCGCGATCACCGCGCCCATCAGAGCGAACCGCAACCGGGCGAAGTTCAGCTCACGAATAGCGAGGAACATCAGCGCCCGCCCACGTGGGTTATCGACATCATGTCGACATGTTACCAACAGGCTGTTGGCAAACTCAGACGGTGTCGAGAACGCGCCGGGCAGTGGCGTGGGTGTCCGCCCCGAACAGCACCAGGCGGGCCTCGGTGACGGTGGCTGACGCGGCCGAGCGCAGCACCGCCAGCGCCTGACCGACAGCGTCGTCGACGGGCCAGCCGTAGATGCCGGCGGAGATCAACGGAAAGGCCACAGTGCCAGCACCCACCTCGTCGGCCACCCGCAGGCTGTTGGCGTAGCAGTCGCGCAACAGCGCCGAGCGGTCCTCGCCGGCCGACCAGACCGGCCCGACCGTGTGGATCACCCAGCGGGCCGGCAGCTCGCCGGCCGTGGTCGCCACCGCCTGCCCGGTCGGCAACCCTCGGCCGTAGCGGGACGCCCGCAGCGCCCGGCACTCCGCGAGGATGGCGGGGCCGCCGCGCCGGTGGATGGCCCCGTCGACTCCGCCGCCGCCGAGCAGTGACGAGTTCGCGGCATTCACTATGGCGTCCACCCGCTGGGTGGTGATGTCCCCCTCGACCAGGGTGATCTCCACGGCTAGCTCCTTTCGACGGGCTGGCCGGCAGGCGGCGCGGACAGCGGGCCGTCGATCGGCTGGCCCATCGAGCGGCGGGCCAGCAACGTGGCCCCGGCGACGGCGGCCGGCATGATCAGTACGGCGCCGAGCGGAATCAGGAAGCAGAGGAAGACGGCCACGCCGAAGCCGAGCGCCGTGGGTCGGTCGGCCTTCAGGATCGTCCGGCGCTGCGGCAGCCGCATCCCCCGTCGGTAGAACGGTGCACCCACCAGCTCCACGGCGAGGAACCAGCCGCCCACTGCCGCCCCGATGACCGGGACAACCGTCTGGCCGACCACCGGGATGAAGCCGGCGACGAAGAGCGGGATGCCGACCAACGCCGTGAGCGCCACCAGGCGTACCGAGTCGGCGAGGCTGCGGCGCAGCGATGACCAGAAGGGCACCTCCACAGCGCCCGGCGTGCCGCCGTACCGCTGTTCGACCTGCTCGGAGATCTTCTCGTAGAACGGGTCGCCGATGACCAGAGTGACAGCGGTGAAGGTGAGCACGCCGAGCAGGCCGCCGAGCCCCAGGAAGGCCAACCCGGCGATCACCCGGACCAGGCTGCGGCCGGTGCTCGACCAGTCGTCGGCGAACGGGGTGACAAGCGCGGCGAGATCGTCCACGAAGTACACCAGCGTGGCGAGCGCGGCCAGGAACAGCACGCCGGAGATCAGCGCCGGCACGATGCCGAGCAGCATCAGCCCCGGGCTGCGGACGTAGAGGCCCAACCCGCGCAGGAGCAGCCCCGCCCCGGAGAGGAAGCGTCCGACGACCCCGGTCACCGGGCTGGCGATTCTGCTGGCATCCACGATCGAGCAGCCTAACCAGCCGTGACCGGATCCGCCGGGCGGAGCGCTAGCAGCCCCTCACCACGTACACATCAACCGGTTGGCGGACAGCGGTGATCCACCGGGGACGCCAGGGTTCGTCGCTGACCGGTCGATTCGCCGACGGGCCGCCCCGACAAGGCTTGAGGGGTACGAAGTCAGCGGCGGCGGAAGGCGGCACGATGCCGGTCATCGAGGTGACCCACCTGAAGAAGCGGTACGGCGACCTGGTGGCGGTGGACGACGTGTCGCTCACCGTGGAGGCCGGGGAGATCTTCGGCGTCCTCGGCCCGAACGGCGCCGGCAAGACCACCACAGTGGAGTGCGTCGCCGGGCTGCGTGTCCCCGACGGGGGCGGGGTGTCGGTCCTCGGGCTCGACCCCCGCAGGGACGCGGCCCAGCTACGCCAGCGGGTCGGTGTGCAACTCCAGGAGAGCCAACTGCCGGACCGGTTGCGGGTGGCCGAGGCACTGGAGTTGTACGCCTCGTTCTACCGCAACCCGGCCGACCCGGCAGAGCTGATCGACAAGCTGGGCCTCGGCGACAAACGGAACACCGCGTACAAGAAGCTCTCCGGCGGTCAGAAGCAGCGACTCTCCATCGCGCTGGCACTGGTGGGCAACCCGGAGATCGCGATCCTCGACGAGCTGACCACCGGGCTGGACCCGCAGGCCCGCCGGGACACCTGGGGCCTCATCGAACAGGTCCGCGACAGCGGGGTGACGATCGTGCTGGTCACCCACTTCATGGAGGAGGCCGAGCGGCTCTGCGACCGGGTCGCGGTGATCGACAGGGGTCGGGTGGTCGCCCTGGACAGCCCGGCGGGCCTGGTGTCGGCGGTGGCTCCGGAGCAGCGGATCCGGTTCCGGCCCTCGACTCCGATCGACGACCGACTCCTCGCCGATCTGCCCGAGGTGTCCGCCGTGCAGCGAACCGGCAGCCAGGTGGTGGTGACCGGCACCGGTGAGTTGCTGCACGCCGTCACCTCGGTGCTCGCCCGCCACCAGATCGTCGCCGCCGACCTGCGGCTGGAGCAGTCCACCCTCGACGATGCCTTCGTCGAGCTGACCGGGCACCGGCCCGCCAACTGAGAGGAAGCCAGCATGCACGCCTTCCGCAACATCCTGAGAACCGAGGCGCGCCTCTACCTGCGGGACCTGCCGACGCTTCTCACCACGATCGGGCTGCCCACACTGATCCTGGTGGTGCTCGGGTTGGTCCCCTCGCTGCGCAAGCCGGATCCGACCTTCGACGGGCAGACCTTCGTCAGCTACTTCGCCCCGTCGCTGCTGGTGGTCACCCTCGCCATGGTCGGGGTGAACATCCTGCCCGCCGTGCTGGCCACCTACCGGGAACGCGGCGTGCTGCGTCGGCTGGCGACCACCCCGGCGCACCCGGCCGCTCTGCTCGCCGCCCAACTGGTGCTGGCCCTGGCCGGGATCCTGGCCAGCGCGTTGCTGCTCATCCTCGTCGCCCGGCTCGCGTTCGGGGTGCCGTTCCCCCGACACCCGCTTGGCTTCACGCTGGCGTTCATCCTCGGCACGGCCGCCCTGCTGGCGCTCGGCCTGCTGGTCGCCGCTGTGGCCCGGACGACGAAGGCGGCACAGGCCCTGGCCGTGCCGCTCTTCCTGGTCATCATGTTCTTCGGCGGGGTCTACCTGCCCCGCTTCCTGCTCCCGGACTTTGTGGCGCGGATCGGCGACTACACGCCACCGGGGGTGCAGGCGCTCCTCGACGCCTGGACCGGCACCCCGCCGCAGCCGCTGCACCTGGGGATAATGGCGGCGATCGCCGTGGCGGCCGGCGCCGGCGCGGCGAAATTGTTCCGCTGGGAGTGAGCGAGATGCGATGACCTGCGACGGTGGGCACGACCGTCTGACCAGTTGGCGAGAGCACGAGGCGACTCTCTATCGCATCTTCCCCTTCGGCGGGCTGACCCTGGGTACCCTGCTGGCCCTCGTCGCACCGGCGCCTGACCATCTCGGCGCGCTGCCCACCCTCGCTCTCGCCGTGTCGGCCGGATGCTGGGTCGCCTGGTTCGTCACAGTGCACCCCGGCTGGCAGAGCCGGCGCGGGCTGATGGCGATCTACTACGCCGGGCTGCTCACGTTCGCCGCCGCACTGGTGGCCGCCAGTCCGTGGTACGGCTTCTTCGCCTGGATCGGCTACATCCATGCCTTTCCGGTGCTGCACGGGCGCTGGCGGGTCGTCGGCGTGGTCACCACGGCCACCCTCGTCGCCACGTCGCAGGGCGGTGGTCTGTCGGTGGTGATGTCGCACTGGCCGCTCTGGCTGGTGCTGGTGCTGTTCAACCTGGTGGTGGCCGGCTCGGCGAGCTGGTTCGCGATTGTCGCCGAACAGGAGAACGCCAAACGCAAGCGGTTGGTGGCGGAACTCGGCGAGGCCAACCGCCAACTCACCGAGACGGTCAGTGAGAACGCCGGGTTGCACGCCCAACTGCTCACCCAGGCCCGGGAGGCCGGGGTGCTGGACGAGCGGCAACGGATGGCACGGGAGATCCACGACACCCTGGCCCAGGGGTTGACCGGCATCATCACCCAGTTGGAGGCGGCCGAGCAGACCCGCGACCGGTCCGCAGACTGGCGCCGGCACGTTGACAACGCGCTCGCACTGGCCCGGGAGAGCCTCACCGAGGCCCGCCGCTCGGTACAGGCGGTCCGTCCGGAACCGTTGGAGACGGCCCGGCTACCGGATGCCCTGGTGGAGTTGGGCGGGCGCTGGTCGGCCCTCAACGGGGTACGAGCCGACGTGGCCACCACCGGCACACCCCGCCCGCTGCACCCTGAGGTCGAGGTGACCCTGCTCCGGGCCGCCCAGGAGGCGTTGTCCAATGTCGCCCGGCACGCCGCCGCGTCGCGGGTCGGGCTGACCCTGTCGTACATGGCGGACGTGGTCACGCTCGATGTGCGCGACGACGGGGCCGGCTTCGACATCACCGACCGGCCGGCCTCCCGCGAGCCGGGCGGCGGGTACGGGCTGACCGCCATGCGGCAGCGGGTCACCCGGGTCGGCGGTGAGTTGGCAGTCGAGTCCGAGCCGGGCGGCGGCACCGCCATCTCGGCGTCCGTCCCCGCGCTACCCGGAGGTGCCTGTTGACCGCCCCGATACGGCTGCTGATCGTCGACGACCACCCGGTCGTGCGGGACGGCCTGCGGGGGATGTTCACCGGCGACAGCGATTTCGAGGTGGTGGGCGAGGCAGCGGACGGGTCGGAGGCGTTGGCCCTGGTAGCGACGCTGCGGCCGGACGTGGTGCTGATGGACCTCCGGATGCCCGGAATGGACGGGGTGACAGCCATCGGCAGGCTGGCCCGCGCCGGCAGCGCCGCCCGGGTGCTGGTGCTGACCACCTACGACACGGACGCCGACGTGCTGCCGGCGATCGAGGCCGGTGCGACAGGCTACCTGCTCAAGGACACCCCTCGGGAGGATCTGGTCCGGGCGGTCCGGGCCGCGGCCCGGGGCGAGTCGGTGCTCGCGCCGAGCGTCGCCGGCCGGCTGATGGGCCGGCTGCGCGCTCCCGCCGAGGAGCCGCTCAGTCAACGGGAGCTGGAAGTGCTCACGCTGGTGGCCCGGGGTGCCTCCAACCGGGAGGCGGCGGCCCGCCTGTTCATCAGTGAGGCCACCGTCAAGACGCATCTGCTGCACCTGTACGCCAAGCTCGGGGTCAACGACCGGGCTGCCGCTGTGGCCACCGCGTACGACAGGGGGTTGCTGACGCCCGGCGGGCGGTGAGCGGCACCGGGCAGGATGGGCGGATGCGCGCGTCCCGACTGATCTCGTTGCTGTTGCTGTTGCAGTCGCGCGGGTCGATGACCGCGAGCGAGCTGGCGCGGGAGCTGGAGGTGTCCGAGCGGACCGTCTACCGGGACGTCCTGGCGCTCTCCGCGGCGGGCGTGCCGGTCTACGCCGACCGGGGGCGGGCCGGGGGTTACCGCCTGCTCGGTGGGTACCGCACCCGGTTGACCGGGCTGACCCGGGACGAGGCGGAGGCGCTCTTCCTCGCCGGGCTGCCCGGGCCGGCCGGCGAGATGGGACTCGCCGACGCTGTCGCGTCGGCCGAACTGAAGGTGCTCGCCGCGCTGCCACCCGCCCTACGCGACGCGCCGGCCCGCGCCGGGCAGCGGTTCCACCTGGACGTGCCGGGCTGGTTCCGGGAGACAGCGCCACCGCTCTGGCTGCCCGACCTGGCGCGGGCGGTCTGGGGAGACCGGGTGGTGGAGTTGCGCTACCGACGCGGCGACCGGGAGGTGACCCGCCGGGTCCAGCCGTACGGCCTGGTCCTCAAGAGCGCGGTCTGGTACCTGATCGGCCGGGTCGGCGAGAACGTGCGCACCTACCGGGTGGACCGGGTCACCGGGGTCGAGGTGGGCGACGAGCACTTCGACCGCGACGAGGGCTTCGACCTGGCCGGGCACTGGCGCGAGCAGGCCGGGTCGTTCCTGCGGACCATGCTGCGGGCCGAGGTCGTCGTCCGGCTGAGCCCCGCCGGTCTGCGCCAGCTCCGGCACCTGGTCGATGCCCCCTTCGTGTACGACGAACTGGTCGCCGCCGCCGGCCCACCCGACGGGCAGGGCTGGGTGGTGGCCCGGCTGCCCGTCGAGTCGGTCCCGGTGGCGTACCGCCAACTGCTGGGGCTCGGCCCCGAGGTGGAGGTCCTCGACCCACCCGAGCTGCGGCGGTTGTTCGCGGAGAGCGCCGACCGGCTCTCCGCGCTCTACCGGTAGCCGGTGACGTCCGCCGGCTTGCCCGCGTCGACCACCTCGGTGATGTAGCGGAAACCCTCGGGTTGGCTGCCGTCGAGGTCGGTGAAGCCGTACACCTTGGACAGCGTGCCGGCGTCGACGGATCTGCCGCTCCAGCGGGCCTTCTCCTCGTCGGCGGCGAGCGCGGCCACCGCCCGGCCGACGAAGGCCGGGGTCTCCGAGATGAGGAAGTTCGGGTCGGTGGCGGCGCCGTCGCGCCAGTTCTCCTCGGTCACGCCGAAGTGCTCCAGCATCGCCTCGGAGCGGATCCAGCCGGGAGTGAGCGCCACGGCCGTGCAGCCGTGCGGCTTCAGCTCGTGCGCCTGACTGAAGGCGAGCCGGTTGACCGAGACCTTGGCCAGGTCGTAGAAGACCGACAGCCGGTAGTTCTCGTCGTTGTACGCCTTGGTGCCGTCGCCCATCTCCACCACCAGGCCGCCGGGCTTGCGGATCAGCAGCGGCAACGCGAAGTGGCTGGTGATGATGTGCGTGTCGACAGCCAGTCGCAGCGTACGGAAACCGGCGTCGAGCGGCTGCTCCCAGACCGGCTTGTCCCAGGTGACCAGTGGGTCGCCGCCCCAGATGTCGTTCACCAGCACGTCGAGTTGCCCCTGCTCGGCGTCGATCCGGGCGACCAGGTCGCGGACCTGCTCGGGCACCAGGTGGTCGACCTGAACGGCGATGCCGGTGCCGCCGGCCGCGCTGACCAGCTCGGCGGTCTCCTCGATGGTCTCCGGTCGGTCCATCTCGGAGCGGCCGGCCCGGGAGCTGCGACCGGTGGCGTAGACAGTGGCACCGGCCGCGCCGAGCTGAACGGCGATCTGTCGTCCGGCACCACGGGTGGCACCGGCGACGAGCGCGATCTTTCCTGTGAGCGGTTGTGTCATGCCTGCGACGTTGTCAGGAATACCTGACAACCGACGTCCGAATTCGGGACTCGATCTAGTCGACCAGTCGGACCCGGACCCGGCGGTTGGCGCGGCCCTTGCTCTCCACCTTGACCACCTGGACCTTGCCGATCTGGGCGGTGGAGGCGACGTGGGTGCCACCGTCGGCCTGCACGTCCAGCCCGACGATGTCGACGATCCGGACCTCCTGCTCATCCGGCGGGATGAGGTTGGACTGGGTACGGATGATGTCCGGCAGGGCCAGCGCCTCGGTGCGCGGCAGCACCCGGGTGGCGACCGAGCGGTCGGCGGCCACCTCGGCGTTCACCAGCTCCTCGATGCGGCTCTTGAAGTCCGGGGGCACCTCGGGGAGGTTGAAGTCCATCCGGGCCTCGCCCGGTTCCATCGAGTTTCCGGTCACCAACGCGCCGAAGTCGCGGAACACCACACCGCAGAGCACGTGCAGCCCGGAGTGGGTACGCATCAGCCGGGTGCGGCGCTCGTCCTCCAACGCACCGACGACAGCGGTGCCGACCGGCGGCAGCGGGTCACCCTCGGCGGGAATCAGGTAGGGGTCGTCGCCCTTGCGGGTGCCGACGATCCGGGTCTGCACGCCCTGCCAGAGCAGCACGCCGTGGTCGGGTGGTTGACCACCGCCGCCCGGGTAGAACGCCGAACGGTCGAGCACGATGCCCTGCTCCGCATCGGAGTGCAGGACCGTGCAGGTCCATTCGCGCAGTGTCGGGTCGGCAAGATCCAGCCGGTGCGTCCGGCCGTGCTGTGTGACGCCCATGACAGGGCAGGTTACTCGTTCAGGAAGCCGGAGATGCGATCCCGCAGATCGGCGCGTTCCGACCAGAGCACGCCGGGCCGGTCGTACACGTGCAGGGTGGCCTGCGGCAGCGCGACGGCGAGCCGCTCGGCGACGTCGACCGGGTGCAGGTCGTCGCCCGCGCAACCGATCACCAGCGCCGGCGCGGTGACCGCCGTCAGGTCACCGATCTGGCGCAGCGGAGTCTGGTCGGTGAACGTGGCCAGACCGTCGGCCAGACCGTCGCGGAGCAGCTGGTCGAGCCGTTGTCGTAGGTAGGCCCAGCCGGCCGGGGTGTTGCGCACCGCCGGGGGCAACTCCAGCGTGACGATGTCGGCGACCGCCGAGGCGTCCCCGCTCTCCACCGCCTCCAGCAGGTCGGTGATGCGCTCCCGGGCGAGCGGCCCGCGTGGCTCGTCGAGGACCGCCGGCAGGAAGAAGACCAGCTTGTCGAAACGCTCCGGGCTCTCCACGAGGAGTCGGCAGAGGGCACCCGCGCCGAGGCTCGCGCCGAACGCCCGGCTGGCGCCGCCGAGGTCGGCGATCGCCCGCAGATCCCGGGCCAGGTCCAGGTAGTCCCACGGCCCGTCCGGGGCTTCGGAACGGCCGTGCCCGCGGAACTGGAAGAACACCTTGCGGCCGTTCACCCCACTGCCGAACGGGCGGGTGGTGGCGATGCCGTTGCCCAGCCCGTGCGCGAACACGGTGGCCGGATCACCGGTGCCGGTGACCAGCCGCTCCAGCCGTACGCCGTGCGGGGTGGTGACCAGCTCGGTCTCCGGCTCCGGCAGCGCCGGCCGGCCGGTACGCGGCCCACCCGGCCCGGGCCCCCAGGTGCGGGGCCCGCTGTCGGGTGGGGGCGGCCAGCGAAAACCTCTCACCAGAACCCTTTGCCGTCACTCAGGTCGCGCAGACCGACCCGGACGTCGAGCAGATAGATCAGACCGGCGGCGATGCCGACGAGTCCGAAGAGGCTGATCGGACCGAACCCGAGCAGGGTGAGCGCGAGGCAGACCGCCAGGATGGCGATCCAGCCGCCCTTGGGGAGCGTGCCGATGGCGGGGAAGGCGTCGGAGCGCTGCGTGACGGCGTGCACCAGGGCGACGCCCTGAACGATCAGCGCGAAGACGAGCAGGATCAGCTCGATCACGTCACGGACGGCAAAGGCGAAGATCGGCGCGGCGTTGGCCATGTCGGCCAGTTTATGTCCACGACCCCGGCTACGTCCGACAAGGACGCCGCCGGGGTCGTCGACCCGACGAGCTACTCGGCTGCCGGACGGGTCCGCTTGGTGGCCCGGGGGAGCTTCGCCGACGGGGTCTCGGCCGGCTTGGCGGCCTTCGGCGCGCGGGCGACCTTCTTGACCGCGGCCGGCTTGGCCTCGGCGATCTCGGCCACGTCGGCCGGCGTCGGCGCGGCGACGGGGGCCGCAGCGGTGGGGGTGGCGGCGGTGGCCGGCGTCACGGACTCGGTGGCCTCGATGTCGGCGTTGACCGTGTCGGCGGCTTCCAGCACGCCGGCACCGACGACCCGCTCGCCCCGGGCGACCAGCGCGCCGTACGCGGCGAACGCGCGCTCCTGGGCGACCTGGGCGCCCGCGACCACCAGGGCGGCGTTGCGGGTCGCGGCGGCGCGCAGCTTGTCGATGTCGGCCACCTCACGCAGCTTCGCCAGGTCGGCGGTCTCGTTGGCGGTGCGCAGCGTCTCGGTGGCCTTCTGCTTCAGCTCGAAGCCGGTCAGCACGGCCCGGCCACCCAGGTCGGCGACGACCCGGGTGCTGAGGACACCGACGACGGCCGGCAGCTTGCGCAGCTGCTCGATGGCCAGCTCACCGGCACCGGCTGCGGCGTAGATCGGGGCGGGGATGCGGTTGGTCTTCGGCTCGCTCATGACGTCTCCTCTTCGGCCGCCTCGGCGGCCTTCTTCTTCTGGGGGATGCTGGTGCTGCCCGGGGCGGGGGCGGTGCCCGCCTCGGTGACGGCGACCGACTCGAGCACGGCCTCGGTCGGGGTGCCGCCGACGGTGGTGGGGCCGGTCGCTGCCACATTTGCCAGGTCCGCGGCCTGGCTGGCGGGCTGGTCCGCGGCCTGGCTGGCGGGCTGGTCCGCGGCCTGGCTGGCGGGCTGGTCCGCGGGCTGGCTGGCGGGCTGGTCCGCGGGCTGGCTGGCGGGCTGGTCCGCAGTCTGGCTGGCGGGCTGGTCGGCCTGCGCCGCCTCGGCTCCGGCCTGGGCCTCGGCCAGCCGGGTGTTCTCCCGGCGGAACGTCTCGTAGATCTGACTGAGCGACTGCTTCTGCGCCATCGTCAGGTCGGCGTCCACGGCGATGGCGGCGAGCACCCCGTGGCCTTCCTTGTCATCGAGCAGACCGGCGCGCAGGTACATCGCCGGCGTGGAGACCCGCAACGCGCTCGCCAGTTGCTGGAGCACCTCGGCGCTGGGCTTGCGCAGGCCGCGCTCGATCTGGCTGAGGTACGGGTTGCTGACCCCCGCCTGCTCGGCGAGCTGCCGAAGCGAGATCTTGGCGTTACGCCGCAGATCGCGGATGAACCCGCCGACGTCGGGAAGGTCCTTGGGTGTGGCCATGGCAGCGACGCTAACCGCCAGCGCTAGCTCTTGCAAGCAAAACGCTAACCATAGTTAGCAAGGTCTCAGGATCCCGTTTGCGTGCCGCCCGGCCGCTCCGTACGGTCCGTCCGTGCACAAGATCACAGTCAATGGAGCAAGCATCGCGTACGACGAGGCCGGCACCGGTTCGCCAGTCGTCCTGCTGCACGCCGGAATCGCCGACCGGCGGATGTGGCGCGGGCAGGTGGCAGCGCTGGCCGCCCGACACCGGGTGATCGTCCCCGACCTACGCGGCTACGGCGACTCGGAGCTCCCGCCGACCCCGTTCACGCACCACGACGACGTGGTCGGGCTGTTGGACGCGCTCGACCTGCCCCGGGCCGCCCTGGTCGGCTGCTCCTTCGGCGGGGCGGTCGCCATCGACACCGCGCTGGCCCACCCCGACCGGGTGAGCGCGCTCGCGCTGTTCGACACGGCGGTCTCCGGCAACGAGTGGTCCGACGAGGCGAACGACCTCTGGGACGACCTGGTCGGCGAGGTCGACCCGGACGACTTCGTCGCCGGCGCGGCCGGTGAGGTGCGGTTCTGGGTGGTCGGCCCGCGACGCCAGCCGGAGGACGTCGACAGCGAGCTGATCGCGTTCGCGCAGGAGATGGACCAGCGTGCCCTCGCCGCGGAGCTGGCGCTCGGCGCGGTCGAGGTGGGAGAGCTGACGCCACCGGCGATCGGTCGCCTCGGTGAGCTGAAGATCCCCGTCCTGGTCACCGCCGGCGCCGCGGACGTGCCGGACATCAGTCGGCTCGCCGACCGGATCGCCGCCGAGGTCCCCGGCGCGGTACGACTGCCGGACGTGCCGGACGCCGCGCACCTACTGCCGCTGGAGCGTCCGGAGCCGGTCAACGCCGCGCTGCTCGACTTCCTGGGCTAGCCACCACCGCCGCTGGTCTCACCAGAGCGGGCGAACCGCCCCGACCGGGACCCCGCCACCGAAGAGCGGCGCCTCGGCGTACTCGGTCAACACCGGAGCGTCCACGCCGAGCCGGCGCAGCGCGGAGACCAGCACCGGCATCCGGGCCCGGTCGGCGCCGTCGTCGATCTTCAGTGCGACGGCGCCGACGCCCGGCAGCGCCACGGCGATCACACCCTCGGCACCGACCTTGGCCAGCAGTCCCGGGACACCGCGCATCAGACGGGTGTCGTCGGCCTGGGTGCCACCCACGATCTCCGGGTGCGCCCGCATCGCGTCGGCCACCGTGCGCGGCACCGAGCCGGGCTCGGCGTCGACCAGCCGCAGGTACGCCCCGGCCAGACCGGCCAGCGACACCGCGAGGACCGGGGCGCCGCAACCGTCGACCCCCACCGCCGCCGCCTGCTCGCCGGTGAACTCCTCGATGGCGGCCCGCAGCCGCTGCTGAAGCGGGTGCTCCGGCCGCCAGTAGCCCTCCCGGGACCAACCGGCGGCCTCACAGGTCAACAGCATCCCGCCGTGCTTACCGGAGCAGTTCATCTGCACCCGGCTCGGGCGGCCACCGGCCCGAAGGACCGCCTCCCGGGCCGCGGCCCCCACCGGCAAATCGGGCGGGCAGTGCAGCGCCGACGCGTCCAACCCGGCGCGCTCCAACAGCGCACCGACCCGGGCCAGGTGGAATTCCTCGCCGGCGTGGCTCGCCGAGACCAGCGCCACGTCGGCCGGGTCGGTAAGGGCCAGGCCGGCCCGGAGCATCCCGATCGCCTGCATCGGCTTGCTGGCCGACCTGGGGAAGATCGGCGAGGTCACGTCGCCGGCGGACGCCACAGCGACACCGGCGGCGTCCAGCACCACCACCGAGCCGCGGTGCGCACCCTCCACGAACCCGGACCGGACCACCTCGGCGAGCGGCGCGCCGCCCTCGTACGTCTTCGTCACGCGCTGGACGGTACCGACGGTCCGGGGGTGCCCGGCAGCGGGGTGACCAGGAGGTCCACCGCCCGGGTGACAGGGGCGCGGGACAGACCCGGCCTTACAGCCCGAGCAGTTCGCGGGCCTCGGTGGTGGTCAGCGGCGGGCGCTGAGCGAGCTGGGCGAAACCCACAGCGCGGGCGACCAACTGCATGTTGGACTCCACCGGGCGTCCCTTCGCGTACGTCACGGTGTCCTCCATGCCGACCCGCAGGTGCCCGCCGGTCGACAGCGAGGCCAGCAGCACCGCGATGGTGCTCCGGCCGACGCCGGTGGCCGAGAAGGTGGTGCCCTCGGGCAGGTCGCGCAGCATCCGGTGGGCCGCGACAAGGGTCTCGGTGGTGCCCGGCATCCCGCCCGGCACACCCATCACGAAGTCGACGTGCACGTGCCCGCCGGCCGGCAGCCCGTACTTAGCGAGCAACCGCTGCAACGCGGACAGGTGACCGAGGTCGAAGATCTCGTACTCCGGCACGATTCCGCGTTCCTGCATCCGGGTGTGCAGGTCGACGATGAACTCCCAACGGTTGAGGAAGACGTCGTCGCCGAAGTTGACGGTGCCCATGGTGCAGGAGGCCATGTCCGGACGGGCGTCGAGCACGGCGAGCCGGGCCGCCTCCGGGTCGGTCACCGCGCCACCGGAGGAGAGCTGCACGATCAGGTCGGTGCTCTCCCGCAGCGCCGCCACGGTGTCGGCCAGCCGCACCGGGTCGAGCGTCGGCCGGGCCTCGTCGTCGCGGATGTGGACGTGGATCACGGCGGCGCCGAGCGCCTCGCACTCCTTGGCGGTGAGCAGCAACTCGTCGAGGGTCACCGGCAGCGCCGGCACCTCCGCCTTGGCCGACTCAGCGCCGGTCGGGGCCACCGTGATCAACGTCCCTGTCGTCATGCCGGCGATCCTAGACGGCCCGCTCAGGACGGGTCGATCGCCGCCGCGGTCTCACCGATCAGCAACGCGGCGTCGTCCGGGACGTTCCGCTTCAGCACGGCGAGAGCGACCTGGCCCAGCTCGTGGTGCAGCACGGCGGTGCCGACGAAGCCGACCGCCCGGCCGTCGAGCGTCACCGGCGTACCGGCCACCGGCGGCTGATCGGTGGTCACCCCGTCCAGATGCAGCAGTACGAGGCGACGCGGCGGTCGGCCCATGTTGTGCACCCGCGCCACCGTCTCCTGCCCCCGGTAGCAACCCTTGTCCAGGTGCACCGCCGGGGCGATCAGGTCGACCTCGGCCGGAATGGTCCGGTGGTCGGTGTCCACCCCGACCCGGGGCTGCCGGGCTGCCACCCGGATCGCCTCGTACGCCCACAGCCCGGCGACCGGCACCCCGGCGCCGCGCAGCTCCGCCACCACCTGGTCCATCGCCGACCGGGGCACCAGCAGGTCCACCCCGAGCGGGCCACGTCGGGCCCAGCCGCCGATCGGCAGCGGCCGTACGTCGTACCGGGCGCTCGCCCGCGGTGGCACGGCACCGTGCGGGAACTTCGGACCCGGCACCGCGACCACGTCCGGTGCGGCGAGCCCGGTCACGCCGAGCGTGCCGAGCGCCTCCACGGCCTCCGGCCCGACCAGCGACAACAGCGCGCGCTCGGCCGTGGCGTCGCGTGGTTCGACCTTGCTGAAGAACCGCATCTTCTCCAGGTAGGTCAGCAGGCCCTGGGTCGCGCCGGGCTCGGTGTCGAGCCAGGCGGTCTCGCCGTCCTCGGCGACCATGGCGTGCTGCTCGACGTGGCCGTGCGGCGACAGCACCAGCAACTCGGTGCCCTCACCGGCGGCCAGCGCGTTCAGGTGCTGCGAGGTGACAGTGTGCAGCCAACTGGCCCGCTCTTCCCCGGGCACCGCGATGATCCCTCGGTGCGACCGGTCGACCAGACCCACAGCGGTGTCGAGGGTGCGCTGCTCGCGCAGCGGGTCGCCGTAGTGCGCGGCCACCCCTCGCACCCCGGCCGCGACGTGCGCCGGATCCGGCTGGTCACGGCTGGCCTCGTCGATGCTCTCGACGGCCACCGCGCCCGCGATGTCGATCATTTTTCGTCCCCGTTCTCGCAGCGTACGCAGACGCCGAAGAGTGACACGTGCCCGATGTCCACCCGGAACCCGCGCTGCGCGGCCAACTGGTCGGCGAGGGGGCGGAGCAGCTCCGGATCGATCTCGTCGATCGCGCCACACTCCCGGCAGACCAGGTGGACGTGTTGGTGTTCACCGGCGGCGTGATAGGTCGGTGAGCCGTGCGACAGGTGCGTGTGGGTGACCAGACCGAGCCGTTCCAGCAGCTCAAGCGTGCGGTAGATGGTGGTGATGTTGACGCCGGCGGCGACCTCCCGGACCGCGGTGTGCACCTGCTCCGGGGTGGCGTGGCCCAGATCGAGCACCGCCTGGAGGACGAGCTGCCGCTGGGCCGTCAGCCGCAGCCCACGGGACCGCAGCATTTCCGCGAGGGAGGATTCGGACACCGTCCGATCATAGTTCGGCCAGCAGGCTGTTCCCCGCCCGGCGATCGATCACCGCTACGCTCGACGGTCATGGTGAGGTCGTCCGTCGAGAAGAACCCGGCCGACCCGACCGCGCGGATCGCCGTCCTGGGGCGTGGCCCAGTGCCGCCCGACGACCCGGTGCTCCGCGGTGACGACCTCGGCGTGCTGCACGGCGACGGCCTCTTCGAGACCATGCACCTGCGCGACGGCCAGCCGTGGCTGCGCGACGAACACCTGGCCCGCCTGGCCACGGCGGCCACCGCCGTCGAGCTGCCCCTGCCCCCCACCACCGCGCTGATCGACCTGCTGGACCAGGTGCGGGCAGGCTGGCCAGCGGCTGTGGAGGGGGCACTCCGGTTGGTCTGCACCCGCGGCCCGGAGGCCGGCGGTCCGCCCACGATCTACGCCACGCTGGCCCCGGTGCCAGCGGTCTCCCGGGCCGCCCGGCGGGACGGCATCAGTGTGGCCACCCTGCCGCTGGGGCTGCCCGCCGCCGCCCGCAGCGGGCTCACCTGGCTGCCGGCCGGCATCAAGTCCACGTCGTACGCGGTGAACAGCGCCGCCCGCCGCTGGGCCCGCCGGGAGGGCGTCGACGACGTGCTCTGGGTCTCCTCCGACGGGTACGCGCTGGAGGGCCCCACAGCCAATGTGGTGTGGCTCACCGACCACACGCTCTGCGCGGTGCCGGCCGCCAGCACCGGCATCCTCGCCGGCACCACAGCGGCCTGGCTGCTCGCCCACGCGAGCGACCTGGGCCTGAGCGCCACCGAACGGATGGTCAGCCCGGCCGACCTGCACGCGGCGGACGGCGTGTGGTTCACCTCGTCACTGCGCGGCGCCGCCGAGGTGCACACGCTGGACGGGGTACGACGGGCTCGCTGCCCGCGCACTCCCGCCCTACAGGCCCTGCTGGGCTTCCCCGTCGACTGAGCGTCAGCCGCCGACCCGGACGAGTCGGGCGGAGAGGTGCGGACTGAGCCCGTGCCCCATGGCGGCCATCTCCTGGGCGTAGAGCAGCGCGCCCTCGACGATGCCGAAGAGCCGGTGCCCGCCGGTGACCTCCTTGGCGGTCGGAGTCCGGATCACCGCGTCGGTGGCGAACTCGAGCTGCGTGCCGGTGCGCTTGCCCAGGTGCAGCTCCATCACCCCGGTCGGGGTGGTCAGCAACGCCTCCAGCTCGTCGGTCGCCCGCCCATCCACCAGCACCGGTCGCCACCAGCCCACCTCGCGGCCGGCCGGACGGACCGGCTTGCTCTGCTCGTCGAGGATCCAGGCACGCGACTCGTAGTGCAGGAACGGCCGGCCGTCATGGCTGATCCGGATCTCCTGCGCGTAGTCGAAATCCTCGATGGTGGGGAAACCGCCCTTGCCCCGACCGCGCCACAGACCGATGTACGGCAGCAGGGCATCCAGCGCGGGGTGCAGCTTCGGCCCGACCCGCAGGTCGTGGCTCTCCTCGAACGGGTACTCCTCGACCGGCGGCGCGTTCAGCCACGGCGGCTGCAGCGGGTTCTCGCTCACTGGGCCATCTCCGTTCGCGACTGCGGGGCTCGCAGACCCGGCTCACTCCTCGCGCTCACCAGCGTCCTCTCGAAATGCGTACGGCAAGGTAGACCAGGCCACCGGCGAGCCCGCCCAGGCCAGCGACAAGCAGGCTGACAAACCCGATCTCGGTAACCATCCCGGCCATCCTATGCTGGGTCACATGGCCCGCACTCTCGTCGTCAAGGCCACCGCAGGGGCGGACGCCCCGGAGCGGTGCGCGCAGGCATTCACAGTCGCCGCGACGGCGGTAGCGGCAGGGGTGGACGTCTCGCTCTGGCTGACCGGTGAGTCCACCTGGTTCGCGCTGCCCGGTCGCGCCCAGCAGTTCGACCTGCCGCACTCGGCACCCCTTGCCGAGTTGTTGCACGTCATCCTGACCAGCGGCCGGGTGACCGCCTGCACGCAGTGCGCGGCCCGACGGGAGATCGGCCCGGACGACGTACTCCCCGGGGTCCGGATCGCCGGTGCCGCGGTCTTCGTCGAGGAGGCCATGGCCGAGGGCGCGCAGGCACTCGTCTACTGACCGCACGGCTGCGGTGGGTCGATCCGAGCGGAGTGCCGATACCGACCCGACATCTCGGACGGCTGCCTACGATTCGGATGTGACCGAGGCGGCGGAGAGGTTCTTCGAGGCACTGCCGTCGCGCGCCGCCGAGGTTCTGGGCGGCCTGGCCGACGGCACCCTCCAGATCGACCTCGGCGAGGACCACCGCACCGAGCACTGGCGGGTCCGGATGCGGCCCGGGTCGGTGCAGGTCAGCCGGGGGCGTGGCCCGGCCGACGCGATCTGGTACAGCAGCGCCGCCCTCTTCGACCGGCTGATCAGCGGCGAGGCCCAGGGGGTCGCCGCAGTGCTGCGCAACGAGAGCACGTTCAGCGGGAACGTGGTGCTCTTCCTCGCCTTCCGCCGGTTCTTCCCGGACCCGCCCGGCACCCGTGACCCCCGCGAAACGGCCCGCCGAGCAGCCGGACGACTGCGGTGAAGGACCTCGTCAGCATTCTGGACGGCAACACCTTCCTGGTCAGCGACCGGCGTGGGGACATCGAACCGTCCTACGACTTCCCCACCGGGCTGTTCTCCTTCGACACCCGCTTCCTGTCCACCTGGGTGCTCACCCTGGACGGGCAGCGGCTGCACGCCCTCTCCGTCGACGATGCCCAGTCGTACCGCACCAAGTTCTTCCTCGCCCCCGGTGAGCCCACGCACTATCTGGACGCCAAGGCGTCGGTGATCCGCAGCCGGGCGATAGTGGGCAGCTTCGAGGAGGAGCTGACAGTGCTGAACCACCTCGGCGCGGAGGTCGAGTGCACCCTCCGGATCGAGGTCGGGGCCGACTTCGCCGACCTGTTCGAGATCAAGAACTCTCGGCAGAAGCGGGGCCGGACCACTGTCACGGTCGCCGAGAACGAGCTGCGGCTGACCTACCGACGGGAGGCGTTCCACCGGGAGATGGTGGTCAGCAGCACCGCTCCGGCGCAGGTCGACGAGACCGGGATGACCTTCCGGATCCGGGTGGCCCGCAACGACAGCTGGACCACCAGGCTGCACGTGTCAAGCGTCGTCTACGGGGCCCGGGGCGAGGACATCCGGGCCACCCTCCCGTACGGCGGCAGCCGCAGCGCGGACGTCATCCGGGCCGAGCAGCAGGAGCTGATCGACAGGGCGCCGAAGCTCGGCTGCGACTGCGAGCCGCTGGCCGGGGCGTACCGGCGCAGCCTCAACGACCTGGCCGCGCTGCGCTACGAGTCGATCGCCCTGGGCGTACGGCTGATCGCCGCAGGGCTCCCCTGGTTCATGACCCTGTTCGGCAGGGACAGCATCATCACCTCGTTGCAGGTGCTGCCGTTCCTGCCGGAGCTGGTCCCGCCGACCATCCTGATGCTGGCCGGACTTCAGGGGCAGCGGGTGGACGACTTCCGGGACGAGGAACCCGGCAAGATCCTGCACGAGCTGCGGTACGGGGAGACCGCCGGCTTCGAGGAGCAGCCACACTCGCCGTACTACGGGTCGGCCGACTCGACGCCCCTGTTCATCATCCTGATCGACGAGTACGAGCTGTGGACCGGTGACGCGGCACTCGTCCGCAAGCTGGAGTCGCAGGTCCGCAGGGCGCTGGAATGGATCGACACCTACGGTGACCTGCTCGGCACCGGCTACCTCTGGTACCAGACCCGCAACCCGGAGACCGGCCTGCAGAACCAGTGCTGGAAGGACTCCTGGGACGCCATCTCGTACGCCGACGGTGAGCTGCCCGGCTTTCCCCGGGCCACCTGCGAGTTGCAGGGCTACGCGTACGACGCGAAGATCCGGGCCGCCCGGCTGGCCCGGACCTTCTGGAACGATCCGGAGTTCGCCGACGAGTTGGAGCGGCAGGCCGCCGACCTCAAACGGCGGTTCGACAGAGACTTCTGGATCGCCGACCGCGGGTACTACGCGCTCGCGTTGGACGCCGACGGCCGGCAGGTGGACGCGCTGACCTCGAACATCGGGCACCTGCTGTGGAGCGGCATCGTGGACGAGTCGCGCGCCGGCAAGGTGGTCGAGCACCTCCTCGGGCCACGACTGTTCTCCGGCTGGGGGGTGCGGACGCTCGCCGCGGACGAGGGGCGGTACAACCCGATCGGCTACCACGTGGGCACCGTCTGGCCGTTCGACAACTCGATCATCGCCTGGGGGTTGTGGCGGTACGGCTTCCGGGAGGAGGCCGGGCTGATCTGCGACACCATGCTGGCCGCGTCCCAGTACTTCGAGGGTCGGCTGCCGGAGGCGTTCGCCGGCTACGCCCGCGACCTCACCGACTACCCGGTGGAGTACCCGACCGCGTGCAGCCCGCAGGCCTGGTCGACAGGCACCCCGCTGCTGCTGCTGCGGGTGATGCTGGGGTTGGAGCCGCAGGGCGAACACCTGATCATCGATCCGGCGGTGCCACCGGGGATGGGCCGGGTCGAGCTGCTGGACATCCCCGGCCGGTGGGGCATGGTCGACGCGTTGGGCCGCAGCCGGGACCCGGAGGACCAGCCGGACGGCGGCTGACCCGCGCGGGCGGCCCGGCTCAGCTCGGGCAGCCGACGGTGGCTGTCAGTCGGGTGGCGTCCGGGCCGATCTCGGCCAGCACCGTGACGGCACCGCTGCGGTACGCGTACACCGGGGGTTGGTCAAGCAGTGGGGCGTTGCCGGCCAGCGGGGCGAGCGCGGCAGTCGAGGCCGCCGGGCCGGGACCGTTCGCGGACCACGAGGTACGGGCGAGCCCGCCGCCCGGGCAGGGCGCGGTGACCAGCTCCGGCGCGGTGTCGCCCGGCCGGTCAAGGGCCCTCAGTGCGGCGGTCAGCGCTGCGGTCTCCGGGCCGGCGGTGGTGGCCGGAGCCGACGTGTAGCCGGCGCCGACCGGCCGGCAACCGGTGTCGACGACCAGTCGCACCCGGCCATCGACTGTCGGCCGGCCCTCGACGGCCACGAACTCTCCGGCGTCGGCGCGCAGCTCGGGACCGTCCACCCCGGGCCCGACCCCGGCCCGCCAGCTCGCCGGCAGCCGCTCGGCGATGCCGGCCAGCACTGCCTTCTCGTCACCGGCGGCAGCGAGCACCCCGACCTCGCGCCGCAACCTCGCCCCGTCGGCGAACGGGGTGACCCGGCAGCCGGACGCGATCCGTGCCGGGCTCAGTTCCAGCAGACCGCCCGCACCGGCCGCGCGAGCCAACTCGCCGACCGCCCGGTCGACAACCGGGCCGGCCTGATCGAGGGAACGCTGTTCACGCACGGTCGGCGGGTCGTCCCGCACCGATGTCCAGGTGAGCCCGGCCAGCAGCACCGCCCAGGCCACTGTCACCGCCAGCAGCCAACGCCGCCGCGACCGGGCCGGTGTCGGCGCGGCGGGGCCGGCCGAAGAGGCCCAACCCGTCTGCACAGCACCGCTCACCCGGCAATGGTGTCACGTGCCCGCCGCCGGGCCGGCGGCGGAGGCGGTCGGCCCGACGGAGCGACTGCGGGTCAGTGGTCGTTGAGCCGGGGCGGCGGGTCGAGCCGGTAGCCGACGCCCCGCACCGTGTGCACCTGCGGTCCGCCCGGCAGGCCCCGCAGCCTGCGACGAAGCCGCCTGACTGTGGATTGCAGCGCCGCGGTCTCCGCGCCACCCAACGCAGAGGCGCAGAGGCGTTCGTAGCTCCACACCACCAGCGGTGGGCCGATGAGCACTGTGAGCAACTCCCGTTCGGTGGGGGTCAGCGGGAGCACCTCCCCGCGCCAGGTGACCCGGTGTCCGGCCCGGTCGACGACCAGTTCACCCCACTTCACCAGGCCCCGCGCCCCGGCGAGCGGAAGGACCGTGGGACTGACCGGCACCGGACCCGTCGGCGACGACAACAGCTCGCGCAGCTCGGTCAGATCGGAACAGCTGAGCACCGGGGCGTGCCCGTCGAGTTGGCTCAGCACCCGCTCCCGCAGCGACATGTCAGTGCCCACGCAGAGGACGATGGGGACCGCTTCGTCGGACCCGCCGCTTTCATCCCTGAAATTCACCAGTAGATAGTGACGCACGCCGATGGATTTCGGCACCCGCTCCGGCACGCTGCGAAGAAACGACCGGGGCCAGCCACCCCCGGGAGGGTGACCGGCCCCGGTCGATCAGAGCAGTGGGTCAGGCGACGGTGACGGCCACCTCGTTGACGCCTCGGCCGGCAGTGACAGCGGTGTCGCCGTTGCCGTGCCGGGACAACGCCCGCAGCGTCCAGGAACCCGGCGCGGCGAAGAACCGGAACTGCCCGGCGGCCGAGGTGACCACCTCGGCGGTGAACTCACCGGTCGAGTCGAGCAGCCGGACGTACGCGCCCGGCACCGGCTCGGCCTCGGCGGACCGGACGATGCCGGTGATGACGGTTTCCTTCTCCAGGTCCAGGCTGGCCGGTAGCGGCGCGGCCTGGTCCGGTGCGGCGCAACCCGCGGCGGTGGGAAGAGTCATGATCACGCCTCCCCGGGTTCGTCGCCGAGCGCGACCGGCACACCGACCAGCGAGCCGTACTCGGTCCAGGAGCCGTCGTAGTTCTTGACGTTGCGGTGACCCAGCAGCTCCTGGAGCACGAACCAGGTGTGCGACGAGCGCTCACCGATCCGGCAGTACGCGATGGTCTCCTTGCCGTCGTCGAGCCCCGCGTCGCCGTAGATCCTGCGCAGCTCGTCGTCGGACCGGAAGGTGCCGTCCTCGTTGGCCGCCTTGGACCACGGCACGCTGATAGCGGTGGGGATGTGACCGGCCCGCTGCGCCTGCTCCTGCGGCAGGTGGGCGGGGGCGAGGAGGCGACCGGCGAACTCGTCGGGGCTGCGCACGTCGACAAGGTTCTTGGTGCCGATCGCGGCGACGACCTCGTCGCGGAAGGCCCGGATGGAGGTGTCCGGTTCCTGCGCGACGTACTGGGTCGCCGGGCGGGACACCGCGTCGGTGACGAGCGGGCGGGCGTCCAGTTCCCACTTCTTGCGGCCGCCGTCGAGCAGCTTCACGTCACGGTGGCCGTAGAGCTTGAAGTACCAGTAGGCGTACGCGGCGAACCAGTTGTTGTTGCCGCCGTACAGGATGACGGTGTCGTCGTTGCTGATGCCCCGCTCGGAGAGCAGCGCCTCGAACTGCGTCTTGTTGACGAAGTCCCGGCGGACCTGGTCCTGGAGGTCGGTCCTCCAGTCAATCTTGATGGCACCGGCGATGTGGCCGGTCTCGTAGGCCGAGGTGTCCTCGTCGACCTCGACGAAGACGACGCCCGGGGCGTCGAGGTTCTTCTCGGCCCACTCGGCCGAAACGAGTGCGGTGTCGCGACTCATCGAATCACTCCCTGGTGAGGATGGATGGTGAGCCAACGCGCGCGAATCGATGTGTGTAACTGTCGCACCACGCGCGGGACCCAGCGGAAGGACGGGATCACGGGTTCGTGCGACGGCGCCGCTGCCGGGCGTTCGGTGGGATAACCGGAGGGTGCGAGAACCCTGTGCCGGTGGCCGCCGTCAGGCGGCCGGAGACAGCCCCGCCGTCAGATGACGGGGCGACACAGGCAGGTGGCCACGCGACACAGGTCGACCGCGCGCCGTTTGGTGAGGTGGGTCCCCATGGCCAGGGAGCCTACCAGCCAGTGACCGTGCTGCCACTGGGCCGACCACCATCCGGGAATCGCCGGGATCGCCGAGGATCTCGGCGTCCCACAGCGCCTCCGGCGTCAGCCAGCGGAGTTGATCGGCACGTTCTTGGCGTCGGCGGTGACCGCCAGCCCTTCCGGCAGTGGACGGACCTCCCGGACCGCAAGCTGGAACGGCAACTCCGGCAGGGGAACGTCGATGGAGATGCTCTTGGCGTAGTTGCTCAGGAAGGCCCGAGCGAGCGGGAGGTTCGGCAGACCCGCGGCGTCCAGGTCGTTGAACCGCAGGGCGACAGCGCCGTTGTCGGCGACTGTGACGTCGGCGGTGCCGCTGATGGTGAGCTTCTGACCGAGGATGTCGGCCGGAGCCTTGACGGTGAGCTTGCCGTTCTGCTCGCCGAGGGTGAGACCCGGGCGGTTGAGCAGCGCGGCCAGACTCTCGTAGCTGATCGTGCCGGCACCGTTGACGGTGTCCGCCACGATGTCACCCTGGCCGGTGCGCAGGGTGTCCAGCGAGGCTCGAACGTCGCGGGCCGTCACATCGAGCACCGGCAGCCGAACGGCGTCGCCCTCGACCGAGGCCTGCACGTCCCGCAGGTTGATGGTGATCCGCTGGTAACGGCCATCCAGCACCTGGGTGAGGAACGGAGTGCCGCCCACCTCCACCTCGGGTGCGGCGGACTGCGCGCCCTGCTTGGCGATCTCCTGTTGTACGCGGTCGCCGATCATCCGCTCGGCGACACCGACCGCGACCCGGTCGGCGACCACCAGCAACCCCGCCAGCAGCAGGAGCAGCACGAACAGCCCGATGAGCAGCTTGCGGCCACGCCGTCGGGGTCGCGCCTGGTCCACCGGATAGTCCTGCGCCACGCCGCCTCCTGTCTCCGCCCGTCGCACCGCGACGGGTCGTTCGTACCGACGCCGCAGGGCGGCGCACCAGTAGTTACCCGACCGGCTCAGCGCTCAACCGCGACTCAGAGGAAGAGCATGCACATGGCGTACGCGGTGGGCGCCGCCAGGGCAAAGCCGCCGAGTGGGCCCTGCATGTGCCGGGCCACCCACATGGTGGGCGGTTCGCCGGCCATCAACCGGCCCGCCTCCGCGTACCCCACGGCGAGGTCGGAGAGGACGGCGGTGACCGCCGCAACCAAGCCGATCATGGCGGCCCGGGTCG
Organism: Micromonospora sp. NPDC053740; assembly: GCF_040677775.1. Lineage (NCBI taxonomy): Bacteria > Bacillati > Actinomycetota > Actinomycetes > Micromonosporales > Micromonosporaceae > Micromonospora > Micromonospora sp. NPDC053740. The sequence continues at coordinate 584,114 of NZ_JBFASO010000002.1, forward strand.
GCGTGAAGGGAGCCACCAGATAGCTGCCGAGCAGGGCGCTGGTCAGCGTGCCGACCATCGCGCCGGCCACCACGCCGGCGGCGCCCCGGGGCACCTGCGGTGCGAGCCGGGGCCAGGGCAGTACGGCGTCGGTGAGCCGGGCGACGGTGAGCGCGACACCGCTCGCGGTCAGGCAGACGGTGATCGCCTGAGTGCCGGCCGGGATCCGGCTGAGCACGATCAGGGTGCCGAAGGCCACCACCCCGACCACGATGAGCAGTGTGGAGCCGAGGGAGTCGGTGACCCGGACCCGGTCGACCCGACGGACCAGTTGACCGAGCACCGCGGCGAGGAACCCACCGGCGGCCAGGTAGCCCAGCGGCGCCAGGCCGGCGACGTCGGTCTGCACCGCGGCGATGTCGACGAACGCCGCGACAGCGGCGCTGATCCCGGCGACCACCAACAGCGCGGGCGGTCGCATGGCCATCGTCCAGGCCAGCACGAACAGAAGTTGGACGCCGAAGATGATGAAGGCGAACGGCAGCCGGTGACCGGGGCCCGACGTCTGCGCGCCGAGCACCAGGCCGACACCGAGCAGCGCGGCGAAGCCGGCGATGGTCAGCGCCAGTTGACGGTGCACCGCGACCGGAGGAACGACCTCCTCTTCCGGCTCGTCGATCTCGTCTTCGGATCGGCGGGCCGGCTCGCCGGCGCGACGGGCCCGGCGCGGCCCACCCCGTTCGCGGCGGTCGCCGTCGGTGGTGGCCGGACCGGTACGCGGCGCGGGCGGTTGGCCGCGCGTCGCTGCGGCGGCCTGACCCGGCTGGGGCCCAGCGGGCCACGATTCGCGGCCGGCCTCGGGCGAGGTGGAGGGAAACACGACCCGATCGTGCCAGACCGGCGGCCCGACGCGGTGGTCACGGGTTTCAGCGACGTTAAAATCCGCGCCACGATCAGGGGCAAGCTAGACAAACAGGAAATGGCCCGACGGCGCGGCCGAGGCGATCGGTTAGGCTCAACGCGTTACCCGCCCGTCAGCGACGCCGGGACCACGCAATTTCTCAGCGCACTCCTTGATGAGTGCGACTGGTCGCGTGCGGCCTCGCGCCGCCGGGACGGAGGTGATCGTGGAGATCCTGCTGCTGGTGACCGCGCGCGCAGGAGAACCGTCGGCTGTGCTGCCGGCGCTCGACCTGCTGCCGCACTCGGTCCGCACCGCGCCGCGTGATGTTCGCACCCTGGTCGCGGGCCCCAGCCCGGACGCGGTGATGGTGGATGCCCGATCGGAGTTGAGCGAGGCCCGGGCGACCTGCCGGATGTTGCACGCCACCGGGCTCGGCGTGCCGTTGGTCGCGGTGGTGACCGAGGCCGGCCTGATCGCACTCAACGCCGACTGGGGCGTCGACGACGTCATCCTCGCCTCAGCCGGCCCCGCCGAGGTCGAGGCACGGCTGCGGCTGGCGGTGGGCCGGCTCAGCAACGCGACAGCTGGCGCGGGTGGCTCGATCCGGGCCGGCGAGTTGACCATCGACCCGGACACCTACGCGGCCAAGCTGAAGGGCCGTCCGCTCGACCTCACCTACAAGGAGTTCGAGCTGCTGAAGTTCCTGGCCCAGCACCCGGGCCGGGTGTTCACCCGGGACCAGCTCCTGCGCGAGGTCTGGGGCTACGACTACTTCGGCGGCACCCGCACCGTCGACGTGCACGTCCGGCGACTGCGCGCCAAGCTCGGCTCGGAGTACGAGTCGATGATCGGCACCGTCCGCCAGGTCGGCTACAAGTTCGTCGTTCCGCCGTCGCGGTCGCTCCCCGAGGCTGAGCACACGCCAGTGTCTGTCTGATCCGGAGACCACTCCGGGCGATTTCCCATATGCCCTTTTTGCGCGGCTTGGCAGTTCTATTCTGACTGCCGGGTTTGTCGGAGAAAGGGGCGACGGTGCGCGCACTGAACACGGGGGCGACGGGCCGGCGTGACCGGCAAGCCAGGCGGAAGTCGTGATGCGGGGCAACTCGACCGCGCGGGCGGCGGGGATCGTGACGCTTGTGGTGGCGGGGCTGCTCGGCTCCGCGTACGTGCTGGGCCGCAGCCTCGTCCCCGACCAGACGCCTCGGCACTCCACCGGTGTCACAACGAGCGCCGACGGACCGCACTACGCCGACCAACCCAGCGTTGGCGAGCCGAACGGAGCCCCGAGCGCCAGCGCAAGCGCGACCGAGACCGGCCCAGCCGAGGCCGGCCAGGACGGGTCCGGACGGGACGCCGGAGACGACAACCTGTTCGGCGCGCACGCCACCACCGGCACCCCGCGGCTCGCGCTGACCTTCGACGACGGGCCGGACCCGCGCTACACGCCGCAGGTCCTCGCCCTCCTGCGCGAATACGACGTGCACGCCACGTTCTGCGTGGTCGGCGAGAACGCGCAGAACCACCCCGACCTGGTCCAGTCGATCGTGGACGCCGGGCACACCCTGTGCAACCACTCCTGGCACCACGACGTCGGCCTGGGCGCCCGGTCGGCCGACGCCATCCGCTCCGACCTCCTGCGCACCAACGCGGCGATCCGGGCGGCGGTGCCGAACGCGCCGATCGTCTGGTACCGCCAGCCGGGCGGAGCCTGGACGTACCCGGTGGTGTCGGTGGCGCGGCAGCTCGGCATGACCCCGCTGCACTGGTCGGTGGATCCGTCGGACTGGGAGCTACCCGGCGCCAGCAAGATCACCGCGACGGTGCTGAGCCAGGCCGAACCGGGCTCGGTGGTGCTGCTGCACGACGCCGGTGGGGACCGGCAGGGCACGATGGAGGCGCTGCGCCGGATCCTGCCCGACCTGACGGCCCGGTTCGAGCTGGAGGCACTCCCCACCGACCCGACGTGAGCCGCGGCTTTACGGCGACGCTCCGGGCGTAACCACAGGCAACGGATACGGTGGCGGGATGAGCAGCGCGGAGCCGACCAGCGACCAGGTGACCCGGAGCGACCAACTGGCGCCGGCGGAGATCGCCGACGTACTCGCCCTCGCCAGCGCCGCAGGTGACACGGACGGAGCGGACCCGCTCGACGAACACGTCCTGCTGCGGCTGCGCGATCCCGACGCCCCCGCCGTGCATCTGATCGCCCGCGCCGACGACGGTGCCCTCACCGGGTACGCACATCTGGACACCAGCGACCCGGTCGGCGGGATCGGGGTGGAGCTCGTGGTGCACCCCGCGTACCGGCGGCGGGGCACCGGGCGGGCGCTCGCCCGGGGCGTACTCGCCTCGGCCACCGGACCGCTGCGGGCGTGGGCGCACGGCGACCACCCCTCGGCCGCCGCGCTCGCCGTCGACCTCGGCTTCACCCGCGCCCGGGTGCTCTGGCAGTTGCGCCGGCCGTTGGCCGCCCCGCTGGGTGAGCCGCGCCTGCCCGACGGTGTGGCGCTGCGCGCGTTCCGGCCCGGGGCTGACGACGCGGCCTGGTTGGCCCTCAACGCACGGGCCTTCGCCGAGCACCCCGAACAGGGCCGGTGGACGTCGGACGACCTGCGGGTCCGCCTCGCCGAGCCGTGGTTCGACCCGGCCGGTTTCCTGCTCGCCGAGGAGACCGCCACCGGCCGGCTGCTCGGCTTCCACTGGACCAAGGTGCACGAGCGGCCGGGGTCGGCCCGGATCGGCGAGGTGTACGTCCTGGGGGTGGAGCCGACCGCGCACGGTGGCGGTCTCGGCCGGGCCCTGACCACTGCCGGGTTGGCACACCTGCGGGACAAGCGTGGCCTCGACCGGGTGATGCTCTTCGTGGACGACTCGAACACCGGGGCCGTCGCTCTCTACGAGCGGCTGGGCTTCGCCCGGTGGTCCGCGCACATCAACTACCACCTGGGCTGAGCTGCGGCCGTCGCTCCGACCGCGTCACCGGTGGGTAACGGCCGAGCATCGGCGGGATAACGCCGAACCGGAAATATACCCATACTTCCGACAGGTGTACCCGGGTTCACTTAACGGACAACTCACCCTCGGCAAGCGGTCACCTCAGGGGCCGTACGTGTTCACCTTGCGTTCACTTGCGACCGGCGAACCGGCTACCTGGCACTTCTAACTTTCGTGTCAGCCGGTCAGTGCCGGTCCTCGGGCCCCGGGATCGGGGCGCCAAGTCAGACGCGAAGGGAAACCCCTCAGGTGAAGCTCCAGCGGTACGGCACTATTGCCTGCCTCGCTCTTGCCGCGACGCTCGGCCTCAGTGCATGCGGCTCGGACAACAACGAGCCCGCCTCCGGCGCGAGTGCTTCGGGCTCGGCCGCCGCGGTCGACTGCGCTACCGGCACGCTGAACGCCCAGGGCTCGTCGGCGCAGAAGAACGCCATGGCCGAGTGGATCAAGGCGTACCAGCAGAAGTGCCAGGGCACCACGATCAACTACGAGGCTTCGGGCTCGGGCGCCGGCATCCAGGCGTTCATCGCCGGGACCGCCGACTTCGCCGGTTCCGACTCCGCGCTCAAGCCGGAGGAGCAGCCGCAGGCGGACGCCAAGTGCGTCGGTGGCAAGGCCATCCACCTGCCGATGGTGATCGGCCCGGTGGCCGTCGCCTACAACGTCAGCGGTGTGGACAACCTCCAGCTCAAGCCGGCCACCCTGGCGAAGATCTTCGCCGGCAAGGTCACCAAGTGGGACGACGCCACGATCAAGGCCGACAACCCGGAGGCCAAGCTCCCGGCGACCACGATCCAGACCGTCCACCGCTCGGACGAGTCGGGCACCACCGACAACTTCACCAAGTACCTCTCGAAGACCGCTGAGAGCGACTGGACCCTGGGCAACGCCAAGGCGTGGAAGGCCCCGGGCGGCACCGGCGCCAAGGGCTCGGACGGCGTGGCCAGCAAGGTCAAGGGCGCGGACGGCGCCATCGGCTACATGGAGTGGTCGTTCGCCGAGAACGCCGGTCTGAAGATGTCGAAGATCGGCAACGGCAACGGCGAGTTCGCCGCGCTGACCGCCGAGGCGGCCGGCAAGACCATCGCCGGCGCTGCCGTCGAGGGTCAGGGCGACGACCTCAAGCTGAAGATCGACTACAACACCAAGGAGGCCGGGGCGTACCCGATCGTCCTGGCCACGTACGAGATCGTCTGCAGCAAGGGCCTCGCGGCCGACAAGCTGAAGCTGGTCAAGGGCCTGCTGGGCCACGCCGCCAGCGCCGAGGGCCAGGCCTCTCTCACCGAGCTGGGCTACGCCCCGCTGCCGGAGACGGTCCGCACCAAGGTCGAGACCGCGGTCAAGAACCTCTCCTGACCCGATTCCACACCTCCGCAACCGAATCGAGCGAGCAGATGGGTGAAACCCCTCACCGCTCGGCCGACGCCGGCACCGGCGGGACGCGCGTGACGCAGAGTCACGAGTGGCCCGCCGGTGCCTCGGCGCGTGTGGCCGAGGCACCAGTCAGCACCCGTTCCCCGGGCGGCACCGGGCTGGGCGGCGGCGGCGCGCTGCCGCGCAGCCGTAGGTTCGGCGCCGAGCGGGCCTTCCGCGGCCTCACCCTGGCCGCCGGCACCGCAGTTCTGGTCATCATCGCCGCCATCGCGATCTTCCTGGTCGCCAAGGCGGTGCCGGCCCTACGCGCCAACACCGAGAACTTCTGGTCCTACGAGGGCTGGTCCCCCAACGAGACAGAGCCGAAGTTCGGCATCGGTGCGCTCGCCTTCGGCACCGTGCTCAGCTCGGCGCTCGCGCTGCTCATCGCGGTGCCGGTCGCGCTCGGCATCGCGCTCTACCTCTCGCACTACGCGCCGCGCCGGTTGGGCACCGCGCTCGGCTTCCTGGTCGACCTGCTGGCCGCCGTACCGAGCGTGGTCTTCGGCCTCTGGGGGCGGGACGTCTTCAGCAGCCCCGTCCGGGACTTCTCGGTCTGGCTGAACGAGCACTTCGGCTGGATCCCGCTCTTCGGTGGCGACGGCCCGTTCGGGGCGTCCGTCATGCTCGGTGCCCTGGTGCTCGCGATCATGGTGCTGCCGATCATCACCTCGCTCTCCCGCGAGGTGTTCCTCCAGACGCCGACGGCGAACGAGGAAGCCGCCCTCGCCCTGGGCGCCACCCGCTGGGAGATGCTCCGCACCGCGGTGCTGCCCTACGGCCGTCCCGGCATCATCGCCGCGATGATGCTCGGCCTCGGCCGGGCGCTCGGCGAGACCATCGCCCTGGCGCTGACCCTCGGTATCACCTTCGGCATCTCGTTCAACCTGATCCAGAACGGCGGCAACACCATCGCCGCCAACATCGCCAACGCGTTCGGCGAGGCGAACGAGACCGGCCGGGGCGCGCTCATCGCCTCCGGTCTGGTGCTGTTCACCATCACGCTGATCGTCAACATCACGGCGCGGGCGATCATCTACCGCCGCCGGGAGTTCACGGAGTCGGCCGCATGACCACAACCGCCACCTCCCACCGCACCCGGCCGCCGGCCCAGCCCGACTCGCTGCGGGCCAAGCGGCTGCCCTGGTACGCCGCCCCGGCCATCGCCGTGGCGGCCCTGGCACTCTCCGCCGTGATCGTCTACGGCACCAGCATCGGCGGCCCGGTCCTCGTGGTCGTCCTCGCCGCGATCCTCTACCTGGTCGGGCTCTTCGCCGCCGCCAACGCGGTCGAGGGGCGCCGATCGGCCCGCAACCGCACCTGGAGCGCACTGATCCACTCCGCCTTCGTGCTGGCGGTGCTGCCGCTCGTGTCGGTGGTCTGGACGCTGGTCAGCAAGGGCGCCGACCGACTGGACGTCAACTTCTTCCAGACCTCGATGAACAACATCGGGGCCCGGGACGCCAACGGCGGCGCGTACCACGCGATCGTCGGCACGCTGGAGCAGGTCGGCATCGCCACACTGATCACCGTCCCGCTCGGCGTTCTCTGCGCGATCTACATCGTCGAGTACGGGCGGGGCAAGTTCGCCTTCGCGATCCGGTTCTTCGTGGACGTGATGACCGGCATCCCGTCGATCGTCTCCGGCCTCTTCGTGCTGGCGTTCTGGGTGCTGATCGTGTCGCCGTGGTTCAACGACGGTCGGCCCAGCTTCTCCGGCTTCGCCGCCGCGCTCGCGCTGAGCGTGCTCATGCTGCCCACCATCGTCCGGTCCACCGAGGAGATGCTCCGCCTCGTACCGGCGCCACTGCGCGAGGGCGCGTACGCGCTCGGCGTACCCAAGTGGAAGACCATCCTGCGGGTGGTGCTGCCGACGGCGCTGCCCGGCATCGTCACCGGCGTCATGCTCGCCATCGCCCGCGCGGCCGGTGAGACCGCGCCGGTGCTGCTGGTCGCCGGCGGTGGCGCCGCGATCAACACCAACCCCTTCGAGAACAACCAGTCGTCGCTGTCCCTCTTCGTCTACCAGCAGGCCGGCGACGCGTCGAAGTACGCACCGGCACGGGCGTGGACCGCGGCACTCACCCTGGTCGCCCTCGTGCTCATCCTGACGATCGCGGCGAAGCTGCTGGCCCGTCGCAACAGGCTCAGCCGATGAACCCCGGAGGTACCACAATGGCCAAGCGCGTATCCGCCTCGAACGTCACCGCGTACTACGGCGGCTTCAAAGCGATCGAGAACATCAACCTGACTGTCGAGCCGAAGACGGTCACCGCTCTCATCGGGCCGTCCGGCTGCGGCAAGTCGACGTTCCTGCGGTCGATCAACCGGATGCACGAGGTGCTGCCGGGGGCCCGGGTCGAGGGCAGCCTGACCATCGACGACCAGGACATCTACGACCGGGACGTGGACGTCACAGCGGTCCGGCGCACCATCGGCATGGTCTTCCAGCGGCCGAACCCGTTCCCCACCATGAGCATCTTCGAGAACGTGGTGGCCGGGCTGAAGCTCAACGGGGTCCGCAAGAAGTCGATCCTGGAGGATGCGGCCGAGAAGGCCCTGCGCGCCGCGAACCTGTGGGGCGAGGTCAAGGACCGGCTGGGCAAGCCCGGCGCGGGCCTCTCCGGCGGTCAGCAGCAGCGGCTCTGCATCGCCCGGACCATCGCGGTCGAGCCGCAGGTCGTCCTGATGGACGAACCGTGCTCCGCCCTGGACCCGATCTCCACGCTGGCGATCGAGGACCTGATGTTCCAGCTCAAGGACAAGTTCACGATCATCATCGTGACGCACAACATGCAGCAGGCCGCCCGGGTGTCGGACCGGACCGCCTTCTTCTCGATCGAGAAGACCGGCGACCCGGGCCGGCTGATCGAGTACGACAACACCCAGAAGATCTTCAGCAACCCGAGCGTGAAGAAGACCGAGGACTACATCACCGGCCGCTTCGGCTGAGCCGACCACGTCCGGTCACCGGCGCCCCGCCCTCCCGGCGTGGGCGCCGGTGCCATGTCCGGCCCCGCCTCACCCCGCCACCAACGCCGTCGCGCGCCTCCAAGATCGCGCTGGAACGTGGAAGTAGTGGCCTCCTCCCCGCAACGACGCCACTACTTCCTGGATCGAGCACGATCTTGCGGTGGCGGTGGCAGTGGCGGTGGCGGCGGGAGGCGCAGGCAGGCGCGGGTACGGGCGCGCTCCGGGCGGGCAGGCGCGGGCGGGGTCAGGCTCGGGGCGGTGGTCAGCCCAGGACGAAGCGGGGTTCGCCGTCCGGGGGCAGGTCCAGGCGCGGGGTGACCGGCGTGGCCGCGTCTCGATCGGCCGCCGCCCGCGCCACCCCGGCCAGGTCGCCGGCCGCCGCCACCTGGGCCAGCGTGACCACTGTCGGTGGCAACATGGTCAGCTCGCCGGCCTGCGCGCGGGCCAGCGCGTCCGCCGGCCGGATCCACAGCGTGTGGTCGGCCTCGCCGGAGACGTCGCGGGTCCGCTGGCCCGCCGGCAGCAGGGCGATGAAGAAGTACGTGTCGAAGCGGCGCGGCTCGAACTCGGGAGTGATCCACCGGCTCCACGGCAGCAGCAGGTCCGACCGGAGGGTGAGCTGACGGTCGGCGAGCAGCGCCGCGAAGCCCAGCCGTCGCCCCTCCAGGTCCTGCCGGGCCGCCTCCCAGTCGTCGCCGCTGACGTCGCCCACAACGGTTTCCCGGTTCGGACCGGCGAGCAGTACGCCGGCCTCCTCGAAGACCTCCCGGGCGGCGGCGCAGACCACCGCCTGCGCGGCCTGCGGGGCCACCCCGAGCCGGTCCGCCCACTCGGTGGGGGTCGGGCCGGCCCAGTCCAGGTGCGCCTCCGAGTCGGAGCGGTCCACCCCGCCGCCGGGGAAGGCGTACATCCCGCCGAAGGTCATCGCGGCGACCCGGCGGATGACGTACACCTCGAAGTCGGTGTCGGTCGGACGCAGCAGCAGCACGGTGGCCGCGACCCGCGGCGTCGCCGGGGTGCCGCCCTCGGCCTGGAACCGGCGGGCGTGCTCGACCAGGGCGGCCGGGGCGGCGAAACCGTCACTGTCGATCGTCATGCCGCGAGCCTAGTTCCCCGACCAGCCGGCGCCGGCTCGCCCGCATCGCCCCCACGCCGCCTTTGCTCTGCTTCAATCCAGGCAACAAGGATGTCCGGTCACTGTTGCGTCGGTTGAAGCAGAGCAAAGGGCGTAGGTGCGGGTGGTCGCCCGGCGGAGCGCGGCTCACGGCGGGGCGCGACTCACGCCGAGGCGGCCAGGAACGCTCCGGGTCCCGCCGGATGAACTGGCTGGCGACCGGGCAGCGGGCGGTTCACCTGGCTCGGTTAGCGTTCCGGCATGACTCGTTGGGGCATCCTGGCCACCGGCCACATCGCCAGCCGTTTCGCCGAAGACCTCCGGCTGGTGCCGGACGCCGAGTTGGTGGCTGTCGGTTCCCGCGCCGTGGAGAGCGCGCGGCGCTTCGCCGACACGTACGGCGCGAAGCGCGCCTACGGCTCCTGGGTGGAGTTGGCCGCCGACCCGGAGGTGGACGCGATCTACGTGGCGACGCCACACTCCGCGCACTACGAGGCGGCGATGACCTGCCTCACCGCCGGGCGGGCGGTGCTGTTGGAGAAGCCGTTCACGCTCGACCTGGCCACCAGCACGGAGTTGGTGCAGACTGCCCGCGCGGCCGGGGTCTTCCTGATGGAGGCCATGTGGATGCGGCTGAATCCGATGATCCTGCGGGTCGTCGAGCTCATCGCGGACGGGGCGATCGGCACCGTGACCGGCCTCCGGGCCGACTTCGGGGTGGCCGGGCCGTTCCCGCCGGAGCACCGGATGCGCAACGCGGCGCTGGGCGGGGGCGCCCTGCTCGACCTGGGGATCTACCCGATCAGCCTGGCCCACCTGCTGCTCGGGGTGCCGCAGCACATCAGGTCCTGGGCGCAGCTCGGGCCGGAGGGCACTGACGAGAACACCGGCATGCTGTTCGGCTACGACACCGGCGCGCTGGCGACCCTGAGCTGCGGCATGGTCGGGTTGAGCGGGCAGACCGCCTCGATCACCGGCACCACGGGGCGGATCGACCTGCCGGAGCCGTTCTTCCGGCCGGGTTCGGTGACAGTGCACCGGGCCGGCGCGGAGCCGGAGACGATCGTCGCCGACGGGGCCGGCAACGGCTACCAGTACGAGGCGATCGAGGTGCAGCGCTGCCTGGCGGCCGGCCTGACCGAGAGCCCTGTGGTGCCGCATGCCACGACCCTTGAGGTGATGACACTGCTGGACACGGTCCGCGAGCAGATCGGCGTGCGCTACGTCTGAACGGCGAAAGGGCCCCCGGCCACGGTCTCGCCGTAGCCAGGGGCCCGTCCGGAAACTCAGCCGAAGAGCGGGCGGACCACCAGGTACGTGACGCACGCGATCAGCGCGGCGGCCGGGAACGTGATGATCCAGGCGAGCACGATGTTGCCGGCCACGTTCCAGCGGACGGCGGAGAGCCGCTTTGTCGCGCCCACACCCATGATCGCCGAGGTGATCGTGTGGGTGGTGGAGATCGGCGCCTTCAGCACCAGGGCGTTGAAGTAGAGCACCGCGCTGGCGACGGTCTCGGCGGCGAAGCCCTCCGGCGGCCCCAGATCGATGATCTTTCGTCCGAGGGTACGGATGATCCGCCAGCCGCCGGCGTACGTGCCGAGGGCGAGCATCGTCGCCGAGGTCCAGAAGACCCAGCCCGGGATGTGCGTCTTGCTCTCCTGGAAACCACCGGTGTAGAGCGCCAGCACCACGATGCCCATGGTCTTGGCGGCGTCCTGCATGCCGTGGCCTACCGACATGGCGGCCGCCGAGGCGGTCTGCGCCCAGCGGAAGCCCCGGTTGAGCTTGCCCGGCTGCCCCTTCCGGAACAGCCACAGGATCGCCAGCATCAGCAGGTAACCGAGGGTGAGGCCGACGATCGGCGACAGCACCATCGGCAGCAGCACCTTCTCGCCGATGTTGCCCCACTGCACGATGCCGCCGGTGGACAGCAGGGTCGCGCCGACCAGGCCGCCGAAGAGCGCGTGCGAGGACGACGACGGCAGACCGAAGTACCAGGTGATCAGGTTCCAGGCGATCGCCCCGAGCACCCCGGCGAAGACCACCCCGAGGCTGTTCACGCCGGTGGGGAGGGTGACCAGACCGTCGCCGACGGTCTTGGCCACGCCGGCGCCGAAGTGGGCGCCGACGAAGTTGCCGACAGCGGCGAGCCCGAGGGCGATCCGAGGTGTCAGTGCCCGCGTGGAGACGCTTGTGGCGATCGCGTTGGCGGCGTCGTGGAAGCCGTTGGTGTAGTCGAACGCCAAGGCCACCGCGATCACCGCCAACACGGCGATGAGTTCAGGGGACACCGGCTCAGGACTCCTTGACGGCGATGGTCTCGACGGTGTTGGCCACGTGCTCGAAGGCGTCGCAGGCGGCCTCCAGCTCGTCGGCGACCTCCTTCATCTTCAGCACCGTCAACGCGTCGTACTCACCGGAGAAGAGCCGGACGAGCAGCTGCCGGTTGATCCGGTCGCCCTCGTTCTCCAGCCGGTTGCACTCGATCCAGTAGTCCTCGAGATCCTTCATCGACTTGAGCCGGGGCATCGCGTCGGCGGTCAGCTTGGCCTGCTGGTCGAGCACGTTGACCATCTCGTGCAGCTCGCGGGGGAGCGCCGGAAGCTCGGTCAGCCCGTACAGGTAGAGCAGGTCGCCGACCGCTTCCAGGTGGTCCATCACGTCGTCCAGCAGCGAGCCGAGCCGGTAGATGTCCTCCCTGTCGAACGGGGTGATGAAGGTCGAGTTGATCTTCTTGTACAGATCGTGGGTGATCTGGTCGCTGTCGTGCTCGACCTCGGTCAGCCGCTCGCTGACGGACTGCACGTCCACGCCGGGCAGGGCCAGCTCGTTGAGCAGCGCGGTGCCCCGGACCAGGTTCTGCGCGGCCCTGGTGAAGAGCTCGTAGAAGGCGCCCTCGGTGGGGCGGAAGGAAAACTTCACAGCACAGACCTCGTCGCGTCGGTGGAAGGGTGGCGGTGCCCGAGAGCGCCCGCTCGGTGAATGCTAGAAAACGGCAGAACCGGGAATTCGCCGGCCCACCCCTGGCCAGGCACCATTCACCGGTCGTTCACCTGCCGTTCATCTCGGCCGCCCCACCCGCACCCACTCCCCCAGCCAACAGGCGCTTGCGCTCCCGCGACACGTCGAAATCGGCAGCCGGATACCCCAGTTCGAGCGTGTCGAACGTCTCACGCAGCAGGTGGGCCACTGCCCAGTCCCGGTACCACTTGCGGTCCGCCGGCACCACGAACCAGGGCGCGGCGTCCGTGTCGCACCGGCCCAGGGCCTCTGCGTACGCGGCCTGGTAGTCGTCCCAGTGCCCTCGCGAGTCGATGTCGGAGGGGTTGTACTTCCAGTGCTTGCGCGGGTCGGTGAGCCGCTCCATCAGGCGCTTGCCCTGCTCGGCGTACGAGATGTGCAGCATCACCTTGATCAGGGTGACGCCGCCGCCCTCGGCCAGCTCCCGCTCGAACGAGTTGATCTCGTAATAGCGGGCTCGCCAGGTCGTCTCCGGCACCAGCGAGCCGACCCGGGCGATCAACACGTCCTCGTAGTGCGAACGGTTGAACATCCCCACGTACCCGGGCGGTGGCAGCTCCCGGCGAATCCGCCAGAGGAAGTCGTGCCGCAGCTCCTGGCGGGTCGGCGGCCCGAACGAGCGGATGTGCAGGCCCAGCGGGTTCATCGCGCCGGCCACCCGCTTGATCGTGCCGTCCTTGCCGCCGCAGTCCATTGCCTGGAGCACCAGCAGCACTCGGTGCGCCGGCCGTTCCGACCCGGTCTTGGCCATCGCGAAGAGCATCTCCTGCTGCCGGCCCAACTCCTCGCCGACCAGCTCCACCTGCTCCCGCGCCCAGGTCTTACGGTGCTCGCCGCGGCCCGCAGGCTCCGGCAGGCCGGGCATGGACCGCGGATCGATCGCGCCGAGATCCACCGGCGCGGTGACGCGCAGCAGGTCCCGCACGGAACCGCCGTCCGGCGCCACGATCTGCCCTTGCTGGGGTGCGCTCATGCACGGATCATCGCCCACCCACCGCCGTTCCGCCCGCCGAGAGTCACCTCCTGGACCCGACCCGCTGCCCGGCACCACGCGGTCCCCACCCCACCGACAGCATCGGCCGGCCGGGCCGTTTCGGGGCTGCCGGCGCGGCCCCTCGGCGGGAGGATGTAGGCCGGGAACGCCGACCGGAAGGGGTGGTGGGTCGTGCGGGAGCTGGCGACGGAGTTCGAGGCCGAGCGGGGCCGGCTGCTCGCGGTGGCCCACCGGATGTTGGGCAGCCGCAGCGAGGCGGAGGACGCGGTGCAGGAGACCTGGCTGCGCTACGCCGGGGCGCTGGCCGACCCGGCGGCCCGCGCCGAGATCCGGGACCTGTCCGCGTGGCTGACCACCACCTGCGCTCGGATCTGCCTGGACGTGCTCCGCTCGGCCCGGGTCCGCCGGGAGGCGTACCCGGGGCAGTGGCTGCCGGAGCCGGTGGTGAGCCAGTTGGGCGGCCGGCCGCCGGCCGACGGCTACGCGCCAGACCCGGCGGAGCGGGCGGTGCGCACCGACGAGGTCGGCACGGCGCTGCTGGTGGTGCTGGAGCGGCTCGCGCCGGAGCAACGGGTCGCTCTCGTTCTGCACGACGTGTTCGCGCTGCCGTTCGCGCAGGTCGCGGGGGTGCTCGGCACCACCGAGGTGGCGGCCCGGCAGCTCGCCTCCCGGGCCCGACGGGCGGTCACCTCGCCGGACGTACCCCGGCACACCGCCGACCCGGCCGAGCAACGCCGGGTGCTCGAGGCGTTCGTCGCCGCCACCGAGTCCGGCGAACTGGACCAACTGCTTCAGGTGCTCGCGCCGGACGTGGTCTTCGTCGGCGACTCGGGCGGGCACTTCCCGGCCGCCCGCTGGCCGGTGCTCGGCGCGGACTCCGTGGCTCGCCTCACGCTCGGCCTGTTCGGCCGGACCGGCAGGTACACCGACCGGGTGCTGGCTCGGCCGGTGCTCGTCGACGGCGTTCTCGGCCTGCAACTGGAGACGACGCACAGCGACGGGCGACCGATCCGCCTGGTCACCGCGTTCGCTGTCGACCAGGGCCGGATCACCGCGATCTACAACCAGCTCAACCCGGAGAAGCTGACCGACCTGCCACCGCTGGCGGCGGCGGACGGCTGGCCGCCGCGCTGGTGAGCCGGCGCGGGCGGGCGTGCGGCCTCAGACCACCAGAGCCAACCACTTGCGGTACGCGGTGGCGAACGGCTCGGTGCCGTCACCCAGGGCCCCCAACAGCCGCTGTGCCGCGGCTTCGGCCTCGGCAACCACGTCGTCCGGGTAGCCGAACCGGGCCCGGTGCTCGGCGAACTCGTCCTCGTCGAGCAGCTCCACCAGGCCGGTGGCCCGACGCCTGACGACGTCCAGGTCCAGGTCGATCAGGTGGACGGTGTCGTCGGACTCCCAGTGGGCCGGGGTCGTGATGTCGCAGTAGACCTCGCTGGTGCGGGGCGGGGGGTTGAACATGCCCGTCCACCAGGCGCGGTGTGGCACCAACAGCACGAACGGGATCTTCTCCACCGACGGCCGGCCGTGGTAGACCGACTCGGTGCCCTCGGGCACGCCGAGCCAGACGCCGAGATCGTCCTCGGTGAGCCGGCGGGCCGGGTAGTCGCGGTGGGCGCTGCCGTCGTACTTGCGGTAGATCACGCGGACCATGTCGCTCGGCATGATTCGCACCCTAACCGATACAGCCCAACGCGTCGTAGCGCGGCCGTAACCGGACGGGGTCGGCCGCAACGACCGCGCCGGTCGGCATCGCGCCACGCGGCGGATGGGCGCGGTCGGTGTCGGCGGCGCCGGGTACCGTCGCACGGTGACTCCGCCCCGCACCGCCACCGGTTCCGCCACCCCGTCGGCCCGTGCCAAGGGCCGGCGGCGGGGTGCCCGGCCCAGTGGCACCGAGCTGCTGGCGGCGGCGGTCGGCGCGGTGCCCGGCGGCGCTGAGCGCCCCGGCCAACTTCAGATGACCACGGCAATCGAGGAGTGCGTGGCCGGCGGCGAGCATCTGCTCGTGCAGGCGGGCACCGGGACCGGCAAGTCGCTGGCGTACCTCGCGCCGGCGCTCACTGTGGACGGCCCGGTGGTGGTCTCCACTGCCACCCTGGCGTTGCAGTCCCAACTGGTCGACCACGACCTGCCCCGGCTCGCCGACGCGGTCGAGCCGGTGCTCGGCCGTCGGCCCACCTTCGCCGTGCTCAAGGGCCGCCATCACTATCTCTGCCTCGCCCGACTGGACAACTCCACCGAGGAGGAGCCGGAGGACACCCTCTTCGACGCACCCGCGGCGCGCCCCGGCGGCGGGACGAAGTGGCTCGGTGAGGCGGGCCGGCTGGGCAAGCAGGTCGAGCGGCTGCGCGACTGGGCCGAGAAGACCGCCACCGGCGACCGGGACGAACTGGACCCGGGCGTCGACGACCAGGCCTGGCGGCTGGTGTCGATGCCGGCCCGCGAGTGCGTCGGCGCGGCCCGTTGCCCGTTCGGGCAGGAGTGCTTCGCCGAGGCGTCGCGGGCCCGCGCCCGGGAGGCCGACATCGTGGTGACCAACCACAGCCTGCTCGCTGTCGACATGCTCGCCGACCGGCACATCGTGCCGCCGCACAAGTTGCTCATCGTCGACGAGGCGCACGAGCTGGCCGACCGGGTCTCCTCCGCCGCCCAGGCGGAGCTGGTGCCGGAGCTGATCGACCGGACCACCCGGCGGGCCCGTACGCTGCTGCGCCCGGAGACCGCCGAGGCGCTCACCGCCGCCGGCGACGCCCTGGCGGTCGGGCTGGCCGAGGCACCGGCCGGGCGGATCACCGCGGGGCTGCCGACGCCACTGCGGGAGGCGTGCACGCTGCTCGACGCGGCGACCCGCTCCGCCCTGGACGCGATCGGCGACATCAAGTCCGACGATCCCGACCCGGTCCGCAAGCAGCAGGCCAAGGCCGCCCTGGACGAGCTCTCCACCACCGCGCAGCGGCTACTGGAGGAGGGCGACCACGACGTGGCCTGGGTGGAGAAGAACGACAGCGGCAACCGCCGAGCGCTTGTGGTCGCGCCGCTGTCGGTGGCCGGCACCCTCGCCACCCACCTGTACGACGAACGCACCGTCGTGGCCACCTCGGCGACCCTGGCGCTGGGCGGCCGGTTCGACACCGTCGCCCGCGCCCTCGGGCTGGACGCGCCGCCGCCCGCCCCGCCGACCCCCGCCGCTGCCGCACTGGCCGCCCGCACCGGCCCCGGCCGGCCGGCTGCCGAGGCACCGGGCCGTCGCGTCGCCGGCGACGCCACACCGAACGCCGTCGTCCCGGCCACCGAAGGCCCAGGGTGGCGGTCACTCGACGTCGGTTCGCCGTTCGACTACGCCCGGCAGGGCATCCTGTACGTCGCCGCGCACCTCCCCCGCCCCAGCGTCTCCGGGTTGCCCGAGGCGGCCGGGGAGGAGCTGCTCGGGCTGGTCGAGGCGCTCGGTGGTCGTACTCTGGGGCTCTTCTCCTCCCGGCGGGCCGCGCAGCAGGCGGCGGAGCTGTTGCGCGCGCGGACCGACCTGCCGGTGTTGCTCCAGGGTGAGGAGGCGCTGCCGCTGCTGGTGCGCCGCTTCCGCGAGGAGCGCGCCAGCTGCCTGTTCGGGGTGATGTCGCTCTGGCAGGGGGTGGATGTGCCGGGTGACGCCTGCCAGCTCGTCGTCATCGACAGGCTGCCCTTCCCCCGCCCGGACGAACCGCTGGCGGCGGCCCGCGCGGCGGCAGTGGACGCGGGCGGCGGCTCCGGCTTCGCGGCGGTCAGCGTGCCGATCGCGGCGGTGCGGCTGGCGCAGGGCGTGGGCCGGCTGATCCGGGCGACCGGCGACAAGGGAGTGGTAGCGGTGCTCGACTCCCGGCTGGAGACGGCCCGAGGGTACGGGCCGTTCCTGCGCCGCTCGCTGCCCCCGTTCTGGTACACGACCCGCCCCGAGGTGGCCCGGGGCGCGCTGGAACGCCTGGCCAAGTCCTGACCCGCGCCGTGCCGCACCCACACCGCGCCGCACCCGCGCCGCTCGGGCCGGCCCAAGATCGCGCTCAAACAAGGAAAGAGTGGTCTCCCGCGGTCGGGAGGCCACTCTTTCCTTGATCCTGCGCGATCTCGCGGGTCTAGGGGGCCTGGGAGGCGACGACCACCGCGTCGGGCGGAGTGTCCGGGACCCTGCGGGCGGCAAGCCGGCGGACCGCGGTGTTCAGCACCGCGATGAGCGGCACGGAGACCAGCGCGCCGGTGATGCCGGCGAGTACGACACCGGCGGCGATACCGATGATCACGGCGAGCGGGTGGAGGGCGACCGCCCGGCCCATGATCAGCGGTTGGAGGACATGCCCCTCGATCTGCTGCACGCCGATCACCGCGCCCAGGATGATCAGCGCGGTGACCGGGCCGCTGTCGACCAGGGCCACCAGCACCGCCACGCCGCCGGAGAGCGCCGCACCGACGATCGGGATGAACGCGCCGAGGAAGACCAGTGCGGCCAGCGGGAAGGCGAACGGGATGTCGAAGGCGACCAGGAAGATGCCGATGCCGACCGCGTCGATGAACGCGACCAGCACTGTCGCGCGGACGTAGGCGACAAGCGTCTGCCAGGAGGCGCGGCCCGCGTCGTCGACCTTCCAGCGGGCGGCCACCGGCAGCAGCCGGACCAGGAAGCGCCAGATCCGGTTGCCGTCGCGCAGGAAGAAGAACGTCGCGAAGAGCACCAGCAGCGTGCCGGTCAGCACCTCGGCCAGGGTCGCGGCGGTGCTCAGCGCGCCGCTGGTGAACCTTGAGGTGTTGTTGTTGATCCAGGCCTGCGCCTCGTCGATGTACCTGTCGAGTTGGGTGTCGGAGAGATGCAGCGGGCCCGTCTTCAGCCAGTTCTGGATCTGCCGGACGCCCTCCGACGACTTCTCGCTCAGCTCCGGTACGCCGCGAATGAACTCGTTGACCACAAGCGTCAGCGTGCCGATCACCGCTGCCAGACCGCCGACAAGCACCACCGCCGTCGCCAGCGACCGGGGGAACCGGATCCGCAGCAACCAGCCCACCGCCGGGGCGAGCAGGGCGGAGAGCAGCAGCGCGATAGCCAGCGGAATGATCACGATCTTGACCGTGCCGACGATCCGCAGCAGCGCCCAGGCCACCACGCCGATCACGATCAGTCTCCAACACCACGCGGCGGCGATCCGCAGCCCGTGCGGGACGTCGGCGTCGTCCCGGCTGGAGGTGGAGCTGTGCAGGTCCACCGGAGGTTCCGCGCCGTAGACAGTGGCGCTCGCCGGCGCGGTCGGCCCCGGCACGGCCGGCGACGCCACCCGGGCCGCCTCCGACGTGTCGTTCAACGCATCACTGGAGACGCCCTCGTCGGCGCGCGCCGACGCCTGTCGTGACTGGTAGGCGCGGCGAAGCCGCCCGCGTACCCGCTCGAAGCGGCTCAAGCGCACCTCCTGGCAGAAAACCCGGCCCGCCGACGGCGACAGGTCGGACAGCATACGTCCGTTCCCGACACCGTAGGGCGGTTCCGCCACACAATGCCCCGACCACCTCCGGCGTAACCACCGGCCGGGCACCATCGGCCACACGGTAGCGTCTGCGACGTGACCGCCGACAACGATCTCGACGCCGGCCTGCCGATCCGCCTGCTGCACGACCGCGTGCTGGTGCGGATGGAGGGCAGCGAGGGCGAACGCCGCTCCACCGCTGGCATCGTCATCCCGGCGACCGCCGCCGTCGGCAAGCGCCTCGCCTGGGCCACAGCGGTAGGCGTGGGGCCGAACGTCCGCGCCATCGTCTCCGGCGACCGGGTGCTCTTCGACCCGGACGAGCGCTCCGAGGTCGAGTTGCACGGCCGCGGTTACGTGCTGCTGCGGGAGCGGGACGTACACGCCGTGGCCGCCGAGCGGATCGAGAACGACTCGACCGGCCTCTACCTCTGACGCACCTCCCCCGGCCACCAGGCCCCGTCGCGCACCGTTTGCCCAGCCGCACGACGGGAAGCCATCCGGCGACCGTGGCCCTGGGGAGGGACGATGCCGGTATTCGTGAAGAAGCTGTTGACCTGGGGCAGTGTCGCGTTCCTGATCTACTTCATGGCCTTTCGGCCGGACGGCGCCGCGCAGATGTTCCGGGCGGTCGGGGCCGCGCTGATCGCGATGTTCCAGGGCCTCGGTGACTTCCTCACCTCGCTGATGACCTGAGCCGCACTCCTGGTCAGCCGTCAGCCGTAGCTCTCACTGGTGCGTCGGCGGCCAGGGCGACGCCGGGCGCAGGGCGGGCCAGCCGGGCGGGGCGTACCCCACCGGAGCCGGGGCGGGAGCCAGCACCACCGGGATCGGCACCACCGGCTCGTCCGGCGCGTCCACCGCGCGCTGCGTGCCGTCCGGGAAGCGCAGGTGGTAGCGGCTGCCGTCCCAGACCCCCGCCGGGGCCTGCGGGTCCCGACCCACGAAGAACGACCGGTAATGGGTGATCGCCTCCAGCAGCTCCCGCTCCTCCCGGGCGGTCCGCTCCTGGTCGGCGGGTTTGCGGTCCAGGCCACGCAGCGCCCCGTCGCGCAGCAGGGCCAGCCGGGTCGCGGCGGACTGGTAACCCCGCATCGCCCGCACCCCGGCGTCGCCGGCCACCCGCCGCGCCCAACTGCGGGCGGCGTGCCGTCGGCCGAGACTGCTCAGGGCTGCCACCTCGGGCGGGCTGAGCCAGCCGGCGCGTACGTAGTCGGGCAGGACCCGCTCGGTGAGCCGCCCCTCCCAGGCGCGCAGCCACAGCGCCAGCCCCACGGTGCCGAAGAAGACCGGCACCATGAGCCCCAGGAAGCCGTACAGCATGATCATGGCTTCGCCGGTGGCCTGGGTCAGCGTGGGCAGCAGGTTCCACGTGCCGTGCAGCATCATCGCCAGCAGCAGACCGGCGATCGGGGCGAGCACCCGGATGCGCCGGTCCGCCGTCCGGGAGGCGATACCCAACCCCACACCGGTCATCGAGGTGAAAAGGGGATGGGCGAACCCGAACAGCAGGATCCGCAGAATGAAGATCGCGATGACCTGCTGGATGCCGGTGGCCGGGCCGTACCGGTCGGCGCCGGCCGCGTACCCCAACCCGCCCAGGTAGAGGATGTTCTCCACCATCGCGAAACCGACCGCGGAGAGCCCGCAGTAGACCAGGCCGTCGGTGATACCGGACCACTCGCGGCGGCGGAACACCAGCAGCAGGATCGGGCCCAGCGCCTTGGTCAGCTCCTCGATGAACGGTGCCACCAGCACCCCGGTGAGCGCGGAGGGCAGACCCCAGTCGGCGAAGCGATTGGCCGCGAAGTCGTTGACCGTGAGCGAGGCGGCGGTGGAGACGAACGCCCCCCAGGCGAAGCAGAAGATCAGATACTTCAACGGCTCCGGTTCGTACCGGTCCAGCCAGAGGAAGCAGGCGACCAGCACCGGCACCGGCAGGATGGCGGCGAGCACCCCGACCAGCAGGGCCTGCACACCGAGCGACTGGCCGAGCGTGAAGACCATGAAGACCGCGCACGCCGCGATCAACAGCACCACCCCGGCCAGCGCCAGGAACCGCCGCCAGCCCAGTCGGCGCAGCGGCATCCGGGGCGTCTCACCCATGGGCGGGACGGCTGGCGCAGGCGGGTCGGCGGGCGACGGCGGCAGCGGTGAACCGGGCGGGGTGTCGGCCATGCGGTCAGCGTAGCCATCCGCCGCCGGCTGGTTCGGTCGCATCGGTAGCAGCTATGCTGCCGGCAGGTCACGAGCGCCAGCGTCAAGCCCCGGCTTGCTGGCCGGCAACCCTCGTCGAGTTCGCGGTGGGGTGCCCCGGGTGATGACCGGGCCCAGCCCGATCGGTGTGCTGGGCAAGCGCGGACCCCGTCCCGATGTCACACCCGGGGTCCCTGACCCCGGAGGTTCCGGCGTGTCCGTCACACTCGTCTCCTCGCTGCCCACCGTGCCGTCGGTGCCGTCCGCGCCGCTCGACGTCCTCGGCGTGCCCGGCGAGATCAACCTGGACTACGCGGCCAGTGCGCCGTGCGCGCGGGCCGCCGCCGACGCGGTGGCCGAGCTGCTGCCCTGGTACGCCAGCGTGCATCGCGGAGCGGGAGCGCTGTCGCGGCGTTGCACCCTCGCGTACGAGCAGGCAAGGCAGACGATCGGCGACCACTTCGGCGCTCGCGCCGACGATCATGTGATCTTCACCCGCAACACCACCGACGCGCTCAACCTGCTGGCGCGGGCCGTGCCGGCCGGCACCACTGTTGTCACGTTCGCCTCCGAACACCATGCCAACCTGCTGCCCTGGCCGCGCGGGTCGGTGCGGCTGCCGGTGCCCAGCGACAGCGACGGGGCGGTACGCGATCTCGCCGCCGCCCTCACCGAGCTGCGCCGGGGCAGCAGCCCGGCGTTGCCGGTGCTGGTGGCGGTGACCGGTGCGAGCAACGTGACAGGTGAGCGGTGGCCGGTCGCCGAACTGGCGCGGGTGGCCCACCGGCACGGTGCCCGGATCGTGCTCGACGCCGCGCAGCTCGCCCCGCACGCCCCGGTCGACCTGCTCGCGCTCGACGTCGACTACCTGGCCGTGTCCGGCCACAAGCTGTACGCGCCGTTCGGCGCGGGCGTGCTGATCGGTCGGGCCGACTGGCTGGACGCCGCCCCGCCCTACCTGGCCGGTGGCGGGGCCACCAGCCACGTCGGGCCGGCCACCCACGACGTGACCTGGGCGACCGGCCCGGCCCGCCACGAGGGCGGCACCCCGAACCTGCTCGGAGCGGTTGCGCTGGCGGCGGTGTGCAGGGCGCTCGACGAGGCGGACCAGGGCGCGCTGGCCGCCCACGAGCAGGCCCTGCTGACCCGGCTACGGGCCGGCCTCGCCGCCCTGCCGCACGTCGTCGAGCTGCGCACCTTCGGCCCGGACGCCCCCCGGGTCGGCATCGTCTCGTTCGTGGTCGCCGGCCGGGACTCCACCGAGGTGGCCACGCGGCTGGCCGCCGAGCACCACATCGGCGTACGGGACGGGTTGTTCTGCGCCCACCCGCTGGCCCGGCGTCTGCTCGGCGAGGCGGCGGGTCGTACCGGCCGTCGGGACCTGCCGCCCACCGCGCTGCGTGCCAGCATCGGGCTGGGCAGCACCGCCGCTCAGGTGGACCGGTTGCTCGCGGCCCTGGCCGAGTTGGGCTGAGGCCGCGCGGCGATGGTCGCCGCTCAGCCGACCGGCGGGGCGGTGGGTGGCTTCGGTGCCTCGCCGGGCTCGGCGGGCTCACCGACCGGGCGCTCCTGCTCACCGAAGGCGGTGCGGATCCACCGGTTAGCCTCCTCCTGCTCGATCCCGGAGGCGACCAGCAGATCGCTCGCTGTGGTGCGGATCTGGGCGATCACCACGCTGCCGGAGAAGCCCACCCCGTCGCCGTACGCCCGGCCGGCCTCGCTGACCGCCCGCAGCGACCGTTCCCGGGCCTTCTCCGGCTCCTCACCGGCGGCGAACTCGTGCTTGAGCAGCCGGACCGACTCGGCGAGGTGACCGATCGCGTCCGGCATCGGATCGGGCACCGGTTCCTCGTCCTCGACCAACGTGACGGACCGGCGGATCAGCGTGCCGCTGTTGCGCATCGCCCGGTCGATCGGGTCGGCCGCCTCGGCGTAGTGGGTCAGTTCGTCGCGGCGGTGCCAGCGAGCCGGCGAGAGGGTGGCCGTCTCCTTCGCTCCCTCGATGGCCTCGCCCAACGTGGCCAACTCCTCCTTGTTGTTGCGCAGCCTCTCCAGTGCGCCCTGGATGGTGGCGCGGTCCCGGTTGCGCAGCCCGTCGGCTGTGGCGTCGAGCTGGGCGGCGAGCAGGTCCAGGGCGGGGCGGGCGGCCCGGTTGATCACTCGGAGCGGGTTCAGTGGCAGCAACACAGCCGTGACCAGCAGCGCGATCCCACCGCCGAGGAACGCGTCGACGAAGCGGGGGATCTCCAGGTTCTGGGTCGACGGGCTCAGCGTCACGATCAGCACCGCCGTGGCCGCCGCCTGGATGACGATGGCCACGCTCGCTCCGGCGAAGATGGTGAGCAGGATCGCCACTGTGACCACCAGGCCGAGCTGCCACGCCCCGGTGCCGAGCAGGTAGATCAGGAGGTCACCGACGGCCACCCCGACCCCCACCCCGACGATCAGCTCCACCGTCCGGCGGAACCGCTGACCGACCGACGCGGCAAGGGTGCCGACCGCGGAGATCGGCGCGAAGACCGGTTGCGGGTTGCCGAGCACCTTGTGCGAGATCAGGTACGCGAGCCCGGCGGCCAGCCCGGCCTGCACGGCGAGTCCGCCGGCCATCCGTACCCGGTGCAGCCGATCGTGCAGGGTGGCCCGGCTGCGGTGGCGCAGCTGTTCGGTGGCCTCGGCGATCCGCGCGCCGTCGATGTCCACCAAACCGTCGCGCAGCGCGGTACGGCGCACCACCGGCTGTCGCTTGTCCCGGGCCACGGCCATGGGCGCGACTACCCGTGGTGGGCCCGCTGAACCCTCCCTTCGGGCGCGTCGAGGGAGGATGCGGCAAACTCGGGCGGTGGTTGATCTGTTGGACCGATGGCGGGCGGCGGCCCGGGGTGCCGGCGCGAGACCCGATCCGGGTACCACCCGGGTCGGCGAGCAGTTGATCGTCCGGTGGCGGGAGCCGCACCGGCACTACCACACGCTGGCCCACCTGACGGCGGTGCTCGATGTGGTGGACCAGCACGCCGACCTGGCCACTCGGGCCGACGCGATCCGGCTGGCGGCCTGGTTCCACGACGCGGTCTACGACCCCCGGGCCGCCGGCGACGCCAACGAACGGGACAGCGCCGCGCTGGCCGAGAACATGCTCACCGGGCTCGGGGTGCCGGCGCCCACTGTGTCCGAGGTGCGCCGGCTGGTGCTGCTCACCGCCGGGCACGCTGTGGCACCGGGCGACCGGGACGGCGTGCTGCTCTGCGATGCGGACCTGTCCGTGCTGGCCGCGCCGCCGGCCCGCTACGAGCGTTACGCGGCGGCGATCCGCCGGGAGTACGCCCATGTGCCGGAGCCGGCCTTCCGGGTTGGGCGGGCCGCCGTGTTGACCGGCCTACTGTCGCTGCCCGCGCTGTTCCGGTCGCCACGGCTGGCGAGCCGGTGGGAGGAGCCCGCCCGGGACAATGTGCGCCGGGAGCTGGCCACCCTCACCGGGTCACCGGGGAACGCCCGTTGACCAGGTGCTTCGGCCGACGCAGGTCGGCGGCGCGGAGCAACCGGACCAGCTCCCGGCTCGGCACCACCTGGGCACCGAGCCACACCGCCGCCGCGAACCGGTCGGCCGGAATGTCGTAGTGGTCCCTGTCGAAGCCGCGCCGGGGCGCACCCAGCGCCTCGGCGAAGGCGTGCAGCTCGGCGTACGAGACGTCACTGATCAGGTGCGACCAGAGCCGACCGCGCCACGGCCAGGCCGGCCGGTCCAGGTAGAGCATGGTGCCCAAGTTATCCCGCCCAGTCGATCATGTTGATGATCGCCGGTCGGCGACCCAAGGCGTGTGTCAAAGCCTCGGTCGAGCCGAGGCGGAGTCCAGGCGGCGGTCCGGCAAGGCGGGAATCGGCCCGGATACCGGTGTCGTATCCGGGCCGATTCCCAACGCGACCGGTCGTCGTCTGGGCCCGCCGCAGGCCGGCCATGGGCTTTGACACACGCCTTAGCCTCGGCTGCATGGCTTCCACCGCGCTCCTCGACGACCTGCGCGCCGCGCTCGGTGACGACGCCGTGCTCACCGACCCGGACCTGCTGCGCATGCACCAGCGCGACGAGGCCGACCTGTGCGCCGCGGGCGTCCCGTTCGTGGTGACCCGCCCACGCGACACCGAGCAGGTGGTCGCCGTGATCCAGGCGGCGGCGCGGCACGGCGTACCGGTGGTGCCGCAGGGCGCGCGGACCGGGCTGGCCGGCGCGGCGAACGCGGTGGACGGCGCGGTGGTGCTCAGCACCGTCGCGATGAACGAGATCCGGGAGATCGATCCGGTGAGCCGGATCGCCGTGGTCCAGCCGGGGGTGGTCAACGCGGCGCTGGCCGGGGCGGTGGCCAAACAGGGCCTCTGGTACCCGCCGGACCCCGGCTCCTGGGAGTCGTCCACCATCGGCGGCAACGTGGCCACCAACGCCGGCGGCATGTGCTGTGTGAAGTACGGAGTGACCACCGAGTACGTGCTCGGCCTGGAGGTGGTGCTCGCCTCCGGCGAGGTGCTGCGCACCGGCCGGCGTACGGCGAAGGGGGTGGCCGGCTACGACCTGACCCGACTGTTCGTCGGTTCGGAGGGCACCCTCGGCGTGATCACCGAGGTGACCGTCGCGCTGCGGCCCGCCCCAGCCGACTCGCTGACGCTGGTGGCGGTCTTCGGATCCACCGCCACGGCCGGCGCGGCGGTGGCCGAGATCGCGGCTCGCGGGCTCACCCCCAGCCTGCTGGAGTTGCTGGACCAGACCCACCTGCGGGCGATCGAGGCGTACCAGCCGATGGGGTTGCGGACCGACGCGCAGGCCCTGTTGCTGGCCGCCGTCGACACCGGCTCCCGGGCGGCGGACGACCTGGCAGCGCTGGCCGAGGTGTGCGAGGCCGTCGGCGCCGACGAGGTCTACGCGGCCACCGACGCGGTGGAGGCGGCGGCTCTGCTCCAGGCTCGCCGGCTGGCCCACCCGGCGATGGAGAAGTTCGCGGCGGACGCCTACCCGGGCGGCAACGGCGGTCTGGTGATCGACGATGTGGCGGTGCCGCGCGGCGCGCTCGCCGCGCTCCTGGACGGAGTCGCCCGGATCGCGGCCGAGTGTGAGGTGCCGATCGGCGTGGTGGGGCACGCCGGGGACGGCAACATGCACCCGAACATCGTGGTCGACCGGGCCGACCCGGCGAGCGTGCAGCGGGGCCGACGGGCCTTCGACGAGATCATGCGGCTCGGCCTGGACCTGGGCGGCACGTGCACCGGCGAGCACGGGGTGGGGCTGCTCAAGCGGGACTGGCTGGCCCGGGAAATCGGGCCGGTCGGTGTCCGGGTGCATCAGGCGATCAAGTCGGCGCTCGACCCGGCCGGCCTGCTCAACCCGGGCAAGGTGCTCTGACCGGCTGTGGTCAGCCCTTGACCTCGGCCGGGGTCGCCTGGGTGAGCAGCAGCAGGATCTCCCCGGCGACCGGCGTGAGCTCCTCACCCGGGCAGTCCTGCGAGGTGATCAGCCCGGTGGAGGTGATGAGGCTGGACGTCAGCGCGTCGATACAGGTCGTCCGGTACCGCCGGGCCTGATCGGTCTCGTCGGCCAGCCTCGGGTTGGCGAGCAGCACCTGGAGCCGTTCGGTCAACTCCGGTGCGAGGGTGCCCCGGGAGGTCACGCCGTCGCCGGCGCAGTCGACGCACTGCCACGCGCCGTTGCGCTCCACGCTCAGGGTGCGCATCGGCCCGTCTTCGCCGAGCCGCTGGAGCAGGCTGACCTGACCGGCGGCGACAGTGGTGGGGATCTCCAACTGCGATCCGCCACCGGCCGTGCCGGCTGTCGGTTGCGCCACCGGGGTGCTCGGCTTGTCGTCCTCGAAGAGGGAGCACCCGGTCAGGGCGCCGACGAGCGCGACGGCGAGCAGGGTTACGAGCAGGCGAGGGCGCGCGCGGGGTAGCACGCGCGGAAACCTACCCCACCGTAGGTAGCGTCCGAAACCACCATCCGGGCCGGTATCGATGGTTACCCATCGGTAACGTCGCAATTCGTCATCGAGCGGACGGGCGCAGCTCCGCCTGATCGTCGTCGCCCCGGTCGGCCGCGTAACCCCGGACGTCCGGAGCGCCGAGGCGGGCAGCGTCCGCCGCCGCGTCGTCCGGCATCAACTGGGACTGCCGCTCCGCCTCCACCCGGGCCCGGTAGTGCTCGACCTCGCGTGCCCGGGTGGCCGCGTCCCAACCGAGCACCGCGCCCATCAACTCGGCGGTGTGCTCCGCCGACTCCAGCCCCCGGTGGCTGGTCTCGAACGAGATCCGGGTCCGCCGGGTCAACACGTCCTCCAGGTGCAGCGCGCCCTCGGCCCGCGCCGCGTACGCGACCTCCGCCGCCAGATACTCCGGAGCACCAGCCAGCGGGGACGCCAGCAGAGGATCGGCGTCGACCAGCGCCAGCAGGTCCAGGGTGAGGGTGCCGTACCGCTCCAGCAGGTGCTCCACCACGCCCACCGGCACACCGTGCCGGCGTGCCAGGTCGGCCCGGTCCCGCCACATGGCCGGGTACCCGTCGGCGCCGAGCAGCGGCAGGTCGGCGGTGCGCGACGAGCGAGCGCCACCGAGTCGGCGAGCGGCCCGGTCGACCACGTCGGACGCCATCACCCGGTACGTCGTGTACTTGCCGCCGGCTACCAGCAGCAGCCCGAGCATCGGCTCGAAGACCGCGTGCTCACGGGAAAGCTTCGAGGTCGAGTCGGCCTCGCCGGCCAGCAGCGGCCGCAGCCCCGCGTACACCCCCTCGATGTCGGCGGTGGTGAGCGGCCGTTCCAGCACTGTGTTCACCTGCTGAAGGAGGTAGTCGATGTCGCGGGCCGAGGCGGCCGGGTGGGAACGGTCCAGTCGCCAGTCGGTGTCAGTGGTGCCGATGATCCAGTGCCCGCCCCACGGGATGACGAAGAGCACCGAACTCGCCGTACGCAGGATGAGCCCCGTCTCACCGGTGATCGCCGAGCGGGGCACCACCAGGTGCACCCCCTTGGAGGCGCGCACCCGAACGCCGGGCCGCAGGCCAACGTCGTTGAGCATCCGGGACATGTCGTCGCTCCACACGCCGGTCGCGGCGATGACGGTGCGGGCCTGCACCTCGAACTCCGCGTCCGGCGACCCCGGCGGCGCCTCCAGGTCCCGGACGCGGACGCCGGTCACCTCGCGCGCCTGCCGGATCAACCCGACGGCGCGGGCACTGCTCACCACAGTGGCGCCGAGGCTGGCAGCGGTGCGGGCCAGGGTGACCACCAGCCGGGCGTCGTCGACCTGCCCGTCGTAGTAGCGGATCGCACCGGCCAGCGCGTCGGCCCGCAGACTCGGGAAGATCCGCCGGGCACCCTCCCGGGTCAGGTGACGGTGCAGGGGCATGCCCCGCCCTCCGCCGAAGACCCCGGCGAAGGCGTCGTACGCGGCCACTCCGGCGCCGTAGTACGAGCGGCGGAAGACCCGGGCCGGCAGATCCCGCAGGCCCCGTCCAGCCGGCAGCGGCACCATGATCGGCACCGGGCGGACCAGATGCGGCGCGAGCCGGGTGGCCAGCAGGCCGCGCTCGGTGAGCGCCTCGTGGACCAGGTGGAACTCCAACTGCTCCAGGTAACGCAGGCCACCGTGGATGAGCTTGCTGGAGCGGCTGGACGTCCCGGCGGCAAGATCACGCGCCTCGACCAGCGCCACCTTCAGGCCACGGGACGCCGCGTCCAGGGCGGCACCGGCTCCGGTCACCCCGCCCCCGATGACCAGCACGTCGAAGCGCTCGGCACGCAGTCGACGCAGGTCGGACGCACGGCGGACCGGTGAGAGCTGACCGGCGACGGATCGGGAGATATTGGGGTCACGCACCTGTCCACCGTAACCGTCGGGCCACCGTGTCGACATTTGCCGCCCGCGCCGGGCGACCTTCACGTCTCGCCGACGATGACGTCCCGCTGCCGTCGACGCGAGCCGCTTGATCTGATCAACGGCCAGCAGAAATCGGAGATTTGGACAGTTTCCGTTAGTGGTTAACGGAAACTGTCCAAGATCTCCTCAACTCTTCGATGAGGCAGTCGGTTCGAAACGGTTCACCGTGGTCGTAAGGTTCTCGGAATGCAAGGTCAGCCTGGGCACCCCGGAGTCAGCGCTCGCAATTCCCCGTGGCCGGTGGTCGCGGCAGTGCTGGTCGGCTGCTGGACGGTCGCGGTCACAGTGGGCACCCAGACCGGTGGCTGGCTCACCGATCAGGTGCTGCTGGGCTTCGGGCGGGACCGGCTCGGCTGGCTCTGGCCGGTGCTCGGCCTGGCCACCGTCGTGCTGGCCGGTACGCCCGCCCTGCTGCTGGCCCTCCTGCCCCGATCGGGCGCGGTCCGGGCCACTGGGCGGGCCTGGCTGATCGGGGCACTCGCGCTCGGCGTGCTCACACTGCTGCGGGTCGTGCCGCAGGTGCACCACGAGGCGTATCTCGCCGCGCTGGCCGGCGCGGCGCTGCTCAGCGCGCTCACCGTGCGCTGGTCGATGCGACGAGCGTCTCGTTCGCATGTCGGCACCGCGCCCGACGCCACCGCGTCGACGGCCGTCGCTGGCGCGCCCCTGAACGCCGAAGCCGCCGGCAACCCCGGGCCCAACGCCGACACCGCCCGCGCCGAAGCCGCCGGCAACCCCGGGCCCAACGCCGACACCGCCCACGCCGGAACCGTCGGCAACCCCGGGCCCAACGCCGACACCGCCCGCGCCGGGGCCGCCAGCAACCCGGGGCCGAACGCCGACACCGCCGCGACGGTCGGCGGGGGTCCGCAGCTGGTCGGGCTGCGGCGGGGGTCGCCCGGCCCGGTGCCGCTGCTCGCGGTCGCCGCCGGGTTGGCGCTGCTGCTGCCGTGGGCCTGGCTGGGCGCGCTCGGCGGTCTCCTGGAGACCGCGCTCGCGCTGCTGGCGGCCGCCGCGCTCGGGGTGCTCGCCGCGACTGTGCTGGATGCCCCCTTCTGGGCCGCGTTCGCGGTTGGGCGACCGCCCCGGCCGGCACGGCTGGTGCTGGTCGGCGGCCTGGTCGCCGGG
Organism: Micromonospora sp. NPDC053740; assembly: GCF_040677775.1. Lineage (NCBI taxonomy): Bacteria > Bacillati > Actinomycetota > Actinomycetes > Micromonosporales > Micromonosporaceae > Micromonospora > Micromonospora sp. NPDC053740. The sequence goes on from NZ_JBFASO010000002.1 coordinate 614,233, forward strand.
GTGGCGCTGCTGCTGCTCGCGGCCGGGACCGGCCAGTCCGGCGCGCAGTTGCCCGCGCTGCTGACAGTGCCGCCGGTGGGTTTCGCGCTGGCCGCGCTCTGGGCGGCGACCTGGCGGCCCGACGCCGATCCGGCCGAGGCCACCCGCGCCGGCCGAACGGCGACCGGCTGGCTCGTGGGCCTCGCCGCGCTCGGCCCGCTGGCCTTCACCGACCCGGAAGAGATCAGCCTGCTGCTGGTCGGCACCCGGGACGTCCCGTTCTGGGTGGCGGCCGCCGCCGGCGTCGGGCTCGCCGTCGCGGTACTGGTCGCCATCGGGTACGCGGTGCTGCTCGCCCGGCCGACGGCACGCACCCCGAACAGGCGGGTCGCCGCGGTGGCGGCAGTGGCGCTGCTGGTGGCGTTCGGGGCTGTCGACCTCGGCCCCGGCCAGCCGGGCCTGTACGGCGAGCGGCTGTTCGTGGTGCTGCGTACGCAGGCCGACCTGAGCGGTCTGCCGGCCGCCGCGCCGGGTCGGGCCGGGCGGGACGCCCGCGCGGCGGAGGTCTACCGGCGGCTGGTGACGACCGCCGAGCAGAGCCAGGGCAGCCTGCTCCGGGGGTTGAACCGGCTGCGCCTCGACCCGGTGTCGTACTACCTGGTCAACGCGGTCGAGGTGGACGGCGGCCCGGCGGTGCGGGCCTGGATCGCCCGCCGACCGGAGGTGGCGCGGGTGCTGGTCAGCCAGCGCCTGCGGCCACTGCCGGCCCCGGCCGGGCAGAGCCGGGGCGCCCTGCCCAAGCCCACCGGCCCGCAGTGGAACATCCGCCAGATCGGCGCCGACCGGGTGTGGTCCCAGCTCCGGGCCACCGGCACGGGCATCGTGGTCGGCAGCTCCGACTCGGGGGTGGACGGCACCCATCCGGCGTTACGGGCCGGGTTCCGTGGTGGGGACGACTCCTGGTACGACCCGTGGAACGACACCCGGAGCCCGACCGACCAGGGCGGGCACGGCACCCACACGGTGGGCAGCGCGGTCGGGCGGGACGGCATCGGGGTGGCGCCGGACGCGCAGTGGGTGGGCTGCGTCAACCTGGACCGCAACCTCGGCAGCCCCGCGCACTACCTGGACTGTCTCCAGTTCATGTTGGCGCCCTTCCCGGCCGGCGGTGACCCGTTCACCGACGGCCGTCCGGAGCGCGCCCCGCAGGTGCTGACCAACTCGTGGGGTTGCCCGCCCATCGAGGGTTGCGACCAGCGCGTTCTGCGGCCGGCCACCGCGGCCCTCGACGCCGCCGGGATCTTCGTTGTCGCTGCGGCCGGCAACACCGGCCCGTGGTGCGCGTCGATCGACGATCCGCCCGCCCCGTACCCGGACGTGCTGACAGTGGGCGCGGTGGACGCCAAGCGGCGGGTCGCCGAGTTCTCCTCGCGCGGGCCGGTGCCGGGTGGCTCGGGTAAACCGGACGTGCTGGCACCGGGGGTGGGGGTGGTGTCGGCCATGCCGGGCGGCACGTACGCCGCGCTGGACGGCACGTCGATGGCGACCCCGCAGGTGGCCGGCGTGGTCGCGCTGATGTGGTCGGCGAACCCGGCGCTTGTCGGTGACGTGACCCGGACCCGGCAGATCCTCCGGGACACCGCCACTGCGGCGACGCCGACCTATCGCTCCGACAGCCCGTCCGACGCCTGCGGCGCACCGTCGAACGTCACCGGCGCCGGCGAGGTCGACGCCTACGCCGCCGTTCAGGCCGCCCAGCAATAGGCAGGTCTCCTTACTGAAGCGCCGTGCCGGGGGTGCGACACGACATTCGGTGATCTAGGGTCGGCGACCATGGACGCCGAGATCACCGTCACCGAGCTGACCGCCGACCTGGTCACCAGCGTCGTACAGCTCTGCCAGCAGTCGCTCGACCTGCCCGAGGACTCCGCCGAAGCGGCTTCCATAGTGGACGTGCTCTGGACCCGGGCCACCACCGACCGGCCGGTGGTCGGGCTCGGCGCGTACCGAGGTGCGGACCTGGTGGGGGTGCTGATCTGTTCGGTGTCATCGACCGAGCCGGGGATCGGGCACGTGGACCTGGTCGCTGTCCTTCCGGACCAGCGGCGTCGGGGCGTCGGCCGGGCACTGCTCCAGCGGGCCGAGCGGGTGCTCGCCGAGCGTGGGGTGACCGAGGTGCTGCTGGCCGGAAACCCGCCGTACTACGCGTGGCCGGGAATCGACGTCCGCTACACGCCGGCCGTCTGCGCCGCCCTCGCGCTCAGCTACCAGCAGGACCGGACCGCATGGAACATGACAGCGGACCTGTCGTACGACGGGTCGCCGGCACTGCGGTCCACGGAGGCGACGGAGCGGCGGCTGGCCGATCAGGGCGTCACGGTACGCCGGGCGGAGCCGGCGGATCTGCCGGCGCTTGTCGCGTTCGCCAGGTCCACCTTCGGCGGAACGTGGGACGGAGAGCTGGCCGGGTCGGTCGGGCGCGCCGACGCCGGTTGCCACCTGGCGGAGCGGGACGGCGAGGTGCTCGGCTTCGCCGCGTACGGGTCGTCCCGGCCGAGTTGGTTCGGGCCGATGGGCACCGCGCCGGCCGCGGAGGGCTCGGGCATCGGTGGGGTGCTGTTGCGGCGCTGCCTGCGCGACCAGCGGGCGGCGGGGCTGGATCGGGCACAGATCGGCTGGGTAGGGCCTGTGCCGTTCTATTCGGGCAGCGCGGGTGCGTGGATCGAGCGGGTCTTCTTCCTGTACCGGCGAACCCTGCCCAGGGCGTAACCGGGGCAAACAGGACATAGATCCATTCGCCCGCACCGGCCATCGACGCCCCCTACCGTTTCGGTAGAGGAGGCAGCCATGACCGCGGATGACAACCAGACCGAGGACGGCCCGCCGATCACCTGGAAACCGGTGGGTGAACTCCCCGGCCAACTGCCGTTCGACAGGCTCGACTACGGCGACGCCGAGCAACTGGCCGAGATGACCACCGACGGTGAGCCGTCGGCGGCCGAGGAGCCGCAGGAGATGGTGGACGCGCCGATCCAGCTGCTTCCGCCGTACAACCGGGCGCAGAAACGGCGCAACCAGCGCCCACTACCGACCTGACGACGAACGGGGCGGACCGCGTCAGCGGCCCGCCCCGTTCGGTGTCGGACTGGACTCAGAAGTCCATGTCCCCGCCACCCGGGCCAGCCGGGGCAGCCGGGTTCTTCTCCGGCTTGTCCGCGACAACGGCCTCGGTGGTGAGGAAGAGCGCCGCGATGGAAGCGGCGTTCTGCAGCGCCGAACGCGTCACCTTGGCCGGGTCGATGATGCCCGCGGCCAGCAGGTCGACGTACTCGCCGTTGGCGGCGTTCAGACCGTGACCCGCTTCGAGGTTACGGACCTTCTCCACCACGACGCCGCCCTCAAGGCCGGCGTTGACGGCGATCTGCCGCAGCGGGGCGTCGAGCGCGACCTTGACGATGTTCGCACCGGTCGCCTCGTCGCCGACCAGGTCGAGCTTGTCGAAGGCGGTCTTGCCGGCCTGAACCAGCGCGACGCCACCACCCGGGACGATGCCCTCCTCGACGGCGGCCTTCGCGTTGCGAACGGCGTCCTCGATGCGGTGCTTGCGCTCCTTGAGCTCGACCTCGGTGGCCGCGCCGACCTTGATCACCGCAACGCCGCCGGCCAGCTTGGCCAGCCGCTCCTGCAGCTTCTCGCGGTCGTAGTCGGAGTCGCTCTTGTCGATCTCGGCCCGGATCTGGTTGACCCGGCCCTGGATCTGCTCGGCGTCACCGGCACCGTCGACGATGGTGGTCTCGTCCTTGGTCACCACGACCTTGCGGGCGCGGCCCAGCATGTCGAGGCTGGCGGCGTCGAGCTTGAGGCCGACCTCCTCGCTGATGACCTGGCCACCGGCGAGGATGGCGATGTCGGTCAGCATGGCCTTGCGGCGGTCACCGAAGCCCGGCGCCTTGACGGCGACCGACTTGAAGGTGCCACGGACCTTGTTGACCACCAGGGTGGCGAGGGCCTCGCCCTCCAGGTCCTCGGCGATGATCAGCAGCGGCTTGCCCGACTGCATGACCTTCTCCAGGATCGGGAGCAGGTCCTTCACCGACGAGATCTTGCTGTTGGCGATCAGGATGTACGGGTCGTCGAAGACGGCCTCCATACGCTCCGGGTCGGTCATGAAGTAGGCCGAGATGTAGCCCTTGTCGAAGCGCATACCCTCGGTGAGCTCCAGCTCCAGCCCGAAGGTGTTGCTCTCCTCGACGGTGATGACGCCTTCCTTGCCGACCTTGTCCATCGCCTCGGCGATGATCTCGCCGACGGTGCTGTCGCCAGCGGAGATGGAGGCGGTGGAGGCGATCTGCTCCTTGGTCTCGACGTCCTTGGCGAGCTTGGACAGCTCCTCCGAGACGCTCGCGACAGCAGCCTCGATGCCCCGCTTCAGGGCCATCGGGTTGGCGCCAGCGGCCACGTTGCGCAGGCCCTCGCGAACCAGGGCCTGGGCCAGGACGGTCGCCGTCGTCGTGCCGTCACCGGCAACGTCGTCGGTCTTCTTGGCGACCTCCTTGACCAGCTCAGCGCCGATCTTCTCGTACGGGTCCTCGAGCTCGATCTCCTTGGCGATGCTCACACCATCGTTGGTGATGGTGGGGGCACCCCACTTCTTCTCGAGCACGACGTTGCGGCCCTTGGGGCCGAGGGTCACCTTTACGGCGTCGGCGAGCTGGTTCATGCCCCGCTCGAGGCCGCGGCGCGCCTCTTCGTCGAACGCGATCATCTTGGCCATACGGCGTTGTCCTCCTGGACACTCACGGGCCACCCGAGATGTGTGCCCCGGATGGGCCGCCTGGTGTACGCACCTTGGGACGTCGCCACCTGGCGACGACGACGTCCTTCGGCCGGGCCGGATAGCCCGCGACGACCGGCCATGTGCCGCCCCGGCGTCTCCACGCCGGTGCAACCTGGCCCCACCGTCCCGACCATTGGCACTCACGGTATGCGAGTGCCAATGACTTGTTTAGCACTCTCACCTGCCGAGTGCAAGCACGATGCCGCCGCTCAGCCGAGTTCCGCGGCCAGTCCAGCGGTGTTTACCGGCCCCTCATGGGCGCGCTGCTCGGCGTACGTCACCAGCAGACCGATCATCTGCGCGAGGTGGGCCGGCAGGGCCAGCACGGCGGTGATCCCGATCACCACCACCGCCACGGCGGCGGTACCTGCCGAGGAGAACGGATCCGTTCCGAGCGTGGAGGTGCCGAACCCTTCCAGGCCACCGGGGATCAGGGTGCCGACGATCACCGCCACGGCCACCAGGGCCACCCGTCCGAGCAGCAGGCCGAGTCGGTCGTGGAACATCCGGAACGATCGACCGATCGGGTTGTGCCGTTCGAAGAGATAGACCGGGCCGGCCATGCTCAGCGCGAAGGCAAGGTAGATGCCCGGCAGCAGGCAGAAACAGACACCGACGCCGATGAGCAGACTGACCAACAGGGTCCAGCCCCACAGCCCGAGCGCCCGACGCAGGCCGTAGCGCAGCGCAGACTCCAGGCTGGCCGGCTGACCGGCCGCCTGCTTGGTGATCACCCAGGTGCCGGCGGCCCACCCGACAGACTGCACCAACCCGACCACCAGGCTGCCGCCGACCAGCAGGACCAGGAGACTCAGCAGTTCGGCGGCGAAATTGTCCGGCAGGGTGGGGGCCGACGTCGATTCGGCCTGGGCGGCCCACTTCGCCGACGGGTCCAGCCCGAGGGAGACCACCGAGAGCACCGCCGCCGGCAGCACCTGGGTGAGCAGCATGATCGGCACCAACTGCCGCCAGCCCCGGCGCAGCGCTCCCCCGCACCGGTTGAACCAGCCCTCGACACCGGCACCGGGCGGCGTGACCAGGGCGTCGTTCGGATCGAACCCGTAACCCGGCGGGTACCAGCCGACCGGCGGCCCCGGGTACCCCGGCTGCCCGCCGTAGGGACCCGACCCGGGCGGGTAGCCCCCGGTGGGCGGGAACGCCCAGCCCTGCGGTGGCGGGGCCACACCCCAGGCGCCCTGCGCGGGATCCCAGCCGGGCTGCGGACCGGCGGGGCCGGAGGGCGGGCCGGCCGGGGGCATGCCCGGCCCCCAGCCGGGCGGCGGACCGGCGGGGCCGGAGGGCGAGGACGGGTCCGGCTCCCCCGACCCGGAGGGCGGAGTGGGCGGGGGTGGCTGGTCAGTCATGAACGCTCCTCAGCATCGGCTGGAACGGTTCACGATCTTCCCGGCTGCGTGCCCCTGCCGCAGCCCCGACTCGCGGGCCGATCGGCCAGGAAGCTCAGCCGATGACGCGCACGTGCTCCGCCTGTGGGCCCTTCTGGCCCTGGGTGATCTCGAACTCGACCCGCTGACCGTCGTCCAGCGCCTTGTAGCCGTCCATCTCGATCGCGGAGAAGTGGACGAACACGTCCTGACCGCCGTCGACGGCGATGAAGCCGTAGCCCTTTTCGGCGTTGAACCACTTCACGGAGCCCTGTGCCACGGTGCACTTCCCTCACTCTGCGCGGCGTTGCCTGACTCGGCGCACGGCACGGCCGGGCGCCCCGGACCACCGACTCAGCGATCGATGACCGCCATTGAAGCAGGTGACCGAAATCGCACGCTACACGAGGAGTGACGACCGCGCACGGCCACAAATCAGACACACTTCGGGGCGTCCCGACCGCGCTGACCGGCAGGGCTCGTGAGCCACCGGATTCGCCAGCGTCATTGCGATTGGAGGGAGGCATCCCCCGACGTGCCGGGATCGGGCCCAGCTCGCGAAACGCCGTCCCTGCCCTGTGATAGGCATGCGGACATGACCACCGACATGGGCTCGCCGGCCCTGCGGCTCGCGGAGATCCGCCGGGTCCGGCCGGAGGACGCCGCCCGGATGCGGGCGCTGCGCCTGGAGATGCTGGCCGACGCGCCGTTGGCCTTCCTGGAGACCCTGGCGGACGCGGCGGCCCGACCGCACAACGAGTACGCCGCGCGCGTCGCGTACACCTCGGCTGGTTCCCGCAACGCGCAGTTCATCGCCGACCCGGGCGGCCGGCTGGTCGGGCACGCCGGTGGCACGACCCACCCGAACGAACCAGGGCTGACCGTGATCTACGCCGTGTACGTCACGCCGGCCTGGCGTGGCAGTGGCCTGCTCGGCGAGCTGGTCGACGGGGTGGCCGCCTGGTCCCGGGCCTGCGGCCGACCGGAGTTGCTGCTGGAGGTGGTGGTCGGCAACGACCGCGCCTACCGCGCCTACCAGCGCCTGGGCTTCAAGGACACCGGCGTACGGGTCCCCCACCCGAACATCCCAGCCCTGAACGAGCTACAGATGCGCCGACCCGCCTAACAGAGAACTAATTCCCCAGGCAGAGCCACTCTGATGCCCTTAAGAAGCCGGCAGCGACGCCACCGGCGTGCCCACAAAGGGTTTCCGGGGCAGCCCGACCCGCGCAGGGATCAAGCCTGACCGCCCGGAGCGGGTCGGGCTGCCCCGGAAACCCCCACCGCAACCACTACACGTGACGCCGAGACTGAACGATCCGGAACCGGTTGGCCACATAAGCCCCGTCGGTCAGCGCCGAGTTGGCCGCCGCGTTGGCTCCGCTGCCGTGGAAGTCGGAGAACGCCGCCGACTGGTTGACGAAGACACCGCCGGTGAGGTTGCAGGACAGGTGCACCCCGACCTCGACAGCCACCGCCTCGGCCGCGTCCAGCACGGCCTCGTCGGTCGAGTAGACCCCGGCGGTGAGCGCGCCCTTCTCGCCGACGGTCCGGCGCAGCAGCTCCAGGCTGTGCGCTGTGGAGTCGGTCGCGATGGCGAACGAGATCGGCCCGAACCATTCCCGGCCGTACGTCTCCGTGTCGTCCGCGCTCAGCTTCACGATCGTCGGGGTACGCACCACAGCGTCGGCATACGACGGGTGGGCCACGGTCCGCGACTCCAGCACCGGCTCGCCGACCTTCGTCACCTCGGCCAGACGCTCCAGCACCCCGTCGTTGACGATGGCGCCGGTCAGCTCCACGCCTCGGGCCGGGTCCGCGGTGAGCTTGCCGACGGCGGCGGCGATGCCGCCGGCCACCTCGTCGAAGCTCTTGTGCCCCTGGTCGGTCTCGATGCCCCCGGCCGGGATGAGGATGTTCTGTGAGGTGGTGCACATCTGCCCGCTGTAGAGGGTCAGCGTGAACCCGAGGTTGCGGCACAGGCCGGCGAAGTCGTCGGTGGAGTCGATGACGACTGTGTTGAGGCCGGCCTTCTCGGTGTAGACCGATGCCTGCCGCGCGTGCGTCTCCAGCCAGTCGCCGTACTCCGTGGAGCCGGTGAAGTCGACGATCTTGACGGCGCGATGCAGGGCCAGGTCGCTGGCGAGTTTCTCGCCGGGCGCCTCGGCCGCCAGCATGATCAGGTTCGGGTCGAACCCGGCCTCGGCGAGCACCTCCCGGGCGTACTTCACTGTGATGGCCAGCGGCAGCACCGCGCGCGGGTGCGGCTTGACGATCACCGGGTTGCCGGTCACCAGCGAGGCGAACAGCCCGGGGTACGAGTTCCAGGTCGGGAAGGTGTTGCAGCCGATCACCAGCGCCACCCCACGCGGCACCACGTGGAACGTCTTGGTCATCCGCAGCGGGTCACCCTTGCCGGCGGCCTTCTCCCAGCCCGCCGTGCCCGGGTGTCGGGTCATCTCGGCGTACGCGTACGCCAGCGCTTCCAGCGCCCGGTCCAACGCGTGCGCGCCACCGGCCTGGAAGGCCATCACGAACGCCTGCCCGCTGGTGAACTGCACCGCGTTGGCCAGCTCGAAGATGTGCTTGTGCAGCCGGTCGAGGATCTCCAGGCAGACGCCCACCCGGGCCTGCGGGCCGGCGTCGCGCCACGCCGGCAGCGCGGCGGAGGCGGCGCTGACCAGCTCGCCGGGGCCGGCGTGCGGGTAGCGCACCGCCAGCTCCACCCCGAACGGGCTCGTCTCGGTGGCGACCCGAGCGCCGCTGCCAGGCTGGTCGAGCGGAAAATCACCACCGAGGTACGCCTCGAAGGCGGCCTTTCCGTCGGCGGCGGCGGTCTCGCCGTAGACCCGAGGGCTGGGGGATTCGGGATAGGCGGACCAGTAACCCCGCTCCGTGATCGCGGTCAGCGCACGGTTGAGGGTGTCGGCGTGCCTGTCGTACAGGGGATGCGGGGTCTCCGTCATGCCCGCCATCATGCCTGAGTCAGGTCCGCGAGCAGTAGCGCGAATGCCCGGCAGCGACGCATGCCTGAGTCAGGTCCACGAGCAGTAGCGCGAATGCCCGGCAGCGACGCATGCCTGAGTCAGGTCCACGAGCAGTAGCGCCGATCCCGGTCAGAGGGTGAGCTGCCAGTCGGTCCAGGAGTCCACCGGGCGGAAGCCGAGCTGTTCGTTGATCGCCACCATGTAGCTGTTGCTGGCCGCGTTGAAGGTGTCGATCACCCGTACCGCCGGCTCGTGGGTGAGCAGGTGGTGCAGGTTCTCCGCCTTGGCGATGAGGCCGAGCCGGTGCCCACGGTGGGCCGGGTCGACGATGGTGATCTGCTGGAACGCGTGCCAGTCGACGGTGGCGCCCAGGTCCAGCAGCGTCCAGGCGACCAGCCGGCCGGACGCCTCGTGCCGCATCCCGAGGTGGTAGCGCCGCCGGCCCCGGGCGTCCAGTGCCCGTTCGTTGCCGCGGATGCGCTCGGCGTCCACCTGCTCCGGCTCCCACTGCACGTCGCCCATTGGCGCGTCCATGAGCAACCGGCCGTCCAGGTAGGCGATGTCCGCCACGTACTCCTGCGGGGTGGAGCCCTGCCAGCAGACCGAGTGATAGCCCTCGGCTCGCGGTTGGGCCTCGGCGAGCGCCGCGCGCAGGGCGGCCCGGTCGATCTCGCCGACGTCGAGCCGGCGACGCACCTCGGTGAGTGCGGGCTGGGCGCCTGTCGCGGCGGCGAACGCGTCACCGGCCACACTTCGGGGCGGCCCGTCGGGCAGCGCGGAGACGGCCATCGCCACCACCCGCTTGCGGCCGTGCTCGCGGAGCAGGCGCAGCCCGTACTCGTGCAGGGCCCGGCCGACGCCCCGGCGCCGCAGCTGCGGATGCACCTGCAGCTCGGCGGTGGCGTTGTCGGTGTTGTCGAGCTGCGGCAGGTCCAGTTGAAGGTAGCCGGCCGGGACGCCATCCAGTCGGGCCAGCGCCCAGAGCGACAGGGTGCCGGGCATCGGAGTGTGGAACAGCGCGTCGAAGCGGCGCCGGCAGAAGGGCGGGAAGTCCGGGAGATCGGCGTCGTTGGCCGCCGACCCGATCCGGTACGCCTCGTCGACGGAGGCCCGGTCGGCGCCGTCGAACGACGCGATGGTGATGCTCATGCCGGTGAGCGTGCACGGTACAAAAGCGATCGGGCCAGCGAATTACTCGCTGGCCCGATCGAACGTTGGTCGGGAGGGACACTCGCACAACGCCTCCGGCGTTGGGTCGCAAGAACTTCAAAAGTCTTCGGCGAAATGCCCTCCCGCACGGAGCATCTTGCGCCGTCCGGTTCCTGCCGTCAAGTCCGTAGCGGCGGGTTTTCCACACTCACAGCGAAAACCCAGTTACCGACTGATCCACTTGGCCGCCCGGGTCAGCCGAGGAGACCGGCGTCGCGAGCGGCGCGCAGCGAGGGCTTGATGTGGTGGGTCGGGCCGACCTGGCCGGCCACCGCGTCGATGGTCTTCAGGCCCTCGCCGGTGTTGAACACGACGGTCTCGGCCGTCGGGTCGAGCCGACCGGACTCGACCAGCTTGCGCAGCACGGCCACCGTGACCCCACCCGCGGTTTCGGCGAAGACCCCTGTGGTGCGGGCCAGATCGCGGATGCCGGCGCGGATCTCGTCGTCGTCGACGTACTCCATCCACCCGCCGGTGCGGCGGACCGCTTCCAGGGCGTAGAGGCCGGCCGCCGGGTCGCCGATGTTCAGCGACTTGGCGATGCCGGTGGGCTTGACCGGGACGATCGTGTCGGTCTCGGCGTGCAGGGCGACGGCGATCGGGTTGCAGCCGGCGGACTGCGCGCCGAAGACCTTCCAGCCGTCGGCGGGCGCCTCGACCAGGCCGATCTCCACCAGCTCGGAGAACGCCTTGTCAATCTTGGTGAGCAGCTCGCCGCTGGCCATCGGGATGACCACCTGCGCCGGGATCCGCCAGCCGAGCTGCTCGGCCACCTCGTAGCCGAGGGTCTTGGAGCCCTCCGCGTAGTACGGCCGGACGTTCACGTTGACGAACGCGGTGTCCTCGAATTCGTCGGTCTCCACCAGTTCACCGCAGAGCCTGTTGACGTCGTCGTACGAGCCGTCGATCGCGACCAGTTCGCCGCCGTAGACGGCGGTGGTGATGACCTTGCCCTGCTCCAGGTCACTGGGGATGAAGACCACCGAGGGCGCCCCGGCGCGGGCCGCGTGGGCGGCCACCGAGTTGGCCAGGTTGCCGGTCGACGCGCAGGCGAACCGGGTGAACCCGAGCGCCTTGGCGGCGGTGAGCGCCACCGAGACGACCCGGTCCTTGAACGAGTGGGTGGGGTTGGCGCTGTCGTCCTTGACCCAGAGCGGCGCGGTGATGCCCAGCTCGGCGGCGAGGTGCGGGGCCGCCACCAGCGGAGTCAGCCCCGGGTCGAGGGTGACCCGGCTGGCCGGGTCCTGACCGGCGGGGAGCAGGGCGGCGTACCGCCAGATGTTGTTCGGGCCGGCCTCGATCTGCTCGCGGGTGACGGTGGCCAGCGCGGCCGTGTCGTAGTCGACTTCCAGCGGGCCGAAACACTCGTAACAGGCGTGCTGGGCGACGAGCGGGTAGCGGGCCGAGCAGGCACGGCAGACCAGGGCGCGGGCGGGGCTGGCGGCGGTGTCGATGCCGGAGGTGACGAGCGTCGACGTCATGTCGAGAGTCCTCTCATCTTTCCCCGCATCGCACGGTGCGGCGGGGACGGAATTGGCACCTGCCCCGCGGGTCGCTCAGCGGTGAGCGCGCGGGGTGGTTGCCGGGGCGTCGTCGGGCCGTATCCCTCAGCCCCTCTGGATGAGGTATTCAGTTGTGGGGTCGAGTCTAGGCAAAGCTGGGCGCGGCCTCCAGGGCAGATCCCAGGAAGTGGGTCAGCGGCCGCTCACGGCCACGGGGTCGGTAACCGCGATCGGGTCCGTCACAGCTGTCGGTCGGGGCAGCGGCGTGGTCCGGGGCCGGGCAGCGAGGTTCGCGGCGATCAGGGCGGCGATCGTGATGGCAGCCCCGACCAGTTCGACGGGCTCGGGGCGGTAGCCGCGGGCGATCTGCACAGCGAAGGTGGTCACCGGGACCAGGTTCATGAACAGCGCCGCGTTGGCGGCGCCGAGTCGCTGTACGCCGGTGTTCCAGGCCAGGACCGCGATCACCGCGCCCACCAGCACGGCGTACGCCAACTGCGGGGCGACCGCCGCGAGGTCGGCGGCGGCCGGCGCGTGTTGCCAGCCGACGGCGTCGGCGCCGATGCTCAGGACGAGCATGGCGGCGGTGCCAGCGAGCGCGGTGAGGGTGGTGAAGCGCAGCGGGGACCATTCGCCGAACCGGCTGGCACCGTGGGTGTAGATGCCCCAGCCCAGCACCGCGCCGACCATCATCAGCCCGCCGAGCCCGAACTGGCCGAGCCCGGCCAGGCTGCCGCGGGTGATCACCAGTCCGACTCCGAGGAGCGCCACCAGGGAGAGGGCCAGCAGCAGCGGCTTCGGGCGTACGCCGTCGCGGGCCCAGCGCACGAGTTGGGTGATCACCGGCGTGGTGGCCACGAAGAGCGAGATCTGCTGCGGGGCTGCGTGTTCGAGCGCCAGGTTGGTGAGCAGGTTGAAGCCCGCGAAGCCGACCACTCCGAGCACCACCACCTCCAGCGCCCGACCTCCGTGCCGAAACGCGCCGGCACCCTCGCGGAGCAACAGGATGGCGACCAGGACGACGGCGGCCAGCAGGTAGCGCGCTGTGGTCAGGTTGAGCGGGTCGACCCGGTTGAGCGCGCTGGCCAGGATCGGGAACATCACGCCCCAACCGAGCACGGCGACCAGTGGGTACGCGGTGGCGCGGGATCGCATCAGCAACTCCAATGTTCGAGTATCGTCGAACCAACGGCACCGACATTAGGGTGTTGTTCGATCATTGTCGAACAAGGGTTACACTGGTCACATGGAGCCGCACGAACCCGACCTGACCGCTGTCCCGGTGACCAACGTGCTTGCCGCACTCGCCGACGACGTGCGGCTGCAGATCGTCCGGGCGCTCGCCGAGGGCGGCGAGGCCGCCTGCGGCAGCTTCGACTTCGGCGTCTCCAAGGCGACCCGCAGTCACCACCTCAAGGTGCTGCGCGAGGCGGGCCTGACCCGGACCCGGGCCGCCGGCACCAGTCGACTGGTCCGGCTCCGCAGGGACGAGCTGGACAAGCTCTACCCCGGCCTGCTGGACGCGGTCCTCACCCACCGCCCGCCGGCCTGACCCTTTCGCTTCGGCCCTTACGCCGCGTCGCCGCCGGTCACGGCCGCGGGGCGGGTGAGACCTGCCACTCGCGCACGCTGTGGAGCTGAATCGTTTACGACATCAGCGCAGCGCCGGGAGCCGGCGCGCGGCCCTCGCGGAGCACTGCGGGGGGCGATTTCTGGCCGGCGCGTCGCCGGGGCCGCCTCGTCGAGGCCCCGGCGACGCGGTACGGGTGCGGTCAGACGACGATCGAGCTGCTTTCGGCCATCGACGCCACCGGCGCGGACTGAATGTCGCGGCGACGCGCGAGCAGCGTGTCGAGCGCCCAGGCACCCGGACCGAGAGCCGCGACCAGCAGGAACGCCCAGCAGAAGAGCGCTGCCCGCTCGCCTCCGTTGTGCAGCGGCAGCAGAGCGTCCGGCTGATGCACAACGAAGTAGGCGTACGCCATCGAGCCGGAGGCGAGCAGCGCGGCGGGTCTGGTGAAGAACCCGACCAGCACCAGTACGCCGCAGACCAGTTGAATCAAGGCAGCCCACCAGCCCGGCCAGGTGCCGAGCGGTACCGCCTTACCAGTCATCGGGTTGCCGCCGAACAACCCGAACACCGAGGACAGTCCGTGCAACGTGAACAGCAGGCCGATCACGATGCGGAACAGGGACAGGGTCGGCCCGCCGAGCCGAGAGACGTTCATGGCACCTCCATCGAGGAGAGTGAATGGGTCCCATCGATCCTGGGGCACGTGGGCATCGAAAATCATAAGTTCCTTGCTGGTGGGAAAATCCCTCCTGAAAACGGTGTGAACCAGGGCTGCCCGCACCCCTCCCCCGTGATGTCGCAAACGATTCAGCTCCAAAGGGATACCGGGAGGGGTTCCGCACCAGTTCGTGTGGCGGCGCAGAGAGAGCCGGCGAGGCCGGGGCTGGGCGGTGGTGTGTTGCGCAGGTGGGCGAGGATCAACAGATGATCTCCCGCGACACGGCAGCACAGCGACGCATCACAGCGACTGTCGCGATGGCTCTCGTGCTTGCCGGCTGCACCCGCGACCATCGCGGCCAGTCCGGAGACCCGGGCCAACCGCCCCCCGCGTCGAGGGCGGAGGCGGGCCCGACCGCCAGCACCGAGCCGACGGCCGAGTGCCCGCCGACCGGCGTCCGGATCCGGGCGACCGGCGGGGACGCCGCCTCGGGCCTGCGCGCCCTCGGCATCGAGCTGGTCAACTGCGGCGAGCACCCCTACCAGCTCAACGGCTATCCGGTCCTGCATGTGTTCGACGAGGAACGCGAGCCGATCATGCTGCGGGTGGTCAACGGCGCCAAGGAGATCACCTCGGGCTTCGACCAACCACCCCGGCAGGTCACCCTCGCCGCCGGGGAGCGGGCCACCGCCGTGGTGCTCTGGCGCAACCTGGTCACCGACTCGACGGTGGTCGCCACCAACGGCGAGTTCCTGACTGTGGCGCCGGCCGCCGGGCAGCCGGCCGAAGAGGTCGACCCGGACGGGCCGATCGACCTCGGCAACACCGGCCGGATCGGCGTCAGCGCCTGGAAGAAGGCCGACCCGTCCACGCCGGTGCCGTCCCGGCCGGCCCCGCCGCCGGCGCCGAGCGCGGTGCCGTCGTCGGTGAGCCCGCCCGACAGCCGGCTGTGAGCCGATCCGCTAGGACGTGATGTCCTTGCGGGTGAAGCGCCAGAACGCCAAACCCCAGAACAGCGTCGCGTAACTGATCGCCGAGATGCAGCCGCGCACCACGTCGTCGGTCTGCACCGGAGTCGACAGCAGACCCAGCCAGGCGGTGCTGAAGTGGGTGGGCAGGAAGTCGCGCAGCGCGCCCAGGGCGGTGATCTGGTCCAGGATGCTGGACAGGATCCAGAGCAGAACCGCGCCACCGACAGCGCCCAGCGCGGCGTCCGTGATCACCGACAGCAGGAACGCCAGGCCGGCCACCACCAGCAGTACGACAGCCAGGTAGCCCAGCACGGCCAGCAACCGCAGCAACCCCTCGGTGGGTTCCAGCTCGGCGGCGACGGTGCTGCGCAGCGGCGACCAGCCGTAGCGCAGGGTGCCGGCCAGCAACGCGGTGCCGGCCAACAGCAGCAGGGCCAGTCCCGAGTACGCGAGCGCGACCACCAGCTTCACAGTCAACAACCGCGCCCGGGGCACCGGGATCGCCAGCAGGTACCGCAGGCTGCCCCAGCTCGCCTCGCTGGCCACCGTGTCGCCGCAGAACAGCGCGACGACCACCACCAGCAGGAACGACGCCGACACGAAGATCGAGAACAGGGTGAAGTTGAGCCCGCCCGAGGTGGCCAGCTCGACCAGGCTGGCGAACTCGTTGCGACCGTTGTCGTCGTCACCGCCCGAGTCGAACTGGAACGCGATCAGGATGATCAGTGGCAGCAACACCATGAACCCGAGAGCCAACTGGGTCCGTCGCCGGGACGCCTGCCGACGGAACTCCGCCGCGAACGGCATGGTGGCCGACGGCCGGTAGCCACGGGCCTCACCCGCGTCAGTAACAGCCATCACCGGTCACCGCTTCCCCGAGAGTTCTCGCCCACCAGGGCGAGGAACGCGTCCTCCAGGCGCCGCCGAGGCACCACCCGGTCCACTCCGATGCCGGCGCGCACCAGCTCCGCCACCACCTCGCTGCGGGCCGTGCCGTTGGTGTCGACCACCAGTTGGCCGTCGCTCTCCGGCAACACACGGACCCCGTGCAGCCGGTCCAGCACCGCCCGCGCCGCCACCGGGTCGGTGACGTCGAAGAGCACGCTCGGCGACTCGCCCACGATCTCCTCCACCGGCCCGGACGCCACGATCCGGCCCTTGTTCACCACCACCGCGTGTGTGCACGTCTGCTCCACCTCGGCCAGCAGGTGGCTGGAGACCAGCACCGCCCGGCCGTCGGTGGCGTACCGCTGGAGCACCCGGCGCATCTCGGCGATCTGTGGCGGGTCGAGCCCGTCGGTCGGCTCGTCCAACACCAGCAGTTCGGGGAGACCGAGCATGGCCTGGGCGATGGCGAGCCGCTGGCGCATCCCGTGGCTGTAGTTCTTGATCCTCCGGTGCACCGAGTCGCCCAACCCGGCGATCTCCAGCGCCGCGTCGAACTGTGCGTCCTCCCACGGCCGCCCGGTGGCCCGCCAGTACGCCTTCAGGTTGTCGAGACCCGACAGGTGCGGCAGGAAGCCCGGCCCCTCCACCAGCGCCCCGATCCGGGACAGCACCGGTGAGCCGGGCACCAGCCGACGACCGAAGACGTAGATCTCCCCGGCGGTCGGCTGGGTCAGCCCCATCAGCACCCGCAGGGTGGTGGTCTTGCCGGCGCCGTTCGGCCCGAGCAGACCCACTACCTGACCGGGGTGCACCTCGAAGTCCACGTTCGACACGGCGACGAAGCCGTCCGCGTACTCCTTGCGCAGAGCGCGCACGGCCAGCGGTGTGTCCGCGTACTCCGGATGCACCGACCGGTCCTGGCGGCGGTGCCGGCGGCGGACCAGAGCGACGACCACGACGAGCCCGATCACGATGGCGGCGAGCAGGCCGGCGAGCACCCAGCGCCAGATCGTGGCCGCGGTGGGGATGGGCTCACCGCTGACGGTGGGCAGGCTGACCGCACCGTCCACGGCCACCGTGTAGACGGTCGGCGTGGCCGGTGTGGTGTACGCCTGGTCGGAGGTGGCCACCACCAGTCGCAGCCGGTGCCCGGCCTCCACCCGGCGGACGATCCCGGGCAGCGTCACGGTGACCGGGCGGGCGTCCTGCACCTGCTGCGGGAGGCCGGTGAGTCGGATCGGGGCGACCAGGCCGTTCGGCAGGGTGGCCGCCCCGTCCGGGTCGACGTCGTAGAGCTTGACGAAGAGCACCGCCTCGCCGGTCGGCGACGCTGCCCGCACTGTGACGGTGGGCGAACCGGCCACGTCCACGGCCTCGGTCAGCGGGGTGGACTCGAACTGGGCGTGCTGGCCGGGTACGTCACCGGCCACGCCGTCCAGCAGCGAGGCGAGCCCGCCCGCGAACGGGATGGAGGAGATGGCGGCCGGGTTGCCGTTCGGCGGGTTCGCGATCGGCTGTGCCGGGCCGGCGACAGTCACCTCCCGGCGGGCGTTGCCGGCCAGGCCCGGGTAGTCGGCGCGGCGGAACCCGGTGGCGACGAGGCCCCGGTCGAGGGCGTCGAAGCCGGCGATCCGCGACCAGGTGAAGTCGTCTCCGGGGGCGTCGCCCTCGCCCTTCACGTAGTGGTCCAGCCACTGGACGGTCAGGAACTTCACCCGGTCGGAGTCCGACCGGGGTCCGCTGCCACCGTCGTGCCCGCCGGTGAACCAGGCGACCCGTACCGGGGTGCCGGTGGCGGCGATGCCCTTGGCGTTGGCGTCCGCCTCACCGAGCGGGAAGAGGGTGTCCGCCTCGCCCTGCACCAGCAGGGTGGGGGCCTTGATCCGGTCCAGCACGCCGGCCGGGCTGGAGCGGCGCAGCAGGTCCACGGCGGCCTGATCGGCCTGGCCGGTGGTGGCGATCCGGAGGTAGGCGGCGCACACGTCGGCGGCGAACCGACCGCAGGACGGGTCGGCGGCACCGGCCGGGGCGCCACCGGGACCGGTGCCGGGGCCGGCGCCCGGCCCGGGGCTGGGCGGGCCGGCCGACGCCGGTGCGCCCTGTGGCTGGGCGGCGGTCGCGCCGGAGAGCCCAGCCGGGCCGGAGCCCACGTTTCCGCCGCCGCCGAAGAAGAGGCCGGCCCAGCCCTTCTTGAACACGCCCTCGGTCGGCGCTCCGCCGGTGCTCTCCGGCAGGAACGCGCGGGACAGGTCGTTCCAAGTGATCATGGGTACGATCGCGTCGACCCGACGGTCCTGGGCGGCCAACAGCAGGGCCAACCCGCCGCCGTACGAGCCGCCGACCACACCGACCTTCGGGTCGCCGGCCGCGTCGGTGCGTACCTCCGGCCGCGTGGCCAGCCAGTCCAGCAGGCGCTCAGCGTCGCGTACCTCGTAGTCCGGGTTGTCCAGGTGGATCTCACCGCCGCTGCGACCGAAACCCCGCGCCGTCCAGGTGAGAACCGCGTAGCCGCGCCCGGCGAACTCCTCCGCGTCGGAGCGCACCGATTCCTTCGTGCCGCCGAACCCGTGCGCCAGCAGCACCGCCGGCACCTTCCGATCGGACGAGGCGTCGTCCGGCAGGTAAAGGGTGGTGTCCAGGTCCACCGGTTGGTCACCGGACGGTCCGGAGCGGACGGTGAGCATCGCGCTCTCGGTGCGTACGCCCGGTCCCTGTGGCCACACCGCCCAGGTCACGGCGGAGGCCAGCAGCACGACGACCACCGCGGTGGTGATCGCCCGGCGGCGGGTGGGCAGGGCACGCCGGAACCACGCGGCCGGCGACGGCGATGTCATGCGGCACACGGTACGGCCCGCAGCCTGAGCGTTGGCTGAGATCCGCCGTACGTCCGTCCGGTTGCTCCGATCGGTGCGCGGTGGGGTGCGAGCGCGCACCGTCCGACGCGGCACAGCGAGTTGAGTTCGGATCCCGTGAATTCCGATCTTCCGCAGATATCCACATCGATCCCTCCATGTCACACCCACAGCGGACACAGAGCGTGGCGGTAACGCGGACAAATGGTGACATGGCTCGAAGTGACGCGAACCTGACTCGCCGAGTGAGGTCTGACCAGGCGGGGGTTCGATTAGTTTTCCGGTCCGGTGCACGGGACTTGTCGGCCAGCCCGACGCCGCGCCGATCAGCGCCCCACGCCGGAGGAGACACACATGACAACCCCCGCGCCGCGGGCCCGTCGACGGCCGTCCACGCTGGGCCGGCTGCTGCCCCTGCTGCTCATCGGAGCACTGCTGGCACCCTTGGGCCTGCTCGTCACGTCGAACTGGCGGCAGGTCACCGACGACCGGGACCTCGCCGCCCGGGAACGGCTCGGCGTGCAGTACCTCACCGCGCTGGCGGCGGTCACCGACGCCCTCGTGGAGGCCCAGTCCAACGCGGTCAACGGTCGCCCTGTCGCCCGGGACGCGTTGAACGGGGCGGTCGAGAAGGTCGCCGCTGTGGACGCCCGCATCGGCGGGGAGCTGCTCAGCCAGGAACGTTGGGCCGGCGTACGCGCCAAGCTGGAGGCGCTGCGCGGCCGCAGCGCCACCGACCCCGAGGCCGCCTACACCGCATACGGCGAGGTCTCCGACCTGCTGCTGGCCCTGCACCGGAAGGTCCGGGAGAGTTCCGGGCTGGTCCGTGACCCCGAGGCCGACTCGTTCTTCCTCCAGGACAGCGCCGGCCAGGAACTGCCCGAGGCCGTGGTTGGCGCCGGTCGGCTGGCCGACCTGGCCACGCTCGTCTCCCGCCGCCCGGCCGCCGAGCAGCCGCGCGGCCTGCTGGAGCTGACCGGTCTGCGGGTTTCCGCCCTGGCCCCCGCCGCGGACCTCGTCGACAACCTGCGCTCGGCCGTGGACGGCTCGGAGAGCACCGACCTCGGCGCCAACGTGCTGACCCCGCTGGACACCTACCAGCGTTCGGTGGAGGCGCTCGCCGGGTACTCCCTGCCGGACAAGGAGACCGGCGTGGTCGACCCGGGCCAGTTGAGTGCCGCCGCGGTCAGCTCGCAGCGCTCCGCCCGCCAACTTCAGCCGGTCATCCTCACCGAACTGGACTCCCTGCTCGCCGAGCGCATCGATCGGCTCGACGGGGACCGCTGGCTGACCGCCGGGGCGGGTGTCATCGCCGTCCTGCTGCTGAGCTGGCTCGCCGCGCTGCTGGTCGCCGCTGGTCGCCGGGCACAACGGCGGGCCGCCCTGGCCGCGACCCACGCGGAGAGTCCCGACACCCCGCCGCTGCGCGACCCGTGGCAACCGCCGGCCGACGAGCCGCGTGCGCTGCAACCGGTCGGCGCGGCCCAGGACCCGGAGATCGCACAGTGGGGGGCATTCGATGCTGCTCGGTAGGCTCCGGATCCGCGGCAAGCTCGCGCTGCTCGTGGTGATTCCGCTGCTCAGCATGGTCGGCCTGGCCGTGCCGGTGATGCTCG
Source organism: Micromonospora sp. NPDC053740 (assembly GCF_040677775.1). NCBI lineage: Bacteria > Bacillati > Actinomycetota > Actinomycetes > Micromonosporales > Micromonosporaceae > Micromonospora > Micromonospora sp. NPDC053740. Next base: position 634,687 of record NZ_JBFASO010000002.1, read on the forward strand.
ACCGGGTCGCCGCGGCACAGCGGGCCGGCGACACCGCCGAACGGGTCCGGCTCGCCAGCCGGGTCGGCAGCCTCGTTCAGGACCTCCAGCAGGAACGCATCCTCTCCGTCGGTTTCCTGCTCGGCCGGGTCGAACGCAGTGAGCTGGTCCGTAAGTCCGCGGACGTGGACGATCGGGTGGCCGACCTGCGGGCGGCGCGGAGTGACGCGCTGACCGAGCAGGTCGACGACGCCCTCGACGGCGTGTCCAGCCTCGTCGAGCTGCGCACGGCCGTCCTGGCCCGGGCCGCCAACCCGGGTCAGGTCATGGACGCGTTCGGCCCGGTCAACAAGGGGATCATCGAGTCGCTGCGGCTGGTGGTCGGGGTGGACACCGACACGTTGCCGGGCCGTCAGGTGCTCGCCCTCGACGGGCTGCTCCGCTCCGACGAGGGCCTGGGCACCTGCGCCACCCTGAGCCTGCTGGTAAAGGCGATCGGCACCCCGGACACCACCGCCGGGTACGTGGCGTGCATCGCCGCGCTCATGGTCGACAACTCGCGCTTCCGTAGCCTGATCACGCCCGAGCAGCTCAAGGTAGCCCAGCTCAACGACGCCGCCGTGGCCGCGCGTACCAGCCCCGACTTCCTGGTCAGGAGCGCCCGGGATCCGGCCGCCGCGGTCCGCAACGTGCCGATGGAGGCGCTCTTCCCAGCCGTCCGCACGATGATCCGGCTCGGTCAGTTCGTCGAGAAGAAGCTTGTCGCCGACGTGCTCGCCGAGGTGACCGCCGAGCAGCGGCGCGCGCTGACCGCCGCGTACCTGGTCGGTGCCGCTGCGGCGTTGATCCTGACGCTGGTGGTGCTGCTCAGCGTGGCGGTGGCACGGACGGTGGCCCGACCGCTGACCCGACTCACCCGCTCGGCCGACCGGGTCGCCCGGGTCGCCGAGGCGGAGCTGGTCCGGGTCACCGACGACGAGGCGGAGAGACCTCAAGCGGTCCGGTTGGAGCCGGTGGACATCCGCGCCAACGACGAGATCGGCGATCTGGCGCGGGCCTTCGACCGGGTGCAGAACACCGCTGCGCAACTGGTCGAGCGGCAGGTCGCCGGCCGACGCAACGTGGCGCAGATGTTCGGCCACGTCGGACGGCGTACGCAGAACCTGGTGGGTCGGCAGATCGCGCTCATCGACCGGCTGGAGCAGCAGGAGGCCGACCCGGGCCGCCTGGAGCACCTGTACCGGCTCGACCACATCTCCAGCCGGTTGCGGCGCAACGCCGGCAGCCTCGTGGTGCTCTCCGGCTCGGCCGGCGCCGACGCGCACACGGCGCCGGTGCCGCTGGCCGACGTGGTCCGGTTGGCGCTCGGCGAGATCGAGGACTACACCCGGGTGGAGGTGCAGGTTCCGGTCGGCGTCTCGGCCGCCCCGGCGGTGGTCGGTGACCTCGTCCTGGCGCTGGCCGAGCTGATGGAGAACGCCACAGTCTTCTCCCCGCCGCACACCCGGGTGCTGGTGGCCGCCGAGACGTCCGGCCTCGGGGCACGCCTCACAGTGGTGGACCACGGCATCGGCATGAGCGAGCAACGCCTGGCTGCGGAGAACGCCCGGCTCACCCGCCGGGAACGGCTCGACCTGGCCCCGACCGAGGTGCTCGGTCTCTTCGTGGTGGGCCGGTTGGCCCGTCGACACGGCTGGCAGGTCGCCCTGGCCGCCACCGGCGGCGGAGGGGTCACCGCGCAGTTGGAGATCCCGTCGACGTCGCTGGTGCTGCGCCGCGCCGACCGCGCCGGGGCCACGGTGGCCCGCGCCGCGGTGCCGGATCGGGACCGGCGTACGACGGCGACGCCCAGCCCCGAGCTCGAAGCGCGGCCCAGCGCGGTGGCCGTCGCCGCGCCGGCCCGCTTCGACTCGGACCTGCTGAGCCGGGCCACCCTCAGCCTGGACGCCGGCCCGTCCTGGAACGCGTTCGGTCGGGGCCAGCCGGAGCAGGCCGCTCCCGAACCCCAGAGCCCGGAACCGGTGGGCAAGCCGGGCGGGCCACGGGTGCGGCAGCGGGTGCCCGGGGCGACGCTGCACGCCGCCGCCCCGACAACCCGGCCGGTGGACGCCACCGGCGCGGACCCCGCTGCCGCCCGCGCGCTGGTCGAGGCCTTCCAAGCCGGTGTACGCCGCGCCGAGCTGCACGTGGCACCGGGCCTCGACGGCGCGTCGACACGGACTGCCAGCGACCCGTCGGCCGGCGCCGGGGCGGCCGTGGTGGACTTGGGCACGACCGTCGACCTGCCCAGCACCCCGGGAGGCGCCGGCCCCACGGTGCCGCGTGGTGGTGGCTCGACCGATGCCGCACCGGAGCGGCCCACGTTGAGCCGACGGGTGCCGGGAGCGAACCTCACCGCCATCCCGGCCTGCCAACCGCCCAGCACCGACCTCGGTGACCCGGCCGAGGTACGCGACCTCATCAGCGAGTTCGAGGCGGGCGTCGCCCGCGCTCTCCGCGAAGTCAGCCCCGACCACCGGAACGAAGAAGGATCATCACGGTGACCAGCCCCTTCCTGCACGACAATGTCGACCAGAGTCAGCCCGGCGCCAATGGGGACCTCAGCCCGGAGGCCCGTACGTTCAACTGGCTGCTGGACTCCTTCACGTCCAGCACCGCCGGGGTCCTGGAGGCGATCGCGGTCTCCTCGGACGGTCTGCTGATGGCCATGTCGGCGATCAAGGACCGATCCAACGCGGAGCGGTTGGCCGCCGTCGTGTCCGGGATGACCAGCCTCGCCGGTGGGGCCGCCAGTTGGTACGCCCTCGGCGGCCTGAACCGGGTGATCGTCGACATGGCCGACGGTTACCTGCTGATCAGCGCGATCAGCAGCGGTTCCGTGCTCGGGGTGGTCGCCGACCGTTCGGCGAACCTGGGCACCGTCGCGTACGAGATGACGCTCTTCGCCGGGCGGGCCGGTGGCGCCCTGACCCCGCGACTGATCGTCGAGTTGAAGAACGCCGTTCAGCAGTGACCCCCGACGTCGCCGGCGAGGATCCGGACCCGGATCCGAGGGTTCGGATCCGGCCGTACCTGCGCACGTCACCCCCGTCCGGGGTGGGCCCGGCGGCGACACCGGCGCTGCCCGAGCCGGAGCCGGACGGGGACCAGCCGGCCGGTCCCCGTCCGTTCGTGCTCACCTCCGGGCGGGTTGCGGGTGCCGACCCGGCGATCGGGCTGGAGACCCAGGTGACAGCCCGCATGGACAGCGGCTGGTGGGCCGGCCCACCCGGCGCCCTGCTGGCACCGGAACTTCAGACGATCATCGCGCTCTGCGTCGAGCCGATCTCGGTGGCCGAGATCTCGGCTCGCGCCCGCCTGCACTTCGGCGTGACGCGGGTCCTGGTCGGCGATCTACGCGCCGCCGGGCACCTGGACGTGCACGTGACCGACACCGACGACGCTGTCGACCCCGATCTCATCCTGCGAGTGATTGATGGACTCCGTGCGATCTCCTGAATGGCCGGTCGCCCCGCTCGGCGGGGTCGCCGCGAACAGCGCCGCCGCCCGTTACGGCATGTCCCCGGGCACCGGGCCGATAGTCGGGCGGGCCGGCCCACCGCCGACAGCGCCGCCTCCGTACCGGCCCTCGTCCGGTGCCGGCTCGATGCCTTCGTCAGGGAAGCCGACCGCACCGCCGATCCCGGTCAAGATTCTGGTGGCGGGTGGGTTCGGGGTGGGCAAGACGACCACCGTTGGTGCGATCTCCGAGATCGCGCCGCTGACCACCGAGGCCGAGATGACCACCGCCGGGATCGGCGTGGACGACCCGGGTGCCCGGTCCACCAAGACCACCACCACGGTGGCGATGGATTTCGGCTGCGTGACGATCGACCGCAGCCTGAAGCTGTACCTGTTCGGCACGCCGGGGCAGACCCGGTTCGGCTTCATGTGGGACGACCTGGCCCGGGGAGCGCTCGGTGCGCTGGTGGTGGTGGACAGCGCCCGGCTGGACGACTGCTTCCCGGCCATCGACTTCTTCGAGCGGGCCGGGCTGCCGTTCGTCGTCGGAGTCAACGCGTTCGACGGGCGACTGGCCCTGGAGCTCGGCGAGATCCGTTGGGCGCTGGCGATCGGTGATCATGTACCTCTGGTGCAGTTCGATGCCCGCGACCGGCTCTCGGTGCGGGACGCACTACTTGTCGTCCTGGACCGCGCGCTGGACCGCGCTACCCGGGACAGGAGGGCCTGAGCCGACCAGCTCCGGCCGTGGCGGGAAGAGGTGATCTGGTGAGGGGCGACCTGGACGAGACGCTGGCCCGGCTGGCCCGACGTGAGGAGGCGTCGCGTCGTCGGGCCGCCGACCGTGACGACACCACCGCACCGTCGAGCCCGCCCGGCCTCGGCGGCGACACCCGCAACGCCCGGTCGGGCCGGCACGCGGGGGTGGAGACGCCGAGCGAGGTGGCCGGATGGGGCCCGGTCGAGGAGGTGGCCGAGGTGGTCCGCCAGGTCGTCGGGGCCTACCCTGGGCTGGCGGTGACCGTGCAGGTGGAGCACGCCGGGCGGACGTACCCGATGCGGGTCTCCTGGGACGGGCCTGCCGTCACGGTCGGGCCGGTTCCCCCGCCGACGCCTGTGGAACCCCCGCCGGCCTGGCCGCTCTCCGGTCGGACGGTGCCCGCCTGGGCACCCGGTCCGGACGGGTTGACGCCGGACCCGGCGGCCCGGTTGGCCGAGCTGATCCGAAGCGACCCGACGCTGTTGGACGAGCTCGATCCGCGGCGCTGACCGGCAGGGCTGGCTGCCGGCGGCTACGGTCGGGCAGTGGCGCAACCCGACCTGACCTTGACGGCGAGCCTGCGGCCGGCGGCGCTGGACGCCCGACGGGGCATCGTGCGCCTGCACCCGGAGGCGCTGACAGCGCTGGGGCTGCGCCCCGGCGACCCGGTCCGCCTTGTCGGCCGCCGGGAGACGGCCGGGATCGCGGCGGCGGCCGGGCCGGGCGCGAGCAGCGCCCTGCTGTACGCCGACGACCTGACGTTGGGCAACCTGGGTCTGCGCGACGGCGGTCAGGTGTGGGTGAGCCCGGTGCCGTTGGTGTCGGCGAGCCGGGTCGTCCTGGCCGGGCCGGTGGGGGTCGTCGCGGCGGTCAGCCCGGAGATGCTCCGGCTCGCCCTGCTGGGCAAGGTGCTCACCGCAGGCGACGACGTGTCGCTGCTGCCGCAGGACGTGCTGCCGGACGCCTCGGTCCGCAGCCTGGTCGAGGCGGCGCGACACAGCCTCGCCAACACCGTCGGTTTCGCCTGGACCAGCACCCTGCTCAGCGTTGTCGCTGTCGAGCCGGCGGCCGGCGCGCTGGTCACCATGGGCACTTCGGTCGCGTGGGAACACGGTACGACGACCCACGGCGGGCCCGCCCCGGCCGGCGCCGCGTCGGCCCGGCCGGGTACGAGCGCCGACGCCGTTGCGGCGGAGGACGCGCCCGACGTGGACGAGCTGCCCGGGCTGCGGGCCCAGGCCGAGGAGTTGACCGAGCTGCTGGACCTCGGCTTCCACCACCGGGAGGTGCTGGGTCGACTCGGCACCACGATCTCGTTGGGGGTGTTGCTCGTCGGCCCGGCGGGGTCCGGGAAGTCGGCGCTGGTCCGGGCCGTGGCCGCCCGGGTCGGTGCCCGTGTTCACCCGCTCTGGGCGCCCGAGGTGGCCGCGTTGGCCAGCCAGGCCGCCGCCGAGCGGTTACGCGTCGCGGCAGCGGCGGCCCGGGCCGAAGGGCCTGCCGTACTGCTGTTCACCGACGTCGAGGCGCTCGCACCCGCTGACGATCCCGGTCCGGTGGCGACGGTGTTCCGTCAGGTGCTCGCGGAGAGCATCCGCGCTGGAGTCGCAGTGGTCTGCACCACCGGCCGACCGGAGGCGGTAGACCCCGTACTGCGCGCGCCCGACCTGCTGTCGCTGCGGATCAGCGTCCCACTCCCGGATCAGGCGCTGCGCCGCGAACAGCTCACCGTGCTGACCCGGCAGGTGCCGCTGGCCGACGACGTCCGGCTGGACGAGGTGGCCGCGCGTACCCCCGGGTTCGTCGCGGCGGACCTGGCAGCACTGGTCCGGGAGGCCGGGGTACGCGCGGCGTTGCGGCAGAAGTCCGCCGAGACGCCGACGGTGTCGATGGCCGACTTCACCGCCGCCCGGGAGGTGGTCCGGCCCACCACGATGGCGGCGTCGACACTGGATCTGGCCTCGGTGACCCTGGACGACGTGGGTGGCCTGGACGAGGTCAAACAGACGCTCACCGAGTCGGTGCTGTGGCCGCTGACCTACCCGGACACCTTCGCCCGGCTCGGCGTGCAGCCGCCGCGCGGCGTGCTGCTCTACGGGCCGCCGGGCTGCGGCAAGACCTACCTCGTCACCGCGCTGGCCGGGTCGGGGCGGGCCAACGTGCTGTCGGTGAAGGGCGCGGAGCTGCTCTCCAAGTGGGTCGGTGAGAGCGAACGCGCGGTCCGCGAGTTGTTCCGTCGGGCCCGGGAGGCGGCCCCCACCCTGATCTTCCTGGACGAGGTGGACGCGCTCGCGCCGGTCCGCGGCCAGGCCACCGACGGTGGCACCACGGATCGGGTGGTCGCCGCCCTGCTCACCGAGCTGGACGGTGTGGAGACGCTGCGCAACGTGGTGGTGGTCGGCGCGACGAACCGGCCGGACCTGATCGACCCCGCGCTGCTGCGGCCGGGCCGGTTGGAGCGGCTTGTCTACGTGCCACCGCCGGACGGGCCGGCCCGCGCGGAGATCCTGCGGGCCTCGTCCCGACAGGTGCCGTTGGCGCCTGACGTCGATCTGTCCGCCCTCGGCGACGAGCTGACCGGCTTCTCCGCCGCGGACTGCGCCGCGCTGGTCCGCGAGGCGGCGCTGGCCGCCATGCGGGAGTCGCTCGCCGCCGCCACTGTCACCGCCGAGCACGTGTCGGCCGCACGGGCCCGGGTACGACCGTCGCTGGACCCGGCCCAGGTCGCCTGGCTGTCCGCGTACGCCGCCAACCGGGAGTGATCACACCAGCACAACCTTTCGTCGCGGCCAGGGCGTTCCTAGTACGTCACATTCCTCAGTGGAGTCATCCACTGCGACGTCAGGTGGTGTTCCTTGCGTAAGCGGCTCTCACTCCTCCTCGTCCCCCTGCTGGCGGCGGCGACACTGGTCTCGGTCGGCGCACCGGCGGCGGCTCATCCAGCGAAGCCCTTCCCCACCCGGATCGCGCTGCCGAACGGGTTCACCCCGGAAGGGTTGACGATCGGTCGGGGCACCACTGTGTTCGTGAGTTCCATCCTGGATGGCGCGGTGTGGCGCGGCGACTTACGCACCGGTCACGGCTCGGTGCTGATCCCCGGCACACCGGGCACCGACAAGGCGGGCATCAAGCTCGACCCGCGCGGCCGGCTCTGGACCGCCGACTTCTCCGGCGGCGGCGCGAGCGTGTACGACGCCGACACCGGTGCCAAGCTTGCCCACTACCAGTTCACCGATGTGCCGGGCAGCTACGTCAACGACCTGGTGATCACCCAACGGGCGGTCTACTTCACGGATTCCGCACGCCAGGTGCTCTACGTGGTGCCCCTCGGCCCAGGTGGCCGACTTCCGGCCCCCACCGCCGTCCGGGTGCTGCAACTCAGCGGTCCGGCCGCCACCCCGGACGTCTACCACAACGGGATCGTGGCGCTGCCGGACGGCGATCTGCTGGTCGCGCAGATGCTGTCCGGCCAGTTGGTGCGCGTCGACCCGCGTACCGGCGGGAGCCGACTCGTCGACCTCGGTGGCTACTCGGTGGAGCGCGCCGACGGGCTGGTGCTGCGCGGTCACACCCTCTACGTGATCCGGAACCTGACCAACGTCGTCGCAGTGGTCCGGATGAACGCCGGCTACACAGCCGGCGTGGTGCAGCGGGAGATCACCGGCCCGCAGCTGCGTTCGCCGGCCACCGGCGACCTGCTCGGCTCCGCGTTGTACGTGGTGAACGGCCGGTTCGACGTGGAGTCCACGCCGAGCACCGACTACGACATCGTTCGGCTGCCGGCCTGACCCAGGCGGTCGGCGGCGATCCCTGTGGTCGCCGCCGGCCCCGCCGGCAAGCTCAGAAGGCGGGCGGCGTCGAATCGAGGCAGATCTCGGCGCGTACCTTGCCGTCGTCCTCGCGCAGTTTCGCGCCGCACTTCTGTAGGACCGCCACAGCGCCGATGTTGTCCGGGGTCGTCTCGGCCACCACTGCCCGCATGCCCGCCCGAGCGGCGGCGTTCAGCAGTTCCCGGAGGGCGGCCGCCCCGATTCCCTGCCCGCGCGCCGACCGGCCGAGCCACATCCCGGTCTCCACAGTTCGCGGCTCGTCACAGCGCGTCATCCGGACCATGCCCATCACCTCGCCGCCGACGAGGATGGCGTACATCTGCGAACCGGTCGGGCCGTCCAGCCCGCCGAAGCTCGCCCGGTGGAATTCGCGGAACGCCTCGCGACGGGCGAGCGACCAGCCGGCGGGCGCCTCGACCGGGGGCATCACATCACCCGGCTCCGCCTCCGCAGCCGCTACGGAGAGCAACGGCTCCAGGTTCCGTTCGTCCACCGGCTCCAGCCGGACCGCACCCGCCACGTGCCGCAGTCTGCCGCCCTCATCGGCCGAAGTCCACCCCATTGGCCATCCACTGGCGGTCCGGACAGCGGTACCGGCCGGTCGGGCGGATTGGGTGTTCCACATCACGCTCCGTTGTCACCCGACCGGGTGTCAACGGCCCAAACGCCTACCCGAACTCGCAGAACACCACCGAGGCGTCGTCGGTCGACTTGTGTCGGCGCAGTCGGTCGGGGTGGTCGCGCTCGGCGTCCCGCACCCGGTCGATCAACGCGCCCGGACCGTCGGCGCTCAGCAGATCGAGCAGACCAGCCCAGTCGGTGAGCGCGAACTGCTCCACCGCGCTGGACGCGCCGTCACTGAGCAGCGCCGCCCGCCGTAGCGCCCCCGGACCACGCCGGGGCGCGGTCCCGGTGACCGCGTGGAAGGCCGCGTCCGGGTCGGAGGCCGCCACCCAGTAGCCGTGGGTGCGGTTCATCCGCTCCCGCTGCACACCCACGGCATGCCGGAACCGGGTGACCGGGTCCGCCGCGCCGCCCGGCACGAGCGCCACGGTCTCCCGCAGCTCCGCCATCGCCGCGTCCAGCCGGTTGTCGGTGACCACGCTGACCTGCCCGCCGATGTCGAGGACCAGCGGGCTGTCGCAGAGCACCAGGTAGTCGACCTGGTCGCCGCAGTCCCGCAGCAGGCACACAGTGCTGGACGGGGTGCCCGGGTGGTCGAGGTCGCACTGCCCGCCGTGGTCGGCGCGCACCGCGAGGATGGCCGCGGCCAGGTTGCTGGTGAGCCGGGCGGCCGGGCGCACCGCCTCGGCGACGCCGATCCGGGCCGCCAGGTGCCGGACGTACCACTCGGGCCCGTGCACGCAGCCGGTGTCGAAGCCGTCCGGCACCGTGGCGCCGTCCAGGACACCGACCAGCGGGCCGAACCGGAAGACCAGATCCTCGTTGACCGGCCGGCCCGGGGCCGGCGCGGACGCGGAGCGCACCCGCATCACCGGCGCCGGCCCCGGCACACCGGTCGGGTCAGCGCTGTCGAAGGTCGTCGACGGCCGCATGCGTTTCTCCCTGCACCTGACCGGCCGCCGAACGGCCCTGGTCGCGTACCGCGGACACGCCCTGCTGGGCGCTGGACCGGACCGACTGCGCCGCCTGCTGCGCAGGCTCCCGCAGGTTGTCCTGCATCTGGTGGCCAACCTGGCTCGCCTGCTCGCGCAGCTCACCGGAGTGCTCACTCACCATGTTCCGCGCGCGTCCGGCGAGTTGCCGCTCACGTCCGCTCGGCGGGATCAGGGAGGCGGCCAGCAGACCGACTCCGAACGCGACCAGGCCGGCGGCCATCGGGTTGCCCTGAGCCTGCTCGCGGGAGTGCTGCCCGAGTGAACGGGTTTCGTCGCGTACCGAACCGGCCGCGTACGACATCCGTTGGCCAGCCTCCTGGCCCAGGTGGTTCGAGCTGCCCATCATCTTCTCCTTCGCTCGGGTGAACGCCCCGCGGGCCTGCCCGACGCGGTCACCGGCGATCCGACGCGGATTGACCTTGTCGGTCAGCGCGTCGACGTCACTGCTCAACTCGTTGCGGGTGGTCTCGATCTCCCGCCGGATCTGATCCGGATCACTGGACATGACCTGTTCCCTCCCGACTCGTTCACCGACCCCGCAGGGCGTCCGGCAGCTCCCGGGCAGTCTGCTTCGTCCGGGGCAGTACCGCGCGTGCCCGCTTCAGCTGGGTCCGGGCGTTGATGAAGAGGCCACCGGCCACGGCGGCCCAGAGGACCGCGACGATCAGCGCCGCCCACCCCTGGTCCATCGTGTTGGACAGCCCCCACCAGAGGGCGTACGACACGAAGAGGACCGCCAGGAACCCGGCCAGCCCGGCACCGCCGAACATACCGCCGGCCTTGCCCGCCTGGCTGACCTCCTCGCGCAGCTCGGCCTTGGCCAGCTCGACCTCCTTGCGCACCAGGGTGGACATGTCCCGGGTCACATCGCCGATCAGCTCGCCGACAGAGGCCTGGGTCCGCTCCTTCTCCGGGGCGCTCACGGTGCCACCCCGCCGGGCAGGTTCCGCGCTGGTTCGCCAGCGGGCGAAACGTTCTGCGCCCGTGCCGTCCCCACGTACGGCTGCTGATCGCCGCCCGCCGGTGTGCCCTGCGCCGATGACGGAGCACCGGACGCGCTGGCACCCTGACCGTTACCCGAGGCCGGCGCGGTCAGGCCACGTGTGAGCCGTCCGACCAGCAGCCCGGCTACCGCCGCTCCCGCGAGGAACGTCGTCGGATGGTGCCGCGCGTACCTGCGAACCTCGTCGAGCACCTCGCCGGGTTCGCGCTCATCGAGCCAACCGGCGGCCTGCTGGGCGGCGTCGGCCGCCTTGCGCACCACTTGACCGGCCAGCCCGGAATCGCCGTCCCGTTCGGCCATCGAACTGAGGTTCTGGCCCAAATCACGCAGGCCCGTGGCGGCCCGCCGCTGCTGTGTCTGCGCCTGATCTCGAAGCTGTCCAGTGGCCTCACCTGTCAACTGCTGGGCCTGCCGCCGCGCCTCTGCGGCCACCTGCCCGCCCTGCTCAGCTGCGGTGTGGGCAACCTGACCCCCGGCCTGCGTGGCCTGCTGGCCGACGCGCGAGGCCTCCTGGCGGGCCTGCTGTCCTCTGCCGCTCTGGTTCGTTGACGTCATAACCCGCTCCCTTCCTGGGCCCGAGGTCGCAAGCGACCTCGAGGCGCCTCCCGCCTACCCGCCTGCCCGCCTGGCAAGCCTGCATGCGGCTGCGCCGCCTGACCCGGCGATCTTGCACTTCGTGCCCCGACACAGGTGCTCAAAAGCCGCGAAACGACGACAGGAAGTGCAAGATCGCGGGGGCGAGGGCTCGGCGGGGTGAGGGGTGAGGGGTGAGGGTGAGGGGTGTTCAGCGGCGGCGGTTGCGGGCGCGCGACGAGCGCAACCGGCGGAGTCGGCTGATCAGCACGGGGTCGGCGGCGAGGGCGGCCGGATTGTCCAGCAGGCCGTTGAGCAGTTGGTAGTACCGGGTCGAGGAGATCCCGAAGGTGTCCCGGACGGCCTGCTCCTTGGCACCGGCGTGCCGCCACCACTGCTGCTCGAAGGCGAGGATCGCCCGCTCCCGTTCGGTCAGCCCGGCTGCCGGGCCGCTGGGCTCAACGCCCGCTCCATCGTCCGGTTCGGGATCACCTGTGGTCTCGATTGGCGGCACCGGCCGCGGAGTCGGGACCGCCGGCCCGACAGTGCCCTCGACATCACCTCGACGAGCGTCAGTGGACGGCTCGGGCGTGGCCGGGGCGGCGTCGGCGGACATGGCACTCAGCCTAGCCAGGGACGACCTGGGTCGCACCAGCCGGCGCGGCTGGCAGCGCGAAGGTCGCGGAAGGGTAGCCACAGGCCACCTTTGCTCTGCTTCAACCCAGGCAACGCTGCCTGGGTCGCACTGTCGCTCGGGTGGAAGCAGAGCAAAGGACCCACTTGAGGCGGATGGTTGCGCCCACGCACGCACGAAGGCCCCCGGCCTGAGCCAGGGGCCTTCGCGTCGAGCATTGGGGTCAGGAGATGTCGCGGCGACGCATCGCCCAGAGCGCCGCCCCGAGGACCACCACCACCCCGACCGAGAGCAGGATCGAGGACTGCTGCCAGGTGATGTCCATCGTGGCCGGCTTGCACTCCCCGTAGTAGGTCGCGTTGCAGGAGTTCCAGTCCTGCAAGGTGACCGTCTTCGTCATCCAGGCCAGCGCGTAGGTCGGCAACAGCCAGGCCTCGGCGAACCGCACGCTCGCCATGGACAACAGGATGCCCAGGCCGAACTGGCCGACCACCATCACCGCCACCACGCCGCCGAGGGCCATCGCGGTGTGCCGACCCAGCGAGGCGAGGGCGAAGCCGATGGTGGTGAGCACCAACACCAGCACCACCCCGCGTACACCGGTCAGCAGGAACGACTGCCAGACCCCCGAGGTCATCTTCTCGGTGCTGCCCCGGAAGTTGGCGACCGCCCAGAACCCGGCGAACCACAGCACCGCGGCTGGAAGCGTCACCGCCAGGATGCCGGTGAGCAGCGCGGCCAGCTTGGTGAGCAGCACGGTGAGCCGCTTCGGCCGCCAGAGCAGCAGGTTCATCATGCCGCCGGTGCTCCACTCGGCGCCGACGAAGGACGCGCCGATGACGAACCCGACCAGGGCGAGGATCGCCGCGAACGGGATCAGGGTCTCGGCGAACGTCTCCTTGAAGTCGAACGTCGACGGCAGGAACCAACTCGCCTCGATCTGGTCCCGGGACGGGGCCGTAATCATCGAGCAGTCGTCCGGGTACCGGCCGTCGGTCGCCGTGCCGGCCGTCTTGGCCTGCTCACACGCGGCGCGCTCCTGCTCGCTCCAGCGCACCTGCTCCTGGTACTGCTGGTCGGCCTGACGCTCGGCCTGGGCGAGCTGGCCGGCGTCGATCTTCTGGTTGGTGAAGAACACCCCGACCACCACCGCGGCCAGCACCAGCAGGCCGAGCAGTGTCATGTATCGGGTGAAACGCCGCTTGCTGAGCCGGCGCAGCTCGGTACGAAAGAGGCTCACGCGCCCCACCCTCCTCCGGCGGGGCCGGGCTGACCCGTCCCACCGACCTTCATGGACTCGTCGACCTGCCGGTGCTGCCCGGGTACCGGCGCGGTGGCGGTCAGTTCGAGGAAGACGCTCTCCAGGTCGACGGCGATCGGCGCCAACTCACTGACGTAGAGGTTCTTCTCGGCGAGCAGCCGGGTCACCGACGCCGGCTTGTCGACGCCGGCCAGCATCAGGTGGTCCGGGTGACCGGTGACCCGGATCCCGGCCTGGGTAAGCGTCTCGGTGGCCAGCGGCAGGTCGCTGACCGCCTCCAGCCGGATCCGGACCGCGCCGGACGAGTGCTGCGCGAGCACCTCGTCGACCGGGCCGAACGCGACCCGGCGGCCGAGCGAGATGATGGTGACCGAGTCGCAGATCAGCTGGATCTCACCGAGGATGTGGCTGGACAGCACCACTGTCATTCCGGATTCGGCGAGGGTGCGCATCAGCGTGCGCATCTCCCGGATGCCGCCCGGGTCGAGGCCGTTGGCCGGCTCGTCGAGGATGAGCAGCTTCGGGTTCTTCAGCAGGGCCGAGGCCACGGCGAGCCGCTGCTTCATGCCCAACGAGTACGTCTTGACCCGCTCGCCGGACCGGTCGCGTAGCCCGACCAGTTCCAGCACCTCGTCGACCCGGACGGCCGGCACCTCGCCCGCCCCCGCGAGCAGGGACAGCGTGTCCCGGGCCGTGAAGTGCGGAAAGAACTGCGGGCTCTCCACGATCGCGCCGACCTGACCGGCGACAGTGGGCAGCGCGTCGGGAACCTCGTGCCCGAGCAGCGCCATCCGGCCGCCGTCGGGTCGGATCAGGCCGAGCAGGGTACGCAGCGTGGTGGTCTTGCCGGACCCGTTGGGGCCAAGGAAGCCGTGCACCTGCCCCGCGTCGACCCGCATGTCGAAGCCGTCGAGCGCGTTGCGGGTGCCGCGTCGACGACTCTTGTACGTCTTACGTAGACCTTCGATCTCCAGGACAGCTGGCAAGCTGCACCTCCCCCGATGGGTGGGCGTGACAGCCGACACCATACGCGGTATGCAGCGGCGCGCAATACGCGGTATGCATCGACGCGCCGATCGGGCTAGTTCATCGACGGAACGTGACCACTCAGGCGCAGATGACCTGCACGCCGGCAGCGCGGAACGCGTCCACCACCTCCGGCGGGGCACCGGAGTCGGTCACCAGCGTCTCCACCCGCTCGACCGGGCAGATCCGGGCGAAGGCGTGACCGCCCAGCTTGGACGAGTCCGCGATGATCACCACGCGCTTGGCGCGGGCCACCATCAGGTTGTTCATCGCCGCCTCCCCCTCGTGGTGGGCGGCGGCGCCGAGCTGCGGGTCGATCGCGTCCACGCCGAGCAGGGCGATGTCCAGGGTGACCTCGCGCAGCAGCGCCCCGCCCAGCGGGCCGACCAGCTCGAACGACTTCGGGCGCACCACGCCGCCGGCCACCACCACCTTCATCCGGGATCGGACCAGCAGCTCGTTGGCGATGTTCAGCGCGTTCGTCACCACTGTGAGCTGGGCACCCTCGGCGCTGGTGTTCAGATCTGGTCGCACGGCGAGCGCCCTGGCCACCTCGGTGCTGGTGGTGCCGCCGTTCAGGCCGACCACTGTGCCCGGCGTGACGAGCGCGGCGGCGGCCGCCCCGATCCGCTGCTTCTCGGCCGAGTGCTTGGCCGTCTTGTAGCGCAGAGGCAGGTCGTACGACACGCCGTTGGCGACCGCGCCGCCCCGGGTCCTCGTGATCATTTGCTGCTGCGCGAGCTGGTCGAAGTCACGCCGGATGGTGGCCTGGGAGACGTCCAGCCGCTCGGCTGCCGCCTCGACGCTGACCCGGCCGTTGTCGGTCAGCATTTCGAGCAGGGCGTTCCATCTGGCGTACCGGTCCACCGCGGGGGCCCTCCCAGCAACTGCACGGACGGTGATTGATTGCGTGCACACTAGTGCGCGAAACTAGGCTGGCGCAAAAGACTGACCTGCGCGATCGGTCGGCCGGTTGCCATGGTCACCTGCGTTCGCGCAGAATAACGCGCGAAATGCGGGTCTAACGAGCCGTATTGCGCACCGATCGGCCCTGCGAGGAGTTTCCCATGGCGTACGTGGACGCGGAGATCGCGAGCCAACCCGACTGCTGGCGGGAGGCGGCCGGGCTGGTCGAGGTGGTACGCGGTGACCTGCCGCGCCCCGGGGAGCGGGTCGCCGTCGTCGGTTGCGGCACGTCGTGGTTCATGGCGATGGCGTACGCGACCCGCCGCGAACAGGCCGGCCAGGGTGAGACCGACGCGTTCCAGGCGTCCGAGTTTCCCGCCGGCCGCCGCTACGACCGGCTGATCGCGATCACCCGTTCCGGCACCACCACCGAGGTGTTGGAGCTGCTCGCCGCGCTGCGCGGGCAGACACCTACCACCGTCATCGTCGGTGATCCGGCGTCCCCGGCGGTCGCGCTGGCCACGGCCACCGTGGCCCTGCCCTTCGCCGACGAACGGTCGGTGGTGCAGACCCGCTTCGCGACCACAGCGCTGGCCCTGCTCCGGGCCCAGCTCGGCGACCCGGTGACAGCGCTCGCCGCCGACGCCGAGGTGGCGGTGCGATCCCCGCTGCCGATCGACCCGGCCACCATCGGGCAGGTCACCTTCCTCGGTCGGGGGTGGACTGTCGGGCTGGCCCAGGAAGCGGCGCTGAAGTGCCGCGAGGCGGCCACGTTCTGGGCCGAGGCGTACCCGGCGATGGACTACCGGCACGGGCCCATCTCGGTCGCCGCGCCGGGCCGGCTGGTCTGGGCGTTCGGTGAGCTGCCCGACGGGCTACCCGAGGATGTGGCCGCCACCGGCGCGGCCTTCGTGCACAGCCGCACGCACGGCTGGCGCACGGTGCTGGGCAGCTGGTCCGCCGGCCGTACCCCGGTCGATCCGATGGCCGACCTCATCCTGGCCCAACGCTTCGCTGTCGCGCTGGCCACCAGCCGGGGCCTCGACCCGGACGCGCCCCGCCACCTCACCCGGTCCGTGGTGTTGGCGTGAGCGCGAGGAGTGAGCCGGGGTTGCGAGCGCCGCAGTCGCGAACCGAGATGGCGCCGTGAGCGACGGCCAGGTTGTCGTTGCGCTTGACGTCGGCGGCACCGGCATGAAGTGCGCGCTGGTCCGACCGGACGGCGTCGTGGTGCGCACCGAACGGCACCCCACCGACGCCGCGCGCGGCCCGGCCGCCGTGGTCGGCACCATCCTCGACGTGGCCGGTGGGCTGGCCGACAAGGCCCGCGCCGACGGGCTCACCCCGATCGCGGTCGGCATCGCCGTGCCCGGGGTGGTCGACGAGGCGCGTGGCGTCGCGGTCTGGTCGGCGAACGTGGGCTTCCGGGACGTACCCCTGCGGGACCTGACGGTGCGGCGGCTCGGCCTGCCGACGGCGCTCGGCCACGACGTGCGTGTCGGTGGTCTCGCCGAGGCCCGCCTGGGTGCCGGCCGCGGCACCGGGCACGTGCTGTTCGTGGCCATCGGCACTGGCATCGCCGCCGCGCACGTCGTGGACGGCACGGCCGCGGTGGGGGCCCACGGTGCCGCCGGGGAGATCGGCCACATCCTGGTCCGGCCCGACGGTCCGCGCTGCGGCTGCGGCCGCCCCGGCTGCCTGGAGGCGGTCGCGTCAGCCGCCGCGATCGGCCGCCGCTACGCCGACCTCGCTGGCGACACCGCGGACGCCCCGGTGACGGCTGCCGAGGTGGCCGAACGGGCCGCGGCCGGCGAACCGCTCGCCGGCCAGGTCTGGCAGGAGGCGATCGAGGCGCTCGCCGATGGCCTCGCCAGCGGGCAGGCGCTGTTCGACGTGGCGACGATGGTGCTCGGCGGCGGCCTGGCCCAGGCCGGGGACCGGCTGCTGACCCCGCTGCGGGCGGCGCTGCACGAACGGATGACCTTCCACAGGGAGCCGCAACTGGTCGCGGCAGCCCTCGGCGACGAGGCCGGTTGTCTCGGTGCCGCTCTGCTCGCCCTGGACGCCGTGGGTGTCCGTGACCATCAGGAGAAGCGATGACCGTACGGGTGAACGGCCGAGTGGTGACCCCGACCGGAGTCGTCCGACAGGGCTGCGTCGAGTGGGACGGTGATCGGATCACAGCGGTGGCCGAGTATCCGTCGGTGCGCGACGGGCACTGGATCCTGCCCGGCTTCGTCGACATGCACACGCACGGCGGTGGCGGGCACACCTTCACCACCGGGGACGCCGACGAGGCCCGCAAGGCGGCCGACTTCCACCTCGCCCACGGCACCACCACCCTGCTGGCCAGCCTGGTCAGCGCGCCTTTTCCGCTGATGCGTACGGCCACCGAGGCGTTCGCCCCGTTGGTCGAGGAGGGCGTGTTGGCGGGAGTCCACTTCGAAGGCCCGTACCTGTCGGCGGCCCGCTGCGGCGCACAGAACCCGGAGTACCTGCGTGACCCGTCGACCGACGAGCTGACCGAGCTGATCGAGCTGGGCCGGGGCGCGATCCGGATGGTCACCCTCGCCCCGGAGCGTGACGGCGCGCTGGAGGCGATCAAGCTGCTCACCGCGCGGCGGGTGGTGGCCGCTGTGGGCCACACCGACGCCACGTACGAGCAGACCTGCGCCGCGGTCGCCGCCGGCGCCAGCGTCGGCACCCACCTGTTCAACGGGATGCGCCCGGTGCACCACCGCGAGCCGGGCCCGGTGGTGGCCCTGCTCGACGCGCCCACCGTGATCTGCGAGCTGGTCGCCGACGGGGTGCACCTGCACGACGGCATGCTGACCTACGTCACGGCGACAGCAGGGCCGGACCGGGCCGCGCTGATCACCGACGCGATGGCCGCCGCCGGAATGCCCGACGGCGAGTACGAGTTGGGTGGCCAGGCCGTCACCGTCGCCGACGGGGTGGCCCGACTCGCCCGCGACGGCGCTATCGCCGGCAGCACACTGACCATGGACGCCGCGCTGCGGCACGCGGTGAACGCCGGAATCCCGATCGCCGACGCCGCACGGATGGTGGCCACCACCCCGGCGCGGGCCATCGGCCTGGGCGACCGGGTCGGGTCCCTCCAGGTGGGCCTCCGCGCCGACCTGGTGGTGCTCGACGACGACCTGAACGTGGTGCGGGTGCTACGCGCAGGCTCCTGGGTGGAGTGACGCCCAGAAACCAGTCTGGGTCTCAGCTCAGGCTGGGGACTTCCACGCCGAGGACGGCCTGCTCGTCGGGGCGGTGCACCAGCACATCGGACAGGTACGACTGGACCGCGTGGCGCATCCCGACGTCCCGACCGGCCTGCTCGGAGAGCAGCCACTTGTGCTCGATGATCTGGGCGAACAGCTCCTGCGGCTCCAGCTTGCGGCGCAGGTGCGCGGGGACGGCCCGGACCACCGGCTCGAAGACCTCGGTGAGCCAGCGGTGGGCGGCCTGCTGCTCGTCGATCAGGTCGCTCTCCGCGCGGTAGGCGTCCAGGTCGTTGAGCAGCTTGCGGGCCTGGTTCTCCTCGGCGTCCAGTCCGGTCAGCCGCAGCAGCCGGCGGGTGTGGTAGCCGGCGTCGACGACCTTCGGCCGGACCAGGAACCGCCCGTCGTCGATTGACGACATGGCCACCTCGGCGACGTCGAAGCCCAGCTCGTTGAGGCGGCGGATCCGGCCCTCGATGTCGTGCCGGGCCTCCCGCTCGATCGCCTGCTCATAGGTGATCTCGTGCCAGAGCCGCTCGTAGCGCTGCACGACCTCCTCGCACACCACCTCCGGGTCGATGGACTCGTGCAGCAGGCCGGCGGCCTGCAGGTCCAGCGCCTCACCGAAGATGTTCACCCGGGCGATCTCCAGGTCCTCACCGCGTTGGCCGTTGGAGAGCTTGTTGTGCAGGGCACCCGTCTCCGCGTCGACCAGGTAGGCGGCGAAGGCGCCCGCGTCCCGCCGGAACAGCGTGTTCGACAGCGAGCAGTCGCCCCAGAAGAAGCCGGTCAGGTGCATCCGCACGATCAGGGCGGCGAGCGCGTCGAGCAGCCTGCTCATCGTCTCCGGCCGAAGGGTGTGCGAGAAGAGCGCCCGGTACGGCAGCGAGAACTGCAGGTGCCGGGTGATCAGCACCGATTCGAGCGGCTCCCCGTCCTCGGTCTGCCGGTCGGCGACGACAGCGACCGCCTCGACCGAGGGGAAGTCGATCCGCTCCAGGGCCCGGAGCAGGTCGTACTCCCGCTCGGCGATCCTCTCGCGGGTCTCCTTGAACGCGTACACGTAGTCGCCCAACCGGACGAACCGGACGATGTGCCGGGAGATGCCCTGCGGCAGCGCCACCAGGTGTTGGGCAGGCCACTCCTCCAGCGGTGTCGACCAGGGCAGGTCGAGCAGCGCCGGGTCCACGAGGGCAGAGGTGATCCGCACGGGCACAAGCATGACTGGTCGCCCCCGCATCCGCTCCTGATCGTGGTTGGGCCCACAGCGCCGCACACCCCGGCGTCGCGTCGGGCCGGTAGCGTGGTCGCGTGCTCAAACCCACAGCGGTACGACGTGACCTGCGGCTACGGCCCGTCCGCCCGGCCGGCTGGTGGTTCGACGCGCTCCTGCTGGTCGGCCTGGCCGGATTGACTGTGGCGCTCGCCGCCGAGCAGCTCTTCGGGTTGGACCGGGCGGTCGCCGACTGGGCCGACGGGCACCGGCCGGCCGCCGCGTACTGGGTCGCCCGGGTGCTGAATTTCCTCGGCCAGGGCACCCCGCTGACGTTGATCGCCGCCGGGCTGGGCGTGCTGCTGGCCGTCCGGCTGCGGTCGGTGCGGCCGATCCTGCCGCCGGTTGTCGCGTTCGTGCTGACCAACCTGACGATCGGCCCACTCAAGATCTGGACCGCGCGGGCGGCACCGAGCGCCAGCGTCAAGGAGCCGTTCCTGACGCCCGAGCAGACAGTGCCGCTGTTCCACGACGACCTGCCGGTGCGGTTCGCCCAGTCCTACCCGTCGGGGCACGTCGCCAACGCGATCGTCTGGTACGGGGTCATCGCGCTGCTGCTCGCCCCGCTGGCCCGCAGCTTCGGTCGCCAACTGCCGGCCCGGCTCGTCACGGTGATCCGCGTCGTGCCGCCGCTGGTCGTCCTCACCACCACCACGTACCTCGGCTGGCACTGGCTGACCGACTCGGTGGCGGGGCTGCTGCTGGGCCTGCTCCTGGACCGGCTGCTGCACCGGGCACCGTGGGACGGTGTGCCGCTCCCCGGCCGGTTACGCGAGTGGGACCGGCCGTTCACCTCGTACCCCTAGGTTCTAGTTCGTGGATCAACTGTCGCGGCGGCTGGGCGTACCCGATGCGGTTGTCATCGGGTTGGGTTCGATGTTGGGCGCGGGCGTCTTCGTGGTCTTCGGCCCGGCGGTGGCGGCGGCCGGCGGTGCCGGCCTGCTGCCCGCGCTGGCGTTGGCCGGCTTCGTCGCCTTCTGCAACGCGACCAGCTCGGCGCGACTCGCTGCCCTTTACCCGGAGTCCGGTGGCACCTACGTCTACGGCCGGGAGCGCCTCGGGCCGTTCGCCGGGTTCCTGGCCGGTTGGGGCTTCGTTGTCGGCAAGACGGCGAGCTGTGCGGCGATGGCGTTGACCATCGGGGCGTACCTCTGGCCGGGCCAGGCCCGGCTGGTCGCCGTCGGCGCGGTGCTCGCTGTCACCGCGGTGAACCTGCGTGGCATCGGCAAGACCGCCACAGTGACCAGGGCGTTGGTCGCGCTGGTGCTGGTGGTGCTGGCGGTGGTCACGGTCGTCGGCCTGGTCGGTGGGCCGGTGGATCTGGGCCGGCTCGGCGAGCCCGGCGGTTCGGCGCGGGGCGTGCTCACCGCCGCCGGGCTGCTGTTCTTCGCCTTCGCCGGGTACGCCCGGATCGCCACACTCGGCGAGGAGGTCCGCGACCCGCAGCGGACCATCCCGCGCGCGGTGCCGCTGGCGCTCGGGGTGGTGCTCGTGATCTACCTGGTGCTGGCCGTGGTCGCCCTCGGTGTGCTCGGCGCCGACCGGCTGGCCGGTTCCGCCGCGCCCCTGGCCGACGTGGTGACCGCCGCCGGGCTGCCCGGCCTGGCGTGGGTGGTCCGCGCCGGTGCCACCATCGCCGTTGTCGGGGTGCTGCTGTCCCTGGTCGCCGGGGTCGGGCGGACCACCCTCGCCATGGCCCGCCGCCGTGACCTGCCCGGTGCGCTGGCAGCCGTGCACCCGGTGCA
The DNA here is from genome assembly GCF_040677775.1 of Micromonospora sp. NPDC053740. Lineage (NCBI taxonomy): Bacteria > Bacillati > Actinomycetota > Actinomycetes > Micromonosporales > Micromonosporaceae > Micromonospora > Micromonospora sp. NPDC053740. The sequence goes on from NZ_JBFASO010000002.1 coordinate 656,024, forward strand.
CCAGGTGCCGCACCGCGCCGAGCTGGCGGTCGCCGCCGTGGTGATCGTGGTGGTGCTGCTCGGCGACGTACGCGACGCGATCGGCTTCTCCAGTTGCACTGTGCTCGTCTACTACGCGATCACCAACGCGGCTGCGCTCACACTGGGCCGGGACCCGGACCGGCGGTTGCCGGTCCGGGTGCTCGCCGGTCTGGGGCTCTTCGGTTGTCTGCTGTTGGCTGTCAACCTGCCACTGGGCAGCGTTCTCGCCGGCTTCGGTGTGCTCGCCGTCGGTGCCGCCTTCTACGCCGTGCGGGCCCGCCGCTGACCGTCACCGGCTCAACCGCTGGTAGCGGCGCACGGCCAGCGGGGCGAACGTCGCGATCAGCAGCACCGGCCACAGCACCGCCAACAGCATCGCGTGCTCGGCCGGCCAGGAGTCGCCGCCCAGGCCCGGGTTGCCGAACAGTTCACGGATCGCCGCGACGGTCGCCGACAACGGGTTCCACTCCGAGATCGTCCCGATGACCGGAGGCATCAGCTCCGGCGACACGAAGACGTTGGAGATCGCGCTCAACGGGAACGCCGCCGGAAAGACGATCACACCGACCGTCTCCGGGTTGCGGACCAGCAACGCCAGGTAGATCCCGACCCAGGTGATCGCGATTCGCAGCAGCAGGAGGAGACCGACGGCGAGCACCGCCTTGCCGACGCCCTGTCGCCACTGCCACCCGACGAGCAGGCCACACACCAGCAGGGTGGACATCTCCAGCAGTGCGCGCAGCAGGTCGGCGGCGCTGCGACCGGTCATCAGGGCGGACCGTGCCATCGGCATCGACCGGAACCGGTCGACCACGCCCCGGCTGAGGTCCAGCGCCACGCCGGTCGCGGTGGCCCCCAGCCCGTACAGCATCGTCATCACGAAGACCCCGGGTAGCAGGAACTCGCGGTAGCTGCCGCCACCCGCCACCTGCATGCCGCTGCCGAACACGTACCCGAAGACCAGCACGAACATGATCGGCAGCGAGAAGTAGAGGATCAGCTCCTCCGGCGCGCGGACCACGTGGGTCATGTTCCGCCTGGTCATCGTCCAGCCGTCGGCGATCACGGTGGTCATGCCATCTCCACAGTTCGTCCGGCCCCGACGGGCTCGCGGGCGTCGTCCGGCCGGTGCCCGGTCAGGTGCAGGAATGCCTCGTCCAACGTCGCGCGCCGCAGGCCGATGTCCTCGACCGCGATCCCGGCGTCGTCCAGCGCGCGAACCACGTCGACCAGGCCGGCGACGCGATCGACAACCGGCACGCTGAGCCGTCGGACCTCGCTGTCGAGTTCGGGCTCCGCGCCGCAGATCGACGCGACGAGGCGGGCAGCGCGGCTCAGCTCGGCCACGTCGCGGACCACCACCTCGATCCGGTCGCCGCCGGTCATCGCCTTGAGCTGGTCCGGTGAGCCCTCGGCCACCACCCGACCGGCGTCGATCACCGAGATCTGGTCGGCGAGCTGATCGGCCTCCTCCAGGTACTGCGTGGTGAGCAGCACAGTCGTCCCGTCCCGCACGAGACCACGGACCAGGTCCCACACCTGGTTGCGGCTGCGCGGGTCCAGGCCGGTCGTCGGTTCGTCCAGGAACAGCACCCGCGGCGTACGGATCAGGCTGGCGGCGAGGTCCAACCGGCGGCGCATCCCACCCGAGTACTCACCGGCGGACCGGCTCGCCGCCTCGTCCAGCCCGAACCGTTCCAGCAGCTCGCCGGCGCGTCGGCGGGCCTCCCGTCGGCCGAGCCGGAACAGCCGGCCGAACAGCTCCAGGTTCTGCCGGCCGCTGAGGATCTCGTCGACAGCCGCGTACTGCCCGGTCAGCCCGATCCGGGCGCGCACCTCTTCCGGCCGGCGCAGCACGTCGTACCCGGCCACTGTGGCTCGTCCCGTGTCGAAGCGCAGCAGCGTGGTGAGGATCCGTACGGCAGTCGTCTTGCCCGCGCCGTTCGGTCCCAGCAGTCCGTGGACAGTGCCGGGCGGCACCGTCAGGTCGAACGTGTCAAGCGCGCGGGTCGGGCCGTACCGCTTGCCCAGACCCTCGGCGACCACCTCGAATGTCGTCATGCCCCCACTGTGCGACCGGGCGCTGACGGGTCACGCACCGTCCGCTGACGGCGGCGCACCGACCTTCTCCGCCTCGGCGATCTCCTTCAGGACGAGAACGATCTCCGCACGGGCGGCGTCGCCGACGTACCAGCCGGTGAGGCCGCCGGTCAGCGCCTCCTCGCAGAACCGCCTCGCGGCGGCCAGGTCCCCGCGCACGCGGGCCACCTGGGCGAGACCGAGCCGGGCGCTGGCCACGAACTCGGGCGCGCCGCTGCGCTGCGCGAGGAGCAGCGCACCGGCGAAGTCGTCGTGCGCCGCCGCGAGGTCACCGGCGCGCAGCCTTATCTCCCCCCGGGTACGCAGCATGTCGGCCTGGTCGACGGCCGACCCGAGCGCCTCGACCAGTCCCATGGCCTCATCCATGTGGGCACCCGCCGTCTCCGGGTCGCCCTGCCAGGCGGCCAGTTCGCCGAGCGCACCGAGCGTGATCATGGTGCCCCACCGGTCCCCGGTGCTGCGGAAGCCGTCGAGCGCGGTGGCCAGCGCGGCCCGGGCCTGGTCCCACTGGCCGCTCCACATCAGCGCCGAGCCGCTGCCCATCGCGCCGAGCGCGTTGATCCACGGGTCCGGGCCGACCAGTCGTCGCAGCTCCCCCATCAGCTCGTCGACATCCTCGGCACCGCCGGACGGCGGCCCGGTCGAGATCCCCGACAGGTACAGCAGGAACGGCTGTCGGGGTGCCCGGTCCAGACTGCGGATCACGGACGACTGCGTCCCGAGGGAGGGCAGAGGGCCGGAGCCGGCTAGCGAGGCGTTGTAGACGCAGAGGGCGAACTCCTCACCCATCCCCGGCGGCGCGTCGGTGCCGAGCAGGTCGAGGACGTCCGCGGCGAGCCGCGCCCCCTCCCCGCGCATGCCGCGCAGCCACCAGTAGAACGACAGGGCCGCGACCATTCCGGCCGCGTCGGACGCGTCACCGGCGGCGGTGGCCCGGCGCAACGCCGCGTGCAGGTTGTCCCGCTCCGCGTCGAGCCGTCGCAGCCAGTGCAGTTGCTCCGCGCAGCGGAGGTGGTCGCTGGCGGTCCAGGCGAACTCCAGGAAGTACGCGGTGTGCGCGCGCCGGAGCTGGCCGGCCTCACCGGCCTCGGCGAGCCGCTCGGCGCAGAAGGCCCGAACCGTTTCGAGCATCCGGTACCGGCCACCGGTCATCTCCACGAAGGACTTGTCGACCAGCCCGGTGAGCGCGTCGACGAACTCGGCGGTGGGCAGGCCGCAGACACGCTCGGCCGCCTCCAGCGTGGCCCCACCGGCGAAGACTGTCAGCCGTCGGGCCACTTCCCGTTGGGCGTCGTCGAGCAGATCCCAACTCCACTCCACAACGGCCCGGAGGGTGCGGTGTCGCGGCGACGCGGCCCGGTTGCCAGTCGACAACAGCCGAAACCGGTCGTCGAGACGGGCGGCCACCTCGGCGACGGACAGCGCCCGCAGCCGCGCGGCGGCCAACTCGATGGCCAGCGGCAGCCCGTCCAGGCTGCGACAGATCCGCAACACCATCTCGACGTTGACCGGCGTGACGGTGAAGTCGGGCGCGACGTCGACGGCCCGCTGGACGAAGAGGCCGACCGCCGCGTACTCGTCGGCATCCAGCGCGGACGCGCCGAGTGGTGGCACTGCGAGCCCGGACAGCGGGCACAACGCCTCACCGGCCAGCCCCAGCGGCTCCCGACTGGTGGCCAGGACGCGCAACGCCGGGCACGCGCTCAGCAACCGGGCCGCCAGCCGGGCCGCGTCGACGAGGACGTGCTCACAGTTGTCGAGCACCAGCAGCAGTCGCCGCTCGGCGAGCGCCTCGACCAGCCGGTCGGTGGTCTGCCAGCCCGCCTCGGCCGGGGCGCGCAGGCCCGCGTCACGCAGGCCGAGCGCGCTCAGCACCGCCTGCGGAACGTCGGAACCATCGGCCAGCCCGGCCAGCTCGACGAAACGGACCTCCCCGTCGACCCGGCCCGCCGCCTCGATCGCCAGGCGCGTCTTGCCCGCGCCCCCGGGGCCGGTGAGGGTGACGAGCCGCCGCTCGCCGAGCAGGTCGCCGACGCGCTTGAGTTCCTCCTCCCGCCCGACGAAGGTGGTGAGTTGACTCGGCAGCACCGCCTCGGCGGGCCCGCGTTCCGCACCGCGCAGCACCGCGAGGTGGATCGCGGCCAGCTCCGCCGACGGGTCGACGCCGAGCTGCTCGGCCAGCGTGTGCCGGGCGTCCTCGAACTCGGCCAGCGCCTCGGCCGGCCGACCCAGGGCGGCCAGGGCACGCATGAGCTGGCCCCGCGAGCGCTCCCGCAGGGGATGCGCGACGACCAACTCCCGCAGCTCCGCGATCAGCGCGCTCTGTGCGCCCAACGCCAGGTCCGCCTCGACGCGATCCTCGATGGCGGCCAGCCGTAGCTCTTCCAACCGGGCCGCCTGCACGGGTGCGCCGGCAGGGCCGATGGCATCGGCGAGGGCGGGACCACGCCACAGCTCCAGCGCCTCGCGCAACACCGTCGCCGCCCGGGGCCAGTCGCCGTCGACGAGCGCACGGCGTCCCACCTCGGTGAGCCGTTCGAACCGGTACGCGTCGACATCCTCGGGATCCACGGCCAGGCGGTAACCGGCAGGGTGGAACTCGATCGGGTCGTGCCCGGCCGGCAGGGCATTGCGCAGCCGCGACACCTGGGACTGGAGCGCGTTGGCCGCACTCCGGGGCGGATGCTCCCCGTACAGGCCGTCGATCAAGCGGTCCGCGGAGACCACCCGGCCCGCATCGAGCAGGAGGAGCGCCAGCAGGGCGCGCAGCCGCGGACCGCCGACGGGGACCTCTCGCCCGTCGGCCAGCACGACCTGGGTAGGCCCCAGGATGCGGAAACGCATGCCATGGATTGTCGCCCACCGCCGGCCGGTTCCGGCCGCGCCGGGTGGCGTCAGCTCACCTCGCCGGGCCCGTCATGCCGGCGGGTCAGCTCCAGTTCGTCGGGTTGACCACCGTTTGTCGTCGAGGGCACTTCCCCGGCGGGCGGAACGGGATGTGCCGCGCCAACTCCGGAACCCGTCTGGCCCGGCACCGGCGGAGACGCCGCCGCTGGGGCGGGCACTCCCCCGTGGACCGACCCGGCCGGCCGAGGGATCGGGTGGGCCGGCGGGGCGCACTGCCGGGTCAGCCAGTCCAACCCGCGCCGCCGGGCGACGACTGTCAACCGGTCACCGGCGAAGATCACCTGCCGGGGATCGAGGTCCTTCCACCAGATCGTCTTCGCGCCGCCCGCCGGGGTGCGGGCGATCAACCGGACCTGCCCGTCCCGGTTGACCACGTCCAGCGGTCGACCGTCCAGCTCGGAGCCGGCGGCGACCGGCACCTCGGCGACCGGCAACGCGTGCCGGTCGACAGGGATCGTGGTGATCACGGCGCGTTCGGTGAGCGCCCCGATGAAGGCCGGGGCGGCCAGGTAGGAGACCGAGCGGGACACGCCGAGCGCGAAGGTCTCCTCCACCCGTTCGGCGAAGTCACCGTCGAAGAACCGAAGCACCACGCGCAGGTCGGCGCGGAGGTCGCGGGCAGCGAGCGCCGCCTCCAGGTTGGCCACGTCGTCGGTGGACGCCACCACCAGCGCCTGGCAGTCGGCCACCGAGGCGGCGACAAGTGTCTCCGGCAACGCGGCGTCGCCGACGATCAGCGGCACCTCCAGTTGGCGGGCCAGGGCGGCGCCGCGCGGCTCCGGATCCTTGTCGATCGCCACCACCTCGACGTCGTACTCGCGTAGCTGTGCCATCACCCGGGTGCCGACATTGCCCAGGCCGATAACCACCACGTGCCCGACCCGAGCGGGTTGCAGGCGGCCGGTGTGCAGGGCCAGCCGGGCGTTGACGATGCCGTCCACCACGACGGCGGTGATCAGTGGGATCAGCGCCAACCCGGCCAGGTTGAGCACCACCTGCATGATCTGGGCGTCCGCCGCCTTTGTGGTGTCCGGGTCGGCGCCGCTGAGCGTGGTGACAAGCGTCAGGTACAACGCCTCCAGCGGGGAGACGTCCTCGGCCCGGGAGATCAGCGCCCCCAGCACCGCGATCAGCGCCAGCACCGCCATCACCGCGATGCCGATCTTGCGGGTGGCGAAGCCACGTACCGCTCCCAGCACCACAGCTACCGGACGACGCCGCCGACGTGCCCGGACCAACCGGCGGGCGGCGACCTCGGTGCCCGGCGGCTGACCTGTCGCCTCGGCGAGCACCAGGTCGGCGCCGGCCTGCTCGGCCGGCAGCAGCTCCACCCCCTGCGCCTCGCTGAGGTGCGCCAACGCGCAGACCACGTCCTGCGGTCGGACGTCGGCCCGCCGCGCCACCCGCAGCGTCTTGTCCCGGTGCTGGAAGGAACTCGGGTCGACCTCGTTGAGCGCGGCGGCCACGAAGGCCGGCGCGGCCATCTCGGCGTCGGAGAGCACCTCGACAGGGGCCTTGAGCAGCTTGCGTACGCCGTCGGCGAGGGTGCCGTTGAACATCCGCAGCACCTGGCGGACCCGATGGTCGACGGCCTGGGCGCAGAGGGCGGCGTGCAGGTTGCCCACGTCGTCCTGGTGCAACAGGGCCAGCCCGGTCGCGCCGGCCAGACCGGCGGCCTCGAAGGTGGCCACGTCCAGTCGGTCCGAGCGGACCACCCGGACGCCGCGCAGCCCGGCCACGTCCGGCCCGTTGCTGCGGTAACGCTCCGGCACCACGACTGTCACCCGAGCCCCACCGGCCGGCAGCTCGGATTCGAGCATCGCCCGGGCCACGTAGTAGGCGAGCGCGTCCTTGCCACAGATCACGTAGTGCGGGCGCGGATCACCGACGGATCGCAGCCGCCAGTTCCACTCGACCGCCCGTCGCGCCCGGTCCCGCCACGGCTCCGCCATGCCCGGATCGTAATCAGCACGGCCACGGTGGGCGACCCCGTCCGGATCATCCCGTGGCCAGGTATGTCCGCCCCGGCGACGGGTAGAGCAGCGACATGCAGACGTTCCTCCCGTACCCGGGCTTTCTGGCCAGCGCCCGCACGCTGGACCAGAAGCGACTCGGCAAGCAACGGGTGGAGGCCATCCAGGTGCTGCGTGGACTCACCCGACCCGGGTACGGCTGGCGTAACCACCCGGCGGTGAAGATGTGGGCCGGGTACGAGGAGGCCCTCGTCCGCTACGGGCTGGACATGTGCGCGGTCTGGACGGAACCGGGGCGGGCCGACACCTGCGCCACCACGATGACAGTCGACCTCGCCGCCGCCTGCGGGGCCGGAGTGATCCGAACCCAGGACGAGCTGGCCCGAGCCGGTGAGCTGCCACCGTGGCTGGGCCGCGACGACCTGCACCTGAGTCACCGCTCCTCGCTGCTGCGCAAGGACCCGACGCACTACCGCCCGCTGTTCGGCGACGACGTGCCGGAGGATCTGGAGTACGTCTGGCCGGCCTCCGACCGCCCCCGCCGTTGCTTACCGGCCGACTGAGCTGAGGTGGGGCAGACTGGGTCCATGGCGCTGTCGCAAGTGGTAGGTCGACTGATCGGCGTACGGCAGCACCAGGTGGACCCGGGCGGCGGTGGCGCCGACCGCGTGCCGCGACCGACCACGGCGCTGGTGGTGGGCGGCGGCATCGCCGGGATGTCGGCGGCGGTGGTGTTGGCCGAGCGGGGTGTGGCGGTCACGGTGCTGGAGGCGGCACCCACGCTCGGTGGTCGACTGGGCGCCTGGCCGGAGGCGCTCGCCGACGGTCACCAGCAGAACGAGCACGGTTTCCACGCGTTCTTCCGGCAGTACTACAACTGGCGGTCCATCCTCCGCCGGATCGACGCTGATCTGGGTTTCCTCAAGCCGATTCCTGGCTATCCGATTCTCAGCGAGCAGTGGCCGACCGAGGAGTTCGGCAGGTTGCCGCCCGCACCGCCGGCGAACCTGCTGGCTCTGCTGCTGCGCAGCCCCAGCCTGCGCCTGGCCGACCTGCGACTGATGGACCGGGACGCGGCGCTGCCGCTGCTCAGCTACGACCCGGTGCGCACCTACGCCGACCTGGACGACACCACAGCCGACGAGTTGCTGGCGTCGCTGCGACTGCCGGACCGGGCGCGGGCGATGCTGTTCGAGGTCTTCTCGCACTCGTTCTTCAACCACGAGGCGGAGATGTCGGCCGCCGAGATGGTCGCCCAGTTCCACTTCTATCTGCTCGGCAACCCGGAAGGGCTGGCCTTCGACTGCCCCGACGAGGACTACGCCACGGCGATCTGGGAGCCGCTGACCCGGCACGTGGAGAAGCACGGCGGCCGGGTCCTCACCAACTGCGCCGCCACCGGAGTGCACAGCGACGCCGAGGGCTGGCGGGTGACGACCACCGACGGCGGCAGCCATCCGGCGGGTCACATCGTGCTCGCCGTCGACCCGCCAGCGCTCGCCGCGCTGGTGGCGGCCTCCCCGGACCTGGCCGAGCAGGCACCCGAGCTGACGGCACGGATGCCGGCCTTCGGCACCCCCGGCCCGCCGTACGCTGTGGCGCGGTACTGGTGTGACGGGGACGTGGCCGCCGAGCGGGCGGTGTTCAGCGGCGTGTCCCGTCAGCCCACTCTGGATTCGGTGACGCTCTACCACCGGTTGGAGAACGAGCCGCGGCGCTGGGCACAGCAGACCGGCGGGTCGGTCGTCGAGCTGCACGCGTACGCCTGCGAGCCCGGCGTGCCGGCCGAGGAGCTGGCCGAGCGGATGCGCCGCGAGCTGGTCGCGCTCTGGCCGGAGGCCGCCGACCTGCGGGTCCGCGAGCTGCGGGCCCGGGTGGAGGCGCAGGCGCCGGCGTTCACGCCGGGCAGCCACGCCTGGCGACCGGGGGTACGCACCGACGCGAACGGCATCTACCTGGCCGGCGACGGCATCGCCACGGACTTCCCGAGCGCGTTGATGGAACGCTCGGCCGCCACCGGCATCATCGCCGCGAACCACATCCTGCGCGCCGTGGGTGGCGCGGCCGAGCCGGTGCGCTCGATCCGACCGCGTGGGCTGCTGGCCGGTCGCACCAGGCCAAATCGACAAAACACAACATAAGCCACCGTACGCTGCCGTACGCTCGAATGATCAACCGTCGATCGGCCGGGCGGGAGGGCAGCGGGAGATGTCACCACTGCACCGCGTCGGCGCGGAGAACGGTTCGTCCCTCGACGAGATCGGCCGCGACGACGCGTACCCGCTGATCCACGACGAGCGCGCCTGCATCGTCACCGCGCTACGGCTGGGCTGGTGGATGGCGGACGCCTACCACCACGGACAACACGCGGAGCCCCGCGCCTTCGTCGAGGCCCGCCCTGCCGTACCGCCGGCCAAACTCTCCAACCTCACCGAGATGTCCGCCCACCGTCGGATGCGGATGTACCTCGACGGGGTGGACGTCGCTCTGGCCCAGATCGCCGACCTCACCCGGCACACCGGGCCGGTACCCGACACGTCGGCCGCCCGAGCCCTGCTCCCCGACCTGGGCCAGCCCGAACCCGCCGATCCGGTGCCGCTGCTGCTCGCCCTCGACGACCTCAACGTGGAGGTGCTGCGCTGGGCGATGGCCGCCAACCACCGGGTCGGGCTGGCCTACCGACTGGGCCGATCAGTGGCCGACACCGTCCGAGCCGGCGACGTCACGCAGTTGCTGCGACAGTTCGGCGGCCGGCAGGTCCAGATCAGCCGATGGCTGGACGAGCTGGCCAGCGTGTTGCCGCCGTACTCGGCAGCAGTGGTGCGCCGCTCGATGGCCGCCTGGGCGAGCGCTGTCGACAGCGCCGGCCACGGGGACCCGACCGAGCCGACGCCCGCCACCCTGAGCCGGGCGCTGCGCGGTCAGGGTGACCTCTGGCGCGACGTGCTCACCGGCGGCCTGCACCCGCGCGACCTGCTCGACGAGGAGGACTACGCGGTGATCGCCAGGAACCTGATCATCCGGGACCGGCGACTGGTGGCGCAGGCGGCCCGGGGCATCTTCTGGCCGGTGCTCGTACCCCTGCTGCTTGTGCTCTTCGCTGTCGTCGGGGTGAGTGCCGCCGCTGCCGCCGGCTCACCGACCACCCGGGCAACCGTCGCCCTGGTGGGCCTCGGCGCCGGGCTGGCAGCGATCTGGCGGTCGGTCTCCGGGCCCGCCCTCGCGGTAGCCGGTGAGGTCAACCGGCCGTTGCTGGACAGCGAACTCACCGCGCGGATGGCCCTGCGGCTGAACCGTCCGCTGACCACGGCCCAGGTCTCGGCGAAGGCAGCTCCCCGCACCCGCCGCCAGCGGCGTCCCGAGGAGACCAGCCGATCGAAATACGTTGCCCGTGTGTCCCGGGTCGACCTACCGTGAGCGCGCACTGTCAACCACCACCGCAGGAGCAGCTCATGACGATGTGGCACGTCAGCACCGTGCTGTCGACGCTGCCCGGTGACTGTCACCGAGCGGAAGGTCCCCGGGCGGGCCGGCCCGACTGACGCGTACCCGAACGCGCTGAGCCGCCCCGTCCGACAGCCGGACCGGGCGGCTTCCTGCTGTCCGTCCTGGCGTCGCCCTGTTCGTCGTCGCTCTGTTCGTCGTCGCTCTGTTCGTCGTCGTCTTGTTCGTCACCAGCACGGAGGGAGATCCCGGTGGACGCCGTCCTCGTCATCAACGCCGACCTCGGCCCGCTGCACCGGGTCACCGTTCAACACGCTGTCCGCATGCTCTGCCGTCGGGTGGCCGAGATCCACGAGGCCGAGCCGGACCGGGTGATCGGGGTCTTCCCGATGCCCCGGGTGGTGCGGCTGGTCCGCTTCGTGGTCACCCGCTGGAGGTTCAACTCCGGGCCGGCCTGGTCGCGCGCCGGTGTGCTGCGCCGCGACGACCGGTGCTGCGCGTACTGCGGCGGCCCGGCCTCCACCATCGACCACATCCTGCCCCGCTCGCGCGGCGGCCGGAACACCTGGCGGAACACCACCGCCGCCTGCTACGCCTGCAACCAGCGCAAGGGGGACCGGACGCCCACGGAGGCGGGCATGCCGCTGCGCCGTGAACCGGTGAACCCGGGCTGGGCGGCGCTGGCCGGGCGGTGACGGACCGGCCGGCGGGAACGGGGGGCCGCGTCCCGGGTACGTCCCGGGCGCGGCACCCGCCGGCCCCCGATCAGGGAGCGCGTTCCTTCACCCTCGACTTCAGCTGGCCACTGGGGCACTGCACCCGGATCTCGCTGCGGTGCTCCGCGGAGGTCAGCTCGACCACTATCTGCCTAGCCGGCCCCGGGTCGTACGCCTCGACCCGGAAATCGGGCGCAAGCACCACAGTGAGCACCTCGACCGACTTTCCCACGCAGCGAGCGGTGACAGTCCCGCCGCGCGCGTCGACGGGGACACCGGCGGCAGCCGTGGGAGTCGGCGCGGCAGTGGTCGGGATCGGGCCGGAAGTCGCCGCCGTCGGGCCCGGGAGCACCGTCCCGCGCGGACCGGTCGGAGGGATGATCCGGGTAGCGGACGGTGTGTGAGTGGTCGGCGGCACGGCGATTGGTCCGGGATCGGCCGGCTCCTCGATGCGGGGCATCCCCACGGTGGTGGTGCCCGGGCCGCTGCCGGTCGGCCCGGCGCTCTGCCCCTGTCGACGATTGCTGAAGTCACCGAGCGAGCCGGCGAGCGCCACAGCGGCGATCACCGCTCCGCCGACAGTCAGAATGGCTCGCCCCCGACGCCACGGCCCGCGCCTCACCCGCGCCGCCGAATCGCCGCTCGGCGCGCCCCCGGCCTGCCCGGCCCCGGCCGGCTCGGTGCCGGCCTGCTCGGCTCCGGCCTGCTCGGTGCCGGCCTGCTCGGCTCCGGCCTGCTCGGTGCCGGCCTGCTCGGTGCCGGCCTGCTCGGTGCCGGCCTGCTCGGTGCCGGCCTGCCCGGCAGTTGTTGCGGCACCGGTCTGCTCGGTGACGTTTGCCGCCGGGGCAGCGGCAACGGCAGCCGCCTCGGGGGCCGCCCCGCTCGCGGCGGCGAGCAATATGCGGGCCGCGTCCGCGGCCGACGGCCGGTCGGCCGGGTCGCCGGCCAGGCACCAGCGGTAGAGCCGGTGCACCTCGGGCGGTACACCGTCGATCGGGGGCAGCGGGTCCGGCTCGACGTGCGTGTGCGCGCGGAACATGGCGGTCCGCGCCTCGGCAGGCCACGGCAACCGGCTGGTGAGCACCCGGTACAGCAGCAGGCCGAGGGCGTACACGTCGCTGGCCGGCAGCACCTCGCCGGCCTGCAACCGCTCCGGCGCCAGGTACGCCGGCGTGCCCAGCAGCCGCCCCTCGAAGTCGATCTCCGGCGCGCCGGCGGCTGCCGCGATGCCGAAGTCGAGCACCTTCGCGCCGGTCGGCGTGAGCATCACATTGCTCGGCTTGATGTCGCGGTGCACCAACCCCTGCTCATGCGCGGCGGCGAGGGCAGAGGCCACCTCCGCGCACACCCGTAGACCCGCGCGCGGCGGCAACGGCCCGGCCACCAACCGGTGTTCGAGGGTGTGACCGCCGAGCAACTCCATCACCACGAACGGAACCTGGACACCGTCCAGCGCCGATTCGCCGTAGTCGTAGACGCTTGTGACGTGGGGATGCGACAGCCGGGCCGCGGCCTTTGCCTCGCCTCGGATCCGCTGTGGGGCATTGGTGTCCGAGGTGACCAGCACCTTCACCGCCACGTCCCGTTCGAGCACCTCGTCGTACGCCCGATGCACCGCCGACATGCCACCACTGCCGAGGCGCTCCAGGAGCCGATAGCGGCCCGCAAGCAACTGATCACGCTGCACGACGGACAGCCTGCCGTACCGGCCTGAGGATCGGGTACCCGGGATCGAAATCTCGCGATGAGTGGGACCGGTGTGCGGCTACCGTCCGCCCAGATCCGGGTGGTCCCGCAGGAACGCCTCGCCCCGGCGGGCGTTTCGCAGGACCGACACGCTCAGCACTGTCCAGATCAGCAGCAGCAACCCGCCGATCACCGCGAAGAACGGCGCGAACCCCAGGAATGCCTGACCGACGCTCGTCATCGCCAATCCGGCGACCAGTACTACAAACCAGCGCTGGTCGGTGAACTGTCGGGCGGTCTCCACGAGGAGGGCCGGGTCTTCGTCGGCCTCGGGCGTGCCGCGTCGAACCTGCCGCGCCAGCCGCCGACGGTGCGACCAGCTCAAGGCAAGAATCAGACGGAGTCGCCGTTGCTTCTGTCCGGCCCGGTCCGGATTCATCGCTGTCGCGTCCATAGTGGCCTCCTGAGCACCGCGTGGATCGGGAGCTACCCATCCGGCGCCGGATGGGCGCAGAGGAAGACCTTGGCCAGACGGGCATCACGAAAGGAGAACGCGACGGCACCGACGCCCAGCGCCGCCAGTACGGCGAAGAGACCGGTGAACAGCGGTGTGAACTTCAGCAGCGCCTGACCAAAGCTGGTGATCACGAAACCGACCAGCATCAGCGAATACCAACTTTGGTTGATCATCATCCGCGCGGTGTCCCGGAGTAGTCCGAAGTCCGCCTCGTCCTGCGGCGCGCACCGCCTGACCTGTTGCTGCAGGCTCCGGCTGTCCGACGGGCTCAGCCGCCGCAGCGACGACTCCCGGTCGGCGCGGAACCGGCCGCTGCGCACCAGCCAGACGATCGTGGCGATCGTCAGGGCGAGCCCGGCGAGTTGCAGGACGCCGCCGAGAGTGTTCGCCCAGGCCGGCGGCTCACCGTCGAGGATTTCGGTGTCGCGGCCAACCACGACCGCGCCGACGATGACGGCGGCCGCCAGAACCGACAGCAGTACCACGAGCACCAGCCGCCGACGACTGCGGCTCTGCGGTGAAGTCACCATCTCCATGAAGGCCCCCGCCCCTGGTTGGTCCCGGGATACCCATCGATGGTCGTACGACAAACGCGATCAGCTGTCTCGCCCCCGGGTCCCCGCGTTGTCATGGCACCCGCGGAGGCCGAGGCGCTCAGTCGTCGGTCGGTGGCCGCCAGGCGAAGCGGGGCTGTCGGCGTTCGGCGATCGCCGCCACCCCCTCCCGGGCCTCACCGGTCGTCGTCACCTTCCGGTGCCACCAGGCGATCCGCGCGGCCTCGGCGCGCTCGTCGATGATCTCCTTCGCGGCGGCGATGCTCAGCGGGGATCGCTGGGCGATCGTCGCGGTCAGTTCGTCCACCCGTCCGGCGAGCCGGTCGGCCGGCAGCAGCTCGTCGACCAGGCCGATCCGCAGGGCGCGCTCGGCGTCTATCAGCTCGGCGGTGAACAGCAGAAGCTTGGCGGCGGACGGGCCGACCAGCCGGGCCAGCCGGCGCGTCGTCGGTGCCGGATAGACCAGCCCGAGGCGGGCCGGCGGTACGCCGAAACGGGCGTCGTCGGCAGCGATCCGCAGGTCGCAGGCGACCGCGAGTTGAGCCCCACCGCCGACGCAGGCACCCCGGATGGCCGCGATTGTCGGCTTGGCGAACCGCGCGAGCCGTTCCTCGGCGGCCACCGCGATGCTGGCGTCACCGGCGTCCAGCAACTCGGCCAGGTCACCGAGGTCGGCACCCGCGCAGAAGGCGTCACCGGCGCCGGTCAGCACCAACGCCCGTACGTCGGGGTCGGGCTCCAGCCGGTCGAGCAGTTCGGGGAGCTGACGCCACATGGCAGCGGTCATCGCGTTGCGCCGGGCCGGGTTGCTGATGACAACTGTGGCGACCGGCCCGGTCACCTCGACCGTCAACTCCGCGTCCGACACGTCCGCTCCTTTCCCGCGCCACCTGGAGCGACGCCGCCGATCTGGCCGTCGACGCCGCGCGCCGGTGCGGCGACCATAGCGAAGACGACCGGTCGGACCCGGCGCGGGCGCGGACGGGGGAACCACCGGTTGGGCTCGCGCGTCCGACGGAGATGAGACCCGCATCGACGACAGTCGTCACGGCCGCGCTCCTGGGCGCGCTCCTGACCGGTTGCACCAGCGTCGACCGAGCCCCCACCACCACCCCTGCCGAGCCCTCGGCCACCACAGCTACCGGCCCGGCCGCCCCGGCCACCGGCACCGCGCAGCCGACCACCGCCCCCACTGTCAGCGCCGGGGCCAGCGGTGTGGCCCCCCGAGTGGCGTTGCGAATCTCCGGCGGCTTCGCTGGGCGCGGGGACTCCATCGTCGTCGAGCCGGACGGTCAGTGGACAGTGACGGACCGGGCCGGCAGCCGCCGCAACGGCCGGCTAACCCCTGCCGATCAGGGCATCCTGGCAGGGTTGGCCGCCGACTCCAGGCTCGCCACCGAGGCACGGCGGCCGACCACAGCGACCAACTGCTCGGACGCGATGCACTACCGCCTCACCGTGGCCAGCAACGACACCGGGTACGCCGACTGCCCGGCCGACGGGACCCCGCCGCCGGCCACCCAGGCGGTGGTCAAGCTGCTCCTGCGGGCCACCGGCTCCTACGTCAGATAGTCCGGGGGCAGGCCGGTGGCCCGCAGCTCCGGCGGTAGGTGGGCCACGTCGTTGACGGCGACCAGATTCGGCGGGCCGCCCGCGCTGTACCGGATGACGGTCAGCCCCGCGTTGTGCGAGTTGAAACCCAGCCACCGCCACTCCGGAGCGTCGAGGGCGTGCCGCACCAGCCAGGCGATCAGGAAGCTGTGCGTCACGACCAACTCGCGGACCGGTTCGCCACCGGCGGGACCCTCAGCGACCGGGCCGGCGAACCGCCGCACCGCGTCCGCCGTCACCCGCGGCCCGTCGACACGCTCGGCCGCCGAGAACTGGGTCAGAAATTCGGCGTACGCGGGCGGCAGGCCAGCCGGATCCGTGTCGTGTGGGAGGTGGTCACCGGCCAGCTCCGTCTCGTACACCGGAACGTCGGGCAGCGACTTGGCGACCAGCTCGGCGGTCTGCGCGGCCCGGCGCAGCGGCCCGTGGTGGACGGCGGCGAACCGCCGGGCCCGTAGGCGTTCGCCCAGCAGGGTGGCCTGCCGTCGGCCGCGCTCCGACAGGCCGGTGTCCGGTTCGCCGGCATCGGGCCCACTCGGCTCGGAGAGATCCTGCTCGGCGTGTCGGGTCAGGTACAGCAAACGGGTCACCATGACCCCCACCTCAACACACCGGGAGGTACGAGTTCGACCCGCACCTCCCGGCCTGCGGCAGTCGGCTCAGTCGACCCGGCCGGACACCGCCCGTACCACGGGAAACGCCACGGCCTGGCTCATCGCCCGCCCCCTACGCCCGGGGGAACATCTGGCCGATGCGGATCCGGTTGCCGAACGGGTCCCGGATGCCGAAGTCGATCCCGTACGGGCGCTCGGTCGGCTCGTCGGTGATCTCGACGCCCTTGGCCACAAGATCCTCATGCGTCTTGCGGGCGTCGTCAGTGGTCATGAAGAGGTACCCGCCGAGGGCACCCTTGGTGAGCAGCTCCCGGACCTGCTCGGCGGTGGCCGGGTCCAGCGCGGGCGGGCCCGGCTTCTCCAACAGGATCTCGCGCTCCGGGTCGCCGGGCAGGTTCACAGTGAGCCACCGCATGAAGCCGAGGTCCTGGTCGGTGTTGACCTCCATGCCGAGCTTGTTGACGTAGAAGTCAAGCGCGGCGTCCTGGTCGAGGACGTAGATCTGGGAGCGGCTGATCGCGTTCATCGTCATGCCCATGACGCTAGAGGTAGACCGTGACCTGCGGCTTATCCAAAACTGCTGGGTCGGGTCCAGGCTTTGGTGAAGCACGACGGCACGTTGGCCGGCGCGACGCGCTGACGCCGGAAATCCGAGGGCGACTCCCCGACGATCTGCCGGAACGTCCGACTGAACGTGCCCAGACTGCCGAAGCCGACGGCGTAGCAGATGTCCGTCACGTCCCGGTCGGTCTCCACCAGCAACGACATCGCCCGCTCCACCCGGCGGCGTTGCAGGTAGCGGTGCGGGGTCTCACCGAAGGTGGCCCGGAAGGTACGGATGAAGTGCGCCTGCGAGACGTGCGCGATCCGGGCCAACGCGGGGATGTCCAGCGGCTCGGCGTACGCCCGGTCCATCGCGTCCCGGGCGCGCAGCATCGCCCGGTTCGACTCCTCCACCGCCCGACTCATCTGCCCCTGTCCCGCTCCGCGCTGCTCCGGCCCCCAGGCTAGCGCCGGGCGCCCCGTCGTCCGGTCGGGTAGCGGCTCCTCGTCGTTCCTCGCCGGACCACCGGCGGCGTCGACTTACTGGTTGGCCTCGCGCTCCGAACAGTCGGCGTACTGCCAGGTCGCGGTGAGGTCCTGACTCGTCACGATCATCCTGCCGGCGAGACAGGCGATCTCGTGCCGGCACCCCTGTTCGTGCGGCAGCACCTCGTCCAACATCACGTCCTGGAGTTGGGCCACGTCCAGCTCACGGTCAGCGGGCTCAATCGTCAGGCTCCGCACGCCCGGGTAGCGAATGGTCAGGTCTTCCTCGTGCGGGCTTCAGGCTCTTGACGCAGCGCTGGCCAGTGAAGTCGTAGTGGTCGGGGTCCGTAGCGAACCTGCGAGCTCCATCGGGCAACGAGTCAGCAAGCGATGACAACTGCTCGACGTATGCCCAGGGATCCAGAAGGATGCCGTCCTTGGTTCGTTCAAGGCTGACGTATCTCATTGCCGCCCCTCCGCCAATGCTCGACCAGCGCCCTCAGCCGGTCCGTACCTGGACGACCAGGGTCTGGAGCACCGGTGGCGATTGTCCTTGATCCCGGCCGATCCCAGGTGCCCACACCCGAGGCGAACGACGCGCCGCGCTGGCTGACCGCTGTGGGACACAGTGACATTTGCCCGGTACGGCTGAGCTGTTACTTGCCGTAGTAGAAGTCGGCGGCCTCACCAGCGCGTGCCGGCGCGTTGATCTTCAAGGACTTCCCGTGATCCTTCATGGTGGTGGTCAGCGTCAGTTTCGGGCCATCGCTGGGGCTCAGCTCCACCTTGATCGAGGTGACCCAACCCTGGTCGTCGGTGGTGATCGTGAACGGCGACAGGCGTACGCCGATCGAGACGATGCTCGGTGCGCCCACGGGGAGGAACGACGTGGTGTCCTTGCCGGTGGGGTCGAAACGGCCGGTGTAGGTGTGCGGGTCGACGCGGTCCACCGAGACGATCGACGCTGTGAACGCCTTCAGGCCCGTCGGGTCGGCCCAGTCGAAGCGGAGGAAGAAATCGTCGGGCTTCACTCGCTTCAGATCGACGTGCACCCAGTCCTTCTCGTCGGACGGCCGCGAGTAACTGTCGTTGCCGATCACGATCCGGCTCCCCGCCGACGGGTACTTCCCGCCGGTGACCGAGATCGTGGTCTGGAAACGGCGCTTCTTCGGATCGAAGGCACCCGTGCCGTTGACCTTCTGCCCCTCGGGCAGGTTGCCGCGCACCGCGTACCGGTGGGCAGCCCCCTGCGACCGCTGCAATGCCGCGACCAGCTCAACGCGGACGTCGGGCGTCGGGGACGGCACGGCAGTGGCAGTCGCGGTGGCCTGAACCAGTTTGTCGGTGCGGGTGGGCTCAGTCGTCGGAGTGCAGCCGGCAGCAAAGAACAGACTGCCGGTCAGACCCAGCACGAGCAGAGTGGTGCCGTGTTTCATTGTGATTCCCCCGTGGACCGCCGCCTGATGGCGGGACGGAGGCACGATAGCGAACGTGGTCGACGTCCGGTTGCCCCTCGGGGCGGACCGGCAGACACACGGCAGTGCCGCTCGGAAAGGTCTGATGTAATTGGAGCCCCCGGCCGGGATCGAACCGGCGACATCTCGCTTACAAGGCGAGTGCTCTGGCCAGCTGAGCTACAGGGGCGCGTGCGTCGAGGTCAGCATAGCGACTGACGTTCGGTAATCCCGATCCCGAGGCCTCCCGAGCACGGGAATCGTCAAGAACCCGACGCAGACTCGTTTGACACGGCGGCGATTGATGTCTGACCGTGCCCGAGTGACCGGAATGCGTAGCCCGACTGGTGGGCTGGGCGGCCCCCCACCTTGGCAGCACGGGTAAACGCGTTTACGGTTCACTGACACGGACGACGACCCGGGCGCCCCCGCGACCGCGCCGCCGTCCGCTGAACCGGCACGGACACGTGCCGGTTGCTCCTTCACTCGGATCGTCCGGCACGTTCCTGCCGGTGAAAGGAAGCGCTTCACCATGGCTACGGTCACCTATTCCAAGGCGTCCCGGGTCTACCCGGGCCAAGAGCGTCCCGCCGTCAACGAGCTGGACCTCGAGATCGGCGACGGGGAGTTCCTCGTCCTGGTCGGCCCCTCCGGTTGCGGTAAGTCCACCAGCCTGCGGATGCTCGCCGGCCTGGAGGACGTGGACGCCGGTTCGATCTACATCGACCAGCGTGACGTCACCCACCTTCCTCCGAAGGCCCGCGACATCGCGATGGTCTTCCAGAACTACGCCCTCTACCCGCACATGACGGTGTACGAGAACATGGCGTTCGCCCTCAAGCTGCGCAAGACCTCCAAGTCGGAGATCGACCGGCGGGTCAAGGAAGCGGCCGGGCTGCTCCAGCTGGAGGAGTACCTCAGCCGTAAGCCGAAGGCGCTCTCCGGTGGTCAGCGTCAGCGTGTCGCGATGGGCCGGGCGATCGTCCGCGAGCCGCAGGTCTTCCTCATGGACGAGCCGCTGTCGAACCTCGACGCCAAGCTGCGCGTGCAGACCCGTACCCAGATCGCGTCGCTCCAGGCCAAGCTGGGCGTCACCACTGTCTACGTCACGCACGACCAGGTCGAGGCCATGACCATGGGTCACCGGGTCGCGGTGCTGCTCGACGGCGTCCTGCAGCAGGTGGACACCCCGCGGGCGCTCTACGACACCCCGGCCAACGTGTTCGTCGCCGGCTTCATGGGCTCGCCCGCCATGAACATCAAGACCGTTCCGCTGAACGAGCGGGGCGCCGAGTTCGCCGAGCTGCAGATCCCGCTGACCCGCGAGCAGGTCGAGGCGGCCCGCGCCGAGGGTGGCGACGGCAAGGTCACCGTGGGCTTCCGCCCGGAGGACTGCGAGCTGGTCAGCCCGACCGAGGGCGGCATGCCGGTCGTGGTCGAGCTGGTCGAGGACCTCGGCTCGGACGCCAACGTCTACGGCCACGCCGCGCTGGGTGGCAACTCGGAGCGCTTCGTCGTCCGCACCGACCGGCGCAACATGCCGAACATGGGTGACACCGTGTTCGTCAAGCCGGTTGCCGGTCGCAGCCACGTCTTCCACGCCGCCACCGGTGGCCGGATCTGACGTAACGCCGTACCGACAGGGGCGGTCCGCTTCGGCGGGCCGCCCCTTCGTCGTACTCGAAAGGGCTCTTCACAGTGCCTGGGCGCCGGACGACGAAGGCCCCCTCCCGCGCTCGGCGGGAGAGGGCCTTCGTTCGACGTGCGTTACAGCTCGACGGAGCGCCGACGGGCGACCTCGGCCAGGGCGACCGCCGCCGCCACGCTGGCGTTGAGCGACTCGACCTCGGAGATCATCGGGATGCTGACGGTCAGGTCGCAGGTCTCCCCGACCAGGCGGGAAAGACCGCGCCCCTCGGAACCGACCACCACCACCAGCGGACCGACAGCGGCCTCCAGGTTGTAGAGGTCGGTGTCGCCGTCGGCATCCAGGCCGACGACCATGAAGCCGGCGTCGCGGCACGCCTTCAACGACCGGGTCAGGTTGGTCACCTGCGCAACCGGCACCCGCGCGGCCGCGCCGGCACTGGTCCGCCAGGCGGTCGCGGTGATCCCGGCGGCACGACGCTCGGGTACGAAGACACCCTGCGCGCCGAACGCGGCAGCCGACCGGATCACGGCACCCAGGTTGCGCGGGTCGGTGACACCGTCCAGCGCGACCAGCAGCGGGGCCTGCTGCTCCAGGGCAGCGGCCACCATGTCCTCGAACGGCTGGTACGCGAAGGGCGGCACCTGCAAGCCGACGCCCTGGTGCAGCACCCCGCCGGTCATCCGGTCCAACTCGGCGCGGCTGATCTCCAGGTTGGCGATGCCCCGGTCGGCGGCGGTCCGGATGATCTCGTTGATCCGGTCGTCCATGTCGATGCCCTGGGCCGTGTAGAGCGCCGTCGCCGGCACGTTGGCGCGCAGCGCCTCCAGCACCGGGTTACGCCCGACCAACAGCTCCGGGGTGTCCTTGGACGGGTTGGACTTGCGCCCCGGCGTGACCCGAGGGCCGGACCGGCTGGTGGGCTTGCCGCCCCGCCCGCCGGTGGCGGCACCCCGACCGACCGGTACGCCCCGACCGCCACCCCGACCCCAGGTGGTGTCCTTGCTGCCCGGCTGGCCGATCTTGGGGGCGCGCCCCTCCTCAACCGCCGCGCGACGCTCCTTGTCCTGCTTCCAGGCGGTGCGCTGGGGCAGCTTCTCGGTGCCCGAGTAGCCCTTGTGCCACGGCCGCTCGTCAGCGGGCAGGGTGCGACCCCGCCCGGCCAACGAATCCTTGTTCTTGCCGCCGGTGCCCTTGGGGGCGCCTGCCTTCGACGTCAGTCGCCGGCCACGGCGCTGCGAGTTGCCGGCCATCAGTCCTGCTCTCCAATAGTCCAACGGGGGCCCTGGGGGGTGTCCTCGACCACCACGCCGGCCAGCTTGAGCTGGTCACGCACGGCATCCGCGGCGGCCCAGTCCTTGCGGCCCCGCGCCTGCGCACGCTGCTCCAGGGCCAGCGCGATCAGGGAGTCCACCACGGCGCGAAGGTCGTCCGATCGGCCGCCACCGGTCCAGGCCGGGTCGAGGGGGTCGACCCCGAGAATATCCAGCATTGCCCGCACCACGGCCAGCGTGGTGCGGACGGTCACATCGTCGCCGACGCTCAGGGCGGTGTTGCCGTCCCGAATGTGCTGTTGCAGCACGGCCAGCGCGGCGGACGTGTTGAGGTCGTCGTCCATCGCGGCGACGAAGCCGGCCGGCAGCTCACCGAACTGCCCGGCACCGACCCGCTCGGCGGCCCGCTGCACGAAACCCTCGATCCGCCGGTACGCGGTGGCCGCGTCGCGCAGCGAATCCTCCGAGTAGTCGATCACCGAGCGGTAGTGCGCGGCGGCGTAGTAGTAACGCAGCTCCACCGGCCGCACCCCGAGCGATTCCACGTACGCCAGGCCCAGCGCGTTGCCGGCGGACTTGCCCATCTTCGCCCCGCCGATGCTCAGCAGGCCGTGATGCACCCAGTAGCGGGCGAACGGCAACCCGGCCGCCTGGGACTGGGCGATCTCGTTCTCGTGGTGCGGGAACGTCAGATCCAGGCCACCGCCGTGGATGTCGAACTCCGGGCCGAGATAGCGCCAGCACATCGCCGAGCACTCGATGTGCCAGCCCGGACGGCCCAGACCCCACGGCGAAGGCCAGTAGGCGTCCGCCGGCTCGTCCGGTTTGGCACCCTTCCACAGCGCGAAGTCACGCGGATCCCGCTTGCCCCGGTCCGGCGCGTCCCCGGCGGACTGCATCGCGTCCGGCGACTGGTTCGACAACGACCCGTACGCCGGCCAGGACGCCACGTCGAAGTAGACGTCGCCGGAGCCGTCACTCGCCGGATAGGCGTGCCCGTCCGCGATCAACTTCGTGATCAGCTCATGCATCTCCGGGATGTGCCCCGTGGCGCGCGGCTCGTAGGTGGGCGCCAACACGTTCAACGACCGGTACGACTCGGCGAGCAGCAACTCGTTGGCGTACGCGATCGACCAGAACGGACGACCCTGCTCGCCCGCCTTGACCAGGATCTTGTCGTCGATGTCGGTCAGATTGCGAATGAAGGTGACCTCGTAGCCGGCGGCCAACAGCCAACGGCGCAGGACGTCATAGTTGACGCCGGAGCGAAGATGACCGATGTGCGGCGGGGCCTGAAGCGTGAGACCACACAGGTAGACCCCCACCTTGCCGGCTTCCCGCGGGACGAAGTCCCGCACCGATCGGGTGGCGGTGTCATACAGGCGTAGCGTCACCGTACAAGGGTAGCTGTCCGTGCCTGTCCGGGTCCGCCGGTGCCGGGTCGTACGCTGCCAGGCGTGGATGCGACTGCACGCTCCAGTGGCTCCGGTGACCCGCCAGCCAACCCCACCGCCCCCGCCGACCCGGCACGCAGGCGGGCTTCCGGGCCGACCGACGCAACCTTCGGCCAGGGCTCCGGCTCGGCCGACGCAACCCTCGGGCGGGGCTCCGGCTCGGCCGACGCGACCCTCGGGCAGACCGAGGCTGGCGCGCGGCGGGCCGACGCGGTTGCGGGGCGCGGCGGGGAGACGTCGCAGACGCTGGACCGGGGGTTGCGGCTGCTGCACCTGGTCGCCGACGCCTCCGGCGGTCTGACAGTGACCGAGGCAGCGAATCAGCTCGGCATCGGCCGGGCCGCCGTCTACCGGCTGGTCAGTGCGCTGACCGGGCACGGCATGCTGCGTCGCGACGGAGACGGTCGACTTCGCCTCGGTGCCGGGTTGCTGCACCTGGCCCGACGCGCCCAGCCGCTGCTCGCCGAGGGCGCGCTGCCCGCGCTACGCCGCCTCGCCGAGCAGGCCGGCGCGACCGCGCACCTGACCGTCGTCGAAGGTGGCGAGGGCGTCGCACTGGCAGTGGTCGAGCCGAGCTGGACGTCGTTCCACGTCGCGTACCGGGCCGGAGCACGGCATCCACTGGACCGGGGGGCGGCCGGCCGGGCGATCCTGGCAGGTCGCGCCGGCGTGCCCGAGCCGGTGAGTAGCAGCGGAGAGTTGCAGGCCGGGGCGTACGGGGTGGCCGCACCGGTGCTCGGCGTACCCGGCCTGGAGGCCAGCGTCGGCGTGGTAGCGCTCGCCCCGCTGGACGTCGACACCATCGGCCCGCAGGTGCTGGCCGCCGCCCGAACCATCGCCACCGCCCTCAGCTGACCCCGACCGCCCCACCCCACCCCACCGCCGCGCGCCCCACCCCGCGCGGCTTGATCAACTCGGGTTCACGAAAGTCGCGGTATCCCAAGGCCAGCAACCGCCCGACTTTCAGGAACGCGAGTGGATCACCGCCCATCGGCGGCCACAATGCCCGATTGGTCGGCCGTTCTGACCGCTGCCATAGCACGACCGGCGGGCGGATTCGTGGTTGTCCACAGGTCCAGCGGCAACCGCGGGCGGGGTTGTCCACAGGGGTTTCGGTGGCCAGTCGGTGCTCGGCAGGCTTCTCTGCATGCCCCCACGTCCGCATCGCCCCGATGCCCTGGCC
Organism: Micromonospora sp. NPDC053740; assembly: GCF_040677775.1. Lineage (NCBI taxonomy): Bacteria > Bacillati > Actinomycetota > Actinomycetes > Micromonosporales > Micromonosporaceae > Micromonospora > Micromonospora sp. NPDC053740. The sequence goes on from NZ_JBFASO010000002.1 coordinate 680,209, forward strand.
TGGCAGGTCTTCCGCGGCTCCGACGCTGTCCGGGACGGCCTGCTCACCGAACATCAGCTGCGCAACTCTGCCTGGGTGCGGTTGCGCCACGACATCTACGCCGACTCGCGGTTGGACCGTGATCACGCCCTCGCGTGTCGCGCCGCCCTCCTGCGGCTACCGCCCGGAGTGGTGGTCGGCGGCCCGTCGGCTGCCTACCTGCACGGCGTTCAACACGCCGCGAGCTTCACCGACGACGTGCACGTCCTCGTACCCCGACCGTTGCGGGTCGGCCCGCAGCGCGGCCTCAGCGTGCACGTCAACACCATCACCCCGCTCGCGGTGAGCGGGGCCCCGGAGCGAGCCGCGACCCCACCAACCGCACAACGACCACCAACCGCCGGACGAATGCCGATGGCGGGTGGTCCGGCGACCGTTGGCCGACCACCCGATCCCGGACCACAGCCCGACCCAGCACGACCACCAGACCCCGGACCACAGCCCGACCCAGCACGACCACCAGACCCCGGACCACAGCCCGACCCAGCACGACCACCAGACCCCGGACCACAGCCCGACCCAGGACGGCCGCCAAGCGGGGGGCGAGTGCCAGATACGGGGCGCGCGTCGAGCGCTGGCCGTCCACGTGATGCGGCGCGACCTACGGGAGCAGTGCGCCCACCTGCCGGCCGAATGTCGCCACGGCCAGCGCCGCTGCTGTCCCGCCAGGCCGCGGTGTCTGTCAGAGCAGGGGGGATCGTGACGGCCCACGCGGGCGATGGGTGGGCGGCGGCCGGCCCGCGCAGGTCGAGCGCGCGGGATCTCCCGATCCCCCGGTCCGACCCCGGGCGGGCCGCCTGGGAAACGGCTGTCTGGCTCGACCCCGTCCGGGCGGTCGCCATCGTCGACTCGTTGCTCGGGCAGGGCCTGGCCGAGCGCGACACCCTGGCCGTCATTGCTGCCCGCAATGCCGACCGGCCCGGTGGACGACGGGCGCGCTGGGTCTTCGGCCTGGCCGACGGCAAAGCCGAGTCTCCGCCGGAGTCGCACCTCCGCGTGCGGTTGGTGCTGGGTGGGCTGCCACGCCCAGCCGTTCAACATCCGGTACGCCTGCCCGTCGGCGTTGTCCTGCACCCTGATCTGGCCTGGCCGCAATATCGGGTGGCGGTCGAGTACGACGGGAAGTGGCACGCCGACGCAGAACAGCTGCACCGCGACCGCCGTCGGTTGAATCAGCTGGTCGGCGCGGGTTGGCTGGTCCTGCATGTGACCAGCCGTCGGCTGCACGGCGAGTTCCCGGCGGTGCTCCGAGAGGTGCGCAACGCGCTGGTCAGCCGAGGGTGGCGGCGAGGATCGTCAACATGACCAAGATCATCCCGGGTTCCTGAAAGCCGCGCCGTCCCTCATGCACCAACACCGCGCCTTCAAGAAACCCGAGTCGATCATGACCGAGTTCAGCCACCGTGCCCCGCAAGAGCGACCGGGACGGCGAGCACCCTGCTCGGACGGCGAAGGCAGGGACCACGGGCGCCAGCCCAAGACGACGGATGCCAGCCCTGGACGGCCGCAGGGCCCGGTCGACAAGCTTGTCGACCGGGCCCCGAGTCGCGGTGGCGGTTGGGCCACCGCAGTGCGATGTGCGCTACGGGCGGGCGTTCGGCTTGAGCGGGGTCTTCACCGCCGCGTAGGCGTCGACGATCCCGTAGCCGTAGAAGCCGTTGAAGTTGACACCACCGGCGCAGTACGCGTCGTAGGTCTCGTCCCGGCCCTCGTTGCGGTACTGCTGGAGGCGCGGCTCCGGGCACGCGTGCTCGGCGGCCGTGCGGTAGAGGTGCTGCTCGACCTGGTCCGGGGACATCCCGAAGCCGGTCCGACCCTGCGCCTTGCCGTGCCGGCTGACGATCAGCGCGGCGACACCAGCGGCGTGCGGGGACGCCATCGAGGTGCCCTGGAGGTACGTGTAGTAGCCGCACTCACCGTTGGCCTTGCACTGCTTGAAGACCGAATTCTCGAAGCCGGGGACGATGTTGCCGTCGGCGTCGACCGATCCTTCCTCCTGAAGGACGTGCTTCGGGTACGAGGACAGGATCATGTTGGCGTCGGTACGGAAGGTGTCGGTGCCGAAGCCGTCCCGGAACCAGCCTCCCGGCGCGGCGACCGAGATCTGCTCAGTGCCGTAGTTGGAGAAGTCCGACTTCTTGCCGGACGGGCCAACCGACGACACGCCGATCACGTGCGGGCCCTCGGTGGGGAGGTCCCAGCAGCTCTCGTTGTCGATCGGCCGGGGGTACGGGTCGGCGCCGTAGTCGGGGCTCGTGACGTCGGTGCGCGGTGCACCCAGGTCCTCGTTGTTGTTGCCGAGCGCGCCGACGAGGGTCACGCCCTTGTTGTGCGCGAAGACCAGCGCCCGCTTCATCGCCTTGATGATGGCCCGCTGCTCGGCCTGGTCCTCGGGGGAATCGGCCGGGTTGGCGGTGCAGTTGTAGAGCCACGGGTCGACATAGAACGACATGTTGACCACGTCGATCCCGGACCGGCCGGCGTAGACCAGGGCGTTGACGACCGGGTCGAGGAAGAAGTAGCCGGAGTCCTGGCCACCCTTGAGCTCGACCAGCGAGACGTTCGGGGCGACGCCGGAGAGTCCGAAGCCGTTGGCCGCGGCGCCGATGGTGCCGGCCACGTGGGTGCCGTGCCCGCCGTCGTCGGTGCCGACCGGGTCGAGGCAGCTCGGCACCTCGCAGGGGCCGTCCACATCGGTCAGGTCGGGCGCGAAGTTGCGCGACAGCGACCAGTTGAAGTTCGGCGCGATGTCCGGGTTGCTGGCGTCGACGCCGGTGTCCAGCACGCCGACGGTCACCCGACGGTCGCCCGGCTCGATCTTGCGAGCCTTGTCGGCCCGGATCATCTCCAGGCCCCAGAGCTTGTCATCGAGCGGATCGAGCTTGGCGCCCTTCTTGGCGGCGCCGGCAGCACCGGCACGAGCACCGGCAGCGGCCAGCAGGTGCTCCTGCTCGACCCGGTCCAACTTCGGCTTGCGGCCGATGGCCTTCTGCTCGGCGGCGCCGATCAGCGTCGGCGCGGCGGTCGCCCTGGCCGCGAAGTCGGCCCGGTCGCTGCTGACCTGGAACATGCCGACCTCATCGGACCGGGACACCACAGTGCCACCAGCTGCCCGGATCGCGGCGACGGCCGTGTCGATGGCGACGCCATCCTCGGCGACGACGGTGAAGGTCCGGGAGTTGCTCGGCGCGGCGTTGGCCGGCACACCCAACCCCGTAGCCGTAAGTGCCAGCACAGCCGCGGTCGCGACCGTACGGGCGGTGAAGCGCTTGCTCACCACATCGGATCCTCTCGTTGAGGGACGTGGCAGCCATCACACAACAACGATCCGGATTACGCCAGTTGAGCGCCCGTTATGGCAGTGAATCTCGCCAGTTCGAGCCGCACCCCCGACCGCGCAGACACACGCCACACAGATTCACGCCGCGCAGACACACGCCGCACAGAAACACGCGCCGGCCGCCTCGATCTACTCACCTACCGCGACGGCACCCAGATTCGCCAGCGCGGCCGGCAGCTCGGCCATGCTGGCGACTTCGGCGTCGGGTGGGCAGCCGGGCGGGCGAGGCAGGCCGAGCCGGTTCAGCCACACCGATCGCAGGCCGGCCCGCCGGGGTGCCACCACGTCGTGCTCCCACGAGTCGCCGACGTACACGATGTGCCCGGCTGGCACCCCTGCCGCCGCGACCACAGCGGCGTAGAACTCCGGGGCCGGCTTCTTGGGCAGGCCGTTCTCGTGCGCGTACAGCTCGAAGGTGAACTCGCCGGCGAGTCCGCACCGTTCGGCGCGGCTGTTGCCGTTGGTGGCGAAGCCCAGCGTGTACCGGCCGCGCAGCGTGGCCAGCGCCGGTGGTACGTCAGGAAACGGTCGGGTGAGTGCGAAGCGCTGGGCGAAGAAGAGGTCCGTGATCTCGTCCAGGTGGTGGACCAGCGCGGCGCGGGCCAGCGACCGGGCCAGTGCGGCGCGCCGGATCTCCGCCACCGGGGCGGCGCTCAGTTCGCCGAAGACGGCGCCCCAGTCCGATTCCAGTTCGGCGAGCGTCACGCCGGCCGCCGCGGGTGCGTGTCGCCGCATCTCGTCGAGGACCGCCACCAGCCCACCCGTGACCGCTGGACGCAGGTCCAACAGCGTTTCGTCAGCGTCGAACACCACAGTGGTCAGCACGACACCCACCCTCTCACCGCCAGCGGAATTCGCCGCCTGCCGGCAAGGGCCGGCCATCAGGAGCACACCGACCGCCGACTCTCACCGACCGTCAAGCGCCAGCTCGGGCTCGGGCGTGGCCGGCGCGGGCGATCCGCGCAGCTCGTCGAGGCGTACCAGGGCGACGCCGGCGACGATCAGCGCACCGCCGAACAACTGCCAGCCGGTGGGCAGCTCGTTCAGGAACAGCCAGGCGACCAGCACCGCGAAGAGCACCTCGGTCAGCCCGACGAACGACGACAGTCGGGGCCCGAGGATCCGGGTGCCGGCGATGCCGGTGAGGTACGCGATGACGGCTGCCACCAGCGACAACCCGGCGATGGGCACCAACCAGCTGGTGGGCTGCCCGGCGAAGGTGACCTCACCGAAGGTGGCGTGTAGCGGCAGCAGGCCGGTCAGCCCGATGAGGAGCAGCACGGCGGCACCGACGGCCATTCCACCGCTGGCCAAGGCGACAGAGGGCAGCCGGGGGTCGACCCGGCCGGCGAGCACGAAATATCCGGCCAGGCCGAACGCCGCGCCCAGCCCCCAGAGCACGCCCACCGGGTGGAAGTCGGCGGTGCCGGCGAGGTCGAGCACGAACGCCAGCCCGGCCAGCGCGGCCACTGCCCCGGCGATGGTGAGCCGGCGGGGCGGCTGCCCGTGCCGCAGCCACATCCAGACCACGACGAGGATGATGCCCAGGTATTCCAGCAGCAGCGCGACACCGACCGGCAGGTAGCGCACGGCGTTGAAGTAGCACACCTGGGCCACCGCCACCCCGAGGAGCCCGAACACCCCGATGGCCGCGGCGTTGCTTCGCAGCACGTCCCATTTGCCCCGCAGCGACAGCAGGGCGGGGATCGCCAGCACCAGGGCGGCAATGCCGACGCGGGCGATCACCGCGGACTCGGCAGACCAGCCGGCCTCGATGAGCGACCGTGCGAAGGTGCCGGAGGTGGCGAAGGTGACTGCGGAGAGCAGCGCCAGTCCGACGCCGGCAGCAGGTCGTGAGTGCATCTCGCGCTCCTCGCAATGGGCACCGTGTCATGAGCAAACTATCCTTGTACTGATGACGCTAGGCGGGGGCAATGACAGGAGTCAAGTTGCTATTCGCTCATGACACCGAGTGTTCGCTGATCGCCGCCGCGGCGCTGGTGAACACCGCAGGTCGGGACGGCGAGTTGCTGCCCGACATCGCTGCGCTGGACACGTTCTTCGTCCGCCACTCCTACAGCGGCCGGCACGAGCACACCGAGGCCGAGCTGCACGCCGTACGGGAGCTACGGCCCCAACTGCGCCGCATCTGGTACGCCGAACCACCCGAGATCGTCGCGGTGGTCAACGGTCTGCTGCTGGAACACAAGGCGCTGCCCCAGCTCATCGAGCACGACGACGAGCCGTACCACCTGCACGCCGTCCCCCGCGACGCGCCGCTGGCCACCCGGATCGCGGTCGAGGCCGCCATGGCGATGGCCGACCTGGTCCGTACCGGCGAGCTGAGCCGGCTGCGGATCTGCGAATACCCGGACTGCGACAACGTCGTCGTCGACCTGTCCCGCAACCGGTCCCGCCGGTTCTGCGAGGCCGGTTGCGGCAATCGCGCCGCGGTGACCGCCTACCGCGCCCGCCGGGCCGCCGGTCGCTCCTGACCGACGGTCGCCCACTCCTCGGCCCGCACCTCGTACTCCACCTCGCCCTGCTCGGTGCCCGGAATCGGGTCGTCCCACTGCAGGTGGAAGGTCCGCACGTAGTGCAGCCCGGCCTTCACCATCACCCGCCGGGAGCGTTCGTTGACAGTCATCGTCTCGGCCCAGACCCGACGCACCCCGACGGTGTCGAAGGCGTACCGGACCAGCGCCCGCGACCCCTCGGTGGCCAGCCCTCGCCCCACGTCGCGCGGCGCAGCCGATAGCCCAACTCGGCCTCGGTGCCGTCCGCCGACGGGTCCAACGCGAACCAGCCCAGGAACTCGCCGGACTGCCGATCATGCGCCGCCCACCGACCAAGCCCGGGATGCCTGTCGTACTGGGCCAGCAGCCTCGGCAACTGCTCGTCGCGCACCGTGGCCAGCGGGGTCGCGACGCCCCCGGTGAGGAAACGCATCACCTCGGGGCCGCTGTCCAACTCGACCAGCGCGTCCACGTCGGCCATCGTCAGCCGCCGCAACCGCAACCGCTCGGTCCCCATCGGCACACCCGCACCATCGTCACCCATGGCCCGGATCATCCGTCCCGCTCCGGACCACGTCGAGCCGTTTATCGGGGCCAGGTGCGCGGAAACCCAGACCGCCGTCGCGGGCGAGGTGGTCGGTCAGCGCGGGGGCGCGGCCACGAAGAGCCGCCAGGAGTACGCGTCGACAACGAGCACGGGCCCGCCCGAGTCCTTGCTGTCTCGCACCCCGACCACGCTCCCCAGATTCGTAGCCACCTCGACGCAGTTGGCGTCCTGGTTGCTGCGGCTGCTCTTGCGCCACTCAGCGCCGATCAGCTCCACGACTCGGCCACCTCGTTCATCAACTCGATGGACGCCTGCGGGGGCAGGGCCTCACCCAAGGTAGCCTCCCAGACCCGCTGCAACCGCAACAGATCCTTCGGCTGGTCCAACTCCTGGCCGCGAACCTGACAGTCCAGGTAGGCCACCTCCGTGCCGTCGGGCAGGGCAGCGAGCGCGAACTGCCCGCCGAGCCCCGGATACTCCTCGGCGGATCGCGGGACGACATGCAGCCGGACCCGAGGGTGCTCGGTGGCGATGCGTACCAGGTGCAGCGTCTGGTCGCGCATCACCTTCCGCCCGCCCACCCGACGTCGCAGCACCGCCTCATCCAGCACCGCAACGACGTGCGGCGAACGCTCGCTGTGCAGCACCTCCTGGCGGCTCATCCGGTCGGCCAGTCGCCGGTCGACCTCCTCGGGAGCGAGCAGGCCGCCAGCCTCGAAGACCGCACGGGCGTAGTCCTCCGTCTGAAAGAGCCCCGGCACGTAGCGGGGCTCGTACCACCGGAGCGTGCGCGCCTGGGCAAAGATCGCCTGCCAGCCGCGTAGCCAGGGCTGCGCCCGGTCCAGGCTGACCAGTTCGGTGGACATGCGGCCGAAGAGACCGCCGGTGTCCAGGGCGCGGTCGACGAGTTCCAGGTACTTGGCGGTGGGCGGCTGTTGGCCCAGCTCGACGGCGCTGACCATCGACGCCGAGTAGTTGACCGCCTTGGCCAACTCGTCCTGACTCCAGCCGCGTCGCGCCCGCGCCCGGCGCAGCTCCGCGATCAGGAACACCGCCGCCGTCATCTGTCCATCGGCCATGCCCAGCCACCCTCCAACCCGCCGACGATCAACTCCAGCCGACCAACAGAGCCGGCGCGACCCGGGAACAGGGCAGCTACGACAGCTGGGCCGAACCCTTCCGACCGTAGTCGTCCGATCACCAGACTGTGAAGCGCGGCACCGCTCCCCGTCCCCCGGGCCCGGCGGCACCGCACGGGACCGCCTGATCCCCCGTGTCAGGCGGTCCCATCCCCACCCAAGCCGCCCGCCCGCCCGCTCGACCGCTCGCCCGCTCAAGATCGTGCTCGATCGTGGAAGTAGTGGGGTCCTGACGTGCGGAAACCACTACATCCAGGATCGAGCACGATCTTGGGCGACCGCCGCCGCCGGAGGGCGCGGGGCGCAGGGCGCGCAGGGCGCAGGGCGCGCAGGGCCGCAGGGCGCAGGGCCGCAGGGCGCAGGGCCGCAGGGCGCAGGGCCGCAGGGCCGCAGGGCCGCAGGGCGCAGGGGCGCAAGGGCGCAGGGGCGCAAGGGCGCAGGGGCGCAAGGCGCAGGGGCGCAAGGGCGCAGGGGCGCAAGGCGCAGGGGCGCAAGGGCGCAGGGGCGCAAGGCGCAGGGGCGCAAGGGCGCAGGGGCGCAGGGGCGCAAGGCGCAGGGGCGCAAGGCGCAGGGGCGCAAGGCGCAGGGGCGCGGAGTGATGCCACAAACGAGTCAGCTCGAAAGGACCGCAACACCATGTCCCGGACCACAGTGCCCGACCGCGCCACCACACCGAGCCGACCGCACCTGCCGCTGCGTCCGCTCTGGCTCTGCCGGGTCTGCGCCGCACCCTGGCCGTGCTCGGTCGCCCGACTCGCTCTTTGTCAGGAGTACGCGGACGACCGGATCGGGTTGAGCGTCTACCTGTGCGCGGTTCTGCACGAGGCCGCCGCCGACCTCTACCGCCTCAACCCGCACGACGGCCCCGAGCCCGCGGCGCTCTTCACCCGCTTCCTCGGCTGGGCGAGACCGCGACAGATGCTTTGAGCGGGGCGCTCCGGATCAGGGGTGGGTCATCCGAAGCAGGTCCAACGTCTCGTCGAGCTGGGTCTCGGTGAGCTTGCCGGAGTCGACGTGACCCCGGGAGATGACCACCTCGCGGATCGAGGTCTGCTTTGCCAGCGCCTCCTTGGCGATGGACGCGGCCTCGTCGTACCCCAGGTAGCGGTTGAGTGGGGTGACGATCGACGGTGAGCCCTCGGCGTACGCCAGGCAGACCTCGGCGTCCGCGACCAGGCCGACCACCAGCCGGTCGGCGAAGAGCCGGCTCACCGCGGAGAGCAGCCGAATCGACTCCAGCAGGTTGCGGCCCATCACCGGGAGCATCACGTTCAGCTCGAAGTCGCCCTGTGAGCCGGCGAAGCCGACTGTCGCGTCGTTGCCGACCACCTGGGCGCAGACCTGCCGCATTGCCTCGGCGACCACCGGGTTGACCTTGCCCGGCATGATCGACGAGCCGGGCTGGAGGTCCGGGATGCGCAGCTCGCGCAGACCGGCGCGGGGTCCGGAGCCCATCCAGCGGATGTCGTTGGCGATCTTGTAGAGACCGATCGCCACGGTCCGCAACTGCCCCGAGGTTTCCACCAGCGCGTCCCGCGCACCCTGCGCCTCGAAGTGGTTACGCGCCTCGCTCAGCGGCAACCCGGTCGACTCGCGCAGCTTGTCGATCACGGCGGCGGCGAAGCCGAGCGGGGTGTTGATCCCGGTCCCCACGGCGGTGCCGCCCAACGGCAGCTCGGCCAGTCGGGGCAGCGCGCCCTCCAGTCGTTCGATCCCGTAGCGGACCTGGGCGGCGTACCCACCGAACTCCTGCCCGAGGGTGACCGGTGTGGCGTCCATCAGGTGCGTACGCCCCGCCTTGACCACCGTCTCGAACTCCGCCGCCTTGGCCTCCAGCGCGGCTGCCAGATGCGCCAGCGACGGCAGCAGGTCCTCCACGATGAACTGGGTGGCCGCCAGGTGGATCGAGGACGGAAAGACGTCGTTGCTCGACTGGGAGGCGTTCACGTGGTCGTTCGGATGCACAGGTGAGCCCAACTCACGGCTCGCCAGGGTGGCGATCACCTCGTTGGTGTTCATGTTCGACGACGTGCCCGAGCCGGTCTGGAACACGTCCACCGGGAACTGGTCGTCGTAGCCACCGTCGGCGACGTGGGCGGCGGCGGCGGTGATGGCGGCGGCCACGTTGGCGTCGATCACGCCCAGCTCGCCGTTGACCTCGGCCGCCGCGCCCTTGATCTGGGCGAGGGCCTTGATCTGGGCCGGTTCGAGGCCCCGGCCGGAGATGGGAAAATTCTGCACCGCACGCTGGGTCTGCGCCCGCCACAGCGCCTCGGCGGGCACCTCCACCTCGCCCATCGAGTCGCGTTCGATGCGGTAACCGGTCGCCTCTGGAGTCGTCACGCGTACCATCCTGCCGCGCCCGTGGCCGACTCGCAGATGATCCGTCAGCCCAACTCGGCGAGCAGCCGTTCCACCTCGCGCTGGTCCGGCGACTCGACCTGCCGGAACAGCGCCAACGCCTGCTCCAGGTGTGCGCGGGCCGCCGTCGGATCCGTGTCCCGTACGCAGCGGGCGATGCCCTCCAACGCCCGGGCCTTCTCGTAGCGGGCACCGAGCCCGCTGGCGTCGACGAGCACCCGACGGTGCAGGTCGAGCGCGCTGGCCGCGTCCCCCTGTTCGAGGATTGCCCGGGCCAGCAGGTTGCGGGACGCGCACTGGCCGATGCGGTCGCCGGCGTCGACCATCGCCACCAACGCTTCCCGGTGCAGCCCGGCGGCATGGTCCGGCTGTCCGGCGTTGCGCTCCAGCACGGCGATCTCGTTCAGCAGCTCACCTTCGCCAAACCGATTGCCGGCCTTCCGCTTGAGGCGTAGGGCAAACCGCAGCAGCCGACGCGCCGGCTCATCGTCACCCGACCGGTGGCGGATCATGCCCAGGTGCCCCAACGCGTTGCCGATCTGGCGCGGGTCGCCGAGCTCGCGAGCCAGCGCCAGGTGCCGCCGACACGTACGCAGCGCCTCGTCATACCGTCCCCACAGCAGCAGGGTCACCGAAAGATTGTTAAGGGTGTTGGCCAGTGGCACCTGCTCCTGCATCCGCCGGGCCAGCTCCGCGGATGCCTCCAGGCACTCCCAACCCCGGCGGTAGTCGCCACTGGCGACGTAAGAGTTGCCCAGGTTACCCAGGGTGTTGCGCACATCGCTCCGCAACCCGAGCCGGCGGTAGACGTCGAGCGCCCTCTCCATCAGCCGGTTCGACTCGCCGAACCGGCCCAACCGGTAGTGGGCCGAGGCGAGGTAGTTGAGCATCATCGCCACCGCCTCCTCGGTACCAAGTTCCTCGGCCATACGCAGTCCGACCAGATGCGTCTCGATCAACTCGTCGAGGTGGCCACCCTCGAACTGGGCGTACCAGCTGGCCCTCGCCAGTTGCCAGCAGTGCCGGCCGAAACCCTCAGCTTCGGCCAGGCGGACCAGGGCGGTGATCGCGGCCAGGTTGTCGTCGAACCATCCTCGGCCCTGCTCGGCAACGGGCAGGACCAGATCGGGACGCGCCGGCTCGGGCAGCAGCGTCAGGCTGAAGTTGGAGGAGAGCTCACTCTTGCGGGCGATCACCGTGGCGACGTGCAGGTGATGGTCGAGCAGACGTTCGATGCCGTCCCGCCGTTCACCCGCCCACCCCGGCTCGGCGACGAGCGTCCGCGCATACTCCCGCACCAGGTCGTGCAACCGGTAGCGGCCGGGCTCCGTCTCCTCGACCAGGTTCGCGTCGACCAGCTCGTCGAGCAGGTCCTGCGCCTTTGGAAGCGACTGCCCGGTGAGGGCGGCGGCCACCGGGGTGTCGAACCGCACCCCCGGGTGCAGGCCCAACAACCGGAACGCGCGCTGCGCGACAGGGGACACCTGGGCGTACGACAGGGCGAAGGCGCGGCCGACCGACCGCTCGCCCACCTCGAACTCGGCCAGGGGATCCGGTCGGCTGGTCAACCGCTCGGCCAGGTCGGCGATTCGCCAACGGGGCCGGTGTGCCAGCCGGGCGCCGGCCAGCCGGATGGCCAGCGGCAGGTGTCCGCAGCGTCGGACGACCTCGGCGGCCGCCTCCGGCTCCGCCGCCACCCGGGCCACGCCGACGACCCGCCCGAGCAACTCGACCGCCTCGTCGCTGTCGAGCACGGGCAGCGACGAGGGTCGCCCCTCATCCACCCCTACCAGCCGGCGGCGGCTGGTGATCAGGATCAGGCAGTGCGAGCCGTTGGGCAGCAGTGGTGTCACCTGGTCGGCGGTCGCCGCGTTGTCGAGCACCAGCAGGGCCCGTCGACCGGCAAGTTCGCTACGCCAGAGCGCCAACCGGTCGTCCTGGCTCGTCGGCACCCTTTCGGCGGGCACACCGAGCTGCCGCAGGAGCGTGGCGACCGCCGCGGCCGGCGTCAACGGGGTGCGCTCGCTGTGCCCGTGCAGGTCGATGTAGAGCTGGGCGTCCGGATAGTCGCCTGCGAGAGTGCTGGCGAGATGCACAGCGAGGGTGGTCTTCCCGCTGCCCGCCATGCCGTCGATGAGCTGGATCCGGGCCCCGGCCTCCACCTCCTTGACCAGGCGGGCCATCGTCTGCTGCCGGCCGGTGAAGTCGCCGATCGCGCGGGGCAGCGAGCGGACCGGAGCGGACGGCCGCGCTTCCCGACCGGCCAGGGCCAGGTCACCGGCGAGCACCCGCTGGTGCAGCTCCTGCAACTCGGCGCCCGGCTCGATGCCCAGCTCGTCGGCGTAGGTCCGCCGGCCCTCCCGGTAGACCGCGAGCGCGTCGGCCTGCCGCCCGACCGCGGACAGTGCCAGCATCAGTTGTCCGCGCAGCCGTTCCCGCACCGGGTGCTGGTCGACGCTCTCGGCGAGTTCGCCGATCAGCTCGGCGGCCCGCCCGAGGCGCAGCTCCACATCGACGCATTCCTCCAGCGCGGTGAGACGCTGCTCGTCGAGTGCCTGTGCACGGCGGCGGACGCTCCGGCTCGGGATTCCGCCCAACGCCGGCCCACGCCACAACGCCAGGGCGGCGCGGAATTCGGCACGCGCGTCGACCAGACGACCGGCAGTGGCGGCGGCTCGGGCCGCCTCCACGCCCCGGGTGAAGACCTCGGCGTCCAGGTCGGTCGTTCCGGTACGCACCCCGTACCCCGCCGGGTCGGTGACGATGAGGTCCGGTGCCAGCCCGAGTTCGGTGAAGCGCCGGCGCAACCGCGACACGCAGGTCTGCAACTGCGCCCGGGCGGTGGCCGGCGGGCGGTCCTCCCACACCGCGTCGACCAGCTCGTCGACCGGCACGAGCCGGCCGGCCCGCAACAAGAGCGTGGCGAGCACGATCCGGTCGCGCCCGGCGGTGACAGTGGACTCGCCACCGCCCACCCGCAGGGGCCCCAGGATCCCGAACCGCATCTGCTCTCCCGCGTCAATGGTGCAACTTCCAGCAGAGTAGTCCGGTGGTAACGGACCGCCTCGGTCAGGCGATAGTGATCTGAGAGCGGATCGACAGCGGTGCGCCGCACACTCATTCCGAGTTGTCGGTGACGGCATCCGACGGGGGCGGTGCGCCCGTCCCACCCCAGGGGGCGGGCGTACCGATGTCGGCAGAGCACAGGCGACAGAACGGGCGCCGGGCGAATTCGCCCGGCGCCCGATCGCGTACCTGTCGAGTCAGCGGCGACCGACGGTGAGCACCGGCTTGGTGACCTCGGCGAAGAAGTCGTTGCCCTTGTCGTCGACCACGATGAAGGCGGGGAAGTCCTCCACCTCGATCTTCCAGACCGCCTCCATGCCCAGCTCCGCGTATTCGAGCACCTCGACGTGCTTGATGCAGTCCTGGGCGAGGCGGGCGGCGGGGCCGCCGATCGAGCCGAGGTAGAAGCCGCCGTGCTGCTGGCAGGAGCGGGTCACCTGACCCGACCGGTTGCCCTTGGCCAGCATCACCTGGGAGCCGCCGGCCGCCTGGAACTTCTCCACGTAGGCGTCCATCCGGCCGGCGGTGGTCGGGCCGAACGAGCCGGACGCGTACCCCTCGGGGGTCTTCGCCGGGCCTGCGTAGTAGACGGCGTGGTCACGCAGGTACTGCGGCATCGGCTCACCGGCGTCCAACCGCTCGGCGATCTTGGCGTGGGCGATGTCCCGGGCGACCACGAGCGGCCCGGAGAGCGAGAGGCGCGTCTTCACCGGGTACTTCGACAGCTCCGCGCGGATCTCGTCCATCGGCCGGTTGAGGTCGACCCGGACCACCAGCTCCGCGTCGAGCGAATCGTCGGTGACGTCGGGCAGGAACCGCGCCGGGTCGGTTTCGAGCCGTTCCAGCCACACGCCCGACGGGGTGATCTTCGCGACGGCCTGGCGGTCCGCCGAGCAGGAGACGGCGATCGCCACCGGGCAGGACGCACCATGCCGGGGCAGCCGGACCACCCGTACGTCGTGGCAGAAGTACCGCCCACCGAACTGCGCGCCGATGCCGAAGTTGCGGGTCAGCTCCAGCACCTCCGCCTCCAGCTCCAGGTCGCGGAAGCCGTGCGCGCTCATCGAACCAGAGGTCGGCAGCGCGTCGAGATACTTGGCGCTGGCGTACTTGGCGGTCTTCAGCGCGTACTCGGCGGAGGTGCCGCCGATGACGATGGCCAGGTGGTACGGCGGGCAGGCCGCGGTGCCGATCAGCCGCAGCTTCTCCTCCAGGAACTGCATCATCCGCGTTGGGTTGAGCAGCGCCTTCGTCTCCTGGTAGAGGTACGACTTGTTGGCCGAGCCACCACCCTTGGCCATGAACAGGAACTTGTACGCGTCGGGGTGCCCGTCCGGGTCCTCGGCGTACAGGTCCACCTGGGCGGGCAGGTTGCTGCCGGTGTTCCGTTCGTCCCACATGGTCAGCGGGGCGAGCTGGGAGTAGCGCAGATTGAGCTTGGTGTACGCCTGGTAGACGCCTCGGGAGATGGCCTCCGCGTCGGCACCGTCGGTCAGCACGTGCCGACCGCGTTTGCCCATCACGATGGCGGTGCCGGTGTCCTGGCACATGGGCAGGACACCGCCGGCGGCGATGTTGGCGTTGCGCAGCAGGTCCAGCGCGACGAACCGGTCGTTCGGCGAGGCGGCCGGATCGTCGATGATCGCCCGGAGCTGCGCCAGGTGCGCGGGGCGCAGGAAGTGCGCGATGTCGTGCATCGCCTCGGCGGTCAGCGCGGTGAGCGCGGCCGGCTCCACGGTGAGGAACCGACGACCTCCGGGGCCGTGTACGACGTCCACGCCCTCGTCGGTGACCAGGCGATAGTCCGTCTGGTCCGGGCCGGTCGGCAGCAGAGGGGCGTACGAGAATGCGGCGGCACTGCTCATGAGCGGCAAGCCTAGGGCAGACCGGTCGATCACTCCCACCCGCCGGGCGGGTCCTGGGACGCCGCTCTCATCCACCGGGCGTGCCGAGCCCGTCCGCGATCCGGATCATCGGGCGAACCGCCCCGCTCAACCGTCCTTGCCACCGCCCGGCTCGGGGCAGAGTTCCCTCTTCGGCCCGCAGTCGCCGTTGTTCGGCCCGTCGGGGCCGGGGCCGCCCGGGCCGGGATTCCCACCATCGCCGGGCGGTCGGGCGGGCGAGCTTCCGGACGCGCCGCCGAAGCGGACGTACCCGATCTCCCGCCCCTCGCCGATGATCATCCCCTGGGACCCGACGGCGAGGGCGTTCGCCGAGGTGCGCAGGGCGGCCAGCTCCCGGCCGGTGCGCGGGTCCAGTGCCGCCAGCCGGGACGGCTTCTCGTCGGCCACCACCGCCGCGTACGGGGTGAGGGCGGCTGTGGCCTTGCCGCTGGCCTGTCGCGTCCAGAGCACCTTCTCGGTGCCCAGTTCACGGGCGATGACCGAGCGCTTGTCGGCGGCTCGGAACACCGCCGAACGATCGTCCACCGCGATCAACTTGGTGCCCGCCTCACCGACCCAGAGCAGCCTTCCGTCGTACCCGTCGATGACCGCCTCGCGGCCGTCCGGGGCGACGCCGATAATGACGTTCCGCGCACCCTGCGGGTCCTCGCGTTGCACGCAGCCGGCGGAGTCGGCGGTGCGCAGGTTGATGCCGGCCCGCTGCCAGGCCTCCTGCCCGGTCGCCGAGTCCCGGGCGGAGATGGCGAAGTAACAGGTGCCGTCCTGGGAGCGGGCGGCGATCCGCAGCAGCCGGCCGCCCACCACGGAGAGCCGCTCCTCCCGGTCGGGCTCGACGTTCTGCAGCACCCGGCCGGTGGCGGTGTCGACCACGTGGACCCGACCGTCGACCGGGAAGCCCAGCAGCGGTGGCGCGGCCTCCGCCCCGGCCACACCGTCGTCGATGCGGGTGGCGGTGAGCCGGCGGGTGCCCCGCAGACCGGGGTTGTCGGCGAGCAGGCCGCTGTGCACCCCGGGCAGGAAGGCCGTCCAGAGCGGCGCCGTGCCACGCGGGTCCCAGGCGCTCAGGGTGCAGTCGGTGGCGTCCGTGCACCTGGCGTCGAGGAGGAGGTTGCGGTACGTCCAGACGGCCACCGCGTCATCGTCACGCCGCCGGGTCGCCCCGGTCGTCGGGTCGAGCAGCTCGTACCCCTTGACCAGGAGCTTGCCCACGGCCACTACCGGGTCCCGGTCGCCACCGGCGACCGCCGCCCAGTCCGCCTTGCGCTCCCAGAGCTGGGCGCCGGTGGCCAGGCTGCGAGCCTCCACCCGGGTGCGTTGCTCGACCACTACGGCGTCGCCGGCGATGGTCACGCTGCGCGGGGTGCCGCCGACCCGTTGCTGCCAGACCACGTCGGGCTCGGAGATGGGTTCGCTGCGGTCCACCCAGTCCCACAGGCCGGGGAACGGATTCCACACGCCGGTGGCGGCGAGCGCGACGACCACGGCGAGGCCGAGCAGCAGCCCACCGCGCACGCTCCCCTTCGCCACCCGCACACCGTAGCCACGATCACGGATCTTCCGTACGCCCGCGCCGCCGTGTCGCCGCGCTTTCTGCGCTCGGAGGTGTTACAGCGCCCTTCCCTCCGCCCGAACAGCGCTACGCACCAGCGGCAGCGTGCGGTAGGGGATCTGCTCGGCCAGCGCGATGATCGTCGAGGCGCGGGTGATGCCGGCGGACGAGACGATCTGGTCGATGACCCGTTGCAGGTCGGTGTTGGAACGGGCCACGATCCGGCAGAGCAGATCGCTGGAGCCGGTGATGGTGTGCGCCTCCAGCACCTCGGGGATGGCGGCGAGGTGAGCGGTGACCGGGTCGTGACCGTGCCGCTGACTGATCTCCAGGGTGACGAAGCTGGTCACCCCGAACCCGATCGCGGCCGGCGCGATCTCGGGGCCGAAGCCCTCGATGACCCGCCGCTCGACGAGCTTGTCCAGCCTCGCCTGCACTGTGCCCCGGGCCACCCCGAGCCGCCGGGAGCACTCCAGCACCCCGATCCGCGGCTCCTCGGCGAGCAGTTCGATCAAGCGCACATCGAGCACGTCGAGCTGTACATTCTGCTCACCATTCATGAGTGACGACCATACCGAATGCGCAACCTGACCAGCGTTTCTGCCAACAGTTGCCCACTCGATGCCGGGGCAGCGATCCTCGCCACAAGAACCGACCACGGCGGCCCACAAGGCCGGCCGGTACGCGAGGGAGCCCACCATGACCCAGGCGATCGACCGACCCCAGTCGACCGAGGACGTCGACGTCGACCGGCTCGTCGGCGCTGTCGACCACGACATCAGCCACGACCCGTTCCCGGTGCGGGGCCTCGACCACGTGCACTTCCTGGTCGGCAACGCCAAGCAGGCCTCGCACTACTACTCCACCGCCTTCGGCATGACCTGCGTGGCGTACCGCGGCCCCGAGCAGGGCTACCGGGACCACGCCCAGTACGTGCTGACCAGCGGCTCGGCCCGGTTCGTGCTGACCGGTGCGGTGCGCCCGGACGCCGAGGGCGCCGAGCACGTGGCCCGACACAGCGACGGGATCAGCGACATCGCGCTGGAGGTCCCGAACGTGGACGCCGCGTACGCGCACGCCATCGCGCAGGGCGCCGCCAGCGTCGTCGAGCCGCACGAGGTGACCGACGAGCACGGCACCGTCCGGATGGCAGCCATCGCCGCGTACGGCGACACCCGGCACACGCTTGTCGACCGGTCCCGCTACACCGGCCCGTTCCTGCCCGGCTTCGTGGCCCGGGGCCCGATCGTGGACCGGCAGCCGATGATCGACGCCGGCATTCAGCCGAAGCGCTTCTTCCAGGCCGTCGACCACGTGGTCGGCAACGTGGAGCTGGGCCGGATGGACGAGTGGGTCGAGTTCTACAAGCGGGTGATGGGCTTCTCCAACATGGCGGAGTTCGTCGGCGACGACATCGCCACCGACTACTCGGCGCTGATGAGCAAGGTCGTGGCGAACGGCACCCGCAAGGTGAAGTTCCCGCTCAACGAGCCGGCGATCGCCCGCAAGAAGTCCCAGATCGACGAGTACCTGGAGTTCTACCAGGGCCCGGGCGCGCAGCACATCGCCGTCGCCACCAACGACATCCTCGCCAGCGTCGACGCGATGCGCGCTGCTGGTCTGGAGTTCCTGGACACCCCGGACTCGTACTACGACGACCCGGAGCTGCGCGAGCGGATCGGCAACGTGCGGGTGCCGATCGAGGAGCTGAAGGCCCGCAAGATCCTGGTCGACCGGGACGAGGACGGCTACCTGCTCCAGATCTTCACCAAGCCGGTCCAGGACCGTCCCACTGTCTTCTTCGAGCTGATCGAGCGGCACGGCTCGCTGGGCTTCGGCAAGGGCAACTTCAAGGCGCTCTTCCAGGCGATCGAGCGGGAGCAGGAAGCCCGCGGCAACCTGTAACACTTGCAAGCGTGACGCAACCTCCGTCGTACCCGACGCCGCCGGCCGGTGGGCCCCGACCCACCGCCGGCGGCTTCGCGCCGCAGCCCGGACCAAACCTCCAGGGGTACGCCCCGCAGTACCGCCATGCCGAGTTCACGCGAGCAGTCGTCGTTAAGGTGTCCCCGTGAGCGAGCAAAGCGGACTGGTGGCGGCGTGAGCGTTCAACCTGGTTGGTACGTCGACCCCTCCGACACCGAGACCCGGCGTTACTGGGACGGCGAGGGCTGGCTCGGTGCGCCCATTCCCGTCGACGCCACCCCACCGGATGGTCCGCCGCCGCCCGAGCCGCCGCCCGCGCCGGTCACCCCGGCCGCACCCGCGGCGGCGACTACCCCCGAGTCGGCGACCGGCGCGCCGGGTTGGTCACCCCAGCAGGGCCCACCCCCTGGGTACGGCCAGCAGCCGGGGCACGGCCCGGGCTGGGGACCGCAGGCCGGCCCTCCCGGCTGGGGCCCGCAGGGCGGTCCGCCGGGCTGGACCCCGCCGGGTGCCCCTCCCGGCTGGGCGCCTCCGGCCGGTCACCCCGGCTGGCCCGGACGACCGCCGGAGCCCCTACCGCACGGTTTCAGGTTGGCCGGCTACGGCCGTAGGTTGGTCGCCCGGCTGATCGACTTCGGCCTCGTCTTCGCACTGAACGTGGTTGTCAACGGCTGGTTCGTCTGGCGCTGGGCTCAGGAGTGGGCGCCGTACTGGCAGGAGGTCTTCCGGCGCGCGTCGCGCGGCGACACCTCCGCCGACGGCCTGCCGCTCCCCAGTGAGCAGGCGAATTCTCTGCTGGTGGCGATTCTGCTGATCGCCACGGCGCTCTGGCTGGCGTACGAGGTGCCGACGATGGCTTCCGGCGGGCAGACCGTCGGCAAGCGGGTGATGCGGATCCGGGCGGTGCCGATGGCCGCCGACCAGCCGCTGGGCGTCCGCCGCGCGCTGAGCCGGTGGAGCACGCTGGGCCTGCCGACTCTGCTCTGGTACTGCGCCGGGCTGGGCCTGGTGCTGCAACTGGTCGATTCTCTCTCTCCCCTCTTCGACCACCCCCTGCGCCAGGCGCTGCATGACAAGCGCGCGCAGACGGTGGTCGTCGAGGTCCCCCAGCACATCGATACCGCCCCCTCGAACGACCGTAACCAGCCCCCGGGAGACACCCCATGACCGACTCCGGACGTCACCAGCCGGCGCTGCGGCTGACCCGCGTCGACCTGGACGCGCTGCCCAGCTACGTGCCGGGGCGCAGCCCCGCCGACCTGGCCCGGGAGTTGGGCCTGCCGGAGGCCATCAAGCTGGCCAGCAACGAGGTGCCGTACGGGCCGCTGCCCGGCGTGGTGGAGGCGGTCACCGAGGCGATCACCACCTCGCACCGCTACCCGGACATGGGTGTGGTCGCGCTGCGGGACGCGCTGGCCCAGCGGTACGGGGTGGACGCCGATCGGATCGCCACCGGCTGCGGTTCGGTGGCGCTGGCCGAGCACCTGGTGCGGGCCACCTGCCTGCCCGGTGACGAGGTGCTCTACTCGTGGCGGTCCTTCGAGGCGTACCCGATCATCGTGGCGACCAGCGGCGCGACAAGCGTGCGGGTGCCCAACGACGCCGGGCACGGGCACGACCTGGCGGCGATGGCTGCGGCGGTGACCGACCGGACCCGGGTGATTTTCGTCTGCAACCCGAACAACCCCACCGGTACGGCGGTGCGCCGGGCCGAGTTGGACCGGTTCCTCGACGCGGTGCCGGACGACGTTCTGGTGGTCATCGACGAGGCGTACCGGGAGTTCGTCACCGACGCGGAGGTGCCGGACGGTCTCGACTACCTGGACCGGCCGAACGTGGCGGTGCTGCGCACGCTGTCGAAGGCGTGGGGGCTCGCGGGGCTGCGCATGGGTTGGCTGGTTGCCCAGCCGGTGGTGGCCGCCGCCATCCGTAAGGTGGCGACCCCGTTCTCCAGCAGCACGGCAGCCCAGGCCGGGGCGCTCGCCGCGCTGACCCAGGTGGCGGAGATGGAGCGCCGCTGCGCCCTTGTCGTGGCCGAGCGGGACCGGGTCACCGAGGCGCTGCGCAAGTTCGTGCCCGAGGTGCCGGCGAGCCAGGCCAACTTCGTCTGGCTGCCGCTGGGCGAGCGGGCCGTGGCGTTCGGCAAGGCGTGCGAGGCGCGCGGTGTGATCGTGCGGCCGTTCGCCGGGGACGGGGTCCGGGTCACCATCGGCACCCCGGCCGAGAACGACGCGTTCCTGGCTGCGGCCGAGGCCGCGCTGGCCTGAGGGACAGCTCGCCGTCGTGGGCGGTACCGCCCACGGGCAGGGGACGAACGACGGGGCGGGCGGGACAGCACTCAGCTGCTCCGCCCGCCAGTAGCCGACTAGGGCGCTCCGTCGACCACCGCCAGTCGCCACTGCGCGTCACCCTCGACCCCGACGGCAAGATCGGTCGAGACGCCCTTGTCGACGAAGACCTGGGACAGGTTGGGCACTCCGTCGCAGGGATATCGCAGCGGAGCGGCGGTCTTCACGTCCAGTGCGATCCGACCTCCTCCGGTGCAGACGAAATACACAGTGAAGCTGGCCTCACTGGGAACGACATCGGCGATTGTTGCTTCCTTCTGCTCTGCCAGCGGGCCGGCCAGCAGCGCCCGACCGGCCGGAAACCACCCCGTCGGCGCTTCCGGAGTGGGGGAAGGCCGGCTCGGCACGGCGGGTGAGGGGGGTTCGGACGGCGGCGCCGATCGTCTCGCCGTGTCACCGGTGCAGCCGCTGACCATCAGCAGGGGGACGACCATGCCGATGGCCAGGCATACGGCGTAACGACCAGCACGCATTTCGCGTCTCCAATCCAGGCCGGACGAGCCTGATGAACCTCACCTCGTTCGTCAAGCCGCCGGGCGGGCACGGCCAGCAGTACAGCTTCCAGGCTTCGCGGTAGGGCGCGTACGCGCTGCCCGAGTTCTCGGAGGCCGTGCTGCAGTTGCTGGAGACGTTGTTCTCCGGCCCGGCCAGGCGGCCATCACCTTCGTCGTGAACTAGGGGACGTTTGTCCGGGTTGATGTATTTTATGCCCTATATTCCGAATCAGCCGGTTGCCGATGAACCGCGCCGGCTCACTTCGAGAAAACGGGGTACCGAACAGTGCGCACTGCCAAGATCTTTCTGGCCGGAGCGGCCGCAGCGGCGATGGTGGGATTCCTCGCCGCGCCGGCTGCCGCCGCGCCCACCGACACCACCGACACCACGTTCGAGGTGCTCGCCGGCACCCTCGACATCACCGCGCCGGCCGCCGCCGACCTCGGTGACGGCGCTCCCGGTGGCACCATCACCGGCCAGCTCGGCGTCGTGACGGTCGACGACTCCCGAGGTGCCGCCGACGCCTCCTGGGTCGCCTCGGTGACCGCGACGGTCTTCCAGACCGGCGGCGGCTCGCCACCCGAGACGGTGCTGCCGTCCGAGATCGACTACTGGTCCGGCCCGGCGACGGCGACCACCGGTGACGGCACCTTCACGCCGGGGCAGGCCACCGCCGGCGACGCCGCAGCGCTGGACAGCGTCACCCCGCTCACCGCCTTCACCCACAGTGGCGGCACCGGCGGCAACACCGCCGCCTGGAACCCCACCCTGGTGGTCAACGTTCCGCTGGACAGCATCGCGGGCGTCTACACCGGCACGGTGACACATTCCGTGGCGTAGCCGTCGGGGGCGGTCGATCATCGCGGTCGCGCTCGCCCTGTTCTGCCTCGCCGGTCCGGGTCTGTCGACCCGGGCCGGCGCGGTCGAACCGGATGCGGGCCCGGACGACGGCACCATCGGGATCCGGCTGCTGGAAGCCCCGACCGAGCGCCGCACCGACCCCCGGGCGCTGCGCTACATCGTCGACCACCTACCGCCGGGCACCACCATCAAGCGGCAACTGCTGATCGTCAACCGCACCGACCAGACCCGTCGGGTCGACGTGTACCCGGCGGCGGCGACCCTGGAGGACGCGGGGTTCCGCTTCGGCGAGGGTCGCGCCGAGAACGAGCTGACCACCTGGGTCACCCTCGACGAGCGCTCGGTCGAGCTGGGACCGTGGGCAGAGACCCGGGTCCGAGCGACCATCACCGTGCCGCCGGCCGCTTCCCGGGGCGAGCGGTACGGGGTGGTCTGGGCGTCCACCGCCTCGACGCCTCGGGCCGGCGGCGAGATCACCCAGGTCCACCGGGTCGGAGTCCGGATGTACCTCGACGTCGGGCCCGGCGGCGAACCCGCCTCCGACTTCTCGATCGGCGAGATGCGCCCGGCTCGCAGCCCCGAGGGCGAACCGTCGCTGACCGTCAAGGTCACCAACACCGGAGGCCGTGCCATCGACCTGACCGGCGCGGTCATCCTGAGCGACGGCCCGGCCGGCAGTCGGGCCGGCCCGTTTCCGGTCGGGCAGGGCGTCACGCTGGCGCCGGGCGCCTCCGGGCAGGTCATCGCCCGACTCCCGACCACGTTGCCGAACGGCCCCTGGAAGGCGGAGGTGAACCTGGAGAGCGGCCTGGTGAAGCGGAGCGTCACCGCGCAGGTCACGTTCCCCGAGGCTGGTCAGGTCGGGAAACGGGGCAGTGTCGTCTCCCGGATCTTCTCCGGGTGGACAGTGGCCGCGGCGGTCGTGGGCCTGCTGCTGGTCGTCGGCCTCGCCATGCTGGCCCGCCGGTCCCGCCGATCCGGGCAGCCTCGGCCTCCCACCATCCGCCCGAGGGAGCGCACCCCGGCCGGCCGATGATCGCGCGGGCAGCCCGAGCGCCTGCTCCGGCCGGCCCGTCAGCTCGGCCTGCTCCGGCCGGGACCCGTCAGCTCGGCCTGCTCCGGCGGGCGGCGATCCACCCGGCGGCGAGCAGGGCTGCGCCCAGCACGGCGAGGAGCAGCACCGACCCGCCCGACCCGGTGACCGGCAACTCACCGCCGTGACTCGGTGTGGGCTGGGGTGGTGCCGTCGGCGTGGACGTGGGCGGCGGCTGAGTCGGAGGCGGTGTCGGCGACGCCGGCAGGATCTCGAAGGTGACTCCCGTGCCCGCCGACGGTTCGGCCCGTACGACGCCGAAGCCCCGCGCCGAGGTGGGGTCGGCGGCCAGCACCGGCGACGCCGCCAACGCCAGGCTCGCGGTGGCGGCGAGCGCGCCGCCCACGAGGTAGTTGGCTGCTGTCCTGGCCATGCGCCGACCCCTTCCACCGGAAACCTGAACCGTGAAAAATGTACCCTTTCACGACAAAAGGAATGGAATGGTTCGGTGTTCCGAGGCCGAAGACGCCACGATCAGGTGGCGGCCAGAATCACCGTCTCGCCGGTGTAGTAGTAGCGCCGGTCGTCGCCGGTGGGGTCGACCGGCCTTCGGAGCCGCTCGATCGCGACGAACCCGTCCTCGGCCGTCACCGCCCCGGGTGCCCAGCCGGTCCCGTCCGAGCCGACATTGAGCGCGAAGCGGGACAACTGCCTACCGGTCACCGGATCCAGCGTCACCAGATCGTTCGCCTCGGTCAGCAGGTGCACCCGGCCAGGCTGCCCGGCCAGTACCCGAGCCGCGCCCAGGCCCGCGGACCGCCACAGCTCGCCGCCCGTACGCGCCGATCGACCCACCACCACGCCGTCGAGCACGGCGACTGACTGCTCACCGACCAGCGCGGCACCGGCCGGATCCAACGCGGGGGCGGCGACCGGCGACCGGGCAGTCAACAACCAACCCTGACCGCCCTCGTCACCCGGCCCTGCGGTCCGCAACCCCAGACAGTCCGATCCACCGGTACGACAGCCGAGTGGCGTCACCACAAACCCGTCCGGGCCGCCCGGCGGACGCCAACGCTCACGTACCTCGCCCGTCGCCGCGTCCCGGAACTCGACAGTGGCCGCTCCGGCGCAGGTGTCCAGACCGATGAGCAGCCCGGTGGCGCTGGTGCCGACATCACTACGGCACCTGCCGGGCAGCTCGACCCGCCACAGCTCCCGGCCGCCGCTCAGCTCGACTCCACGCGCCTGGGCATCCCCGGTCACCACCAGCACGACCCGCCCGTCGGGAAGGTCGGTGAGCTGGAGGCCTGGCGCATCCCAGACGGTCGCCGCCCAGGTACGCCGCACCGGCGCCGTGCTCTCCACGGGCTCCGGTCCATCGGCTCGCCAGAGCACCCCGCCGGTCCGGGCGTCGAGTGCGACGAGCTGCCCGTCGGACCAGCGGCTGACCACAGTGCTGCCGCTCGCCACCACACCGGTCAGCTCGGCCGGCCACCGCCGGTACGACCAGTACGGGCTGGTCCGGTACCGGCCGTCAACCGGCCGGTCGGCGTAGACCTGGCGGTGTGCGGCGTACACCCGCAGTCTCCCGTCGACGATCAACGGGGCGACCGGCAACCGACCGATCACTCCGGCGGCAGGCCGGGCCGGGGCCGGGTAGTCGGCCCGTGCCACGGTGCTCACCTCAGCCGGTGCGAGGACCCGGTGGACGATGACCGCGACGGCTGCCGTCGCGAGCAGCGCCGCGACCACGATCGCGAGCCGTCGCCGGCCTCTCGGGAACCTCATGCCGCACCTCCGCCCGGCACCCTACCCAGCGGAGAGGGCCGGACCCCGTTCAGGTCACGGCGACGGCTGACGGCCTGGCACTCAGGCGGCTTCGACGGAGCCGGTGGCACCGGCCGCCACGGCAAGGTCGGCGAGATCACGCCAGAGCGCCGCCTCGACCGCCCGCGCGGCAAGCCCGCCGAGCAACAGTGCCACCACCCGACCGTACGGTGCGGTCGGCACCGCCTCGTGGGTGACGGTGATCGCGGTGCAGCCCCGACGGCGGCGGCGGACCGGCCGCAGGCTCCAGGTGATGCGGTAGTCGGCGCCGGTGCCAGAGGAGCAGAGCACCAGTCGCTGCGGTGCGAGCGCCTCGACCACCAGGAACTCCTCGGTCAGCGTGCCGCCGCCCGGCTGGACCCGTTCCTCGCGCCAGGAGGTGCCGGGCCCGAACGAACCCGGGGTGAGCACTTCGATCGGGCCGGCTGCGGTCAACCGGGCGGCGCGGCCGGGCAGGTCGGTCAGCAGACGCCAGACGTCGACAGCGTGCGCCTCGATGATTCCGGTAATCGCCACCGTCGACATGCCACCCTCCCGTGTCCCCGACGGTACGCGGAGTGAGGGCCGGACGGGGCCCCCGGAGCGGAATTTCCACCACCCGGGGGCCACGCTGTCCGATTGGGCGGTCGCTCCGGCACCGGTCGTCGTCGACCGGCGCCGAAGCGCCGGTCAGCGCTCGAAGCGACCGGCCCGAATGGCGCCGATGAACGCTGTCCACCCCGGCGGGCTGACCGCGAGTGTGGGACCGGCCTGGTCCTTGGAGTCGCGGACTCCGACCAGACCATGGACGTCGACCAGGTTGTCCGCCACTTCCACGCAGAGCCCCTGGTCGTTTGAGCGGCTGCTGGTACGCCAGACCGCGCCCGCAAGATCGTGCATCGTCGTTACCTCCGTGTGCGTCGGGATTGCCCCACCGCTGTGGCCGGGCGTGGGCCCGGCTCGTGTGGGACGACTTGATCCGCGTGACCAACGGCGCAACGAGGGCTCTTGATCGCACCCGCTGTGCGATCAAGAGTCCCGTGAACGAGACGACTCGAAGACCAGATGGTCAGAGCGCTCCGGAGGGGGCGCAGTAATCCGACTCGGCAGTGGAAGCCGTTGACGTGCTGGGCCGCAGCCCCGGCTTCAACGGGCCGGACGAACAGTGCCGGACACCTCACCGAGGGCGATGGTGGTGCCGTCCGGGCCGGGCGCGGTGGCGGTGATGGTCACCGTGTCGCCGTCGTTGAGGAAGGTACGGCTCTCGCCGCCCACGGTGACCGGCTCGGCCCCACCCCAGGTCAGTTCCAGGAAGGACCCGACCTGTCCCCGGTCCGGGCCGGAGACGGTCCCGGAGGCGTACAGGTCGCCGGTGCGCAGCGAAGCTCCGTTGACGGTGAGGTGCGCCAACTGCTGCGCCGGGGTCCAGTACATCGTGGCGAACGGGGGCTCACTGACCTGGTCGCCGTTCCACTCGACCGCCAGGCGCAGGTCCAGGCCCAGGTGCGGCACGTCCCGCAGGTAGTCGACCACCGGCGGGTCCTGGTCGGGGGCCGGCACAAAGGCGTCGGCGAGGGCGTCCAGTGGCGTCACCCAGGCCGAGACCGAGGTGGCGAACGACTTGCCGAGGAACGGGCCGAGCGGCTGATACTCCCAGGCCTGGATGTCGCGGGCCGACCAGTCGTTGACCAGCACCACCCCGAAGACGTGCTCGGCGAAGTCGTCAACGGAAACCCGGTCGCCCAACGCGCTGGGTACGCCCACCACGAAGCCGACCTCGGCCTCGATGTCGAGGCGTACCGATGGGCCGGTGACCGGGCCCTCGGCGGAGGCCCGCTGCCCGGTCGGCCGGGTCACCGGCGTGCCGGAGACGACCACGGTGCCGGCCCGGCCGTGGTAGCCGATCGGCAGGTGCTTCCAGTTGGGCAGCAGCGGCGGCTGACCGGGGCGGAAGATCTGCCCGACGTTCGACGCGTGGTGAACGGATGAGTAGAAGTCGACGTAGTCGGCCACCTCGATGGGGAGCAGCAACTCCACGTCGTCGAGGGGCACCAGCAGCGGCTCCACCGCCTCCCGGTGCGCCGGGTCGGTCAGCAGCTCGGCGATCCGCTGCCGTGCCGCCGTCCACTGCGGACGCCCCAGGGCCATGAAGTCGTTGAGCACGGGCCGGCACAGCGTGCCGGCGGCCAGCACCAGCTCGGCGGCCTCGGCCGCCGCGAGGTCGAAGACCCACGACCCGATCCGTACGCCGATCCGCGACGGGCCCCCGTTCTGCCGGAACACCCCGTACGGCAGGTTCGTCACCCCGTACGGCGAACCGTCGGCGCCGGTCACCCAGGTCATGCGTCGTAGCCCCCGTTCACCAGCCCAAGCCGGATCAGATCGGTCAGTGGTTCCAGGATGCTGCACGAGCCGAAGCCCACCCACAGGGGGCGAGGCCCGTCCAGTCGTGCCGTCGTGCGCTCCACCAGTGGGCGCGGGTCGACCACTGTGAGCAGTTCGGCGACCGAGCGCACACCGTCACCGTCGGCGGCGGCCAGTGTCGCGGCCAGTACGTTGGCGTAGCCGTGGTGGGTGAACCCGGTCTCCGGGTCCAGGTGTCGGATCGCCTGGTGCAGTCCGGCGGTGAGCTTGAACGGCAGGCCCCGGTCCCGGCAGGCGCAGATCACAGTGGCCAGCTCGGTCGGGGTGGGGAAGAGTTCGGCGGCCAGGCCGCCGGTGCGGAACTTGGCAGCGATCGGCACCCCGTCGGCCCGTGCGGCGACGAGCGCGTCCAGTGCGCCCATCAGCCCGAAGGTCAGCGGCAGTTCGGCGTAGACGGTTTCCACGCCCGGTAGCGCGTCGGTCAGGCGCAGCAACTCGGCGATGCCGGGCAGCGGGTCCTCGCCGCGCTTGGCGACCGCCACCTCGACCTGACGCGCGGTGACGCCGTCGGGGGCGAGAAACGACAGCGCGAACGGCAGATTCCCGATCCCGGTGTCGCCAATCACCCCGACCACCAGGCCCTCGCCCGGGTCGACGAGACCGCTCAGCGCACCGGCGGCCACGTCCGACGCGGGGATCAGCAGTGGGCCGACCAGGTCGGCGTACCAGGCGGCGCGGTGCTGGCGGTGGGCGACCAGTGCGTCGTGCAGCGCGGCGCTGCCCGGTGGGAAGACGGCGGCGTCGTCCACCAGGCCGTGGAGGAGTGCTGGCACCTGCGTTGACACGGAACAAGAATGTACGGGACGCTACGAGGAACGGACAACAGCGTCCGATTATCGGACGCCTTCGGCCGGTGAACGGGAAATATCGGGAGGCGAGATGCCGTACTACCGCAGCGTCGGCGAGGTGCCGCGCAAGCGCCACACCCAGTTCCGGCAGCCCGACGGCAGCCTCTACGCCGAGGAGCTGATGGGCCAGGAGGGCTTCTCCTCCGACTCGTCCCTGCTCTACCACCGGCACGCGCCCACCGCGATCCTGGCCGCCGACGAGTTCACCCCACCCGCCTTCACCCGGGCGCCGAACCTGCCGCTCAAGCCCCGCCACCTGCGCACCCACAAACTGGACACCGGCGGTTCCGACCCCATTCTCGGCCGGCAGTACCTGCTCGCCAACGACGACGTACGGATCGGTTACGTGGTCGCCGACCGACCCTCACCGCTGTTCCGCGACGCCACCGGGGACCACTGCCTCTACGTCGAGTCGGGCACCCTTCGGGTCGAGTCTCCGTTCGGCGTGCTGGACGCGGTCGCCGGCGACTACGTCGTCATCCCCACCTCGACCATCCACCGGCTGGTGCCCACCGGCGACCAGCCCGTCCGGCTGCTCGCCGTCGAGGCGTCCGGGCACATCGGCCCGCCCAAGCGCTACCTCTCCGTGCGCGGCCAGTTCCTGGAGCACTCGCCGTACTGCGAGCGGGACGTACGCGGCCCCGACGCCCCGCTGCTCGTCGACGGTGAGGAGGTCGAGGTGCTGGTCCGGCACCGGCGCGGCTGGACCCGCTACGTCTACGCCCACCACCCGTTCGACGTGGTCGGCTGGGACGGGCACCTCTACCCGTGGGCGTTCTCCATCCACGACTTCGAGCCGATCACCGGCCGCATCCACCAGCCCCCGCCGGTGCACCAGACCTTCCAGGGGCCCAACTTCGTCATCTGCTCGTTCGTGCCGCGCAAGGTCGACTATCACCCGCAGTCGATCCCGGTGCCGTACAACCACCACAACGTCGACTCCGACGAGATGCTCTTCTACACGGGGGGCAACTACGAGGCGCGGCGCGGCTCCGGCATCGAGCAGGGCTCGATCTCCCTGCACCCGTCCGGTTTCACCCACGGCCCCCAGCCGGGTGCCGCCGAGCGTTCCATCGGCGCGGACTACTTCGACGAGCTGGCCGTCATGGTCGACACCTTCCGCCCGCTGGATCTCTGCGACGCCGCCAGCTCCTGCGAGGACGAGGGGTACGCCTGGACCTGGGCGCGCTAGCGGATGGCGGTACGCGTGAACACGGCGAACTCGGCCACCGCCGTGGTGGCGATGGCCAGCACCAGGGGCCACGGGGAGCCGACCATGGCGTACACCAGCAGCAGCAGCGGCGCGGCGGCCACGGCGTAGATGGCCAGGGCCATCGTCCGGTCCGAGTGCAGCAGGGCGGGCAGGACGGTCCGGGTCAGCCCGGGCAGCCGAGCCGCGAGCTGCCAGACGATGATCCCGCCGGTCAGGGCGGCGAGCACCGCCAGGACGCGGGAGAACCCGTCGCTCGCCGACGCCGCGAACGCGACCAGCACCGCCGCGACCAGCGACCACCCCGCGCCGTAGAGCACCAGGCGGTGCAGCCCGTACGCGAGGGTCCGTGGCGAGTCGATCCGGCTCGGGCTGACCGTCACCGCCTCGGCGACGTGCTCCAACGCCTCCGACCAGCGGCGCTGCTCCAGCCGCATGACGCCAACGTCGTGGCCGGCCTCGCCGATCCGTGGGTCGAGCCGCAGCGCCTCCCGGTAGGCCCGCTCGGCCAGGTCGAACAGGTTCAGGCGGGCGGCGACCAGGCTGAGCACCAGGTGCGCCTGCGGCTCCTGCGGGGCCAGCTCGACACCGCGCCAGGCCGCGTTCAGCGCCGGCTGGCCGTTGCGGGCGCCGGCCAGGATCGCCGCCGCGCTCCGCTGGGCGTACGCGTCGGCCGGGCCGAGGGTGAGGATCCGATCGGCGGTGGCAGCCGACTCGCTGTAGCGCTCCAGGTCGGCCAGGGCCATCCCCCTGGCGGCCAGCGGCGGCAGGGCCTCCGGTGCGGCGGCCACTGCCGTGTCGGCGGCGGTGAGCGCCTCGGCCGGGCGGTCGGCGGCCAGGTGCACCCGGGCCAGCATGGTGAGCGCGTCGACGTCATCCGGCTGGAGGGCCAACCCGTAGGCCAGCTCCCCGGCCGCCTCGTCGTAGCGGCCGAGTTCGGCGAGGAGCTGGGCCCGCTGGACGTAGCCGTCGGCGGCGGACTGGTCGGGGGTGGGGTCGCTGGACATCGCGGCGAGCTTAGGCGGCCGACGCGTCGTACACCAAGGCCACCGCGACCCCGGCCAACCCTTCCTCGCGGCCGGCGAAGCCGAGCCCGTCGGTGGTCGCCGCCGAGACGGTGACCGGGGCGCCGACGGCGGCGGAGAGGACCTCCTGCGCCTCCGCGCGGCGCCGGCCGATCTTGGGGCGGTTGCCGATGACCTGCACGGACACGTTGCCGATCTCCAGGCCGGCGGCGCGCACCCGACGGGCCGTCTCGGTCAGCAGAGCCACCCCGGACGCGCCTGCCCACTCCGGCTGGCCCACCCCGAAGGCGGAACCGAGATCACCGAGACCGGCGGCGGAGAGCAGCGCGTTGCAGGCGGCGTGCGCGGCCACGTCGGCGTCCGAGTGCCCGGCGAGACCGTCCTGATCGGGCCAGAACAGCCCAGCCACCCAGCAGGGCCGGCCCGGCTCGAACGCGTGCACGTCGGTGCCGATGGCCACCCGGGGAACGATCATGATCAGAGGGTACGCGTCAACCGGCAGCGGCAAGCAGATGCTCGGCCAGAGCCAGGTCGAACGGTCGGGTGATTTTCACTGCGTACTCCGAGCCGGGCACGCAGCTCACCGCGACGCCCTGCTTCTCGACCAGCCCGGCGTCGTCGGTGAGGGAGTCACCGGCGGCGGCGTGGGCGGCGCTGAGCACTGCCCGACGGAAACCCTGCGGGGTCTGCACCGCGCGCAGTGCGGAACGGTCGACGGTGCCGAGCACCACCTCGTCGGCACCGACTTCCTTGATCGTGTCGACGACCGGCAGGACCGGGATCACCGCATCACGCCCGCCACGCACCGCCGCCGCGACGGATTCGACCAGCTCAGGTGGGGTGAGCGCCCGGGCGGCATCGTGCACCAGGACGATCGTCGGGCCGGCGGGCACCGCAGCCAGCGCCGCAGCCACCGACGCCTGCCGTTCCGCACCGCCGGGCACCACGATCACCGGTGCGACCGGGGCCAACAGCTCGCGGACAGCCTGCACCTCGGCCGCCGGCGCGGCCACCACGATGGTGTGCACCGACGGCGCGGCGGCCAGTCGACGCACGGCGTGCACCAACAGTGGCTCACCGGCGAGCAGGCGCAGCGCCTTGGGTCGGCCGGGGCCGAGCCGTACGCCGGCACCCGCCGCAGGCACGAGGACCGCGACGTCACCGCGCGGATTGAGCTGCGCGGTCACGTCGCGGTCCTCGGTGGTTTGTTCACTACGAAGTGGGTACGACGATGCTGTGCCGACTAGGCCTCGGTGAGGACCTTGTCGAGCAGCGTCTCCGCCTCGTCCTTGGTGCTCTTCTCGGCCAGCGCGACCTCGCCGACGAGAATGTCACGGGCCTTGGCGAGCATCCGCTTCTCGCCCGCAGAGAGGCCCCGCTCCCGCTCCCGGCGCCACAGGTCACGCACGACCTCGGCGACCTTCAGCGGGTTGCCGGAAGCCAGCTTTTCCAGGTTGGCCTTGTAACGCCGCGACCAGTTGGTCGGCTCCTCGGTGTGCGGAGCCCGGAGAACGTCGAAGACCTTCCCGAGGCCCTCTTCGCCGACCACCTCGCGGACGCCCACGATCTCGGCATTTTCGGCCGGCACCCGGACCGTCAGGTCACCCTGCGCGACCCTCAGGACGAGATATTTCTTAGGCTCGCCCTTGATGATCCGAGTCTCGATTGCCTCGATGAGTGCGGCCCCGTGGTGGGGGTAAACAACGGTCTCGCCGACACTGAAAACCATAGGTTCGAAACCCCTTTCGCTGTGTCTAGGGTAACACGCTCAGGCACCGATGTCTCACCGATGTCCTGACCGTTGGCGCAGCTCAGGGGCCCTGTGAGAGGTCTTGCTTCAGCTTGACAGGCGGTCAAACCGATGGTTCGAACACGCTCCGTAACGCGCAAATGACTGCCCGGTACGGGTGAACAGAACGTCGAGATCAAGGGCTATGCGCTCCTCCCATGGTAGCCCGGCCAGCAGGACCGCGCCCAGATGTAGCGGGAGGAGCCCCTGGTGCGCGACCCTGGAGACCGAGCCGCACTCAGCTCTCGAGACGCTTCCAGGAGGTCCGATGGGCAAGCCGGACGCAGAGGGGCACGGGCCAGCCGACGGCCTGCCCGGCCTCCCGCCCGAATGGGGCCGCGTGGTGGTTCCCGACGACGCCTCCGCGCTGGCCGCCGAGGCCACTCAGATCCGCCGTGAGCTGCGCCGGGCCGGCAGCCTCCCGGGCGGTCACCAGGCCCTGGGCCTGCCGCTGGTGGTCCTGCTGGTGGCGGTCCTCACCACGCTGGCCGGCCTGCTGGCGGTCACCTGGCCCCGCGCCAACCGCGGCGCCGACCGGCCGACCCCGGCCCCCTGGTCGCCACCCGCGACCCTCGTCGGTCGGGCGCTGCCCGCACTGGACCTGGTCGACGCGGACGACGCACCCGTGCCACTGCGCGGCCTGCTACCCGCCATGATCATTTTGTTGGACGGCTGCCCCTGCCCGGACCGGGTCGGCGACGCCCTGGCAGCCGCGCCCGGCGGCGTCTCCGTGGTCACCGTCACCGGAGGGCGGACGCCGCCGGCCAGGCCCACCATCGAGAGGCAGGCTCGCGCCCTGGCCGACCCCGCCGGAGGCCTGCGTTCGTTCCTCGGTCAGCCGGCCCGCCCCGGTGCCGCGACCGCCCTCCTCGTCGACCGGGCCGGCCTCGTCACGCGGGTGCTGCCCGAGCTGGGCACCAGCGACACCTACCGGAACGATCTGAGCGTCCTGGCCGGCTGACGCCGCGCCTAGAGCGGCAGCGCGACGAGCTGCGCCTGAATGTCGATGGGCCGGTCGACGGCCGAGAACGACACCCGGAACGGCCCGCCGCCGGGCAGCACCTCGGCATTGGCGATCGTGCCGTCACAGTCGATGCGCGACTGACCGACGATCTCGGCCCCGGTGCTGGTAACCGCCATCGTGCCCGGGCGGGTGCACCGGTACTGGAGCAGGTAACGCCCACCGTCGTTGCCGGCCTGCCGGGTCAGTGCCTGGCCAGGAGCGAGGCCCCGCTGCTCTCGCCAGATCGTCTCGCGGAACGTGGGCAGGTCACCCGCGGGGAAGAGCACCTCGGGATCACCCTCGATGTCGCTGATCGAGCCCGTCGCCGGGTCGATCACCACCCGCGAACCGCTCTCCACCCGGACGACCTCGCCGGTGCTCGGGTTCATCCGCACCGTCACCCGCTCGTCAGGCTCCGCAGCCGCGAGGAGACGTTCCATCCGGGTGCTGACGCTCGGCCCGACCGATGGCACCGCCACCGCCGAAGGGACAGTCGCCCCCGCCGTCGACGCTGGCGCGGCGGCACGCCACCACCAGCCGCCGACGACCAGAACGGCCACTGCAGCACCGAACAGCACCACCGAGCGCAGCCGGTCGTCCGCTGTCGCATCCACCCCCTGAGCGTACCGGCCGGGCCGACGAGGTTCAGTCCTGTCGATCGAGCAGAGCGGCGTACAGGGTGAGGCCGGGGCCGAAGGCCAGCATGACGATGCGCCGAGCCGCCGGTGTCGCCCGACCCAACCGGTCCAGGATCAGCAACACTGTCGGCGACGAGCAGTTGCCGTGCTCGTCCAGTGTCGCCCGGGACGCCGCCAGCCCCAGCGGGGGCAGCGCCAACTCCCGCTCCACCACGTTGAGGATCCGCGGCCCGCCCGGGTGCACCGCCCAACCGTCCACCTCGGAGCTGGTGACGCCGTGCCGGGCCAACAGATCGTCTACCAGCCCCCGTACGTGCCTCGACAGCACCTGCGGGACCTTCGGCGACAAGCCCATCCGGAACCCCGCGTCGGTGACGTCCCAGGTCATGTGGTCGGCGGTCGAGGTGTCGGTGACGGCGGTGACCTCGCGCACCGCGTACCCCGAGCCACCCGGCACGACCACCGCGGCGACCGCGGCGTCCGAGAAGAGCGCGTGGGAGACGATCTGCTGGGTGTCCACCCGGGCGCTGGACGGTTGAATGTGCAGGCTGGTCAGCTCCGCACAGAGCAGCAGCGCCGGTCGCCCCCGGGCGGTGACGAAGTCACTCGCCGCGCCGAGCCCCGGCAACGCCGCGTAACAGCCCATGTGGCCGATGAACATCCGCTGGGTGTCGGCGGCCATGCCCAGGTCCCGGGCGAGCAGGATGTCCAGCCCCGGGGTGGCGTACCCGGTGCAGGAGCAGACGATGAACAGCCCGATGTCGCCGGCGCTCAGCCCGGCCGCCGTCAACGCCCGACCCACCGCCTCCTTGCCCAGCGGCAGCGCCTCCACCTGGTAGCGGCGCATCCGGCGCTCGGTCGGCCAGTCCGAGACGTCCTCCAGCAGCGGATTGACAGCGGCCTGCCGCCGGGTCACCCCCGAGTTGGCGAAGATCCGCTGGGCCAACGACCGGGTGGTGCCGGAGAAGTGCCGGGAGAAGAAGCCCTCCCACAACTCGTCCTGCGAAGCGGACGGCGGCTGCGCTGTCCCGAGCCCCGCGATCACTGGTACGAACACGATCCCCACCTCTCGTCAGATGCTGTCCTCCCCCTGGCCGTCCCACCAGCCACCTCGGCTGGTCGTTCCTCCGTGCGAGCCCGCGGCGGGCTCACCAACGCGGTGCCGATCCGTCACGATCCGGGTCGCCGCCGAGCGCGGCGATGCCGAGCCAGTCGGCGCAGACGTCCGACGTGGCCGGGTGCAGCGAGCCGCAGCGGGCGTCGCGGTAGAGCCGCTCCAGCGGATGTCCACGGCGGGTCGCCGAGGTGCCCGCCGCCTCCAGGACCGACGCCGCCACCTCGGCGGCCGTGGTGCCGGCGAGCAGCTTCGCCCGCCACACCCAACGGTTGGTCTCCTCGTCACCGGGCGCCTCGTCCACCCGGCGGGCCGCCTCGGCCACCACCAACTGAGCGGCGGCCGTCGCCGCGTCCGCCCGACCCAGCCGGGCCCGCACCGCCGGCAGGCCGGCCAGGTTGCGGGCGTTGAGGTGCTCGGCCGCCGCGTCGATCGCCGCACGGGCGACCCCCACGTAGACGGCCGCGTAGCTGGCCACCAACCAGTGCGGCATCAGCTGGGCGACCACCAGCGCAAGCCCCTCCACCCCACCGAGCAGCCGGTCGGCGGGCACTGTGACGTCCAGGTGCAGGTCGTGGGAGGAGGTGGCGCGCATGCCGAGTGAGTCCCAGGTCCGCTCCACGGTCAGCCCGTCACCGGCCGGCACCAGGAACTGTGAGACCACCGACTGGTCGGCCGTGCTGCGTGCCGCCACCAGGTAGCCGTCCGCGTGCCCGGCGCCGGAGCAGAAGGTCTTGCTGCCCTTGAGATGCCAGCCCCCGTCGGTCGGCTCGTACGCAGTGGTCAGCTGGGACAGCCGCGCGCCCGCGCCCCGCTCGCTCATCGCCACCGCGTACCAGGAGCCCTGCGCCGCCGCGCTGAGCAGCCGGTCGCGGGCGGCCAGCGCCTCGTCGGGTACGCCCAGCGCCTCGGCCAACTCCTCGGTGACCGCGCCCAGCGCGCCGGTCACCGAGGCGTGCATGTTGAACACCAGGGCGCTCGCACCGTTGCCCCGGGCAAGCTCAGTGGCCACCGCGGCGTACTCGGCGAAGGTGGCGCCCAGACCGCCGAGCGCCCGGGGCACCATCAGCCCGAACAGGCCGGCCTCGCGCAGGTCGGCGAAGTCGTCCACTGGGAAGGAACCGTCCCGGTCGTGCTCGGCCGCCCGCGCGGCGAACCGCGGCGCCAACCGGCGTGCTGCCTCGAGCGCGTGCACCGTCATCTCGTTCCTCCTCGGCGTTCCATACCCCGCCACGGCCGGACTATCCTTTGCGGACCCCCCGGCCCTGGTAGAGCACGGCGGTGGAGCGGGTCGGCACGATGCGCGGCGCGCGGCCGGCGGGCACCGCACCGGCCGTTCGGCTCGCGCGAGCTCGGCGCAGCAGCCAGGCGAGCATGCCGCCGACCTGCGGGCGGATGCCCCGCAGCCGCAGGTCGACGCCGTGTCGGGCGCACTCGGCCACCAGCGCCCGGTCGTCCACGAACAACCGTGGATCGTGGATGCCACGGGGCACCGTCGGCAGCCGCTCGGCGAGCCGGACCGCGACCAGCCGGGCCAGCGCCGTGTCGTTCAGGGTGTCCAGCACCAGCACGCCACCGGGGCGCAGCAGACGGCAGGCTTCGGCCACCGCGCGCGGCCAGGCCGGCACGTGCTCCAGCAACTCACCCGCCGAGACCACGTCGGCGCAGCCGTCAGGCAGCGGGACCGCTGTTGCGTCGCCCTGAACCACCCGCACCCCGTGCTCGGCCGCCTGGACAAGCGCCGAGCGGGTCAGATCCACCCCGACGTGGCGGTAACCCTTGCCGGCCAGGTGTGGCGCGAGCAGGCCGGCGCCGCAACCCAGATCGACAAGCAACGCGCCCGGACGGGTGGCCGGCGGCACCAGCGCGGCACGGGCCTCAGCCAGCCAGTGCAGCATCGCGAACGCGCCGTCCGGCCGCCACCACTCACCGGCCAGATCGTCGTACTGACGCGGATCGTTTCGCGGCAGCACCCTCGGACCGCTGGAAGCCCCGGCCGCAGCCACGTCTCGCATGGAACCGAGCGTGGCACGACTGCTCGGTAACGACCAGACTTCCCTTATGTCGTCGAGGGTGTTAGGGCTGGTCAGAGCGAGCCATCCGGAACCGGCCGCGGCGGTGACCACGGTGGCCGGTCTGCTGGCCTGGGGAGTGGGCCACCGGCCGGCCGGAATCGTCTCGGTGGTGCTCGCCGTGCTGGCCAGCCAGCTCGCCGTCGGCTGGACCAACGACGCGCTGGACGCCGAACGGGACGCCACTGTGGGGCGTACCGACAAACCGGTGGCCAGTGGCGCGGTCGGTCGGCGCGTCACCGCCTGGGCCGCCGCGGCGGCCGCGGTGGCCTGCCCGCTGCTGGCGCTGACCACCAACCCGGTGGCGGCGTTCTGGCTGACGCTCGCCCTGGTCTCCGCGCTGCTCTACGACTGGCCGCTCAAGGCCACCGCGTTCTCGGTGCTGCCCTACGCCGTGTCGTTCGGCGCGCTGCCCGCCTTCGTGGTGCTGGCGCTGCCCGGTCAGCCGGCCCCGCCGGTCTGGCTGGTGACGGCGGCAGCCTGCCTGGGCGCCGGTGCGCACTTCGCCAACGTGCTGCCCGACCTGGCCGACGACGCCCGCACCGGCGTGCGCGGCCTGCCCCACCGGCTGGGCGCCGCCGGCAGCCGGGTGGCCGCTGCGGGTCTCCTCCTCGCGGCGACCGCGACCCTGGTCCTCGGACCACCCGGGCCGCCGTCGGCGATCGGCTGGGCGGCGGTCGGCACTGCCGCCGTGGTGCCGCCGCTGAGCTGGTACGCCGGGCGTTCGGCGATCCGGGCCGGCCGGCGGCCGGTGGCGGCCTTCCGGGCCGTGATGCTGGTGGCCCTCATCGACGTGGTTCTGCTGGTGGCGAGCGGTCGGGTGGTGTGAACGCCACCCGGGCAGGTGGCATTGCCGGGTCCGCGTGCGGGCCTCGATCAGTCCCAACTACCCTGGAGCGCGGTCTGCGCGGGTATGGCCACCGTGCCCGGCGTACGGCCCGGGTGGGGATTGTGACGAGGAGGACCGACGTGACGCGCTCGATCAGGGGATCCCGGCGGGCGGCCCTGTTGCTGTCCGGGATTGCGGCGGCCAGTCTGCTGACGTCCGGCTGCGGCACCGGTCAGATCGCCGAGACCGCCACCAAGGAGGCGTCGGTCCAGGGCGTCAGCCTCACCACCAACAACGGATCCTTCTCCGTGCGTGGCCTGCTCGTGGACTACCCGGGCACCGAGGGCTACAAGGCCGGCCAGGACGCGGGGCTCGAAGCCGTGATCTACAACGACTCGAAGGAGACGGTGACTGTCACCGTCACCACGGAGAGCGCCCGCGAGGTCGTGATCAGCGGCGGCTCGGCGAGCCCGTCGCCGTCCGCCTCGGAGTCCGCCTCCATGAGCCCGTCGCCGTCCGGTTCGGCCAGCCCGTCGAACTCGACGTCCGGTTCGCCGAGCCCGTCGGTGACGCCCTCCGAGACCGGATCGTCCTCGGCCACCCCGTCCGCCCCGGAGTCAGCGCGGGCGTCCGGTTCGGCCAGCCCCTCCGCCCCCGGCCAGCCGGCCCGGATCGAGCTGGCGCCGTTGAGCTACATCCAGTTCAACTCCAAGGCCACCGCGCAGCTCCGGCTGATCGGCCTGACCGAGGCGCTGCGCTCCGGCCAGAACGTCGTCGTGACCTTCGACTTCGGCAACGGCAACACGGTCACCGGGCAGGCTCCGGTCGCCGTGCCGCTCACCCCGGCGGCCCCTCCGCCGCCGATCATCGAGCGCGAGGGCGGCTACGAGGGCAACGAGGGCGGCACGACCCACGAGTGACCCGACCCGCACATCGACAAACGCCCCGGCGTGGTGACCACCACGCCGGGGTGTTTTCGTCGTACGCGAGGGCTAGCGTCCTGATGTGACCACCTCCCGATCGACCCCTCCGCGTGGCGGCACGGCCGGTGCCGCCCGTGGTCGGTCCGCCGCCCGCGATCCGCGTCCGGCCTACCAGTGCGACGCCTGCGGGCACCAGCCGCCCAAGTGGGTGGGGCGCTGCCCGGAGTGCGGCGAGTGGGGGGCGGTGGTCGAGCACACGGTGACCGGCCCGACCGTCTCCGGTCGGGTGGTCAGCTCCCGGATGCCGTCCGAGCCGGCCCGACCGATCGCCACCATCAGCGCCGCTCCGGCCCGCGCCGTGCCCACCGGGGTGAGCGAGCTCGACCGGGTGCTCGGCGGCGGCCTGGTCCCCGGTGCCGTGGTGTTGCTCGCCGGCGAGCCCGGCGTGGGCAAGTCGACCCTCCTGCTGGATGTGGCGCAGCATTGGGCGATCGGCGCCGGCAGCCCGTCGCTGGTGGTCAGCGGCGAAGAATCGGTCAGTCAGGTGCGCCTGCGCGCCGAGCGGATGGGCACGCTGCACGAGCAGCTCTACCTCGCCGCGGAGAGCGACCTCGCCTCGGTGCTCGGTCACCTCGACGCGGTCAAGCCGGGCCTGTTGGTGCTCGACTCGGTGCAGACCATCTCGACCACCGGCACCGAGGGGGTGCCCGGTGGGGTGACCCAGGTCCGCGCGGTCACCGCCGCGCTGGTCTCGGTCGCCAAGGAGCGGGGCATCGCCACGGTGCTGGTCGGGCACGTCACCAAGGACGGGCAGGTGGCCGGGCCTCGGGTGCTGGAGCACCTGGTCGATGTGGTGCTGCACTTCGAGGGCGACAAGCACTCGTCGCTGCGCCTGGTGCGCGGCGTGAAGAACAGGTTCGGCGCGGCCGACGAGGTCGGCTGCTTCGAGATGCACGAGGGCGGCATCAGCAGCCTGGCCGACCCGTCCGGGCTGTTCCTGACCCGCTACGCGGAACCAGTCCCGGGCACCTGCGTGACGGTGGCCATGGAGGGGCGTCGTGCCCTGGTCACCGAGGTGCAGGCGCTGATCGGCGCGACAGTGGCGGGTTCTCCCCGACGCACCGTCTCCGGCCTCGACTCGGCGCGACTGGCGATGGTGCTCGCGGTGCTGCAACGGCGCACCGAGCGGCTGACCCTGCACGACCGGGAGGTCTTCGCCGCCACAGTGGGCGGGATCCGGGTGGTGGAGCCGGCCGCCGACCTGGCGGTGGCTCTGGCGGTCGCCTCCGGCGGGCTCAACCTGGCGATCGCGCCGCACCTGGTGGCGATCGGTGAGGTGGGACTGACCGGCGAGGTGCGTCGGGTCGGGGCGGTGCCGCGCCGGCTGGCCGAGGCCGCCCGGCTGGGGTTCAAGGTGGCCCTGGTGCCGCCCGGCTGCGGCCCGGCCAGCACCGGCGCGGGCCCCGAGCAGATGCGGGTGACCGAGGTCACCGACGTCCGTTCGGCGCTGCACCATGCGGCCCGCGCGTCCGCCGAGTGACCCACCGTGCCGACGAGGGCGGCGAAACCGGACAGCACGTGGCAAGCGGGAAACGTTGGAAAGGGCGGCATCGTGACACATCACAGTAACCACGACAGCACCCACCGCACGGCAGTCCGTAGACTGTGCCCGTGCCGATCGACCGCGATACCACCAAGCCAGCCGGCGCGCCGCCCCAGGCCCGCACCGGCGCCGTGGGCTCGCCCGCCCGCCCGATCAGCGTGAGCGTGACTGCGGGAGCCGCCGGGAGCGCCGGAGATCCGCTACGCGCCAATCTCGCCCTGATGGCCCCGGGCACCGCCTTGCGCGACGGTCTGGAGCGCATCCTGCGGGGTCGCACGGGCGCGCTCATCGTGCTCGGCTACGACAAGGTGGTCGAGGGCCTCTGCACCGGCGGCTTCCCGCTGGACGTGGAGTTCTCCGCGACCCGCGTACGCGAGCTGTGCAAGATGGACGGCGCTGTCGTGCTCTCCAGCGACGGCACCAGGATCGTCCGGGCGGCAGTGCACCTGATGCCCGACCCGTCCATCCCGACCGAAGAGTCCGGCACCCGGCACCGCACCGCCGAACGGGTGGCCCGCCAGACCGGCTATCCAGTCATCTCGGTCAGCCAGTCCATGCGGATCATCAGCCTCTACGTCAACGGCCAACGGCACGTGCTCGACGACTCGGCGGCCATCCTCTCCCGCGCCAACCAGGCGCTCGCCACCCTGGAGCGCTACAAGCTCCGGCTGGACGAGGTCTCCGGCACGCTCTCCGCCCTGGAGATCGAGGATCTGGTCACCGTACGGGACGCGGTGGCAGTGGTGCAGCGGCTGGAGATGGTTCGCCGGATCGCCGACGAGATCGCCGGTTACGTGGTGGAGCTGGGCACCGACGGCCGCCTGCTCGCCCTGCAACTCGACGAGCTGATGGCCGGCGTGGACGCCGACCGGACTCTGGTCATCCGGGACTACCTCCCCGTCGGCCGCAAGTCGCGCACGCTGGACGAGGCACTCGTCGAGCTGGACCTGCTCGGCGCCACCGAGCTGATCGACCTGGTGTCGGTGGCCAAGGCGATCGGCTACCCGGCCGCCTCCGACGCGCTCGACGCAGCGGTCAGCCCGCGCGGCTTCCGACTGCTGGCCAAGGTGCCCCGGCTGCCGGTGGCCGTGGTGGATCGCCTGGTGCTGCACTTCGGCAGCCTCCAGCGGCTGCTCGGGGCGACAGTGGAAGACCTACAGGCCGTCGAGGGGGTCGGTGACGCCCGGGCTCGTGGCGTCCGGGAGGGGCTGTCCCGCCTCGCCGAGGCATCCATCCTGGAACGTTACGTCTGACCCCGCTCAGCCGGTGATGGTGAGCTTCACGGGCTCGCTGTACTTCGTGCCGACCCGGGCGAACACCTGGTACGACCCGACCGGCGGGAACGGCCCGCCAGCCAACGCGCCGTCGCAGCGGCTGGTGTCCCGCCCGTTCCACGGCACCTGGTAGGAGCGCTCGAAGTTCGGCGTGAACGACTGCACTTCCGAGCCCTTGACCTTGCCGCAGGTGTCCGACGACCAGATCTTCTCGGCACCGGACTTGATGAAGATCTCCTGCAGGTCCGCGCCCACGTTGCGACTGCAGGTCCGGTCCGACGTGTTCTTGATCCTGAGTTGCAGCTCGGCC
Source organism: Micromonospora sp. NPDC053740 (assembly GCF_040677775.1). NCBI lineage: Bacteria > Bacillati > Actinomycetota > Actinomycetes > Micromonosporales > Micromonosporaceae > Micromonospora > Micromonospora sp. NPDC053740. The sequence goes on from NZ_JBFASO010000002.1 coordinate 722,204, forward strand.
ACCGCCCCCCGCTGCAGTGCGGTAGGGCTCGCCGCCGACACCACGCTGATCTCCTCGTCGGTGCAGGTGTCGCCGTCGTCCTCCGAACCGGCGGCCGCGCCCAGCGGAGGCGTGTTACTGGTCATCGCCGGGCTCGGACTCGTCGCACCCGAATCAGCGGACGCGGACGACGACGGACCGCCGGTCTGCGGAGTCAGCACCGGCCCAGCGGGGCCAGACGTCGCGGCGGACGTCGCCGTCGGTGTCGCACCCGCCTTCGGCTGCCCGCCGGAACGGCCCGAACCGGTGCAGGAGTAGAGCAGGACAATCAGGAAAAGGAGGCCCGCTCCGAATACGACGGCGCGACGCCGCCAGTACACGGCGGGTGGCAGGGGGCCGACCGTCAGACGCATGATGCCCTCCACCGTAGCCGCGCCGTACCCGGCAGTGCGGCGCGACGCGCCGGAGCCACTCCGAGGCGCCCGCACCACTCTCCATTGAGGACAGTCTGGCACCCGATCACAGGTAGACCTTGCGCTGATAGACCGCGTGCGCACCGGCCACCCGGTCCAGGAAGAGTAGCCCCGCGCAGTGGTCGATCTCGTGCTGCAACGCCCGAGCCTCGAAGCCGTCGGTCACCAGCCGGACCGGCACGCCGCTGCCCGGCAGGTCACCCTCCACCACCAGCCGGCTGGCCCGCTTCACGTCACCGGTCAGGTCCGGCACCGACATGCAGCCCTCCCGGCCCGGCTTCCACCGCGTCGCCTCGACCACGCGCGCGTTGCACAACACGAAGGTGCCGTGCACCGTCACCGCCTTCGGGTGGCCGGTCACGTCGACGGCGAAGACCCGAGCGCCCACCCCTACCTGCGGCGCGGCCAGCCCGACACAGCCCGGCGAGACCTTCATGGTGGCTATCAGGTCGGCCGCGAGTTGGACCGTCTCCTTCGCCGTTGGGTCGACCTCGTCCGCGGCCCGACTCAGCACCGGATGCGGGGCGGACACCACCGCCCGCACCTCCCCCGGCACGTCCAGCGACTCCGGCGTCCACTCCCCCAGGCCGACGTCCGGCCCGCGCTCCTCGCCGGTCACAACAGATCCGGATCCGCCGGCCGGAGGGTGACCTCCACGCCCAGCTCGGCTGCCGTCCGGTGCAGGCGGTCGAGCACAGTGTCCGCCACACCGGCCGGCAACTCGACCTCCGCCAGGACCACGTAGAGCGCACCGGTCAACCGGGTACTCAGGTCGGTGACATTCCCCCCGGCATCCACCAGCACCCGCGTCATCGCCGCGACGATCCCCATCCGGTCCGAACCGTGCACAGCCATCACGTACGGCTCACCCGCCGGAGGAACATCACCGTCCGGGGTGACCGCGCGTACCGTCGCCAGCAGCTGACCCTCGGCGGCCAGCGACGCCAGTGCAGCCTCGACCTCGGCGGCGGCCGGACCGGTGCAGATGAGGGTCATCGCGAAATGCCCCCGCAGCCGCGTCATCGTGCTGTCGGTGAGGTTCGCACCCAGTCGGGCCAGCACCTCCGCGACGTCGGCCACGATGCCCGGCCGGTCCCGACCGATGACGGTGATCGCGAGCTCGTTCATCCGCGCATTCTCCCCCGTCCGCCGAACGAGGACGCGGCACCCCGCCCGAGCCGCCCACCCAACGGGAACACCGGGCGTGACATCATCGACCACGCCATGACTCAACCCGACTTCGCCTCCCTGGTCAGCCGGTGGTTCCAGCAACACGCCCGTGACCTGCCGTGGCGCGAGCCCGATGTCACCCCGTGGGCCATCCTGGTCAGCGAGGTCATGCTCCAGCAGACACCAGTGGTCCGGGTGGTGCCGGCCTGGCAGGCGTGGCTGGCCCGCTGGCCGGAGCCCGCCGCGTTGGCGGCGGACACGCCAGCCGAGGCGATCAGGATGTGGGGACGCCTCGGCTACCCCCGTCGGGCGGTCCGGCTGCGCGAATGCGCGGTAGCGATCGTCGACCGGCATGGCGGCCAGGTGCCGGACCGGCTGGAGCAACTGCTCGCACTGCCCGGCGTCGGCACGTACACCGCGCGGGCGGTGGCCGCCTTCGCGTACGGGCAGCGGCACCCGGTGGTCGACACCAACGTACGCAGGGTCGTGTGCCGGGCGGTGGCCGGCGAACCGGACGCCGGGCCCGTCACCCGACCAGCGGACCTCGTCGCCACCGAAGAGCTACTCCCGGCGGAACCGGCCGCAGCGGCACTGGCCAGCGCCGCGTTCATGGAACTGGGCGCGGTGATCTGCACGGCCCGGTCACCGCGCTGCACCGCCTGCCCCGTCGAGTCGGTCTGCGCCTGGCGGGCGTCCGGCCAGGAGGCGCCGGCCGGGCCGACCCGCCGACCCCAGCGGTACGCGGGCACCGACCGGCAGGTCCGCGGTCTGTTGCTCGGAGTGCTCCGGGACAGCACCGGCCCGGTCCCACGCCAGCGGTTGGACCAGGTCTGGACCGACGACGTGCAACGCGCCCGCGCCCTCGCCGGGCTGGTGCAGGACGGGCTTGTCGAACCCGCCGGCACTGAATCCTTCCGCCTGGTCGGTGACGGCCCGTCCCGGCCAACCGCGGACCTCACCACCTGACCCGCCCCCACCCCGGGCATCCCGCCCAGCGACCCGCTGGCCGCCCACCCGCGCGCTCTGAGCCGCCGCCGGCCGCACGCCGCGCGCTCCAACCCGCCGCCGGCCGCACACCGCGTCCTCTGAGCCGCCGCACACCGCGCGACCTGCTGGCCGCACGCCGCGGCGGTGGCGCGGGCTCGGCGCAGCTCACCCCAAGATCGTGCTCGATCCCGGATGTAGTGGTGTCAGGCGCGACGGATGCCACTACATCCTGGATGTAGTGCGATCTTGCGGGCGGAGGCCCGTGCGGGTAGCGCACAAAGGCGGGGCCCCGGTGGCTTGCGCCACCGGGGCCCCGCCCCTTGCTTGTTGTCTTACTCGTCCACGCCCGCGGCGGCAGTGCCAGCGGCAGTGCCACCGAGATCGGCCGGGACGGCGTCCGGAACTTCGACCGGCTTGTCCGAGCCCCGGAACACGAGCTTGGACTTGTCGATGTCGTCCGGGTCGCCCTCGCAGTCCACCACGACGATCTGACCCGGGGTCAGCTCGTTGAACAGGATCCGCTCGGAGAGGTTGTCCTCGATGTCGCGCTGGATCGTGCGACGAAGCGGACGGGCACCGAGCACCGGGTCGAAGCCCTTCGCGGCCAGGTACTTCTTGGCGTTGTCGGTCAGCTCCAGACCCATGTCCTTGTTCCGCAGCTGGCCCTCGATCCGCTGGATCATGATGTCCACGATCGAGAGGATCTCGGTCTGGCGCAGCTGGTGGAAGACGATGGTGTCGTCGATCCGGTTGAGGAACTCAGGCCGGAAGTGCGTCTTGAGCTCGTCGTTGACCTTCTGCTTCATCCGGTCGTAGTTGGACTCGGAGTCCTCCGACTGCTGGAAGCCCAGCGACACCGCCTTGGCGACGTCACGGGTGCCCAGGTTGGTGGTCAGGATGATGACCGTGTTCTTGAAGTCCACGATCCGACCCTGACCGTCGGTGAGCCGACCGTCTTCGAGGATCTGCAGGAGCGTGTTGAACACGTCCGGGTGGGCCTTCTCGATCTCGTCGAAGAGGACCACCGAGAACGGCCGACGCCGCACCTTCTCGGTCAGCTGCCCGCCCTCGTCGTAGCCGACGTAGCCGGGAGGGGCACCAACGAGCCGGGAGACCGTGTAACGGTCGTGGAACTCGGACATGTCCAGCTGGATGAGGGCATCCTCGCTGCCGAAGAGGAACTCGGCGAGCGCCTTGGACAGCTCGGTCTTACCGACACCGGACGGGCCGGCGAAGATGAACGAGCCCGACGGGCGCTTCGGGTCCTTCAGGCCGGCCCGGGTACGCCGGATCGCCTTCGAGACCGCCTTGACCGCGTCCTCCTGGCCGATGACGCGCTTGTGCAGCTCGTCCTCCATGCGCAGCAGGCGCGAGGTCTCCTCCTCGGTCAGCTTGTAGACCGGGATGCCGGTCCAGTTGCCGAGCACCTCGGCGATCTGCTCGTCGTCAACCTCGCTGACGACGTCCAGGTCACCGGCCTTCCACTCCTTCTCCCGCTGAGCCTTCTGGCCGAGGAGCTGCTTCTCCTTGTCGCGCAGCTGGGCGGCGCGCTCGAAGTCCTGCGCGTCGATCGCGGACTCCTTGTCGCGACGCACCTGGGCGATGCGCTCGTCGAAGTCACGCAGGTCTGGCGGCGCGGTCATCCGACGGATCCGCATCCGGGCACCGGCCTCGTCGATCAGGTCGATCGCCTTGTCCGGGAGGAAGCGGTCGGAGATGTACCGGTCGGCCAGGGTCGCGGCAGCCACGAGAGCGGCATCCGTGATCGAGACGCGGTGGTGAGCCTCGTAGCGGTCCCGCAGGCCCTTGAGGATCTCGATGGTGTGGGCCAGCGACGGCTCACCCACCTGGATCGGCTGGAAGCGGCGCTCGAGAGCGGCGTCCTTCTCCAGGTGCTTGCGGTACTCGTCGAGCGTGGTGGCACCGATGGTCTGCAGCTCACCACGGGCCAGCATCGGCTTGAGGATGCTCGCGGCGTCGATCGCGCCCTCGGCGGCACCCGCACCCACCAGGGTGTGGATCTCGTCGATGAACAGGATGATGTCGCCGCGGGTGCGGATCTCCTTGAGCACCTTCTTGAGGCGCTCCTCGAAGTCACCGCGGTAGCGGGAACCGGCGACGAGCGCGCCCAGGTCGAGCGTGTAGAGCTGCTTGTCCTTGAGGGTCTCGGGCACCTCGCCCTTGATGATCTTCTGGGACAGGCCCTCCACCACGGCGGTCTTGCCGACGCCGGGCTCACCGATCAGGACCGGGTTGTTCTTGGTACGGCGGGAGAGCACCTGCATGACCCGCTCGATTTCCTTCTCGCGCCCGATGACCGGGTCGAGCTTGCCCTCGCGGGCGGCCTGAGTCAGGTTGCGGCCGAACTGGTCCAGCACCAGGCTGGTCGACGGCGCGGCCTCACCCGGCGCGGCGCCCGCCGCGGCAGGCTCCTTGCCCTGGTAGCCGGAGAGCAGCTGGATCACCTGCTGGCGGACCCGGTTGAGGTCGGCGCCGAGCTTCACCAGCACCTGGGCGGCGACGCCCTCGCCCTCACGGATCAGCCCGAGCAGGATGTGCTCAGTGCCGATGTAGTTGTGGCCGAGCTGCAGCGCCTCGCGCAGCGACAGCTCCAGCACCTTCTTGGCCCGCGGCGTGAACGGGATGTGCCCGCTCGGCGCCTGCTGGCCCTGGCCGATGATCTCCTCGACCTGCTGGCGGACGCCCTCCAGGGAGATGCCGAGGCTCTCCAGGGCCTTTGCCGCGACGCCTTCACCTTCGTGGATCAGGCCCAGCAGGATGTGTTCCGTACCGATGTAGTTGTGGTTGAGCATCCGGGCCTCTTCTTGGGCCAGGACGACAACCCGTCGCGCTCGGTCGGTGAACCGCTCGAACATGCCCTCGTGCTCCTCACGTGCCGTGCGCCTTGATGGTCAAGATCTTGGCGGGGCCGGTGCACGAACGTCCAGGACGGGCGTCCGTGCCTCCTTACTCTATCGTCGCTGACCGACTCCGCTGAGGTCGTGTGTCTCTGCTCTGGGTCGGTTCCACGTCGTTTTGAACAACCGTCCGCGCTCAGGAGGTGTTCCGGTAGCCCTGTCGCTACGCGCAGAGCGAAATCCGACTGGCTCGACGGAAGCCCGATCCGGGGTCCGGAAGGGCTCCGGGAGGCCCCGGAGGGCGGACCGGCGGTCGCGACGAGCGCTGCGCCGGCCCCTGGGGAAGGTTGTCCACAGGCTGTGGATAGCTGTTCCACTGGTTGTGGACAACGTAGGTGGGCCCGGAATGCTTCCCGACCCCGGACGGGCGCGACGACGCCGTCCGGATACGGCGACGCCGGCCCGGAGAACTCCTCCGGCCCGGCGTCGGTGTCGCCTGCGGTGGCGGCTGGCCACCGAGCTGCTGACGGATCAGCGCTTCGCGTGGAACTCGTCCACGATCTCCTGCGGGATACGACCCCGGTCCGAGATGTCCTTGCCGGCCTTCTTGGCCCACTCCCGGATCGCCTTGTTCTGTTCCCGATCGGCTGTCGCGCCACCCCGACCGCGGGCAGCCCGCCCACCGATCACGACACCACCCCGACCGACCTTGGTGCCGGCGCCCACGTACGACGCAAATGCATCGCGCAATTTCGCGGCGTTGGCGCTCGACAGGTCGATCTCGTACTGAACGCCGTCGAGGGCGAACTTGACGGTCTCGTCCGCGTCCCCGCCGTCCAGGTCATCGACCAGCTTGTGAATGATCTGCTTGGCCACGTCCCACATTCCTTTCGAGCAGGGTGCTCCTGCTAACGAGAGCACAATAACCCGCGCGCCGCTCGTCGCGTCAATAGGACCCGGTTACGGCTCGGCGTAGGCTCGGACGGGACTACTCCTGGCGGACCAACGGGAAGAGGATCGTTTCCCGAATTCCGAGGCCGGTCAGGGCCATCAAGAGCCGGTCGATTCCCATTCCCATACCGCCGGCCGGCGGCATTCCATACTCCATCGCCCGAAGAAAGTCCTCGTCGAGACGCATCGCCTCGTCGTCGCCCCGGGCGGCCAGCTGCGCCTGGGCCACCAGCCGTTCCCGCTGCACGATCGGGTCGACCAGCTCGGAGTATCCGGTGCCCAGCTCGAAGCCGAGCACGTAGAGGTCCCACTTCTCGGCCAGCCCCGGCTCGCTGCGGTGGCCCCGGGTGAGCGGGCTCGTCTCCTCCGGGTAGTCCCGTACGAAGGTGGGTGCCTCCAGGCCGGGAACGACCAGTTCCTCGAACAACTCCTCGGCCAGCTTGCCCGGGCCCCACTTCGGGTCCACCGCCAATCCGACCTTGTCCGCGTACTCCACGAGGCGGGAGCGTTCGGTGCGGACGGTGACCTCCTCGCCCAGCGCTTCGGAAAGCACGCCGAACAACGTCACTGACCGCCACTCGCCACCGAGGTCGAACTCGCGCCCGTCGGCGTGGGTCACCACCGTCGAGCCGCTCACCGCGATCGCCGCCTGTTGCACGAGATTGCGGGTCAACTCGCCGATCGTGCCGTAGTCGCCGTACGCCTGGTACGTCTCCAGCATCGCGAACTCCGGCGAGTGCGAAGAGTCGACACCCTCATTACGGAAGTTGCGGTTGATCTCGAAGACGCGATCGACGCCGCCTACCACAGCGCGCTTGAGAAACAGTTCGGGAGCGATTCGCAGATACAGATCGGTGTTCAACGCATTGCTGTGGGTCACGAACGGTCGGGCCGCCGCGCCGCCATGAAGCAGTTGCAACATCGGCGTTTCCACCTCGATGAAGCCCTGCCCGTGCAGTGAATCGCGCAGACTGCGTACCGCGGCGGCCCGGGTACGCACCATCTCCCGTGCCTGCGGCCGGACAATCAGGTCGACGTAACGCTGCCGGACGCGCGCCTCCTCGGAGAGGGGCTTGTGGGCAACCGGCAACGGTCGCAGCGCCTTGGCTGTCATTTCCCATTGCTGGGCCAACACCGACAGCTCACCCCGACGGCTGGTGATCACCTCGCCGGTCACCCCGACGTGGTCGCCCAGGTCGACGAGGCGCTTCCACGCCTCCAGCCGCTCCGGCCCGACCCGGTCCAGGGAGAGCATCGCCTGCAACTCGGTGCCGTCGCCGTCCCGGAGGGTGGCGAAGCAGAGCTTGCCCGTGTTGCGCACGAAGATCACCCGGCCGGTGACCGCCACCTGGTCGCCGGTCGCGGTGTCGGTGGGGAGGTCGGCGTAGCGCGCCCGGACCTGCGCAAGGGTGGTGGTGCGGGGAAAGCCGACCGGGTAGGGCTCGACGCCCTCGGCGAGCATCCGGTCCCGCTTCTCCCGGCGGACCTTCATCTGCTCGGGAAGGTCATCGGCGGGGTCCACTGGCACGGGGTTCTGCTCGGTCACGGCACGCTTCCTCGTCACGGAGATACAGGGGGTCAGGCCCGAGCGTACTCAAGCGGTCCGGAGGCCGTTACGGGATAACCTGCCCGTCATGGTCGATCACACTCACGCCCTGTCGTTCGGTGCCGCAGCGAGTGATTACGACCGGTTTCGGCCACGCTATCCCAAGGCTGCGGTCCGTTGGGCACTCGACGGGCTGAGCGAAGCCCGGGTGGTCGACCTCGCCGCGGGCACCGGCATCCTGACCCGTGCTGTGCTGGCACTGGGTCACGAGGTCGTGCCGGTCGAGCCCGATCCGGGGATGCGGGCGCAGCTCGCCGCCAGCACCCCGGGCACGGCGGCGCTGGCGGGCAGCGCCGAGGCCATGCCGCTGCCCGACTCGACGGTCGACGCGGTGCTGGTCGGGACGGCGTACCACTGGTTCGACAGGGAGCCCGCGCACGCCGAGATCGTCCGGGTGCTCCGCCCCGGAGGGACCTTCGCCCCCATCTGGAACATCCGGGACGCCAGCGTCGACTGGGTGGCCGAACTGGGGCGCATCGCCCACTTCGGGGACAAGTCGACGAGCCAGGTCTTCGGCGAGCGCCCCGACTTCGGTCCCGCGTTCGACGCCGTCGAAAAGCGCGAGTTCACGCACCGCACCACGCTCACGCCGGACGAGCTGCTCGGCATGGTCCGCACCCGCTCGTACTGGCTCACCGCCTCCACCGACGATCGGCGACGAGTCGAGCGGGAACTGAGCGAACTCCTGAACACCCACCCTGCCCTGGTTGGCCGGGACACCATCGAACTGCCGTACCGGACGCTGGTGCTGCGCACGCGGCGGCGCTGACACCGGCGCGGAGGCCGGCCCCGACGACGGCCGGGCTCACAGGTTGCGGTCGTAGACCATCCGCAGACCGATCAGGGTGATCATCGGCTCGTGGTGGGTGATGCTGCGACACTCGTTCATCACCAGGGAGGCGAGGCCGCCGGTGGCGATCACCGCCCGCACCTCGCCCAACTCCTCGGTCATCCGCTCGACGATCCGGTCCACCTGCCCGGCGAAGCCGAAGTACAGGCCGGCCTGGAGGCACTCCACGGTGTTCTTGCCGATCACCGAGCGGGGCTTGGTGGCCTCGACCTTGCGCAGCTGCGCGGCCCGGGCGGCCAGCGCGTCGAAGGAGATCTCAATGCCCGGGGCGAACGCGCCGCCGAGGAACTCACCGCGCTCGCTGATCACGTCGAAGTTGGTGGTCGTGCCGAAGTCCACAACGATCGACGGGCCGCCGTAGAGGGTGTACGCGGCCAGGGTGTTCACCACCCGGTCGGCACCGACCTCCTTTGGGTTGTCGATCGCCAACTGCACCCCGGTCCGCACGCCCGGCTCGACCACCACGCTCGGCAGGTCGGCGTAGTAACGACTGAGCATGGTGCGCAGCGACCGCAGCGCGGCCGGCACCGTGGAGCAGGCGGCCACACCGGTGATGTCGACGTTGTCCGCGGCGAGCAGACCCCGGAACATCAGACCCAGCTCGTCCGCCGTCGAGCGGGCATCGGTCTTGATCCGCCAGGAGTGCACCAGCTTGTCGCCGTCGAAGGTCGCCAGCACGGTGTTGGTGTTTCCGATGTCGATGCAGAGCAGCACGCACGCAGCCTAGACAACTAGTCGACGCGCAGGTCCAGCGCGATGTCCAGGATCGGCGACGAGTGCGTCAGCGCGCCCACCGAGAGGAAGTCCACGCCGGTGGCCGCGTACCGTCCGGCCACCTCCAGGGTCAGCCCGCCGGTCGCCTCCAACTCCGCCCGGTCACCCACCGCGGCCACCGCCTCGGCAAGCACCTCCGGCGTCATGTTGTCGCAGAGCAGGAAGTCCGCACCGGCCTCCACCGCCTCCACCGCCTCGTCGACTCCTGTCACCTCGACCTGCACCGGCACCTCCGGGAACGCTTCCCGGACCCGCCGGTAGGCCGCAGTGATGCTGCCGGCCGCCAGCTTGTGATTGTCCTTGATCATGGCCACGTCGTAGAGGCCCATCCGCTTGTTGGTGCCGCCGCCGGCCCGCACCGCGTACTTCTCCAGCGCCCGCAGGCCCGGCGTCGTCTTGCGGGTGTCCAACACCATCGCCTTCGAGCCGGCCAGCGCGTCCGCCCAGGCGCGGGTGTGGGTGGCCACCCCGGACATCCGGCAGAGCAGGTTGAGCGCCGTCCGCTCGGCAGTCAGCAGCAGCCGGGTCGGGCCGGTCACCGTCGCCAGCACGTCGCCGCGGGCCACCCGCTCGCCGTCGCGGGCCAGCACCGACACCTCGACGGTACGACCGAAGCCAGTCACCTCGCCCACCAGCTCGAACACTGCGGCGGCCACCGCCATCCCGGCCAACACCCCGTCCGCGCGCGCCACCAGGTCGGCGGTGTCGGTCTGTTCCGCCGGAATGGTGGCCACGCTTGTGACGTCAAGGAAATCCGGGCCCAGGTCCTCGACCAGCGCGCCCTCGATCACCTGCCGTACGTGCGCCGGATCCAACCCAGCCGCCCGCAACGCCGTCTCCGTCGACTCGATCACGAGTTTCCCTCCCACTGTTGCGTCACCCGGCCCTGCGCCCCGACCGCCCCCACCAGATGGCCCAGCCACCGTTCGTCGGCCGTCGGGAAGTCCTCCCGCCAGTGGCAGCCCCGGGTCTCACCACGGGCGTACGCGGCGGCAACCAGCGTCGACGCCACGGTGAGCAGGTTGGTCGCCTCCCAGTCGGCGGTCCGCGGCCGGCCCCGGGCAACGCCCAGGTCGGTCAACGTACCGGCCGTCCCAGCCAGCGTCGCCGCGGATCGGAGCACCCCGGCCCCCCGCGTCATCGCCCGTTGCAGGGTCGGCGTCACCTCCGCGGGCAGCACCCAGCCCGTCCCGCCCCGCCACGCGCCGGTGTCCGCCGGCTGGGCCTGCTCGGGCAGGCCGGCCGCGATGTCCTCGGCGATCCGCCGGGAGAAGACCAGACCCTCCAGCAGCGAGTTGCTGGCCAGCCGGTTCGCGCCGTGCACGCCCGTGCAGGCGACCTCGCCGCAGGCGTACAGACCGGGGATGGAGGTGCGGCCGCGCAGATCGGTCCGGACCCCGCCGGAGGCGTAGTGGGCGGCCGGCGCCACCGGGATCAGATCGGTCGCCGGGTCCACGCCGATCGCCAGACAGGACGCCACGATGGTGGGGAACCGACCGGCCAGGAAATCGCCGCCCAGGTGCCGTGCGTCGAGGAAGACGTGGTCCGCGCCGGTGGCCAGCAGCACCCGGTGGATGCCCTTGGCCACCACGTCCCGGGGTGCCAGCTCAGCCAACTCGTGCTGGCCCACCATGAACCTCTTGCCGTCCGCGTCCACCAGGTACGCGCCCTCGCCGCGCAACGCCTCCGAGACCAGCGGCTGCTGCGCGTGCCCCGCCCCGGGCACCCCCGCGCCGGACGGCGTGATCAGGGCGGTCGGGTGGAACTGGACGAACTCCACATCGGTCACCGCCGCGCCGGCCCGCAGCGCCAGCGCCACCCCGTCCCCGGTGGAGACCGCCGGGTTGGTGGTGGCCGAGAAGATCTGCCCCATGCCGCCGGTGGCGAGCACCACGGCACGGGCGAGCAGCGCGCCGACGCCGTCCTCGCTGCCCTCACCCAACACGTGCAGGGTGATCCCGCAGGCCGGGCCGAGCCCGTCCGGGCCGTCGCCGGGCGCGCGCAGCAGATCCAGCACGAGGGCGTGCTCGACCAGCCGGATCCACGGATCGCGCTGCACCGCGGCGTGCAGGGCCCGCTGCACCTCCGCGCCGGTGGCGTCGCCGCCAGCGTGCACGATCCGGTCCGCCCGGTGCCCGCCCTCGCGGGTCAGCATCAACGAGCCGTCCGGGTGCCGATCGAACTCGGCGCCGATCCGGATCAGCTCACGGAGCCGGGTCGGGCCCTCCTCGACCAGCACCCGGACCGCCGCCGGGTCGCACAGCCCGACCCCGGCGACCTCGGTGTCCCGGGCATGCGCCGCCGGGGTGTCGGCCGGGTCGAGCACCGCGGCGATGCCGCCCTGCGCCCACCGGGTCGAGCCGTCGTCAATGTTGACCTTGGTGACCACCGTGACGTGCAGACCGGCCTCACGCAGGTGCAGCGCCGCGGTCAACCCGGCCACGCCGGAGCCCACCACGATCACGTCGGTGGTCTCCACCCAGCCGGGCGCGGGCGCGGCCAGCAGCGCGGGCAGGGCAGGCAGGTCGACGGTCGGGAGGTCCATCCCCCCAGTCAACCCGAACCATCCTCGCCCGGGGCGGCGGGGGCGGGACGAGTGTTTTGGGCGACCTCGTCCGGCGCGCTCCGCGCCGCGCCGACAGTCAGGCAGTGGTCACTTCGTCCGGACCGGCAGACCAGCCGGGCCCGCGCCCTTCAACGAGGCGGTCACCGTACGGTCGCTGAGCCACAGGTAGCAGCGGACGCCCCGATCACCGACCCTCCAGCGCCCCGCACCCGGCGGACGGACCACCACACCGCTGCGGAAGCGCAGCGTGGCGTCGTCAGGTACGCCCACGTACCGGGCCAGGACGCTACGACAACCCGTGTAGAGCGGCAGCCAGTCGGCGTCCCGCGTCGGGTACGCCAGGTCCGGTGCGCGCCACACCCCGACGAACTCGGCGTTGTGCTGTTTGCCGCACTCCACCGGGGTCAGCGTCTGCACACCCCGGCCGGCGCCACCGCGGGTCTGCTGGCAGCCCAGGCGCAGCCCGGTGGGCCCCTTCAACGCGTCCCGCAGACTGCCCGACCGGACCACAACTGTGGCCGCCGCCTCGACGGTGGTCAGTTCGGTGAGGTCGCAGCGGAACCACCGGGAACCCGCCGCCCATCCCAGCCCGTTGGGCAGCGCCACTGACAGCCGCAGCCGGCCGGACCGCCAGTCGTCACCCACGTAGCCGGTCGCCCGGGTGTCGCACTCGGCGAACGCACCCCGCAGCTCGGCCGAACCACCCGCCGGAGCGGCCGTCCGCTCGGCCGGGAAAACCCCGACGTGCACGGTCTCCAAACGGTGCGGCCCGGCACAGTCCACCGGCTCATAGTTGGCCAGGCTGACCAGATCGGTGAAGTCGGCGGCGTGACAAACACCGGCGGCCGGGGTGAACGCCGACGGCGCGGGCAACGCCGCCCAGTCGTCGGTCAGATCACCGTCCAGGCCGCCGGACCCGGCGCAGCCCACCAGCAGCACTGCCGTCACGGCAGCGGCGAAGACTGTCGTCATGGCACGGCTCATCGCGGCCTCCCCCAGCCACCGACCGGCTTCCGCCAGCGCGCCCAGGGTAACCGGAAATGACCTTCCGGTAACAGACCGGAATCGCGGTACGCGGGATCAGACTCCGGACACGGCCAACGGGCTGGGCACCGGGCTACCGGCGGTGCCGGGCGCAGCCGCAGCCGGGTCGGCACCCAACTCGATCACCCGGTTGTCGGCGTCGACGTGCACGACCCGTGGCCGGTACGACCGCGCCTCGGCGTCGTCCATCTGCCCGTACGAGATCAGGATGACCAGGTCACCCGGATGCACAAGGTGCGCGGCGGCGCCGTTGATGCCGATCACGCCGCTGCCCCGCTCGCCCGGGATCACGTACGTCTCCAGCCGGGCGCCGTTGGTGATGTCCACGATCGCCACCTGCTCGCCGGGGAGCAGGTCGGCGGCGTCGAGCAGATCCTCGTCCACTGTCACCGAACCGACGTAGTGCAGGTCGGCCTGGGTCACAGTGGCTCGGTGGATCTTCGACTTGAGCATGGTCCGCAACATCGCAGTGGCCTTTCGCGGGTATCGGTGGAGGGTGGTACGGCCGGGTCAGGGGCGCGGAGCGAGGTGGATCGCCGCGTTGTCGATCAACCGGGTGGCACCCACCCAGGCGGCGATCACCAGCCGCGCCGGCCCAGCCACCGGCCCCGGTTCCAACTCGGGATCGGTGAGCACCAGGTAGTCGAGGCGGGCACCGGGCGTACCGGCGCCGAACGCGGCGTGCGCGGCGGTCAGCACCGCGCCCGCGTCCAGCCCGTCGTCGGCGGCTTGCGCGCCGGCCCGCAGCGCCGCGGACAGACTCAGCGCGGCGGCCCGCTCCGGCTCACTCAGGTAACGGTTGCGGCTGGAGAGGGCCAGCCCATCCGGCTCCCGGACGGTCGGTACGCCGACCACCTCGACCGGCACGTCCAGGTCGCGGGTCATCCGCCGGACCAGGGTGAGCTGCTGGTAGTCCTTCTCGCCGAAGAACGCCAGGCCCGGCCGGGTGAGCTGGAGCAGCTTCAGCACCACGGTGAGCACCCCGTGAAAGAAGCCGGGGCGGCTCGCCCCCTCCAGCTCGGCGCCGAGCGGGCCCGGATCGAGGCGTACGCGGGGCTGCCCCTCCGGGTACATGTCCGCCACCGACGGGGCGAAGACCAGATCGGCGCCCGCCCGCCGGCACACCTCCAGGTCGGCGTCGAGGGTGCGCGGGTACCTGTCGAAGTCCTCGTTCGGCCCGAACTGCAACGGGTTCACGAAGACCGTAACCACCACGTGGTCGGCCTGTTCCCGGGCCGCCCGCAGCAACGTCTCGTGCCCGGAGTGCAGCGCACCCATCGTCATCACCACCCCGACGGTGCCCTTCAGCCCGGCCCGGGCCTCGGCCAACTCGGCGCGCGTGTGCACCACCTGGGTCACGGCGACACCTCGGTTCGCGACTGCGGGGCTCGCAGGATCGGCTCACTCCTCATGCTCACGCGGCCACCTCCCGACCACTGTCGGCCAGTACGCCGAGCAGCGACTGCGCATCCACCGGCCGCAGCCGGCCGGCGGCGATCGCCCGGTCGGCGGTACGACGGGCCAACGCCAGGTACGCGGGAACGGATTCCGGTGCGGTGGCCGCCAACCGGGCCAGGTGCCGCTGCACGGTGCCCGCGTCGCCGCGGGAGACCGGCCCGGTCAACGCGTCGTCGCCGAGCCGCAGCGCGTTCTCCAGGGCGGCCCGCAGCAGCGGGGCGAGGACCTTCTCCGGCCGGGACACCCCGGCGTCCCGCAACCGGTCGGTCGCCTCGTTGACCAGGGTCACCAGGTGGTTCGCGCCGTGGGCCAGCGCGGCGTGGTAGAGCGGACGATCCGACTCGGCCACCCACTCGGGCACGCCACCGAGGTCGGCTACCAGCCGGGCCGCCAGCGGGCGCAACTCGGCCGGGGCGGTCACCCCGTACGAGATGCCGTCCAGCCGGGCCAGGTCGTCCGGCGTACCGGTGAAGGTCATCGCGGGGTGCAGGGCGAGCGGCCGGGCGCCGGCCGCGACGGCCGGCCCCAACACGGAAAGGCCGTGCGCTCCCGAGGTGTGCGCGACGATCTGGCCCGGGTGCAGCGCGCCCTGCTCGGCGAGGCCGGTCACCACACCGGCCAGCCTGTCGTCCGGCACGGCGATCAGCAGCAGGTCGGCGGCGGCGTCGGCCACGGCGGCGACCGGGCGGCGAGGCACCTCGGGCAACAGCAGGGCGAGGCGGGCGCGGCTGGCTCCGGAGCTGCCGGAGACGGCAACCACCCGGTGCCCGGCGGCGGCGAGCGCGGCGCCCAGCACGGCGCCGACCCGACCGGCGCCAACGACACCGACGGTGAGCAGACGGGAGGTGGCGCGGGCGCCGGGAACGGCGCTATCCCACGAGGCGGCGGGCCCGGGTGGGCCGGCCGGACGCGGGCGCAACGGTGCGCTCATGACGATGATCCAGTCCTCGAGAAGGGGTACCGGTCGATCGCAAGTATGCGCCCGGCCCGCCGAACCGGGACAAGCATGTGTGAAAACCTTCACCACCGACGAGACGGCTCGTCAGGGCGTTTCGGTCGGGGCCGACGTGATGGCGCGTAGCTCGGCGGCCACCTCGGCGATCAGGTCGCTGAGCGGGGCGTCGCTGTCGGGCGCGACCCAGCGGGCGTACGCGACCCGGAAGACCGTGGCACCCGACTCGGTGGCCAGGGTGGCAGTGGTCTCGTCGAGGCCCCTGGCGCGCAGGGCGGCGGTGACGGCGGCCACCAGTGAGCCCGTCTTGCGCAGTTCACGCTCCTGTAGCTCCGGGCTGCTCTCGATGATGGTCTGCCGCGCTCGGACCAGCTCCAGGCGGTCGGCGAAGATCTCCTCCGCCACCAGGCGGAAGGCGGCGACAACCGCCTCGAAGGGGCCGGCGTCGGTCTCGGTCACCGAGCGGACCAGGAGTTCCTCCAGGTGCCCGTTGCCGCTGAAGAGCGCCTCGCGCTTGTCGCCGAAGAGTCGGTAGAAGGTGCGTTTGTCGAGGCCGGCACGGGCGGCGATGTCCGCGACAGTTGTCTGTTCGAAGCCGCGCTCGCGGAACAACTCGAAGGCGGCCGCCTCCAGGCGGCCGCGTGCGTCAGGTTGCCAGCGAGCCATGCGGCGATGGTATCCGATGTCACACCGCGACATTAATTCGTTCCACATGTCGCGGTGTGACATCACGCGAGCTACGGTTATGTCGCAAGGTGACATCGGCACTCACGAAGGAACCACAATGCGCGTATTCGTCACTGGCGCCTCCGGCCACCTCGGCTCCGCGGTCGTCCCGGAACTGCTCTCCGCCGGGCACCAGGTCGTCGGCCTCGCCCGCTCCGACACGTCCGCCGCCGCCATCGAGAAGCTCGGTGCTCAGGCACACCGCGGCGACCTGTCCGACCTCGACGTGCTCCGGGACGAGGCAGCCGCCGCCGACGGAGTCATCCACCTGGCGTTCCGCCACGACCTCATGATCAACGGCGACCTGGCCGGCGCCGCCAGAGCTGACCTGGACGCCCTCACGGCACTCGCCGACGGCCTGGCCGGCTCCGGCAAGCCGCTGGTCGGCACCGGCGGAACGGCCATGCTCGTGATTGGTGGCATCGTCGGCCGCCCCGGCACCGAACGCGACACCTTCCCGTCCGGCGGCTACCGGATCGACGCGGAGAACTTCGTGGCCGGCCTCGCCTCCCGCGGCGTGCGCTCCTCCATCGTCCGGCTCGCGCCCACAGTGCACAGTTCACTCGACCACTACGGCTTCATCACCGCCATCATCGCCGCGGCCCGCCGCAAGGGGTACGCCGCCTACGTCGGCGACGGCAGCAACCGGTGGCCGGCCGTACACACGCTCGACGCGGCAGTGCTCTACCGACTCGCCCTCGAAAAAGCCCCAGCCGGTACGCGCCTGCACGGAGCCGCCGACGAGGGCGTCCCCTTCCAGCAGATCGCGGCAGCCATCGGCGACAACCTCGGCATCCCGGTCCGAAGCATCAGCCCCGCCGAGGCCAACGACCACTTCGGCTTTCTCGGATCGTTCGCACAGATGGACAACCCCACGTCGTCCGCCCTCACCCGCGAACTGCTGGGCTGGACTCCGACCCACCCCGGCTTGATCGCGGACCTGCACGAAGGGCACTACTTCCAAGCCTGAACCACGAAGCCGCCCGGCGGTGACCGTAGGGTCGGCACGGCTACCCATGCTGAACCTGAGGAGAACGATGTCGATCCGGTGGCGGGACGCGATGAGCCACGCCCTCTACGGGCCGGACGGCTTCTTCGTGGCCGGCAGCGGGCCGGCCGATCACTTCCGGACCAGCGTGCACGCCTCCCCGGCCTTCGCCACCGCGCTGCTGCGCCTCCTCACACAGGTCGACGCCGCTCTCGGCCATCCGCCACGGCTCGACGTGGTCGACGTCGGGGCTGGGCGGGGGGAGCTGCTGCGTTCTCTTGCCGGGGGCGCGGTGGGGGTTTCCGGGGAGCCCGCCCACTCCGGGCGGTCAGGCTTGATCCCTCCGTGGTCGGGCTTCCCGGAAACCCTGACTCCCACGGCCTCCGCCCGTCGGTCGCCCGACGATCCGTCGTTGGTCGCCGATCGTCCGGCGCTCGCGGAGCGGGTGCGTTTCACAGCAGTCGAGTACGCCAGCCGCCCCGAGAACCTGCCTGACGAGATCAACTGGGTGTCTGAGATCCCCGACGAGATCACCGGACTGTTGATCGCTACCGAATGGCTGGACAACGTCCCACTCGACGTGGCGGTGCACACCGCCGATGGCTGGCGATATGTGCTGGTCGACCCCGACAGCGGCGCGGAATCGATTGGTGAGCTGGTCAGTCCCACCGATCTTGGTTGGCTGACCACCTGGTGGCCTGGTCCCGCGAGCCCTCGCGATGCGGACCGCGACCTGACCGGTGGTTCAACCTCTACCGATGCGACCAGCGGAAGCGGGTCGGGTTTCGGGGCAGCCCGGCCGGCGCAGGGATCAAGCCTGACCGCCCGGAGCCGGCCGGGCTGCCCCGAAACCCCCCACAGCGACCACCGAGCAGAGATCGGCAGACCGAGGGACGAAGCCTGGGCGAACGCGGTCCGGAAGATCAGCCGAGGGCTGGCGGTGGCCGTCGACTACGGGCACCTGAAGACGGGCCGGCCCGTGGACGGGACGTTGACCGGGTATCGGGGTGGGCGGCAGGTGCCCCCGGTGCCGGACGGGTCGAGTGACGTCACAGCGCACGTAGCAATGGACTCGGTCGCCTCCGCCGGTGCGGCGGTCGCCCGGTGCGCGTACTCCCTGGTCCTGCAGCGGGAGGCGCTGCGGGCGCTCGGGGCCGACGGCGGACGACCGCCGCTCAGCCTGGCCGGCACCGACCCGGTCGGCTACGTGCGGGCGCTGGCCGCCGCGTCGGCGGTGGCCGAGCTGACCGACCCGGCCGGGCTCGGCGGGCACTGGTGGTTGCGCCAGCCGGTCGGCATCCCGCTCGGGCCGGCCGTGGCACGATGACGGGCATGACCACCGACGCCGGGGACCTCCGTGAACTGACCGTCGGCACCGGGGCCGGGCTGATCGCCGGCACCGGTGATCAGCAGCTCGGCACCGACATGGTGCTGAACATCGGCCCGCAGCACCCCTCCACCCACGGTGTGCTGCGGTTGAAGCTGGTGCTCGACGGCGAGCGGGTGGTCGCCTGTGAACCGATCGTCGGTTACATGCACCGGGGCGCTGAGAAGCTCTTCGAGGTGCGTGACTACCGGCAGATCATCGTGCTGGCCAACCGGCATGACTGGCTCTCGGCGTTCTCCAACGAGCTGGGCGTGGTGCTCGCTGTGGAACGCCTGATGGGCATGGAGGTGCCGGAGCGGGCCACCTGGCTGCGGATGGCCCTCGCGGAGCTGAACCGGGTGCTCAACCACCTGATGTTCCTCGGCTCGTACCCGTTGGAGATCGGGGCGATCACACCGATCTTCTACGCCTTCCGGGAACGCGAGACCATCCAGGCGGTGATGGAGGAGGTCTCCGGTGGCCGGATCCACTACATGTTCAACCGGGTGGGCGGCCTCAAGGAAGAGGTGCCGTACGGATGGACCGGGCGGGCCCGCGCGGCGATCGGCGAGGTACGCCGCCGGTTGCCCGACCTGGACCACCTGATCCGGCGTAACGAGATCTTCCTGGCCCGCACCGTCGGGGTGGGCGTGCTGTCCGCAGCGGACGCCGCCGCGTTCGGCGCGTCCGGCCCGGTGGCCAGGGCCTCGGGGCTCGACCTGGACCTGCGCCGCGACGACCCCTACCTGGCCTACGACGAGCTGGACGTGCCGGTGGTCACCAAGACCGCCGGCGACTGCCACGCCCGTTTCGAGGTGCTGCTCGACCAGGTGTACGCGTCACTGGACCTCGCCGAGCAGTGCCTCGACCGGGTGGACCGGCTGACCGGGCCGATCAACACCCGGCTGCCGAAGGTGCTCAAGGCGCCGGAGGGGCACACGTACGCCTGGACGGAGAACCCGCTCGGCATCAACGGCTACTACCTGGTGTCGCGGGGTGAGAAGACGCCGTGGCGGTTGAAGCTGCGCACCGCCTCGTACGCGAACGTGCAGGCGTTGGCAACCCTGCTCCCCGGCTGCCTGGTCCCGGATCTGATCGCGATCCTCGGCTCGATGTTCTTCGTGGTCGGCGACATCGACAAGTGACCCCGGGCCGCCTGACCGGTCACCGCCAGCGGTCGGTGGGTGGCGCGCCGCCGGCACGCGGAACGTCGTCCTGCGGCGGGTAGCCGTAGCGCTCGTCGACCCGCCGCCGGCCGGTCCGTTCCGGGGCGGGTTCCGCCTGGTGGCCGCGTTGGCGCGGTGGACGCCACTCGTCCGGCACCGGCACCCCGCCCACCGGCAGCGCGGGCCTTCCCGGCTCGGCCCGCCGACCACCGTCGTGGCGGCGCGGTTCTTCATACCGGCCGGCGTCCTCGTAGCGGCCGGCGTCCTCGTGACGGCGCGGCTCCTCGGGACGGCGCGGCTCCTCGTAGCGGTGCGGCTCCTCGTAGCGGGCCGCGTCCTCGTGACGGCGCGGCTCCTCGTGGCGGACGGCGGCCCAGCGGTCGGCCACCCGGTACTCGGTGCCGGTGGCGTCGGCGTGCACCTCGGCCCGACGTTCGCCGACCCGCAACTCGCGACCGTTCTCGTCGTCGCGGACGGCGGCCCACCGGTCACCGGCCCGCAGCTGCGACCAGTACTCGCCGGTGTCGTCGGCCCGCAGCGGCGGCCCGGCCTGTGGTGCCTGGACGCCTGCCCGGTCGCGCTGCTCCGACCAGCCCCGATCGTCCGGGCTGTCCCAGGATTCCGCCGGCCTCTCCGGGGTGCGGTGTGACCGGGCTGCCGGGGCTGGCTCGTCGGGCTGGGCGTACGCGTCGCGCCGGTCGGTCCACTCCGGTTCGTCGCGGCGGCCCGTCCAGCCCGGCTCGTCGCCGTACCCGGCTCTGGGGTGCTGCTCCGGCTCGCTCCTCGCCCGGCCGGACGGGCGCGGGGGCTGATCGGCGTCGCCGCCCCGGGTCCACTCCTGTGCGGGTGGGGTCCACTGACCGGCGTACCCGCCGCCGTAGCGACCGGGCGGCTCGGCCGGGCCACCGTCCACCACTGTGTGCCGGGTGGTGACGTGCACGGTCTCGGTGTGTCGGACCACGCCGGCCGGCCGGTGCGCCGCCTCGGGGCGGTCGTGCTCCCGGGGGCGGGCTGAGCCGTACGCGGTGCCGGCCGCCCGTTCCCCGCCGTACATCCCGGCGGCGGCCGGCGGCTCGGGGGTTTCCCGGGCGTACGCCGGCTCGTCGTCCTGGTGCTCGGGGCGCCCCCACCGGGGCGCGTCGTCGGGGCCGGACACCCGGGCGCGGCCGCCCTGCGCGTCGCCCCGGTTACGGGCCACCGGTGTGTCGTCCACCGGCGGCTCGACGGCAGCCACCCGCGCACGTCCGGCACCAGCCTGCTCGACTGCGGGGGCGGCACCGGCGAGGGCGGCGCCACTGGCGTCGAGACGGCGGCGCACCGCGGCGATCCCCTCCTGGGCCCGTTGGGCCTGGTCGAGCGCCTGGTTACCGCGCTGGGCGGCGGCCACGATTTCGCCGCGCAACTCCCGACGCAGCTCCTCGATCTCGTCCAGCAACTCGTCGGTCCGCGCCGAGGCGCCTTCGCCGTCGGGACGCAACGCGATGGAGAGGCCGATCAGCACCACAGCGAGGATGGCGAGCACCGCGGCGAACCGCAACGGGCCGTTGCCGTCGGCCACCAGCAGAATCAGCGCCGCCACCGGCGCGAGAGCGACGCCGGCCCAGAAGAGCATGGTCAGCAGCGGTGGTTGACGCCGGGCGTCGGAGGTGGCCGGGGCTGGCATGGATGTGCAGCCTACCCACGATATCCACCGGAGGGAACGGGGTCCCCGGGACGCGCGGACGCCCCCGCCCGGTCGGGGGCGAGGGCGTCCGCAGCACGTGCGGAAAGCGCTCAGCTGGTGGCGAAGGCGCCATCCGAGGAGAAGATCAGACCCACGCTGATCGAGCCGTCGCGCAGCCCGCTCTTGGTCAGCGGCCCGCCCTGGTCAAGGGAGGAGAACTTGCCGAACGACAGCCCGTAGGTCTTCTCCAGGCCCGGCTTGCAGAAGGGACGCTGCTCGCACTCCGGCGGGCCACCCAGCACAGTCGCGCTGCCGGAGCACTTCGCCGCCAGCTCGGAGAGGGTCCGCACGCCGTACTTGTCGGCGAAGGCCTGGGTCACCGCGAAGGCGTTCTGGTCCTGTGCGGCGGCCGGGGTGCCGAAGGTGAGGCCGGCCTTGTCGCCCTCGGCCTTCAGCGCGGTCACCGTCGTGTTGATGTCCGGCGAGGAGACCGGCTGGGCGTTCTGGCCGTTGGCCTTGGTGTTGAGGAACTCGGCCATTGTGGCCGCGTACTCCGGGACGACCTGGATCTCGCCCTTCTCCAGGGCCGGCGCGTAGAGCTCCCGGTTGCCGATCTGCTGCACCTTGACCTGGTAGCCGGCGGCGGTGAGCGCGATCCGGTACAGCTCGCCCAGGATCTGACTCTCGGCGAAGTTGCCGGCGCCCACCGTGATGTCGCCGCCCGGGCCCTTGGCGATGCCCGCGGTGAGGTTGTTGGCGCTGGCGAACTCCTCGGCCGCCACCTTGGGGGTCTTGCGGTCCTCGTTGACGGCCTTGTTGAGCTGGATC
Source organism: Micromonospora sp. NPDC053740 (assembly GCF_040677775.1). Lineage (NCBI taxonomy): Bacteria > Bacillati > Actinomycetota > Actinomycetes > Micromonosporales > Micromonosporaceae > Micromonospora > Micromonospora sp. NPDC053740. The sequence goes on from NZ_JBFASO010000002.1 coordinate 744,609, forward strand.
AGCTTCGGAGTGTCGAGCGTGGCGGAGACCTTGTCCAGTGCGGCGATCAGCTGCGGGTTGGCCGCCTTGCTGTTGACCGCAGGAATGACGTTGTCAGAGTTCTGGAGCTTCTTGTCGTCCTGCAGAGCGATGAGCTGCTGGCCGGCGACCGGGGCGCACCCGGCGCCGGAGGCGCTCGTCTGGGGTGCGTCGGTGCCGGACGAGCCGGCGTCACCGCAGCCGGTGAGGAGTGCTGCCCCGGCGACGGCGCTGACCGCCCCGATCGCCAGACGTGTACGTGCGCGCATGTGCCCGCCTTCCGTGTCCCGGCGCGGCCCGTCCCGGGCCGGCCGCGTGTCCGACGGGCGATCCTGACTGTCGGCCGCCCGCGAATGTCCACCCAACATGCTCCGGAACCGACCGACAACTTGGGATGGACTTCGTCACCCCATCGTCACCGATTTGACGGGCGTGGGTCGCCAGCTCGACGCGGGCTCACCCGGACGGGTCAGGCGCTGCCGGTGGCGTCGGCGGCCCGGGGCCGCCCGAGGCGCTGCCGCCCGCGCCGCAGCGGTTTGGGGGTGACAAGCCGTTCGACGCCGCCGAGGACCACCTCGGCCAGCAACGCGAGCCCGGCCACCAGCACACCACCGGCGACGATCTGTCCGCCGCCGGCCGCGATACCGATGCCGAAGCCGGTCCGGATGATCTGGCCCAGGCCGCCGCCGTTGACGAAGGAGGCCAGCGCCGCTGTCGCGATCACCTGGACCGCAGCGGTACGGAACCCGGCGGCCAGGTAGGGCACCGCGAGCGGCAACTCCACGCGGCGCAGCAGTTGCCCGCCGGACAGGCCCATCCCCCGGGCCGCGTCGCGGGCCTCCGGGTCCACCTGGCGCACCCCGGTGTACGCGTTGGCCAGCAGCGGCGGCACGGCGAAGACAGCCAGTGCCACCACCACCGGTGTCTTCCCGAAGCCGCTGGCGAAGACGACCGGGAGGATGGTCAGCAGCGCCAGGGTGGGGATGGCCAGGGTGGCGTTGGAGATCAGCACCACGAGGCCGCCACCTCGACCGAGGTGCCCCAACCAGAGCCCGAGCGGCCAGGCCACGAGGCAGCCGAGCGCCACCGCCAGGGCCGAGATCGTCAGGTGCTCGCCGAGCCGGTCCAGCATGCCGCCGGGGTTGGTCCAGTTCAGTGGGTCGTTGATCCAGGTGATGGCCTGCCCGATCGGGTTTTCCGCCACGGTCACCGTGCCCTCCGGGTGGACCAGGGAGTCACCAGTCGGGCGACCAGGATGAGCAGCAGGTCGAGCACGACGGCGAGCGCCACGCAGAGCAGTGCAGCGGTCATGATCTCGGCCTTGTAGAGGTTGTTCTGAAAGCCGGCGAAGATCAACTGACCGAGCCCGCCGTGCCCGACCAGCACCCCGACAGTGACCAACGCCACCGTCGAGACCGTCGCCAGCCGTACGCCGGTCACGATGCCCGGCAGCGCCAGCGGCAGGTCGATCCGGAACAGCCGCCTCCAGCGACCGTAACCCATGCCCTCGGCGGCCTCCCGAACCTCCGGAGGCACCTGGTTGAGACCGGCCACCACGTTGCGCACGATCAGCAGCAACGCGTAGAGGACCAGCCCGACCAGCACAGTGGTCGCACCGGTGCCCAGGTAGGGGGCGATGAACGCGAAGAGCGCCAACGACGGGATCGTGTAGACCACCCCGCTGACGGCGAGGATCGGACCGGCAAGCGGACGGACCCAGTACGCCAGCACGGACAACGGCAGGGCGATCAGCACCGCGATCAGCACCGCTCGCCCGGTGAGGGAGGCGTGTTCGCGCACCGCGGCGAGGATCGTGTCAGAGTTGTCCCGCACGTACTGCCAGGAGAACCAGGGGTTACCCGGGTCGGCCCGGTAGCTCAGGCGGAAGGACATACGTGGACGTTACCCCGGAGGCTGCCGGCGTGGCCCAATCCCCTCGCGCGGCGTCGATCTCCCTGGAGGGCATCCAGAAGCGCTACCCGAACGGCACTGAAGCTGTCCGGGACCTCAGCCTGGAGGTCCGGGCCGGCGAGCTGGTGGTGCTGATCGGCCCGTCCGGCTGCGGCAAGTCGACGGTGCTGCGGATGATCAATCGCCTGATCGAACCGACCGCCGGTCGCATCACGCTCGGCGACGAGGACGTCACGAACGTCGACCCGGTGCGACTGCGCCGTCGAATCGGGTACGTGATCCAGAACGTCGGTCTCTTTCCACACCAGACCGTGCGGGCCAACGTGGCCACCGTGCCGGGCCTGCTCCGCTGGCCCAAGAGCCAGACCCGGGCCCGGGTCGACGAGCTGCTCGACCTGGTCGGACTGGACCCGGCGGAGTTCGGCGGTCGCTACCCGCACGAGCTGTCGGGTGGCCAGCGGCAGCGGGTCGGGGTGGCCCGGGCGCTCGCCGCCGACCCGGTGGTGCTGTTGATGGACGAGCCGTTCTCGGCCGTCGACCCGATCGTCCGGGCCCGCCTCCAGGAGGAGTTCCTGCGCCTCCAGGCCGAGGTACGCAAGACGATCGTGCTGGTCACCCACGACCTCGACGAGGCCGTCCGACTCGGTGACCGGATCGCTGTCCTCTCCGAGGGCGGGCACCTGGAGCAGTACGACACCCCAGCCGCGCTGCTCGGCGCACCCGCCACCGCGTTCGTACGCGAGTTCGTCGGCGCCGACCGGGGCATCCGTCGGTTGGCGGTCACCCCGCTCGACCGGGAGGCGCTGGAGCCGGTGCCCGAGGACGCCGCACCGGACCTGCCCACCGTCGCTGTGGACGGCTCGGCGTACGACGCGTTGGCGGTCCTGCTCACCTCGGGCCGCGACCGGCTCCTGGTGACCGACGCCGGCCGGCCGGTGGGCGCGTTGAGCCGACAGCGCCTCCTCGACCTCGGCCGCCCGAGCAGCTGACCCCCGTTTGGGGCAGGCACGACCGTCGCGCCCTGACCCCGCCTCGGCCAGGTCAGGCGCGACCGCCCAGGCTGGCGATGCCGATGATCCACCCGGTGAGGAAGCCGTAACCGGCACCGGTGCTGGCGTCCTGCAGTGCCCCCAGGAGCGACGGCGCAGGGCCGAGCAGCGCCGCGAGCACTGCGGCCAGCCCGCCAGCCAGCACGTATGCGGCCCAGCCGGAGAAGAACTGGCTGACCGGGCCGGGCACCCGGGCGACCTGGGCCGCGGGCAACAGGTAGAGCAGCGCCACAGCGAGGACCACCAGCAGCACGGCTCGCAGGTCGGCGGCGAACAACCCGCCGGCCTGCCCGTCCGCGTCGAGCCGCCAGGCCGGCCAGGCGAGCAGGCGCGCGTAGAAGGCCCCGGCCGACTCCGGATTGGTGAGGGTGACGGCCCAGCCGGTGTACGCCGGACTGCCGCAGATGCCGACCAGCAGCAACACGGCGAGCGCGCCGGTGCCGGCGGCCGTGCCGTAGCGGCTGACCGGGCCGGAACGGTTGACGAGCGACGCGATCTGCCCAGGCCCCGAACCGGTGGCTCGGGTGGACCTGGGCTGCCCCGAGCGGCTCAGTGCTTCATCAGGTAGTCGATGAAGGCGGCCCGCAGCAGCGGCGCCGACTCCTCGTAGCCGTGACCGGTCAGCTCCCGCCACAGCGCGTTGGCTTCGTCGATCGTCGGGCCGATCGAGTTCGGGGCGCCATCCAGCACCGTGGCCTCGTCCGCGTTCGGCAGGTGGCGCAGCACCGACCAGAAGAAGCCCACGTCCCGGTGCTCCCGGGCCCGGGCGAACGCCCGCTCCCGCAACTCCTCGGTGGACAGCGCGTCAAGCTCCTCGAACGAGGTTCCGCCCGGGGTGGCGGCAGGTGAGTCGGTCATGTCGCCGAGCCTAACTGTCGAGATCAGCTCCGGCTCGGCGGACGCGACGCGGCTCACCGCTCATCGGTGTCCCACCGTCGCGGGCCGTCCTCCCACCGGGGATCCCGCCACGGGTCGACCGGTTGCGGCGCGGCCTGGGTCGGCAGCGTGGGAGGCCAGTTGTCGACGGACTGCGGCTGCGGTGTGGTCCAGCCCGAGCTGATCGTGCCGTCGCTGACCGGCTCGGGCCGCTCAGGGCCGCCCGGTCGAGGCCGCCCGAGCGTCTCGACCAGCCGGGTGGCCAGCAGCCCGACGCCGAGCGCCGCCCCGCCGACCACCCAGTTGCTCAGCGTCCAGCCACGCTCCGGCGCGTACACCTGGAAGACAGTGACCAGGCCGACCGCCAGCAGCGTGCCGAACACCCCGCCCCGGCGGCCGTACGCGCTGGTGCCGGCGAGCAGGGCCACCCCGATGGCCAGCACCGTCCAGTCCAGCCCCGAGGTGGGCGCCACCGGCCCGGGGCCGTTGGCGGCGAGCAGCACGCCGGCCAGAGCGGCAAGCACCGTGGAGACGACAAGCGCGACGGCGGTCACCACTGCGGCCACCGCGCCCCGCCGACGGGCCGGGTCGGCGATCGGTCGGTACCTGCCGACGAGCCTGCGGATCGCCCGGATCGCGCCGAACAGCCCACCCAGGACGGCCACCGCGGCGAAGCCGGCGAAGAGGTAACCGGCGCTGCTGGTGGGGTCGTAGTCGCCCTGCACCAGCACTGGCGCCGAGCGGCGTTCGATGTACACCACCACGGCGGCGGCGCCGGCCAGGCTGGCGGCCCAGCCCGGCACGTGCAGCACCACCACTGCCAGCGCCAACGCCAACCCACCCACCGCGGCGACCGCCACGGCCGGGCCGAGCGACGCCGGCAGGCCCCGGTCACCCTGCTCGGCGTAGTGCAGGGCGGCCGCCACCGCGATCGGGCCAACGGCCAGGTTCGGCGCGGACGTCCGCAGGCTCAGCCCTGCGGCCAGGGCGAGCAACCCCAGCCCGACCGCGTCGATCAGCAGCGTGCGCAGGTTGCCGTCGCGCACCGCGGCCGGATCCTCCCGCCAGAGCAGCCAGCTCACGGCGGCCAGCCCGGCCAGCAGCAGCAGCTCCCACCCCAGGTGTACGCCGATCCGGTCCCGGCCGGGCTCACCGTGGGCGGGATCGTCGAAGACGTTGTCCAGGACGGCGGCCGGCACCCCCGACGAGGGTTCGGCCGACCGGTCCCGGCCCGCTTCTTCGTACCCCATGACGCCGCCTCCCCAGTGGCCGACCGTCCCCAGTCCGGCGCACGGACGGACCCTGGGCGGCCCTTGCTCCCCGATCGCAGGCACCGTACCCGCGACCGCAGCCGGGCGTAACCCCCTGCTCAGCGCTGGCCGGGGCGGCTCTCCCGCTGGTCCTGCTCGCGCTCGTCGTCAGGGCGTTCCGGCACCCGGCAGGAGCGCTCCAACCAGAGCGCGGCACCAACAAGTGCCAGCGAGGCGAGCAGGCCTCCGCCGGCAGCCGGTCGATCGTCCAGGGCGGCGCGGGTGGTCTCCACGAAGAGCCAGCCGGTGAGCCCCGCGTAGAAGCCCGCGAAGATCGCGGCGGCCAGTGCCGACGCCTTGGCCAGCACCACGAAACGGGCGACCAACAGCGGATTGACCGGCTCCCGACCCGGCTTACGCTCGATCCGGCCCCGGGTGTTGATCGCGGCGTACGCCTCCAGCACCGCGAGCCCGGCCAGCGTCACCACCGGCAGCCAGGGCAGCCGGGGAATGCCGCTGTAGTAGAGGGTGCTGATCAGCAGCCAGGCCACCGCCGCCGCAGCCAGGCCTGCCACGACCAGGGTCGAGATCCGGGTGGGGCCCATCCGCGACCCGTCCGGGCCCGACCCGCGGGGTGGGGGCTTCGCCTGCGTCATGCCGGCCGGTTCCGCTCGGTCATGCCGTCGACTCTAACGCCAACTCCGGCCGGGGACGCAGTTCCAACGCCTCGTCAGCGGCGGGGCCGGTGGTCAGCAGGTCGGTCAGCCAGCCGTGACCGGGCAGCCGACCGTACGGCTGGATGTCGATCCACGGACGCAGCACGAAGGCGCGCAGGTGCGCCCGGGGGTGCGGCAGGGTCAGCTCCTCCTCGTCGCTGAGCACCGGCTCGTCGTCGTCGCCCCAGACCGCGATCACATCCACGTCGAGGGTGCGCGGCCCGAACCGCCGCTGCGGGTCACGGACCCGGCCGGCCGCGCGCTCCGCGTCGCGGGCCCGCTCCAGCCAGTCGCGCGCTGTCGCGCTCTCGTCCTGCACGAGCACCACCGCGTTGAGGTACGCGGGCTGATCGGTGTCACCCCACGGTGGAGTCTCGTACACCCCGGAGAGCACGAGCACCGCGTCGCCGAGGGTGGCGACGGCCGTGCGCAGGTGCTCCAGGCGGTCGCCCAGGTTGCTGCCGAGCGAGAGAACCGCCCGGGTCACCGGGAACGCGCCCGGGTCATGGTGACGGCCACGTCGGCGAAGGTGTGCGGCACCGGAGCCTCCGGCTTGTGCACGGTGATCGTCGCGGCGTCGACCCGAACGTCTGCCAGGCAGACCGCGAGGAGCCGGTCCGCCAGGGTCTCGATCAGGTTGACCGGCTCACCGGTCACCACCGCGACCAGGCGTTCGGCCAACTCGCCGTAGTGCACTGTGGCGGTGACGTCGTCACTGGCGGCGGCCGGGCCGAGGTCCAGCTCCAGGACGGCGTCGACCACGAAGTCCTGCCCCTGTTCGCGTTCGAAGTCGTACACCCCGTGCCGACCACGCGCCCGCAGGCCGGTCAGCTGGATCCGATCCGTCGTCATCGCCGTACCCCCTGCTCGTGATCGTCCTGCGTCCGCATCCTGTCGTGCGGCGGCACGGCCAGGCGGGGGCTGCCGGTCGCCGCCCAGACGGCGAGCGCGTCGGCGGTGGCCCGCACGTCGTGCACGCGTACGCCCCAGGCGCCCGCGGCGACCGCCAGCACACTGGTGGCCACGGTGGCCGCCTCCCGTTCGGCGGTCGGTCGCGGCGTACCGTCCGCGGCGGCGAGCAACCCACCGAGGTACGACTTACGGCTCGCGCCGAAGAGCAGCGGGTAGCCGAGATCCAGCAACTCCGGCAGGCGGGCGCTGAGCTCCCAGTTGTGCGCGGCCGTCTTGGCGAAGCCGAGCCCGGGGTCGACGATGAGGCGGTCGGCGGCAACCCCGGCGGCCAGCGCCGCGTCGATCCGTTGGGCCAACTCGGCCCGGACCTCGGCCACCACGTCCGTGTAGGTGGCCAACTCGCGCATGGCACGGGAGTGCCCACGCCAGTGCATCAGCACCCAGGGGCAGTGCGCGTCGCGGACCACCCGGGCCATGTCCGGGTCGGCCAGGCCACCGGAGACGTCGTTGACCACTGCCGCGCCGGCGGCCAGGGCGGCCTCCGCGACCCGCGCGCGGCTGGTGTCGACGCTGACCGCCACACCGGCGGCGGTCAGCTCGCGAATGACCGGCAACACCCGCTCGGCCTCGGTCGCGGCGTCGATCCGCTCGGCACCCGGACGGGTCGACTCGCCGCCGATGTCGACCAGCTGCGCACCGGCGTCCCGTAGACGGACGCCGTGTCCGACGGCGGCGTCCAGGTCGGCGTACCGTCCGCCGTCGGAGAAGGAGTCCGGTGTGACGTTGAGGACGCCCATCACCACCGGGCCCGAAGCCCGCACCAGATCGGTCACGACTAGACGGTACCGGTCGCGGTGGCGGTGCCCAGCGACCCGGGTAGGCCCCGCACCACTGCCCCTGACGTGCCGATTGGAACAGGTGTACGATCGGTCATCTGGGCAGTATCGGGCAGCCCCTTCGCGGCTTGTCGCAATCCGGGGCGGCCCGTACGCTTTGGAATTGGCCAGCATCGAGATGGCGAAGCTTGGAGGGAGGGCCGAAGCGGGGGAAAACCGCCCAAACCTCGCCACCCTCCGTGGTGAGTAACGAACACAGGGTCAAGAACGCCATGCCCTGTGGAGCACTTTTCCCGCCAGGCTTGCCTATTGCACCGCCGCGGCACCGCCGGCCGCGCTATGGGGAGGTTCCAGTGATCGCCTTCGAGCTCATGGAGACGGCGTCGTCCGGCGTCGCCCACGCGCTCTCCACCCTGGCGTCGGCTCCACTCGCGGAGCCGGCACCGAAGGGGATCGACACGAACAGTGTCGTCACCTTCTTCGCCAGCAAGATCGCGCCGATCCTGCTCGCCGTCCTGGGTGTCATCTTCATCGGCCGCGCCAGCCGAGGCGAGATCTCCAAGGTGCTGACCAGCTCCGCGATCGCCATCGTCGGGCTCGCCTTCATCGCGGGCGCGGCAACACTCTTCTTCGTCGGCGATTACCTGATCGACCTGATCTTCGAATAGGCGCGTTCACCAGATGCGGCTACGCACCGACGACGACATCTACCGGGCCCGCCTGGTCTACCTCGGGCCGCCCGGCTACACCCTTCCGGTTCACCTGCCCTACGCCCAGTACGGGCTCTTCATGCTGCTGGTCCCCCTCTACATGTTCATCCACTGGCTGTTCACGTTGACGGTCGAGCTCTTCCCAGCCTGGGAGATCGCGCTCGCCATCGTGACCACGTCGTTCATCTTCCGGCACGTCGACCCCGATCGGCCGGCGCGGGTGGTCATCCGCACCGCGCTGACCGACTGGCGACGCACCCGGGAGCCGGCGGTCGAGCAGCGCGATCCGCGCCTGGTCGGCAGCCGGATCAGGATTCGGGAGGAGCTGGCATGACCGGACGTACGTCGAACGGTCCGTCGCAGGACGCGGGCATGGGTCTGCCGACAGTCGCCGAGGCGATCGCATGAGCCGCTCCTCCACGCCGGGCTCCCCGGCCGGCCGACCGGGCGCACCAGCCGGTCACCATGCGCACTCAATCGACTACACCGAGGACGAGGATGAGGTTGCCCTCGACCCCGCGCTGGTGACGTCACCCGGCCACGGTGCCGTCGGCGTGTTCCAGGCACCCCGGCCCGTTCCCCGCCGGACGCCACCGGCCGAGCCCACCGCCGTCTCGGCCGGCGAGAACGCCGACATCGACTCCCCCTTCCTGGACCTCTTCGGCGGCGGAGGGCGACCCGCCTCGCCACGAGCGGTCACCGCCGGCCCGAGCACCCGCGAGCAGCCGGCGATCCCGCACCAGCCGCCGCCCACCGCCAGCCCGGCGCCAGCCCGCGCGGTTCCCGAGGTCGAGCCACAGTGGACGCCGGCCGGCAACGGTGGCCGACCCGTCGAGCCACGGCACGGAGGCGGCCACCCGACCAACGAGTCCCGGGTGCCGCACCAGGCCGGCGATCGACGGCCGATGCTGCGTCCGCCGGACGAGTCCGAGTCACCCACCGACGGCGGGTCGCCGTCGGTGACCACCAGCCCGGTCCGCCGACCCGCCAACACCGCGCCGGGCGGCCGCCCCACAGCGACGTCGCCGGCCCGACCGGCGGCTCAAGCGCCACCCCAGCCGACGGCCTCCGCCAGCCGGTCCACTGCTCCGACGGAGCAGCCGGCCATGATCACGGCTGCGGATCGGCCAGCTCTCGAACGTACGGCGCGCCGGGCCACCGACGCGGATCGGCCCAGGAGCACCGGCAAGGAGATGGCCGCACCCCGACAGCGCACGGCGAGCCGTCCGGACCGACCGATCAAGCCGACCCGGGTTCGCGCTCCAAAGATCAAATTCGGGGATCGGGATCCGTCGGTCGAACTGGCCATCACCGAGATCGCCGGCCACCTCACCTTCACACCGAACACCGTCACCGCCTGGTACTGGCTGCCCGAGGTCCGTTGGGCGTTCCGGCCGGACGCCGAGCGTGAGGCGCTGCTGTCGGCGATCTCCGAGCAGTACGCCGGCCTGGCCGGCTTCCGACTGCACCTGCGCCGCACCACCCGGCCGTTCCCCGCCGACGAGTGGGCGCGCACCATCGACACGCACACCTCGGCACCGCTGCCCGACGTCCCCGGCACCACCGGCTGGGCCGATCATCTGGTCGCCGCCCAACGCCACCTGATGGCGGTCAACCACGCCGAGGGCCAGACCTACCTGGGTGTCACCTTCGCCCGGCGTTCCCTCGGCGACTCGCTCACCGAGCGGCTGCTGCGCACCTTCGGCCGGGGCACCGCCGACGGGGAACGCCGCAAGCTGGGCCGCACAGTGGAACAGTTCGACGAGGTGCTCGGGGCGTTCGGCATGCGCGGCCGGCGGGTCACCGCCCAGGAGCTGGAATGGCTGCTCTACCGCTCGGTGGCGCTGTGCATGTCGCCGCCGAGCACCCTCTCCCCCGTCACCGACGGGCGCTGGGAACGCGGCGACCTGCTCGCCATGACCGAGCAGGTCGAGCGCTACCGCACCCCGTACGGCTCGACGGTCAAGCTGGTCAACCGGATGACCGGCGAGGAACGGCACGTGGCAGTGCTCGCTGTCGGCCGGATGGAACCGCTGGAGATTCCGGAACGACACGAGCCCTGGCTGCACTTCCACGAGCGGCTGCCGTGGCCGATGGAGATCTCCACCCGCGTCGACATCCTCGGCTCCGGCGACTCCTTCCGCAATCTGGAACACCGGCTGCGGATGATCCGCTCGCAACAGCTCGACTACGCCGAACACGGCATCGACGCGCCCCCTGAGCTGGAGCGACTGGCCAAGCGCGCCCTGGTGATCGGCGACGAGATGACCACCGGCCTGCCGGTCGACTCGGCCCGTGCGCACGGCTGGCACCGGATCGCTGTCGGCGGCCGGACCAGGGAGGAATGCCTGGAGCGGGCCCGCCGGCTCATCCAGCTCTACTCCCGCGAGCTACGGATCTCACTGCAGCACCCGAAGAACCAGGACTGGCTGGCCCGCGAGTTCATCCCCGGCGAGCCGATCGCCAACACCGGCTACGTGCGTCGCATGCCGGTACCGCTGCTCGCCGCCGCGCTCCCCCAGGCCGCATCCAACGTGGGCGACCGGCGGGGCGACCTGATCGGCCGAACCGCCGGCACCTGCCGCCGCCCGGTCTTCCTCGACCTGCACTTCCCCATGGAGGTCCGGGAACGCTCCGGGCTCGCGGTCTTCGTCGCCGAACCGGGCGGTGGCAAGTCCACCCTGCTCGGCGCCCTGGGCTACCTGGCCGCCCGCCGAGGTGTCCAGGTGACCCTGCTCGACCCGTCCGGCCCGCTGGCCCGCCTCTGCGCGATGCCCGAGCTGCGGCCTTACTCCCGGGTGTTGAACCTGACCGGCTCGGAGCACGGCACCCTGGCGCCCTACTCGCTCATCCCGACGCCGCTGCGCTCCGAGTTCGGCACCGGGGCCGCCGGCGACCGGGAGTTCGAGATCGCGGTCTCCAACGCCCGGGCCGAGCGGCGAATGCTGGTCCAGGACATCTGCATGATGCTCGTCCCGCCGCAGGTGGCCAGGGAAGCGTCGACAGCCACCCTCTTCCGGCACGCCGTCCGCCAGGTCCCCGCCGAGGAGACCTCCACCCTGGACGACGTGGTGAGCTGCCTCGGGCGGCTCGACGACGACGCCGGCAAGGAACTGGCCAACCTGCTGCTGGACACCGCCGAGATGCCACTGGCCATGCTCTTCTTCGGCCGACCGCCGGAAGGGCTGCTCGGTGCCGACGCGGCACTCACCGTGATCACCATGGCCGGGCTACGGCTGCCCGACCTCAAGATCGAACGCGAGTACTGGTCAGCCGAGGAAGCACTGGCCCTGCCGATGCTGCACACCGCGCACCGGCTCGCCGTCCGGCGCTGCTACGGCGGCTCAATGTCGTCCCGCAAGCTCGTCGGCCTCGACGAGGCGCACTTCATGGAGGGCTGGCGGTCCGGGCGCTCCTTCCTGGTCCGACTCGCCCGCGACTCCCGCAAGTGGAACCTTGCCGCGCTTGTCGCCTCCCAGAACCCCCGCGACATCCTCGGCCTCGACGTACAGAACCTCGTCTCCACAGTCTTCGTCGGTCGCATCGCCGAGGACGCCGAGATCGCCTCCGAAGCGCTACGGCTGCTGCGGGTGCCGGTGAACGACGGGTACGAGGCCACCCTCGCCTCACTCTCCGCCGCCGACACCAACTCGGCCTCCCGCCTCGGCTTCCGGGAGTTCGTGATGCGTGACGTCGACGGCCGGGTGCAGAAGGTCCGAGTCGACGTCTCGTACGTCGAAGGGCTGCTGGACCACCTCGACACGACGCCCGCCGCGATCGCCGCAGCGGCCGGAGTCCTGCCGAGCATCCCCCTGCCGGATCTGGAGGCGTGACATGGCTAGGGCCTGGGCAAGGACCGTGTCGTTCCTGCTCGCCCTTGGCGTACTGGCCGGGGCCACCCTCAGCTGGCCGCTGATCGGTGCGGAGGCCGCAGCCGCCGCACCGCCTACTGCCCAGGCCCGCGCCGACCTCTGCACGACCGCCGAATGGCAAGCCGACTTCCGCGCCTGCGTGGCAAAGCTGAAGCAGGTCAGCAAGGCAGAGATCGATTGCCTCAAGCCACCTGTGCCTTCCGCCCCGGATTCGGGCTTGGCTGGTTGGTTCGCCTCCCGACCGGACTCGTCCAAGCTGCCCGGGCCAAAGGGCATCTACAGCGACTACGGCTACGGCGGTTACAGCTTCAACACCTACAACGTGGAGGGTGGATGTGCATCCACCGTCCTTCATCCGGACTACAAGTTCACCACCACCGTCGCCAACGGTGAGCTCATGATCGCCACGGCGGTCGTGGGTGCCTCTAACGCCCTGCGGGAGCGGGCCTGGGATCCCCGCTCGATGTGGAATTGGGCTGACCCGCTGGTGGAGAAAGCCACCAAAGGCGTATACGAGAAGGTATTCAGCGTCTTCGGAATCGTCACGCTCTGCGTGGTGGGTCTCTACCTGCTCTGGCGCTCCCGCCAGTCGGACATGAGCAATGCGATGACGACGGCAGGGTGGGCGCTACTGGTGATGGTGGCGGTCACCGCGCTGGCGGCCTGGCCCGTCAAGTCGGCGAACATCGCCGACGGCACCCTGATCACTTCGCTCGGCGTCGTACACGATGCGCTAGGTCCGGCGTCAAAAGATATCCCGACCGACAAGTGCGTGCTTCCCAATCCGGACGCTTGCATCGACAAGCGGCCACCGGCCGTCCGGGCCAGCGACACCGCTACTGAATCGATGCTCTACCGCAACTGGCTACGTGGTGTGCTTGGCTCAGCCGACAGCGAGACCGCTAAAAAGTACGGCCGGGCACTCTACGACGCCAAATCGCTTAGCTGGGGTGAGGCGGAATCAATCCGCTCCAATCCCACCACTCGTGATGTAGTGATCGGGGCCAAGCAACAGCAGTGGATGACAGTTGCCGAGCAGATTAAGGCCGAGGACCCGGAGGCGTATGAGTTCCTAACGGGAACCCGCGACATGGATCGGATTGGCTCCGGGTTCATCGCGGTGCTCGCGGCCGTGCTCTTCGCAATGTTCGACCTCACCGCGTCGGTGCTCGTGCTGCTCGGCTTCCTGATCTTCCGCTGGGCGGTGATCGCTGCTCCGATTCTCGGCACGATCGGCCTACTGCGACCCGCCAGCGCCGGGTTACGCCGACTGGCTAATGCGGTCGTTGCCGCAGTCTTCAACATCGCCATCTTCGGCACTGGTGCCGCGATCTACCTCTTCGCGGTCGATTTGATCATGAGCACACCCACCCTGCCGGGTTGGCTTCAGGTGGTGCTGGTGTGGCTCTGCGGGGTGGTCGGATGGCTGTTGCTGCGGCCGTACCGTCGGATCACGCAACTCGGCGGCAAGGACAGCAGCGAAGCGGTCAGTTCGGCCGGGTCCTGGCACCGCCGGTTCTTCCGCGACATGCGTACCGCCGCACGACTGGACGTAGCCGAGCCGGGCGGCACCGCCGAGCCGGTGGGCGGACGTCGACGGTCGCCCGACGCAACGCAGACCCGGCTACGACCCGAGGCGCGGCGGGAGGACCCGGCCCCGGTGCCGACAGCCGCGGCCGAGGGCCGACGCGCAGACGCGGTGCGCCCAGACGGTCGCGAGCGGCCCGACGAGGCGCCGGCGGAGGAGGGCAGAGGTCGGAGCCGCCCAACGGCCCCGCAGCCCCGACGCCGACAGCCAGCGACCTGGACCGAGCCGGATGTTCCGGCTGAGAACCCGTCGTTCGTGGTCTACCGCCCGGGCTCCAGCGAGCGTGTAACGGATCGCACCGGACCTCGGGTGCGCTCAGAGGCGAGGTGACGGTGATGCGACGGGCGTTGGAATTCGTCTTCACCCGGGCGCTGCGGTCCCGGCTGGGCGTGGCGCTCGTGATCGGAGTGGTGGTCGTCGCTGTGCTCGGGGCGGCCAGGCTGATCTCCAACCCGGGCGATTCAGCCGATGGGTTGAGCACCCGTCCGGATGGGCCGATCATCACAGTGGACCCGACGGCCGGCGACGACGGTCTGCTCAACAGCGCGGCGCCACCGTCACCCGTGACGTCGCCCGGCGCCCGCACGCCCGAACAGACCGCCGACCGCTTCGCCAAGGCCTGGCTGGGCCGTCCCGGTATGACCACCGAAGAGTGGCAGGCTGGTCTACGGCCACTCTCCACGCCGGCGCTGAGGGACAAGTTGACCGGCGCCGAGCCAGAGAGCGTGCCGGCCGAGAAGGTCACCGGTCCGCCAACCATGCGAGAGCGGACCGAGACGTTCGTCGAGTTGCTGCTTCCCCTCGATGCCGGCGGGCTCCGGTTGGAGCTGGTCACCTCCGATGATGGTTGGCTGGTCGACGTTCTGGACTGGGAGCGGCCATGACCGACGTTGGTAGCGCCAAACTCCGCCGTGGTCCCCTCCGGCTCGGTGTGGTCGCCGCAGTGCTCACCGGAATGCTGCTTCTGCTCTGCTGCACCGGCGGCACTGCGGCGTTCTTCCTCACCGGGCTGGGAGGCGACGACGCCGAGAACGGCGACACCATGGCAGGCAGGGAGTGCGGGCCGGTCCGAGCGGTCAACATCGCGGGCAAGCTGCCGCGATTCGCCCAGTACGGCGATACCCAGGTCCGCAATGCCTCGATCATCATCAAGGTCGGCCAGGACATGGGCGTACCTTCGCGAGGTTGGGTGGTCGCCCTCGCCACCGCGATGCAGGAGTCCGCCCTACGCAACCTGGCCAACAGCGGCGTACCCGAGTCCCTGGCCCTGCCGCACGAGGGAGTAGGCGCGGACCACGACTCACTGGGCCTTTTTCAGCAGCGGCCGGGGTGGGGCACTGTCGCCGAGCGGTTGAACCCCGCCTACGCGGCCCGCAAGTTCTACGAGAAGCTCGTCAAGGTGGGTAGCTGGCAGCAACGACCGCTGACAGTTGTCGCGCAGCGGGTGCAGGTCAGCGCATACCCGGACGCGTACGCCAAGCACGAAGAGGCAGCCAGCCGGATCGTGGACGCGCTGGCCGGCGGCGCGGCCCGCACCGTCGAGATCAACGGCAAGGCGGTGTGCAACGCGGCCGAACGCGGTCAGATCGCCGCCTCCGGCTGGACCGCGCCGATCCCCGGCGGAGTCGGCTCCGGTTTCCGCACCGCCAGCCGACCCAGCCACAACGGAGTCGACATCGGCGCGGCCAAGGGCACCGAGATCCGCGCGGCAGCAACCGGTCGGGTGCTGGTCTCCACCTGCGACGAGGATCGCCGCGGCCGCCAGGACTGCAACGTGGACGGCTTCCCCGGCAAGGGCGGCTGCGGCTGGTTCGTCGACCTGCTGCACGCCGGTGGCTACATCACTCGGTACTGCCACATGGTGGTTCAGCCCTTCGTCAAGAAGGATCAGATCGTGACTGCCGGTCAGGTGATCGGCAAGGTCGGCAGCAGTGGTAACTCCTCCGGCCCGCATCTGCATTTCGAGGTACACCTGCGCAACGACCGCAGCGCGTCCGGGGCGGTGAACCCGGGCCCGTTCATGCGCGAGCGGGGTGCCCCGCTGCGCGCCGCCGGGTGAGGCCATCACGGCTATGACCGGACCGTTACCTGACCCATTCGCAGACCAGCCGGACTGGGCACCGCAGCCACCGAGACCACTGACCATCGTCCCAGCGACGCAGCGGGTCGAGCTTCGCGGTCGACGGGTGCTGGTCGGGCTGCCCGGGATGGGGTGGCGCGGGGACCTGCGCGCGGACGACCGGGTGGTGCAGAGCGCCCGGACCTACGTGCCGGTGATCCCCGAGCACGAGTGGTACCGAGCCGAAGCCGACCAGGTCGAGGTGTTCGCGCCGTTGGTGCCGGTGGAGCGGGTCTGGGTGGAGACGGTCGGCGGCCGTCCGGGTGTGGACGACGCCCGGGACACGGGCATCCGGTTGGTCTCGCTGGACGGCCCCGCACACCGGACCCCCACACCGGTCTTCGAAGCGGACGCGGTCACCGGTCGGCGGGTGGTGCACGTCGAGGGCGGCCTGGAACACCGTGACCTTCGGGCGGTCACCGAGACCTACTCGGGCGCCGAAGGGGACATCTGCGTGCGAGTCACACCCGAGGTGGAGTGGTACCGCTGGGCCTGGCGCGGCCAGTCACCCACCACGTTGGAGGTTCCAGTACATCTCTTGTGGATCGAGTGAACCTCCTCAAGATCGTTCGGCCTTACATACCCGCCAGCCGTCTTCGTGCAGTGTCTCAAACCGCCACCGCTGACGATCGCTTTGCGAGATCCCGTCCACGAAGGCCGAAAGGATAAGGTCGACCTCAACTTTGGCTGAATCGTCCTGCCGCTGAATAGCAAAATTCTCCCAACTTGCCGAGATCTTTGCGCTGAAGCGCAGTTCACGCGCTACCAGATCCTCCCGAAGAAGCCGCAGAGCATCGATATCTGCACCGCTCTGACAGACGAATTCGCTTGCTCTCGCGTCGTTCCGGTCTGCAAGAAATGACTGAATATAATTAGCCACGACAACGTCCGGTGTGCTGCGGTCGGGCGTTGAGGCGCGGTTGTACCAAATCAGAACGGTGGCGACCCCGCCGAGGCAGAGCAGGGCGAGCACGCCAGCGACGACAGTGAGCACCGTCCGCATTCGGCGGCGTGGCGGCTGCGGTGCCGGCGTTGCCGGGGCGGGCGGCAACTGCTCGGACGGTGTCCGCTGGGCCGGTACGCGGGAGACCTGGGAACCGGCGGGGGGCTGCACTGATTCCACCTCCTGAAGTTATCGGCTGGACGCTCCGGAGCCAATGCCTCAGATCCAGCGGATCGTGACGGACCCCTCCCCACCGGTGAGATCCACTACAACACCGGCGCAGCACCGAGGCACCTCCCGGAGGAGGACCGTCGGCTGGGATACCGTCTCTGCTTGGGGAGGGGTTGCCAACCTCGGGTAGAGGGGGTGGACGCGGTGGCCGGTCCGAAGGCTCGCACGAACCGCGCCGCAGCCCTGCACCGTCGGGCGGCGGCCGTCGCGACCGCGGCTGCCGGGATCCTGGACGAGACGCGGCCGGCTCCGGCCGATCAGCGCCGCCAGTACGAGGTGGCCGATCGGTTACGGACGGCTGCGGCCCTGCTGGCGCCGGGCTGGTCGGGCGCGGCACTGGATTCGCTCACCGTGGACTCGCCGGCAGGTGATGGTCCGCCGCCGTTCGTCCGGGTCGGTACTGCGGCGCCGTTGGACGACGCTCGTTTCCCCGCGTTGGTGCCGCTGGTCGGCGTCGGTCACCTCAGCGTGGACGCTGACGCGCGGGAGCCACGGGTGGCGGGGTTGCTCCGGGCCGTACTTCTGCGGTTGTTGGGTGCGGCACCGGCGGGTGCCCTGCTGATTCGCGCGGTGGACGCCACCGGGGCGGTGCTGACGCCGTTCGGGGCACTGGCGGATGCTGGCCTGTTGCCGCCACCGGCGGTGGACGTGGCGGGTCTGCGCGCGGTGCTGACCGAGGCGGAGCAGTGGGTGACGCCGGGGGCGAGTGGGCGACGCCGTCACGACCGGACGTTGTTGCTCGTGGTGGCCGCGCTTCCGGAGTCGACCGGCCCGAGCGATCTGGCGCGCATTGAGACGTTGGCCGAGCAGGGGCCAACCGCAGGGCTGCACCTGGTGGTGGCGGGTTGGCCGCCGGCGGGCCCGTACTCGGCCCGGGCACCGCTGCCGCACACCACTTCGCTGGCGTTGCGGAATGCGTACGCGTTGCTCGGCGATCCGCCGGGGGCGTCGTTCGCCGGGCCGGGCGCCGATCCGCCGGGCGGTTTGAACTCGCCGGTCTTCGTCGAGTCGGACCCGCCGGCCGAGCTGGTCGACGCTGTCTGTCGGCGGCTCGCCGAGCAGGTGGAGGCGGGTTCCCGGTTGGCGTTGGGTGCTCTGCTGCCGCCGACGGGCGAGCGACTGTGGGAGTCGGATTCGGCCGACGGGCTGACCACTACCGTCGGCGATGCCGGGGGCCGGTCGGTGCCGCTGGGCTTCACCGAGTTGACCCCGCACTGGCTGGTGAGTGGCCGGTCCGCAGCGGGCCGGGCGGCGTTCCTGACCACCGCGCTGCTCGGCCTGGCCGCCCGTTACGGGCCGGACGACCTGGCCTTCTACCTGGTGGATCTCGGCGACGGCGAGTCCTTCGTGGAGTTCTTGCAGACCGAGCGGGACCGATCGTGGGTTCCGCAGGTGCGCGCGGCAGCGATGGCCGCCGACCGGGAGTACGTCCGGGATCTGCTGGACGAGTTGGCGGCCGAGGTCCAGCGCCGCACGGAGGCGGGCGCTCGGGCCGGGGGGCAACGGTTTGCGGAGCTGCGTCAGCACCAGCCGCTGCCCCGGATCGTCTGTGTGGTGGACAATGTGCCGCTGCTCTTCGCCGAACGGGACCGGCTGGCCGCCGAGGTGGCCGCCCAGTTGGACGGGCTGGCCCGGGCGGGTCGGGCGTACGGCGTGCACCTGGTCCTGGCGGGCGCGGGCGAGTTGGGGCTGAGTGCGCGCGCGGATGCTGGTCATCGGGATTCGATGCTCGGGCAGTTTCCGGTACGGGTGGCGCTTCCGGGTGGCAGCCCGGTGTTGGAGCCGACGAACGATTCGGCAGCCGGTCTGCCGGTGGGCAGCGCGGTGGTGAACACGGCCGGTGGGCTGGGCGGCCCACGGGGTGCGATCCGGGGTCATGAACGGTTGATCCGTCACCCGGATCCGCTGGATCATCCGGAGGTTGTGGAGGCGCTGCGGCACGAGTTGTGGGCGGCCCGTCCGGCCGGGTCGGTGCCGCCGGTGGTCTTCGCGGGTTACGCCCGGCCGCTGCTGGGAAACGATCCGCGCCACCGGGCGGCCCTGGCGGGGCAGGCTCACGGACCGGCGGCTCTGCTGGGCCGGGCGGTGGACGTGGCCCGTTCGACTGTCGCCGTGCCGCTGGGGCCGGCGGCCGGGCGCAACCTCGCGGTGCTGGGCTCGGGTACCGCGGCGGGCGGGTTGTTGGCGACGGCGGCGCGGAGCACGTCGGCTCACCACGCGCCGGGTGGTGCCCGCTTCCTGGTGGCGGCACCGGACCCGGGCGCGCGGGCCCTGGCGGAGGCGTTGACGGCGGATCTGGCGGCTCGGCATCCGGCCGAGTTGGTGGATCTGCCGACACTGCTCGCGGACACCGCCGACGACCTGCCGACGTACCTGGTGGTCTTCGGGTTGGACCGGCCGGGTCCGCGGGAGCTGCCGGTGGAGCGGCTGCGGTCGCTTCTGCGGGACGGACCGCCGGCGGGGCGGCATCTACTGGGCTGGTGGCGTGCGGTGCCGCCGTTCGCCGCGTTGTTCGAGCCGGCGGGCGAGGTCGACAAGTTGGCGGCGGTGGCCGTGCTGGACGTGCCGGTCGCGCAGCTCACAGCGGTCTTCGGTAGGCCGGTCGAGTGGCAGCTGCGCCCCGACCGGGCGGTGCTCTGGGACGGGCCGGACGAGCGGGGCACCGTCCTGGTGCCGTTCGCCGACGAGGCCGGCTGATCGGGTGGCGCGCGTGGAGGGTGTCAAGGTGGATCCGATCGTGACGGTGACCGGGCCGGGGCGGCAGCGGGCAGCTGCGGCGACCGGGGATGCCACGCCGCGGGTGGTCGAGCCCAGCACGGCCTGGACGGAGTATCTTGCGGCCGCCCGCCAACTGGACGGGGTACGCCGGGGCGCGGCTGCCGCAGCCGGTGAGCAGGCCCGGTCGGCGGAAGCCGCCCGGGAGGAGTTGACGGTGGTCCGTACCGGGCTGGCGAGTCAGCAGGAACGACTGCGCGAGTTGGGCGTACCGGCGATCTCCCTGGTGCCGTCGCCGCCGGAGCTGACCGAGGCGTCCCGGTCGATGGCGGGCGGACCGGCGGCCGTGTTGGCGGCGCTGCGGACCGCGCGGGGTTGGGCCGAGGCGGCGGACGCGGCGCTGGCCGCGCGCCGCCGGTTCCGGCCGGGGTCCTGGCCCGCGCGGGCGCGCAACCTCCTCGTGTACGGGCCGTTCGCGCTGCTGGTGCCGCTGATTCAGGTCGTGGTTCTGGCGGCGACGGGGGTCGGACCGGCCAGCGTGGCGGCGTTGATCTGTGGGCTGCCGATGCCGGCGGTCGCGTTCGTGGCCGGTTGGATCGGCATTGGCCGGTTGTTCCGGGTCAGCCCCGCCGAGCGGCTGGACCGTACTGTGCGTTTCGGCGCGTTGGTGTGCCTGGTGCCGGCGGTGCTGGCCACGGCGGGCCTGCTGCTGGCGCTGCTCGCTGGCTGACAGGCCGGGCCGGAAAGCCGCCCGGCCGGAACAACGTGGGGTGGGTGGGGAAACGCAACGGCCGGCCGTCCCGGATGGGTGTCGGCCGGCCGTGGTGTGTCGGGGTGTCAGCGGGGGATGATCAGCGCCATCGCCTCGGCCCGCGACTTGGAGTCGGACTGCAGGATGCCGCGTACGGCCGACGTGATGGTCTTGGCACCGGATTTCTGGATGCCGCGCATCGCCATGCACATGTGTTCGCATTCGAGCACGACGACGACGCCGCGTGGTGCGAGTTTGCTCATCAGCAGGTCGGCGACCTGCGACGTGAGCCGTTCCTGCACCTGCGGACGACGGGCGAAGACCTCGACGAGTCGGGCCAACTTGGACAGGCCGGTGATCCGCCCGTCGGGGCCGGGGATGTAGCCGATGTGCGCGCTGCCCCTGAAGGGCAGCAGGTGGTGCTCACAGAGGCTCATCACGTCGATGTCCCGGACGATGACCAGCTCTTCGTGGTTGGCCTCGAAGGTGGTGCTGAGCACCTGGGCCGGGTCGACCCGCAGGCCGGCGAAGAGTTCGGCGTACGCACGGGCGACCCGGGCCGGGGTCTGCTGGAGTCCGTCGCGGTCCGGGTCCTCGCCGACCGCGATCAGGATCTCCCGGACGGCCTTCTCGATCCGGCCGAGGTCGACAGCGTCCTCGACGGGGCGTCCGGTCAGTTTGCCGCTGATCAGCCGCGCGGCCACGTAGTCCAGCTCGTCGTCGCCGTCGGGTTCGGTCGCGGAGACGGCCAGCTCCCGGTGTGGGGAGCTGGCCGTCGGGTCCTTGCTCAGTGCGTGCCGTCCGAGTTGTTGGACGGCGCCACGCCGCCAACCGACGCCTGCGCGCCGTCGGCCTGGGCCTGCGCCTTGAGCTTGTCCTTCTCCGCAGGGGTGAGCACGGGCGGCTCGGTGGAGGGCTGACGCTTGCCGAAGCCGTTGTACGGCGCCAGCGGCGGGCGCTTGACCACTCGGGAGCAGATCCGCGCCATGTCGGCAGTGGAGAGGGTTTCCTTCTCCATCAGCTCCAGCACGATGTTGTCGAGGACGTCCCGGTATTCCACCAGGATCTCCCAGGCCTCGTCGTGCGCCAGCTCGACCAGTGCCCGCATCTCGCCGTCGATCTCGGCGGCCACCGAGTCCGAGTAGTCCCGCTCGTGGCCCATGTTGCGGCCGAGGAACGGCTCGTCCCCGCTGGTGCCGTACTTGATCGCGCCGAGCTTGGAGCTCATGCCGTACTGGGTGATCATCGCGCGGGCCAGTTGGGTGGCCTTCTCGATGTCGTTGCCGGCACCGGTGGTCGGCTCGTGGAAGACCAGTTCCTCAGCGGCGCGACCGCCCAGCGCGTACGCCAGGGTGTCGATCATTTCGGCGCGGGTCTGGGTGTACTTGTCTTCGGTGGGGAGCACCAGGGTGTGGCCCAGCGAGCGACCACGGGACAGGATCGTCACCTTGTGCACCGGCGCGGCGTGCGGCAGCGCCCAGGCGACCAGAGCGTGACCACCCTCGTGGTACGCGGTGATCTTCTTTTCGTTGTCGCTCATCACCCGGGTGCGTCGCTGCGGACCGGCGACCACCCGGTCGATCGACTCTTCCAGCGAGTCGTTGGAGATCGCCCGCTGCTCCTTGCGAGCGGTGAGCAGGGCCGACTCGTTGATCACGTTGGCCAGGTCGGCGCCGCTGAAGCCCGGCGTACGACGAGCAACCGCGTCGAGGTCGACGTCCGGCGTGAACGGCTTGCCCTTGGCGTGCACCCGCAGGATGGCCTTGCGACCCTCCATGTCGGGGGCGTCCACCGGGATCTGCCGGTCGAACCGGCCCGGACGCAGCAGCGCCGGGTCGAGGATGTCCGGCCGGTTGGTGGCCGCGATCAGGATGACCCCGCCCTTGGTGTCGAAGCCGTCCATCTCGACGAGCAGCTGGTTGAGCGTCTGCTCCCGCTCGTCGTGGCCGCCGCCCATGCCGGCGCCACGGTGCCGGCCGACGGCGTCGATCTCGTCGACGAAGACGATCGCCGGGGCGTTCGTCTTGGCCTGCTCGAACAGGTCACGGACCCGGCTGGCGCCGACGCCGACGAACATCTCCACGAAGTCGGAGCCGGAGATGGAGTAGAAGGGCACCCCGGCCTCGCCGGCGACCGCGCGGGCCAGCAGCGTCTTGCCGGTGCCGGGCGGGCCGAACAGCAGCACGCCCTTCGGGATCTTGGCGCCCAGGGCCTGGTACTTGGCCGGGTTCTGCAGGAAGTCCTTGATCTCGTACAGCTCTTCGACGGCCTCCTCGGCACCCGCGACGTCCGCGAAGGTCGTCTTCGGAGTGTCCTTGGTGATCATCTTGGCCTTGGACTTGCCGAAGTTGAGCACCCGGGAGCCGCCGCCCTGCATCTGCGACATGAAGAACAGCAGCAGGAGCACGAGCAGCGCGATCGGCAGCAGGTTGACCAGCAGGCTCACCCAGATGCTGTCCGAGGAGACCTTGGCGTCGGCCGGGCCGGTGACCCGGTTGTTCGCCTTGGCGTCCAGCACCTCGTTCCAGATCTGGTCGCCAGCCTGGTACGGGAACTGGGCCTCGATCTTGTTGGTCTCGGTCTTGCCGAACTTGGTCTTCTGGGCCAGGTCCAGCTGGAGCGTCTGCTCCTTGTCCTGGAAGACCACCTTGTTGATCTTGGCGGTGTGCAGTTGATCGAGCGCAACGGAAGTGTCCACGCGGTGGTAGCTGGGACCACTGGTGAACAGCTGACTGAGCACAACGGCGCCGAGGATGACCAGGATGATCCAGACCACCGGTCGGCGGAAGAAACGCGTACGTTCCATACTGTTGTCGAGCGCCGGAGCGCCCGCATCCTCCTGATCGACGTCCTGACCGTCTGATGGTGTCGCCGCGTTGAGCGGCGGCCGGAGCCGCCGTGCGGGCCGGCCTCGACCCCGAGGCGCGAAAACTACCGCGCCGCGGTCATTCGACGGTACACCGTGTACGCGAGGAGTGAGCTTGCGAGCCCCGCAGTCGTGCACCATCAAAAGACCATGTACGCCAACAGCGAACCTGCGAGCCTCCGCACTCTGCGCGCCTTCGACATCGACGACACGCCCCGTGGGCAGGCCCACCAGCCCCGCAGCCAACGTACGGCGAGTCCGGGTGGAAGCCGGCGTGGCGGGGAGTCCGGCTCGGCCACCCGAGCGCCCGGTCACGCGATCGAGAGGGTCGAGCGCGGAGGAACCTCCGGGCCACCGTGCTACACGGTAACCGCATCAGCTGAGAGCGCGCTGAACGTCGGCTTGATGGATGCCGATACAAGTACAGCTCATGTCGACCGGCGGGCCGTCGCGACGGGTCGGGCCCGGCGTCAGGAGCGGGCGTAGACCTCGGGCTTGAGCACCCCGACGTACGGCAGCTCCCGGTAGCGCTCGGCGAAGTCGAGGCCGTACCCGACCACGAACTCGGTGGGGATGTCGAAGCCTACGTACTTCACCGGAACCGGCACCTTCACCGCGTCCGGCTTGCGGAACAGGGCGACCACCTCGACGCTCGCCGCCGAGCGCGACTCGAGGTAGCGCAGCAGCCAGGAGAGCGTGAGCCCGGAGTCGACGATGTCCTCGACGACGACCACGTGCCGACCGGCGATGTCCCGGTCCAGATCCTTGAGGATGCGGACCACCCCGGAGGAGGTGGTGCCCTGGCCGTAGGACGAGATGGCCATGAAGTCGAGCTCCGCCGGCGGGCCGTTGCGGCCCAGCGCCCGGGCGAAGTCCGCCATGAACATCACCGCGCCCTTGAGTACGCACACCAGCAGCAGCCCGTCGCCCACGTGGGCGTAGTCGGCGGAGACCTGCTTGGCCAGCTCCGCCGTCTTCTCGCGGATCTGCGCCTCGGAGATGATCACGTGGTCGATGTCGGCGTCGTACCAGGAGCCGTCAGCCATGACTCCTAGCCTGCCGTACGTCGGATGGCCTCCGTCGGCGGGGCCGCACCTTTTGGCGCGGTCCCGCCGAGGATTTTCTGCGCAAACAACGCTAATCACATCAGTTGGTGCGTGACCGCCAGCGGCGGCCATCGTCGCTCGGCTTCCAGTCGGCCGAATCGTGGCTGTCGACTGTGAGGCCGGCCGCCGAGGCGGCAGCGAGGAGGACGAGGAACAGGAGGATGAACAGGAACTCCATGGCGGCGCTCGCTTTCGCATGATTGCTGTCGGTTTCGCCGCCGGTGCGCACCGGACTGAGACCAGTCTGCGACCTCACGAAGCGACCGGACAGTGGCAGGAATGCCATTGGTCATCGATTTACTGCCACCTGTCGGGTTACCCTCGTCACATGCTGCGGTCCGTTGCCGTCCTCGCCCTCGACCAGGTCGCTCCCTTCGAGCTCGGCGTGCTCGCCGAGGTGTTCGGCACCGACCGGACAGCGGACGGTTTCCCCGCCTACCGCTTCCAGGTGTGCAGCCCGGACGGCGCTCCCGTGCGTACCTCGTCCGGCTTCCACCTCACCCCGCACGCCGACCTCGGCCCGGTCGACGAGGCCGACCTGGTGGCCATCCCCGCGCACAGCCAGGGCACCACGGTCCCCGGCCCGGTGCTCGACGCGCTCCGCCGGGCCGACGCCCGCGGAGCGCACCTGTTCAGCGTCTGCTCCGGAGCCTTCCTGCTCGGCGAGGCCGGGCTGCTCGACGACCGCGAGTGCACCACCCACTGGCGGTACGTGGACGAGCTGCAACGCCGGCACCCGCGCGCCCGGGTGCTGTGCAACTCGCTCTACGTCCAGGACGGTCGGTTGCTCACCAGCGCCGGCACGGCGGCCGGCATCGACGCGTGCCTGCACCTGATCCGCCAGGAGCACGGCTCGGCCACCGCGACCCGGCTGGCCCGGCGGATGGTGGTCCCGCCGCATCGCGACGGCGGTCAGTCCCAGTACATCGAGGCGCCCATCCCGAAGGCGCCCGAGGCACCCACCCTCGAACCGGTGCTGGAGTGGCTGATGGGTCACCTGGACCGGACGATCACAGTGGAGGAGTTGGCCGCCCGCGCCGGCATGGCACCTCGCACGTTCGCCCGCCGGTTCCGCGCCGAGACCGGCACCACCCCGCACGACTGGCTCACCAACCAGCGGGTGCTGCTCGCCCGGCGGTTGCTGGAGGAAACCCCGTTGAGCGTGGAGGCGGTCGCCGACCAGTCCGGCTTCGGCGATGCGGCAGCGTTGCGTCACCACTTCAGTCGCCGGGTCGGTGCCACCCCGCACAGCTACCGGACCACCTTCCGGGACCGGGCGCACAGCGGCTGAGACCGGCCGGCCGAGCAGCACGGACACGGCCTTTGCTCTGCTTCACTCCAGGAAACACCCGACGGCCCGCGGTGTTGCGCGGGTTGAAGCAGAGCAAAGGAGGCCGGGCAGGTCAGGCGGGGCGCACGGATGCCAGCCGCCCGTCACGGCGGAGCACCCGGACACCGCCGGGCAGGTCGGCCGGGCCCTGACCGTGCCAATCGGTCACCAGGGCGTCCAGAGCGGCGACGTGCCGGTGCGACAGGGCACCGGGCAGCGCGCCCAACTCGCGAGCCCAGGAGTGCAGCAC
The DNA here is from genome assembly GCF_040677775.1 of Micromonospora sp. NPDC053740. NCBI lineage: Bacteria > Bacillati > Actinomycetota > Actinomycetes > Micromonosporales > Micromonosporaceae > Micromonospora > Micromonospora sp. NPDC053740. The sequence goes on from NZ_JBFASO010000002.1 coordinate 770,658, forward strand.
CCGGCCGCGTACGGCGGGTACCAGGCCGAGCAGCGCCGGTACTGACAGCCCTCCGTCGGGGCACCGGGCCGCCGCCAGCGCCGTCCCCGCCAACTCGTCGAGCGCGGCGTTGTCGGCGGCCACCAACCGGGCGGTACGCGCCAGGTTGTCCACCACGCCCGGCCCGAGCGCCCGCACCAGCGCCGGCAGCAGGTCGCTTCGCACCCTCGACCGGGCGTACGACGGGTCGCTGTTGTGCGGGTCCTGCCACGGGTTCAGGCCGAGGACGGCGCAGGCGGCGCGCGTCTGCTCCCGACCGATCTCCAGCAGCGGACGCAGCAGCGGCACACCGCCCAGGTCGCGCCGGGCGGGCATCCCGGCCAGCCCTCGTGGGCCGGCGCCCCGGGCGAGCGCGAGCAGCACCGTCTCCGCTTGGTCGTCGCGGGTGTGCCCGGTGAGCACCGCGACGGCGTTCTGCTGCCGGGCCGCCTCGGTCAGCGCCTGGTAGCGGGCCTCGCGGGCGGCCGCCTCCGGCCCGCCCGGACGCCCGGCCACTTCCACCCGGACCACCGTCGCCGACGCGAACCCGACCCCTCGCCCCCAGGTGGCCACCGCTTCGGCGCGCTCCGCGGAGCCGTCCTGCAAGCCGTGGTCGACGGTGACGAGCGTCGTGGCGCGGCCCAGCCGCGGCGCCACGAAGACGGTGGCCGCCGCGAGCGCGAGCGAGTCGGCGCCACCGGAGCAGGCGACCAGCACCGGGCCGCCGGACGGCAGACCGGTCAGGGCGCGGCGGACCGCCACCCGCATCGCGGCCACCGGCGGAGCGAGCGCGGCCACCGGCGGGTGGTCAGCCAGCGGCCGGGATGGTGCCGGCCGGGCCGTGCACCCGGGCGACCCAGGCGTCCGGGTCACCCAACTCCGACAGTCGAGGCAGGGTCAGCGGTGAGTTGAAGATCGAGTTGAACCCGTCCATGCCGACGCGTTCCACCACCCCGTGCACGAACTTGCGCCCCTCGGCGTACTGGCGCATCTTGACGTCCACGCCGAGCAGCCGGCGGATCGCCTTCTCCAGCGGGTTGCCCGCCTCCCGGCGTCGGTTGAACGACGCCCGGATCCGCTCCACGCTCGGGATCACCTGCGGGCCGACGCCGTCCATCACGAACTCGGCGTGCCCCTCCAGCAGGGTCATCAACGCGGTGAGCCGGTCCAGTACGGCCCGCTGCGCCGGGGTCTGCACGATGTCCAGCACGCTGGTGCGGCTCTCCGGATCACGGACCGCGTCGGACAACGTGGCCACCCCGCGCCGCAACCGCTCGACCAGGTGCTCACTTCCGCTGGACGAGGCGTCGACGAACGCCTGCACCTCGCTGAGGAAATAGGCACGCATCCACGGCACGGCCGTGAACTGGGTGCGGTGGGTGACCTCGTGCAGACACACCCAGAGCCGGAAGTCCCGAGGGTCGGCGCCGAGCTTGCGCTCCACCTCGACGATGTTCGGTGCGACCAGCAGCAACTGGCCCGGGTCAGCCGAGAAGACCTCGTACTGGCCGAGCACCCGGCCGGAGAGGTAGGCCAGCACCGTCCCGGCCTGCACCCCGGTGAGCCGGGACCCGATCGCCTCGGTCAACGCGCCCGGTTGCTTGTCGCCGGAGAGCCGACTCACCAGCGGAGTGATCACCTCGCGGAGACCGGCGATGTTGGTAGCGGCCCAGTCGCGGCGATCGACCACCCGGACCGGCGGATGCGACACCTGCGCCCGCAACCCCGTGTAGTCGGCCACGTGCCCGGCCGCCTCGTCGGTCAGCCGGCGCAGGTCGCCGACCACGTCGGTGGCTTCCGCGTACGACACGCGGGGGCCAGACTTGCTCAACGCCCCCGCGGTGGCGGCGGCCAGATCCCAGTCCACGAACTGCGCCATGAACCCACCGTACCCGCGCCGCGACACCCCGGCCCGGGCTCGCGCCCTCGATCGACGCCGATGGCGACAGCGTCACTCCCGAACCGGCGACGGTCAGCCGCAGCCGCAACCGGCCAGCGCTGCGGCGATCCGGTCCAGGGCCGGCTGGGCGGTGTCCCGGTCCCCCGGCACCTTGTCGGTGAGTACCGCGAAGGTCAACAGCCGACCATCGGCGGTGGTGACCAGGCCCGCGACGGAGTGCACCCCGGTCAGGGTGCCGGTCTTGGCCCGGACGCTGCCCGCGCCCGCGGCGGTGCCCGCAGCGGTGCGGTAGCGCTCGTTCAGGGTGCCGGACCAACCGCCCACCGGCAGACCACCGAAGACGCCGGCCAGCTCCGGGTGGTCCGGACTGGCGGCCAAGCGGATCAGATCGGTCAGCAGCGACGGGCTGATCCGGTTGAGCCGGGACAGGCCGCTGCCGTCGGAGACGCTGATCTCGTCGGCCGGCAGGCCCAGCTCCGCCACCTCGGCGTCCATGGCGGCGGCGCCACCGTCGAACGAGGCGGGCTGACCGCGGGCCAACGCGACCTGCCGGGCGAGCGCCTCGGCCACCAGGTTGTCGCTCTCGCTGATCATGACGTCGACCAGACGAATCATCGGCGGGGACTGCACCACGCCCAGTTCGGTACCGGGTACCGGGCTGGCACCGGCCGCCGCCTGAGGCGGGGCCGCGCCCCGCTTCACCGAGTCGGTCGGCACCCCGAGCAACCGGGCGAACGCCTTGCCTGCGGCGAGGTCCGGCTCGGCGAACCGCGGGGCGGACCCGTGCTCGACGCCCGGGTCGGTACGCGCGCCGTCGGTCATCAACGCGGTCACCGCGCCGCCCGAACCGCCGGTGGGGATGTCGTCGTCCCAGCCAGGGCCGTAGACCGGGCCGGAGTAGACCGAACCGTCGACGGTGACGCTGGTCGGGGCCGTGCCGCCGAGCGCGGTACGCACCTGGGCGGCCAGGTCGTCGAGGCGCGCCGCGCCCGGGTAGTAACCCTTCTTGTTGATCGCGAGGGTCGGGTCGCCGCCCCCGACGATCACCACCTCGCCGGCCTTCGCGCCGGCCACGGCACGGGTGGGAATCCGGTAGCCGGGCCCGCGGGCCGCCAGCACTGTCACGGCTGTCGCCAGCTTCGTCACCGAGGCGGGCACTGTGCCGTCGTCCGCCCCCTTGGCGAACAGCGTCTGACCGGTGATCACGTCGGCGACTGAGACGTTCACCCGGTCGCCCAAGGCGGCGACGCCGACCAGTGGATCGAGCACGGCACGAACCCCGTCCGGGGTGGGCAGCGGGGCGTTGGAATCCGGGCCGCCCAGCACGTCCGACGGGGCAGGTTCCGGAGTCACGCCGACCGCGTTCGGCCCGGACCCGGCGTCGTCGCCCAACCATCCGGCGACCGGGCCGGGACGGGTGATCACGACTCCGACGCCGGCGAGCACCAGCAGGAGCACGGCGGCCAGCACCACCGGCAGCCGCCTCCGGCGGCGCGGCGCGGCGGGTGCGGGCGCGGCGTCGGCGGGTGCCGGCAACGCGGAGATCGGCGGGCCCACCGGGGGGACCCCGCCCGGTGTGGGGGCGGTCGGCCCGGGACCGAACGACGGGCTGACCGGCGCAGGGCTGACCGGGACCGTGGCACTGCCGCGTGGCGGGCCGCTCACCGGTTGCTCACCGCCGGCCACCGGGAAGTGACCCGCGTTCGGAGCGGGCGACGCCGGGCCGACCGGTGGGCGCCAGGGCAGCGGCGGGGGCCGCTCGGGCACCGTCTCCGGTGCCGGGGTCGGTGCTTCGGGAGCCCGTGGAAGGTGCGCCTCCGGCACCGGGACCCGCCCCTTGGCACTGCCGGAGCCGGATCGTCCGGTACCGTGCGCGGAGCCCCCGTCCGGGCGGTAGTGTGAATCTTCCCTCCCCACGACCCCCTCCTCCCCCAGCGAAAATCGGCTTGGGTGACACTACTTCGGTCCGAAGACTATGCGGCGGCCGGAGTCGGCGGGTGGGCATTCACCTGTCCGGAGGGGCCGCCAGTGGTTCCGTTAGCCAGCGTGGGCAGACGAGGGAGCGTGCAGATGGATTTCGACGTGACGGTTGAGATCCCCAAAGGTCACCGGAACAAGTACGAGGTGGACCACAAGACCGGCCGGATCCGGTTGGACCGCACCCTCTTCACCTCCACCCAGTACCCGGCCGACTACGGGTTCATCGAGGGCACTCTGGGCGAGGACGGCGACCCGCTGGACGCCCTCGTGCTGGTCCCCGAGCCGACCTTCCCGGGCTGTCTGATCCGCTGCCGCACCATCGGCATGTTCCGGATGACCGACGAGAAGGGCGGGGACGACAAGGTCCTCTGCGTGCCCTACGAGGACCCCCGCCAGGAGCACCTGCGCGACATCCACCACCTGGGCGAGTTCGACCGCCTGGAGATCCAGCACTTCTTCGAGGTCTACAAGGACCTGGAGCCCGGCAAGTCGGTGGAGGGCGCGACCTGGGTCGGCCGCACCGAGGCCGAGGCCGAGATCCACGCCTCCTACAAGCGGGCCCGCGACGCCGAGGCGCGCGGCGAATCCGCCCACTGACGACTGCTGACGCACCGGGCCCGAGGGTCGCTCATCCGAGCAACCCTCGGGCCCGTTCGTAGAGGTCGAGCACCGCGCAGGCGATCGGCACCACGGCGACCACCAGGGCCGTGTCGGTGAGGTCCGCAACCCTCCCGAGGTACGGCGAGACCGGCCGGCGGGCGTACCCGGTGCCGCTGGCGACCGCCACCAGGGCCAGCGCCGCCCCGCCCAGAACCAGCACCAACCGCCCGGTCTCGTCGGCCCGGCCGACCAGCACGGCACCCAGCGCCGCGTAGCCGGCCAGCCCGGCGAGCACCGTCGGCACCCGGTGTCGCAGCGCCACGAACAGCCGCGACCGCAGCAGCAGCACGGCCGAGGTGACCGCCACCAGCACCCGACCGGCGGTGCCACCGACGATCACGAGTACGCCCGCTGTGGCCACCACCAGCAGCGCGTGGCCGATCAGCATCCCGGTGAGCGTCTCCTCGGTGCGGATCACCGCAGCGTGCACCCGGCCCTGGTCCGGCAGGTCCCGCACCCGCGCCGGCTCCTCCGCGGAGGTGGCGGCCGGCAGGGTGATCGGCGGCAGGGGCAGCTTGCCCAGTCGGATGGCCAGCAGCGGGATCACGCCGACGGCGAAGACCAGTGCGCTGAGCAGAACCGCCGCCGTACCGGCCGTGGTCATCAGCAGTCCACCGAGCGCGGCCGCCGCGCCGATCAGGCCGACAGTGACACCGGCCACGAAGACCCGCAGTCGACTGGCCACCCCGAGGAGACCGATCAACGCCGCCAGCAGCAGCGCTACCGAGCCGGCCAGCAGTTCGGGAGCGCCGACCCAGCGGGCCGGGCCGATCGGCCCGACCGGGTCGCCGGAGCCGACGGCCAGGGCACCGGCCGTGAACGCGTAGGGCAGCGCGTAGCCGCCGAGCGTCGCCCCGGCGGCGCCGTCGCCGTTGGCGCGGGAGGCGACAGTGCCGGCCACCGTGAGCACCAGTGCCACAGTGACGGCCGCCAGCCAACCGGCTCGGTGCGTCGGGCCGCCGGCGAGCAGCGCGAGCAGGCCGACCGCGAGCGGGACGGAGGCACCGGCCAGACCGGCTGCCCGGGTGGCGGTGGGCGACCAGGCGCCGCCGCGGCGGCGAGCACCGTCGGCGATCGCCTCGATGACGTCGTCGTACTCCAACTCGGGCCAGTGCGCGCGGGCCGGCACGAGGTACAGCACCTCACCGTCGCGGACTCCCTGCGGCAGCAGCGCCTGTGCGGTCACCAGCAACGCCCCGTCGGTGCGGCGGAGCACCCAACCGCCGTGCTGCTCGCCGTCGTCGGCGAGCCCGACACCGGCGTGCCGGAGCACGTCGGGCAGCAGCTCGGCCAGGGGTACCTGCTCCGGCAGGGCGACGTCCACCCGTCGTTGCGGCGCGCTGATGGTGACGCGTGCCAGCCCGGTAGTCATCGACTGGTCTCCATATCGAGGGGGATCGGAGGCTGCGCGGACGAGTGGACTTTACCTACCATGAGCCAGGCTCGGGTTACCCAGCGCTGTCAGGAGGCCGAGTGTCCACAGTCGTCATCAAGCGGCCACCGCGTCGACCAGCGCCGGAGATTCCCGCCGGTGAGCTGTCGGTCGACGCACCGCCGGAGATCCCCGTGGTGACCGGCGGGCGGTGGCAGCAGATGCTCATGCTGCTGCCCATGCTCGGCGGCACTGTCGCGATGGCGATGATGTTCGGCCGGGGCGGCGGGGCCTACTCGTACGTGGTGGGCGGCATGTTCGGGCTCTCCTCGTTGGCGATGCTCGTGACGTCCTGGGGCAGCGCCTCCGGCACCCCGAAGAAGTCCGAGATGATGGCCGCCCGCAGGGAGTACCTACGCCACCTGGCCACGCTGCGGCGGCGGGTCCGGCGGACCGCGGGCCAGCAACGGGCCGGGCTCTACTACCGGCACCCGGATCCGGGCCGGCTCTGGTCGACGGTGGACAGCCACCGGGTCTGGGAGCGGCGCCCCGCCGACCCCGATTTCGCTGTGGTGCGGGTCGCCGTCGGGCCGCAGACACTGGCCACCCCACTGGTCCCACCGGTCACCCGGCCGCTGGAGGAACTCGAGCCGATGACCGCCGGCGCGCTACGCCGCTTCCTGGACGCGTACTCCGTGGTGCCGGACCTGCCGGTGGCGCTGTCGCTGCGCAGCTTCGCCCGGGTGCACGTACGATCCGCCGGCCGCGGCCGGGCGACCACCCCGACCACCGGCGGGCCACCGACCGGCGACCCGGCGGCGCAGGCGCTGGTCCGGGCCGTGCTGACCCAGCTGGCGGTCTTCCACGCCCCCGACGAGCTGCTCGTCGCGGTCTGCGCCGGGCCGGAGCGCCGCGCCTGCTGGGAGTGGGTGAAGTGGCTCCCGCACGCTCACCATCCCGGCCGCACCGACGCGCTCGGCCCGGTACGCCTGGTCACCAGCTCGGCCGCCGAGTTGGAGTCGCTGCTGGCCGACGTGCTGGCCACCCGGTCCCGGTTCAGCCCTGCCGGCCCGGCCACCGACGGCCCGCACGTGGTGGTGGTCCTCGACGGCGGCGACCTGACCGGTGCCAGTGACCTGACCGGCGACGGCGGCATCGACGCGGTCACAGTGCTGGACCTGGACACCCCGCCGCCCCGACTGCTGGACCGGTACGCGCTGCTGCTGGAGCTGCACGGCCGGCGGCTGCACTCGCTGTCGTCCGACGGGCACGCCGAGGTGGGCACCGCCGACCAGGTGGAGCTGGCCGACGCCGAGGCGGTCGCCCGACGGTTAGCGCCGCTGCGGCTCGCCGGCGCGGCCAGAGGGCCGGACGCCCCGTTCCAGGCCGACCTGGGCCTCCCCGAGCTGCTCGGTCTCGGTGACCCGGAGAGCTTCACCGCGGAACAGGGCTGGTTGCCGCGTTCGGCACGGGACCGGTTGCGGGTGCCGATCGGCGTGGGCACGGACGGCGGCGCCATCGAGCTGGACCTCAAGGAGTCCGCCCAGGACGGCATGGGCCCGCACGGCCTGCTCATCGGGGCGACCGGCTCCGGCAAGTCGGAGCTGCTCCGCACGCTGGTACTGGGGCTCGCCGCCACGCACAGCTCCGAGCAGCTCAACTTCGTGCTCGTCGACTTCAAGGGTGGCGCCACCTTCACCTCGTTCGACAGGCTGCCGCACACCGCAGCCGTGATCACCAATCTGGCCGACGCGTTGCCCCTGGTCGATCGCATGGTGGACGCGATCAACGGTGAGTTGGTCCGCCGCCAGGAGTTGCTGCGGCGGGCCGGAAACTTCGCCAGCGTGCGCGACTACGAGCGGGCCAGGGCGGCCGGCAGCCCTCTCGCCCCGCTGCCGTCGTTGCTGCTGATCTGCGACGAATTCTCGGAGCTGCTCTCCGCCAAGCCCGACTTCATCGACCTGTTCGTGCAGATCGGCCGGCTGGGCAGGTCTCTCGGCGTGCACCTGCTGCTCGCCAGCCAGCGCCTGGAGGAGGGCCGGCTCCGCGGGTTGGACACCCACCTCTCGTACCGGATCGGGTTGCGCACCTTCTCGGCGCTGGAGTCCCGGACGGTGCTCGGCGTGGCGGACGCGCACGAGCTGCCCCGCTCACCGGGCCACGGCTACCTGCGTGCCGGCACCGACCCGCTGGCCCGGTTCAAGGCCGCGTACGTCTCCGGGGCCGTCCGCCGTCGGGCCGCGCCGGGCGGCGTCAACGCCGAGGGGGGTGCGCGGCTGCTGACCTTCACCACCCACGTCGTACCGGTGCCCGAGCCGGCGGTCCCGGTGGTGCCCGTCGTAGCGGAGAAGGAGGGCACCAGGACGCTGCTCGACCTGCTGGTGGACCGGCTCGTTGGGCAGGGCCCGCCGGCGCACCAGGTCTGGCTCCCGCCGCTCGGCCAGCCGCCGGCCCTGGACGAGTTGCTCGGTCCGGTCGAGGTGCACCCGAAACGCGGGCTGACAGTTGGCAACCCTGAGCTGCACGGGGCACTCGGCGTGCCGATGGCGGTGGTGGACAGACCACTGGAGCAGCGCCGGGACCTGCTCTGGCTGGCACTGGACGGCGCTGCCGGGCACGTCGCTGTGGTCGGTGCGCCGCAGAGCGGCAAGTCCACAGCCCTGCGCACGCTGATCTGCGCGCTGGCGCTCACCCACACACCGGCCGAGGTGCAGGTCTACTGCCTCGACTTCGGTGGCGGCGGGTTGGCCGCGCTGCGCGACCTTCCGCACGTCGGCGGGGTGACCGGCCGCGCCGACCCGACCGCCGTACGACGCACGGTCGGCGAGATGACCACCCTGCTGGTCGACCGGGAACGCCGCTTCGCCGAGTTGGGCGTGGAGTCGATGGCCGCCTACCGGCAGCGCCGGGCGGCAGCGGGGACGGTGGGCCAGCCGGGCACCGACCCGTACGGCGACGTGTTCCTGGTGATCGACGGGTGGACCACCATCCGCGGCGAGTACGACGACCTGGAGCCACTCGTCACCGATCTGGCCACCCGGGGCCTGTCGTACGGGCTGCACGTGGTCGCCACCGGGCTGCGCTGGCTGGATTTCCGCCCCGCGATCCGGGACCTGTTCGGCTCCCGGCTGGAGTTGCGCCTCGGTGACCCGGCCGACTCGTTGGTGGCCCGGCGCGCGGCAGCCAACGTGCCGGAGCGCTCCGGCCGAGGCGTGACCGCGGAGGGCCTGCACTTCCTCACCGCGCTGCCCCAGCTCGGGACCGCCGGTGGAGACACAGCCGACCTGGTCAAGCGGGCCGCCGATGGGTGGGCGGGTGCCCCGGCGCCCCGGGTGCGGCTGCTCCCGCCGGTGCTGCCGTACGCCGATCTGGACCTCACCTCGACGACCGGGCTGCGGCTGCCGATCGGGATCGCGGAGGCGGACCTGCGACCGGTGTTGCTCGACTTCGCCACCGAGCCGCACTTCGTGGTCTTCGGGGACTCGGAGTGCGGCAAGTCGTCGTTCCTGCGCGCGCTGGCCACGTCGATCATCACCCGGTTCACTCCCGAGCAGGCCCGGGTGATCCTCGTCGACTACCGGCGCAGCCTGCTCGGTGCCATCGAGACGCCACACCTGATCGGGTACGGCACCGCGGCGGCACACACCGCTGACCTGGTCGAGTCGGCCGCCGGTTACCTGGAGCGGCGGGCTCCCGGGCCGGAGGTCACCCCGCAGCAGCTGCGGGACCGGTCCTGGTGGTCCGGGCCGGAGCTGTTCGTGCTGGTGGACGACTACGACCTGGTGGCGGCCGGGCCGGCGAACCCGTTGCGCGCGTTGGAGGAGCACCTGCCGCACGCCCGGGACATCGGGCTGCACCTGGTGCTGGCCCGCCGTTCCGGTGGGGCGAGCCGGGCCCAGTACGAGCCGATCGTGCAGCGCCTGCGGGAGCTGTCCACGGCCGGCCTGGTGATGGCGGGCAGCCCCGAGGAGGGCGCACTCGTCGGGCCGGTGCGACCCGGACCGCTGCCGCCGGGGCGTGGTCGGTTGGTCACCCGGCGGGAGGGCGTACGCCTTGTTCAGCTGGCACAACTGCCACCGCAATGACCTGACTCGCCGGTTCTTCCCGTGACGGGTGGGGATACCGGTAATCTCCGATCGTCATGGTTCCGTCGGGATGAATGGCTGGGTATGTGACTGGGGTGCGGTACAGCGGTCCGTCAGCGGCCCGACGAGCGACCGGCGGGGCGCTGCTCGGCGTGGCAGCGGCGCTTGCTGTCGTGGCGCCGACCGCGGCAGCCGTGCCGGTCGCCGCGCCCACCAACGGTGGACAGCTCGCCGGCGCGCCGATGGCGTTCGCCCCCGGTGACGCCGTCGCCCGCACCGACCAGGTCCGCGACGAGCAGTGGCAGCTCGACGAGTTGCAGGCCGAGACGGCGTGGCGCAGCTCGACCGGCCGGGGAGTGACGGTGGCGGTGGTCGACTCCGGAGTGGACGGCAACCACCCCGACCTCGTCGGCCAGGTGCTGCCCGGCAAGGACCTGGTCGGCCCCGGTGGTGCGCCGGGCCCGGACCCGGTGGGTCACGGCACCACTGTCGCCGGCCTGATCGCAGGGCGCAACGACGACAAGCGGGGCGTGGTCGGTCTCGCACCGGACGCCCGGATCCTGCCGGTCCGCGTGCTGGACGAGGAGAATCGGTACGACGACGCGCTGATCGTCGCCCAGGGGGTCCGCTGGGCGGTCGACAACGGCGCCCGTGTGATCAACCTGTCGCTGGGCGGTAGCGGTGACAGCCCGGCCCTGGCCGCCGCCCTGGACTACGCATTCGTCCGGGACGTGGTCGTGATCGCCTGCACCGGCAACCTGGCCACCTCCACCAGCACCAAGGTCTGGTACCCGGCTCGGGAGCCTGGTGTGATCGCGGTGTCCGGTCTCGAACGCAGCAGCGACAACCTGTGGTCCGGCTCGATCACCGGCCGGGCGACGGTGCTCACCGCTCCCGCCAGCGGCCTGGTCGGCGCCAAGCCTCCCGGCGGGTACTGGCGGGTGCAGGGCACCAGCTTCGCCGCGCCACTGGTGGCGGCGACCGCCGCGCTGGTCCGGTCCCGCTATCCGCAGATGCCCGCGGGTGAGGTGGTCAACCGGTTGTTGGCCACCGCCCGTGACCTGGGCCCGACCGGGCGGGACGACCGCTTCGGGTACGGGGTGGTCGACCCGGTGGCCGCGTTGACCGCTCAGGTGCCGTCGGTGACCGCCAACCCGCTGGACGACCAGACGTCGCCGGGCGTCACCGGTTTCGGTCCGGCGCCCGGCTCGGTCGACGACGATCCGGTGGCCGGCGCCGGTAGCGATCCACTCGGTCTCGCCGCATCCGGTCAGCACAGCCGCTGGACGGCTCGGGCGGCGGGCGGTCAGGACACCTCCGCGCCGGAGCAGCTGTGGACCACTGTCGTGCTCCTCGTCGCTCTGGTCGGCGGCGCGGCCCTGATGGTGCGCCGGCTGCGTCAGCGGACCCGTTGATCGTGACCGGCCGGCAGGCCTGACCGGCCGCCCGGCCGGGTAGAACGGACCCATGAGTACGCACCGGCCGCCCACCCTCGCCCCCACCGGCCAGCCGTCCTGGCGGCGCCGCCGATTCGACCCGGACCATGCGCTGGGTCTGCGGCTCACTCTCGCCGCGACGGCGGCGTTCCTGGTGCTGGTGCCGTTCGCGCTGCTCACACTGCTGGTGCTCGGTGCCTGGGCGCCACTGCACCGGCTGGACGCGGCGGTCACCGACGCGCTGCACAGCTACGCCCAGGATCACCCGGCGTGGGTCATGCTGATGCGGGTCTGGACCGAGGTGTTCGCACCGATGCCACTGCGCGCCGTCGCCCTGCTCCTGGTGGTCCTGCTGCTGCGCCGGGGAGCCCGCCGGCTGGCCCTCTGGGCGGCCACCACAATGGTCGTCGGCGGGTTGATCGGTCCGCTGCTCAAGTTGCTGGTCGGCCGGGACCGGCCGGAGTTGCTGGACCCGGTGGCTCGGGCCGCCGGTTATTCGTTCCCCTCCGGGCACGCGCTGAACGCCACCCTGGCCGCCGGGGTGCTGCTGCTGGTGCTGCTGCCGTACACCGGGCGGGGTTTGGCGCGGGCCGCGCTCTGGGTGGCGGCGGTCCTGCTCACAGTGGTGACCGGGCTGAGCAGGGTGACGTTGGGCGTGCACTTCACCAGTGACGTGGTGGGTGGATGGCTGCTCGGTGTGGCGGTGGTCGCGGCTACCACCGCCGCGTTCACCAGTTGGCGGGCACACACAGGTCTCCGGCCGGTCCGACCGACCCGCGACGGCATCGCTCCCGAGGTCGAGCGGCATCCGGGGGCAGCCTGAGGAGTGACGACGCGGCCGGCCGGGTACTGGCCGATTCATGTCCGAGACCGTGGTCCAGATCCTCCGGCGGGTGCTGCTGCCGGTGTCCCTCCTGCTCGGGCTCATGGTGCTGCTCGGGGTGCTGGTCACTCGGGTGTTCGCCCGGACCTGGCCGTTCACCGTGGAGGACGCGGTGAACCGGGAGTTGGCCGCCGACCGCACCGGCGACTGGAACAACGTTTCGCTGGTGTTCAGCACGCTGGCCAGCACCCAGATGATCGTCGCGGTCACGGTGCTGGTGGCGCTGGCGCTGCGGCTCTGGCTGAAGCGCTGGCGCGAGCCGCTGTTCCTGTGCGCGGCGGTGACCGCCCAGGCACTGGTATTCCTGCTGACCACGCTGGCAATCGACAGGCGGCGGCCGGCTGTGGAGCACATGGACGTCTCGCCACCGACGTCGAGCTTTCCGTCCGGGCACACCTCGGCGGCGGTGGCGCTCTACGTCGGCATCGCCGTGCTGCTGGCGCTGCGGGCACGGAGCACCGGCGCGAAGGTCGCCTGGTGGACGCTGCTGCTGATGGTGCCGCTGGGCGTGGCGGTGACCCGGATGTACCGGGGAATGCACCACCCGAGCGACGTGGTGGCGTCCTTCCTCAACGGCGGCACGTGCGTCGCGATCATGGCCCGTGCCGTGCTGGACCGGGGGCTGCGGTGGGGACGGGCGAAGCTACCGACCGTCGGGCGTCGCCCCCTGCCGGCTCAGGGCTGAGCTGGCCGCGCAGCGACGCTCAGGTGCACTCACCGGTGGCGACCTGCCGGTTGCGTTCGGCACCGGCCAACGCCACCGGGCGGGCCTCGGCCGCCGTCACGGCGAAGCCGGTGTTCGGGTCGTCGGACGCCGCCGCGAAGATCACGCCGAGCACCAGGCCGTTGGCGGAGAGCAGCGGACCGCCCGAGTTGCCGCTGCGAACCAGCGCCCGGATCGTGTAGATCTCCCGGGTCACCTCACTGGACGAGTAGATGTCCGGTCCCTTGATCCGGTCGACGTCCCGGACCCGCGCCGACTGCGCGTTGTACGGGCCGTCGAGCGGGAAGCCGAGCACTATGGCGTCGGAGCCGCTGCCCGCGTTGCCGGCGGCGAACCGCAGGGACGGCCCGGGCAGCCCGGGCACGAGCAGCACCGCCAGATCCCGGTTCGGGTCGTAGACCACCACCTTGCCGTCGTACCGCTCGCCGCCCAGCTCCACGGCGACCGAACGGGTGCCGGCCACCACGTGCGCGTTGGTCATCACCCGGTCGTCCGCGTACACGAAGCCGGAGCCCTCGATCCGGCGTGAGCAGCTGGGCGCGGAGCCGAGCACCTTCACCACCGACTGCTGACCGCTGACCACCACCTGCGAGCCGGCCAGAGCCGGGTCCGGCGGATCGACCTGCCGGGCCCGGGTGGGCGCGAGGTCACCGAAGACGTCCGGGAACCCGTCGGTGTCGACGGTGTCCTCCAGCGCCGTGGACAGCTGCTGGGCCTGCTCCGGCAGAACCTGGTTGACCACCGTGATCAACGCGCTGTTGCGGACCGAGGCAGCGAGCCAGGGCACCGAGGACGAGCCGAGCGGCACGGCGACCAGCCAGGCGAGCAGGAGCACCGCGAACAGCGAGACGAGCGCCCCACCGACGTCGTCGGCCCGTTTGCCGACGTCGCTGGTGATCGTCTTACGCAGGTGCGAGCCGAGCCAACCGGCGAGTGCCTGCCCGACAACTGCCAGCCCGAAGATGGCCACCAGCGAGATCAGCACACGGGTGCCGGCGTCGACGAACTGTCTGGCGAACAGCGGCCCGAGCTGGAGACCCAGCAGCAGACCCAGGAAGAAGCCGGACAACGACGTGACGCCGATGACGAAACCCTGGCGGTATCCGCTGATCGCGAACACGAGCATGAGCAGCAGCAGGACGAGATCCACGACGGACACGGGTCAAGCGTACGGGCAGTGTGCCCACCGGATGACCATCGCTTGCGGATGGTGACCGTGCGGTCAGCGCAGGGCGTTCTCGTCAGCCTCGTCGGTGCCGGCGGACGGGGCCGGTGTGGCACCGGTCGGCGGAAGCTCCACCACCCGGCCGCGCGACCACGGACGGGCCCAGCCGCCCATCTCGAGCAGGGTGGCGAGCACCCCGGCGGTGAAACCCCAGACGAGCATCCCGCGCGCCGAGAACGCCGGCCCGATCCAGCCGCTCGGGTGCCGGACCAACAGTCGGTTGGCCGGATCGACCAGCTCGCTGACCGGCAGGCGGGCGACGTGAGCCACCTCGGCCGGCTCCCGTGGGTGCACCGGGTGCGGGTCGTGCCACCAGGCCAGCACGGGCGTGACCACGAAGTCGCTGACCGGGATCCACAGTTTCGGCAGCTCGGCCAGCACTGTCACGCTGGCCGGGTCGAGGCCCACCTCCTCGTTCGCCTCACGCAGGGCGGTGGCGCGGACGTCGGCGTCCTCCGGGTCGGCCGCACCACCGGGAAAGGCGGGCTGGCCGGCGTGGTTGCGCAGGGTGGCGGCGCGTTGCAGGACCAGCACGTCGGGGCCCGCGCCGGGCTGCTCGCCGAGCAGCACCAGCACGGCGCTCTCCCGACCGCCCTCGGCGGGCGTGACCAGCCTGGTGAAGTCCTCGGCGCGGGCGGTGCCCAGCCGGGTCAGCAACGGCTCGATCCACTCAGGGGGCCGACGGGTCACGCCGGCACCGCCAGGCCCAGGTGCTGGCCGACCAGCTTGGCGAGCTTCGCGTCGTCGAGAGCGCCGCTGGCGTCGATGTGCCGGACCTGACCGTCGGCGTCGACGAAGAGGGTCAGCGGAATCGCGTTGCGCTTCAGCTCGCGCTGGAGCGCCTCGCCCTGGTCCACAAGGATCGGGAACCGGACGCCGAAGTCCTCACCGATGGACTGGGCGCCGCCCCGGCTGTCCCGACTGTTGACCCCGACCACCTGGAGCTGACCGGCGGCCCGCTCGCTGAGGCGCTGGAAGGCGGGCAGCTCCTTGCGGCACGGCGGGCACCAGGAAGCCCACACGTTGATCACCGCCGGCCCGGCCACCTCCCGCAGCACGACCGGGGCACCGCCGGTGAAGCAGGAGAGCGTCAGCTCCGGCAGCGCCGACCCGCCAGCGGCGCGGGCCGTCGGGCCGGGCGTTCCGGGGGCCGTCGGGCCTGAGCCGGGCGACGCCGGGATCGCCGTTGCCGGGGTCGCCGTCCCGGAGCCCTGTGCCGCGGCAGTGGGTGCCGTGCTCAGCGCGGCGCAGTCCCGGAACGGGGACGGACGCTCGGCGGCGGCCGGGCGGGGGGCTGGCTCGTCGTCGGCCGCGCCGCTGGTGCAACCGGTGGCCGCCAGCAGCAGCGGCAGGACGGCGAGGGCGAGGCGTCGGCGGTTCACGGCACCTCCGCCGCGATCGCCTGCGCCGGGACCAGCTCCGGATCGACCCCGGCAGCCACCGCGAGGTCGCGCGCCCGAGGGCCCTTGAGCAGCTTGGCGGCGGCCGCCGGCTCGGTCGGCCCGGTGCCGTACGAAGGGCAGAGCTTCGCGAGCGTGCAGGCACCGCAGGCCGGCTTGCGGGCGTGGCAGACCCGTCGCCCGTGGAAGATGATCCGGTGCGAGAGCATGGTCCAGTCGCGCTTGTCGTACATGGCGCCGATCGCGTGCTCGATCTTGACCGGGTCGGTCTCGGTGGTCAGCCGCCACCGGTGGACCAGCCGCTGGAAGTGCGTGTCGACAGTGATGCCCGGGACGTCGAAGGCGTTGCCCAGGATCACGTTGGCGGTCTTGCGGCCGATGCCGGGGAGCGTCACCAGGTCGACGAGCCGACCCGGGACCGTGCCGTCGTACCGGTCGAGGAGGGCCTGACCGAGCTTGAGCAGTGAGTCGGTCTTGTTGCGGTAGAAGCCGGTGGGCCGGATCAGCTCCTCCATCTCGCCCCGGTCTGCGGCGGCGTACGCGGCAGCGCTCGGGTAGCGGGCGAAGAGTTTCGGGGTGACCTCGTTGACCTTCTTGTCAGTGCACTGTGCGGACAGGATCGTGGCGACGGCCAGCTCCAGGGCATTGGAGTGGTCCAGCTCACAATGCGCGTCGGGATGCGTCTCGGCCAGCACCCGGCCGATCTTGCGGGCACGGCGTTTGCGCCCGAGATCGGTCTCGCTGGCACCGGGAGGGCTACTGGTCACGACGGTCAGCCTACGTCGCACCCCGGACGCTTCTCCTCGGGTCAGCCGGCGGTCGGCGCCGAGATCTTCCCCTGCCCATCGAGGCGAGCGCCGCCCTTCGGGAAGTCGGCGCGACTCAACTCGGTGACCAGGCCCAGGCCCCGATCATCCGGGTCCATCGTCGGCTTGCCCGCCGAGTTCATGTACGTGGAGGTGAACGAGCCGCCGGCCCAACTGCCGTCCGGCTTGAGCGACACCTTCAGCACCCCGCCCCAGCCGAGGCGACCGTCGTTGCTCAGCGAGTTGCCGCCGCCGGCGAAGTTGCCCAGGCTGTACGCGATCAGGCGCCCCTGGTAGAACTCCATCCCGCGCAACACGTGCGGGCCGTGCCCGACGATCAGGTCGGCGCCAGCGTCGATCATGGCGTGCGAGAACTTCACCGGGTCGCCCCGGTTTTCGCCCAGGAACATCTCGGTGCCCGGCTTCACCCGGGTCTTGTCGACGCCCTCGCCACCCATGTGCACCTGCACCACGACCAGGTCGGCCATGGTGGCGGCCTTGGCGACCACCGCCTTCGCCTTGTCGATGTTGACGAGGCTGTTGGACCAGACGTACGACGAGAACCCGGCGACGGCGACCTTGACGCCCTTGACGTCGACCACTGTGATTTCGTTCGGTGCGCCGGTGTGCTCCAGGTCGTACTTCTTCAGCGCCTTCTGGGTGTTCTCGTAGCCCTTGGGCCCGTAGTCGTAGCCGTGGTTGTTGGCCTGGTTGAGCACGTCGAAGCCGGCGTCGCGCAGGTGGGCGGCATACTCCGGCGGGGCGCGGAACTGGAAGCAGCGGGTGGAGTTCGCCCCGCACTTGCCGGTGCCGGTGTCGACAGTCAGCGGCTCCTCCAGGTTGCCCATCACCAGGTCGGCCTTGAGGGCCGCGGTGACCGAGTTGAAGAAGCCCTTGCCGCCGTCGGCGGGCAGCCGAGCGGGCGCGTTGCCCATGATGATGTCGCCGGTGGCGGAGAGCGAGATCGCGCCACCCTGACCGGACGATGCGGACCCGGTGGCCTTCGGGCCGGCAGTGGAGACCGGCGCGCCGGTGCCACCACCTCCCGCGCCGGGCTGCCAGACGGGTGCCTCACCACCGGGGTCGGCACAGCCGGCCACGAGGAGGGCGGCCAGCAGCGCGGCGAGGCCGAGGGCGACGCGGCGGCGCGGGCGGGACGCGAGGGGGGCGGGAGCATACATCGCCCGCGACCCTACCGGTCGTTAAACACGCCAACGACAGCCGATCGGGTGGACTTTGCGCCAGTGAGCTGGTCGGACCACGGCACGACCGGCCGGGAACCACCGGCGAGCACCGCCGCGTGCACCGCTCGGGCGAGCGGGGCGCCCCAGGTGGAGCGCGGTCCGCCGTACGCGGCCTCCGGCCCGTCCACCGGGCAGAGCACTGTGACAGCGTCGGTGGGCGTGCCGGTCCCCGGAACCCCCAGCTCGGTGATCGCCTGGGTCTTCGCCTCGGTAGCGGTGGCCACCGCGTTGACCAGCGCCGAGTCGGCGAGCCGGGCCGGCACGTACACCACGATGTTGACAGTGCCGACGCGTTGGGTGAGCGCGGCCGGCGTCGGCGCGGCCGCGGGCACCGGCGTGCCGAGCCCGACCGTCGCCCAGGCCCGCACTCCGGCGTCGGTTCGCGCCACCACCTCGGTCACATCGACGCCGGTCAGCAGACCGATCCCGGGCCCGTCGAGGGCCAGCTCGGCGGCGAGCGAGGCCAGGTGCGCCGCCGGGTCCTCCCGGTCGTACGACATCGGTACAGTCGCGTTCAACACCCACCGCCGGACCCCGATGCCACCGCCCAGCGGAGCGCTGCTGACCGCCCGCAGGGGCACGTCCGCGCGCCAGACGAGCAGCGGGACGTGCCGCCCGTCCTCGGGGCGGCTGGTCAGAGTCGGCTCGTTCAGCACGTCGGGCAGGTTACGCCCTGCGATCACGATTCCAGGGGCGACCTCTGATTCATGCTCACGTGCGCCTAGACTTGGCGGCGCGCGAGGGGATCAGCGGACGGCGGCCCCGGCCGACGGACGGCACGCGCAACCGGAGGTGCGCAATGGACGAGGTACTGGCCCGCAGCGGGATCTTCCAGGGTGTTGACCCGGAAGCTGCCGAGGCGCTTGCCAAGGAGATGGAGACGATCGAGGTCCGCAAGGGCGAGATCGTCTTCAATGAGGGCGAGCCCGGTGACAGCCTCTACATCCTGCTGTCCGGGAAGATCAAGGTTGGTCGCCGCGCAGCGGACGGCCGGCAGAACCTCATCGCGGTGATGGGGCCGTCGGACATGGTCGGTGAGCTGTCGCTCTTCGACCCGGGTCCGCGTACGGCGACCGCCACCGCGGTGACCGACACCCGGCTGGTGCGGCTGCGTAAGCAGGCGCTGCGGCCGTGGCTCAACAACCGCCCGGAGATCGCCGAGCAGTTGCTCCGGGTGCTCGCCCGGCGGCTGCGCCGGACCAACGACTCGCTCGCCGACCTGATCTTCACGGACGTGCCGGGCCGGGTCGCCAAGAACCTGCTCCAGATGGCGGGCCGCTTCGGCACCCGCGACGGCGGCGTTCTGCGGGTGACCCATGACCTCACCCAGGAGGAGATCGCCCAGCTCGTCGGCGCCTCCCGGGAGACGGTCAACAAGGCGCTGGCCGATTTCGCCTCGCGCGGCTGGCTGCGGTTGGACGGCAAGAGCATCATCATCCTGGACCCGGAGCGCCTGGCCCGTCGCGCCCGCGTCTGAGCAGCACCAGACGTCCCCGCCCACCGTCACCGACGGTGGGCGGGGACGTTTCTGCCGTCTGCCCGACGCAGAATCGCTGGTGTGGAGGCGGTGCCGCTGGTGAGGCTGGGGCCCATGATGAACCGAGTTGCGGTGCTCTCCGACATCCATGGTGTCCTGCCGGCGCTGGAGGCCGTACTGGCCGAGCCGGACGTCGCCGCCGCCGATCTGATCGTGCTCACCGGCGACATCGCCGCCGGCCCGCAGCCGGTCGAGGTGCTGGACGTGCTCGCCGAGCTGGGCGACCGGGTGTGCTGGGTCGGCGGCAATTGCGAACGCGAGCTGGTCGAGGCCCGGGCCGGCCGCCCGGCGTCGATCGAGGTGTCGAACTGGGCCGCCGGCCAGTTGCGCGACGACCAGGTGGCCCGGCTTGCCGCGCTGCCGGCGACTGTGACGCTGGAGATCGACGGCCTCGGGCCGACGCTGTTCTGCCACGCCACGCCCCGTGACGACGAGGAGGTCGTGCTCGTCGACTCCCGGATGGCGCGCTGGGCCGAGGTGTTCGACGGTCTCCCCGCCGAGGTTTCCACGGTGGTCTGCGGCCACACGCACATGCCGTTCACCCGGCTGGTCGACCGGCGTCTGGTGGTCAACCCGGGCAGCATCGGCATGCCGTACGGGGGCGCGGGCGCGTGGTGGGCGCTGCTCGGGCCGGGCGTCCAACTGCGCCGCACCGCCTTCGACGTGGACGCGGCCTGCGCCCGGGTGGCTGCCGAGTCGACCTTCCCCGACGCCGCCGCCTGGGCCGACGAGTACCTGCGCTCCCGGCACAGCGACGCCGACGCGCTGACCGCCTTCGGCCCCCGCGACGGCCGCTGAGCCGGCCCCCGGACGGCAGGCGGCCGCTAGGCGGCGGGCGGCGGCAGGCGGCAGGCGGCAGGCGGCAGGCGGCAGGCGGCGGCAGGCGGCAGGCGGGATACCGGTCAGGGAGCCTTTGGAGCTGAATCGTTTGCGGCATCAGCAGTAGGTGATCGGCAGGCCGAACCGCGAACGCGGTCGACGGGCGCGGGCGACGGGCGCGGGCGCGGGCGACGGGCGCGGGCGCGGGCGACGGGCGCGGGCGCGGGCGACGGGCACGGGCGCGGGCGACGGGCACGGTCGCGGGCGACGGGCGATTCGTTTGTGACATCAGCTCCATAGCGAGACGAGCAACCCAGGCCCTCCTCCCGCGCCGCACCATCGCGAGCCCACCCGGGCGTCGCGGGCTCAGAAAAAGTCAGTCTTGACTGTTTGTTTCGTAGGCAGCAGGCTGTCTCAGTGCCCACCGCATCGACGCGCGTCCCGCAGCAGGAACGCAGCCGCGCCACCCAGGCCCGGCTGCTGGAGGCGACAGTCGACTGCCTGATCGAGCACGGTTGGTCCGGCACCACCACCACAGTCGTCGCGGCGCGGGCCGGTGTTTCGCGTGGGGCACAGCTGCACCACTACCCGACGAAGGCGGCGCTGGTGACAGCCGCGGTGGCCCATCTGGCCGAGCGCCGGGCCGACGAGTTGCGCACCGAGGCCGAGGCGCTGCCGGCTGGTCCGCAGCGGTTGGACCGGGTCGTCGACCTGCTCGCCGTGGCGTTCACCGGGCCGCTGTTCGTGGCCGCGCTCGAGCTCTGGGTCGCCGCCCGCACCGATCGGGAACTGCGGGACGCCCTGGTGCCGTTGGAGGCGACGGTCGGGCGGGAGATGCACCGGCTCACAGTCGCCCTGCTCGGTGTCGACGAACGTCGACCCGGTGTCCGCGAAGCGGTGCAGGCGACGCTCGATCTGCTCCGTGGGCTCGGGGTGGCCAACCTGCTCAGCGACGACTCCGCCCGTCGGGCCGCCCTGTTGACCACCTGGAAGCGCCAGCTCGCCACCCTGCTCACGCCCTGACCGCCGGCCGCACCGGCCACCACCGACCGGAGGCACCATGGTCGACCTCAGCGATCTGCTCACGGACCTGGCCGACGAGTCCGCCCAGCTGGACGCCCTGGTAGCGCCACTACCCGTTGCCGACTGGGCGAGGCCGACCCCGGCCCCGGGCTGGAGCATCGGGCATCAGATCGCCCACCTCGCCTGGACCGACCACGTCGCGCTGTTGGCCGCGACCGATCCCGAGGCGTTCTACGCGACGGTCACCGCAGCGCCGGACGTGACCCGCCTCGTCGACGTCGGCGCCGAGGAGTTCCTCGCCCCGCCGGCCGAGTTGCTCGCCCGCTGGCGGGCCGGGCGCACCGCGCTCGTCGACGCGCTGGCCGCCGTTCCGGCCGGCGGCAAACTGCCCTGGTACGGCACCCGGATGTCGGCCACCTCGATGGCCACCGCCCGGATCATGGAGACCTGGGCGCACGGAGCGGACGTGGCCGATGCCCTCGACGTGGTCCGCCCCGACAGCCACCGAATCCGGCACGTGGCGCACCTGGGCGTGCGTACCCTCGGGCACGGTTTCGCCGCGCACGGCCGGGAGGCACCGACGGCGCCGGTCCGGGTCGAGCTGGTCGGGCCCGGCGGGGAGGCCTGGAGTTGGGGTCCGGCGGACGCCGCCGACCGGGTCACCGGCCCGGCTCGGGACTTCTGCCTGCTGGTCACCCAGCGCCGACACCGCGCGGACCTCGCTCTGGTCGCCACCGGGTCGGTCGCCGACGAATGGCTCGACGTGGCGCAGGCCTTCGCCGGGCCGCCGGGCGACGGCCGGCGGCCGGACGGCGGGATCGGGGCAGGGGCGTGATCCGCATCGGCAACGCCTCCGGCTTCTACGGCGACCGGTTCACCGCCTGGCGGGAGATGCTCGACGGCGGTGAGCTGGACGTGCTGACCGGCGACTACCTCGCTGAGTTGACCATGCTGATCCTGGCCCGGGACCGTATGCGCGACCCCGACCTGGGCTACGCGAAGACGTTCCTGCGGCAACTGGAGACCTGCCTCGGCACCGCCCTCGACCGAGGGGTGCGGATCGTGACCAACGCCGGCGGGCTGAACCCGGCCGGCTTGGCCGCCGCCATTGAGAAGCTCGCCCACCGGCTCGGCCTGCCGACCCGGGTCGGGTACGTCGAGGGCGACACGATCCAGCGACCGGACGCGTTGAGCGCGAACGCCTACCTCGGCGCGTTCGGGATCGCCGCCTGTCTCGACGCAGGCGCGGATGTGGTGGTCACCGGCCGGGTCACCGACGCGTCGCTGGTGGTCGGCCCGGCCATCGCCCGGTACGGGTGGGGCCGCGACGACCTCGACGAGCTGGCCGGGGCCACCGTCGCGGGGCACCTCGTCGAGTGCGGCGCGCAGGTCACCGGCGGCAACTTCAGCTTCTTCACCGAGCTGCCCGACGGCGGCCACCGGCCCGGGTTCCCGATCGCCGAGGTGTACCCCGACGGCTCATCGGTGCTCACCAAGCATCCGGGCACCGGCGGCGCGGTCACAGTGGAGACGGTCACCGCCCAACTGCTCTACGAGATCGGCGGGCCCGCGTACCTCGGGCCGGACGTGGTCACCCGACTGGACACTGTGACGCTTCACGCCGAGGGGGCGGACCGGGTCCGGGTTTCCGGCGTGCGGGGCACGCCGCCACCTCCCACGCTGAAGGTGGGCGTCAACAACCTCGGCGGCTTCCGCAACTCGATGACGTTCGTCCTGTGCGGTCTGCACATCGAGGCGAAGGCGGCAGTGGTCCGGGGGCAGATCGAGGAGGCGGTGGGCACTGACGGGCTGGAGTTCACCCTTGCCCGGACCGACCATCCGGACGCCGTCGACACCGAGGCGGCCAGTGCCCTGCTGCACGTACACCTGCGGGACGGCGACAAGGCGCGGGCCGGGCGGGCCTTCTCGGCCGCCGCTGTGGAGTTGGCCCTGGCCTCGTACCCGGGCTGCACCCTGACCACAGTGCCGGGCGACGCGACACCGTACGGCGTCTTCACCGCCGACGCGGTGCCGCAGGACGCGGTGGCGCACGTCGCGGTGCTACCCGGTGGCGAGCGGGTGCCGATCGCCCCGCCGATCCGCACCGCCAGCACCTCGCAGGACGAGTCGACAGCGGGTGGCGACGCGGTTGTCGACGGCCCGACCCGGCGCGGGGCGCTCGGCGATGTGGTCGGCGCACGTTCCGGGGACAAGGGCGGCGACGCCAACCTCGGTGTCTGGGCGCGTTCCGACGCCGGGTACGCGTGGCTGCGGACCTGGTTGACAGTCGAACGGCTGGCCGAGCTGGTGCCGGAGACCGCGCCGCTGTCGGTGCGGCGCTACGAGTTGTCGAACGTGCGCGCTGTCAACTTCGTGATCGAGGGCCTGCTCGGCGCCGGGGTGGCCGCGTCCACCCGGTTCGACCCGCAGGCCAAGGCACTCGGCGAGCTGCTGCGCGCCCGGGTCGTCGACCTGCCTGCTGACCTACCGACCGGGGCGTCCCGATGAGCATCGTGGACTCCCCGGAGCGCCGGCAATTGCGCGAGCTGACCCGGGCGTTCGTGACCCGGGAGGTGTTGCCGCACCTTGACGACTGGGAGCGGGCCGGCGAGGTGCCCCGGACGCTGCACGCGACCGCCGCGAAGCTCGGCCTGCTCGGCATCGGCTTCCCGGAGTCGGTGGGTGGCAGCGGCGGTGACCTACTCGACTCGATCATCGTGACCGAGGAGCTGATCCGCTCCGGTGGCTCGTCCGGGCTGGTGGCGGCCCTGTTCACGCACGGGATCGCGTTGCCGCACATGGTCGCGGCGGCCGGTGCCCGTACCGGTGGCTCGCTGGGCGGGCGGCTCGGTGGCGTTTCGTCTCCGGGCGACGACAGCCTGATCGAGCGGTACGTGCGGCCCACGCTGTCCGGCACGATGATCGGCGCGCTGGCCATCACCGAGCCGGACGGCGGCTCGGACGTTGCCGGAATCCGCACCACCGCCCGCCGCGACGGCGACCACTACGTGGTGAACGGGTCGAAGACGTACATCACCAGCGGGCACCGGGCCGACTTCGTGACAACGGCGGTGTGTACCGACTTCCCCGGCAGCGGTGAACTCACATTGCTGGTCATCGACAAGGGGTCGCCCGGGTTCACTGTGGGACGCCGGTTGGAGAAGCTGGGCTGGCACTGCTCGGACACCGCCGAGCTGTCCTTCGCTGACGTGCGGGTGCCGGTGGCCAACCGGATCGGCGCGGAGAACACCGGCTTCCTGGCGATCATGCAGCACTTCGCGGCGGAACGGCTGTCGCTGGCGACCCAGGCGTACGCGACAGCGCAGCGCTGCGTCGAGTTGGCGGTGCGCTGGTGCCGGGACCGGGAGACCTTCGGGCGTCCGCTGGCCAGCCGGCAGCTGATCCGGCACCGGTTGGCCGAGATGCACACCCGCGCGGAGGCGGCCCGGTCGTACGTGCACGAGGTGGCCAACCGGGTGGCTGCCGGCGAGCCGGTGGTGACAGAGGTGGCGATGGCGAAGAACGTCGCAGTCGCCGCCTGCGACCACGTCGTCGACCAGGCGTTGCAGCTGCACGGCGGATTCGGCTACCTGCGCGACGCCGAGGTGGAGCGGCACTACCGCGACGCGCGGATCCTCGGCATCGGCGGCGGCACCACCGAGATCATGAACGAGATCATCGCGAAGGGCATGGGCCTGTGAGCGCGAGGAGTGAGCCGGGCCTGCGAGCCCCGCAGTCGCGAACGAAGGAGGCACAGTGACCACACTGGGCAGCGCTGTCGACCCGTCCGCGGCCTCGTACCTGGCGAACCGGGCCGCGTTGCTGGAGCGGTTGACCGAGCTGGACGCCGCGCTGGACCAGGCGCGCGCGGGTGGTGGCGACAAGTACGTGACCCGGCACCACGCGCGCGGCAAGCTGCTCCCCCGGGAGCGGATCGAGCTGCTGGTCGACGCCGACAGTCCCTTCCTGGAGTTGTCGCCGGTCGCCGCGTACGGCTCGGACTTCCCGGTCGGTGCCAGCGTGGTCACCGGCATCGGGGTGGTCGAGGGCGTGGAGTGCCTGATCGTCGCCAACGACCCGACGGTACGCGGCGGCGCCGTCAACCCGTGGTCGCTGGCGAAGACCCGGCGGGCCGGCGAGATCGCCCTGGCCAACCGGCTGCCCATGGTCAATCTGGTGGAGTCCGCCGGGGCGGACCTGCCCACCCAGGCGGAGATCTTCATCCCCGGCGGTCGGGTGTTCCGTGACCTCACCCGGCTCTCGGCGGCTGGCATCCCCACTGTCAGCGTGGTCTTCGGCAACGCCACTGCCGGTGGCGCGTACGTGCCGGGAATGTCCGACCACGTGATCATGATTCGGGACCGGTCACAGGTGTACCTGGCCGGTCCGCCGCTGGTGAAGATGGCGACCGGCGAGGTCACCGACGACGAGTCGCTGGGTGGCGCGGCGATGCATGCCGGCACGTCCGGGCTCGCCGACTACCTGGCCGCCGACGAACGGGACGGCATCCGCCTGGCCCGGCAGTGCGTCCGTCGACTGAACTGGCGCAAGCAGGGCCCGTCGCCGCGGACGGCGGTGCCGCAGCCACCGAAGTACGACCCGGAGGAGCTGCTCGGCATCACCAGCGCCGACCTGAAGGTGCCGTTCGACCCTCGGGAGGTGCTGGCCCGGATCCTGGACGGCAGCGACTTCGACGAGTTCAAGCCGGCGTACGGGGACGCGCTGGTCACCGGATGGGGCGAGTTGCACGGGTACCCGGTGGGTGTCCTGGCGAACGCCCGAGGGGTGTTGTTCAGTGCGGAGGCGCAGAAGGCGGCCCAGTTCATCCAGCTCGCGAACGCCTCGGACACCCCATTGATCTTCTTGCAGAACACCACCGGCTACATGGTGGGCACCGAGTACGAGCAGCGCGGCATCATCAAGCACGGCGCCCTGATGATCAATGCGGTGTCGAACTCGACGGTGCCGCACCTGACTGTGAACCTGGGCGCCTCCTACGGCGCCGGCAACTACGGCATGTGCGGCCGGGCGTACGAGCCGAGGTTCCTGTTCACCTGGCCGAACGCGAAGTCGGCGGTGATGGGCCCGGCGCAGCTCGCGGGGGTGCTGTCGATAGTGGCCCGACAGGCGGCTGCCGCGCGGGGACGCGACTACGACGAGGACTCCGACGCGGCGATGCGAATGATGGTCGAGCAGCAGATCGAGTCGCAGTCCGGCGCGCTCTTCCTCTCCGGCCGGCTCTACGACGACGGGGTGATCGACCCGCGGGACACCCGGACCGTCCTCGGGCTCTGCCTCTCGGCGATCCACAACGGACCGGTGAAGGGCGCCGACGGTTTCGGCGTCTTCCGGATGTAAGCCGTGAGCGCGAGGAACGCAGCGAGGCGGAGTCCCGCAGTCGCGAACGAAAGGCAGGCTCAGGGGACCATGATCAACAGACTGCTCGTGGCCAACCGGGGCGAAATCGCCCGCCGGGTCTTCGCCACCTGCCGCGCAATGGGCGTGGAGACGGTTGCCGTGTACTCGGACGCGGACGCCGACGCGCCGTTCGTGGCCGAGGCCGACCTGGCCGTACGCCTGCCGGGGAGTTCGCCGGCCGAGACGTACCTGCGGGCGGAGCTGATCCTGGACGCGGCCCGGCGCAGCGGTGCGGACGCCGTCCACCCCGGCTACGGGTTCCTCGCCGAGAACGCGGAGTTCGCCGCGGCGGTGACCAACGCAGGGCTGACCTGGGTCGGGCCGCCGGCGGCTGTGATCGCCGCGATGGGCGACAAGCTGGCGGCGAAGGCGCTGCTCGCCGAGGCGGGCGTGCCGATGCTGCCGAGTTGGACCGACCCCGACGAGGTCACCGACTTCCCGGTGCTGGTCAAGGCGTCCGCCGGCGGTGGTGGCCGGGGCATGCGGATCGTGCGGGACGCTGACGAGCTGGCCGAGGCCGTCGCCAGCGCCAGCCGGGAGGCGGCTGCCGCGTTCGGCGACGGCACTGTCTTCATCGAGCGGTACGTCGAGCGTGGCCGGCACGTCGAGGTGCAGATCCTCGGCGACTCGCACGGCACGGTGGCCGCCCTCGGGGTGCGCGAGTGCTCGATCCAGCGCCGACACCAGAAGATCATCGAGGAGGCCCCCGGGGTGCTCCCGGGGGAGCTGCGCCCGGCGCTCAACGAGGCGGCGGTCTCCGCCGGGCGTGCCGTCGACTACGTGGGCGCTGGCACCGTGGAGTTCCTGCTGGCCCCGACCGGTGAGTTCTTCTTCCTGGAGATGAACACCCGGCTGCAGGTGGAGCACCCGGTCACCGAGCTGACCGTCCCCGTCGGTCTCGACCTGGTCCGGTGGCAACTGCTGGTCGCCGAGGGCGTACCACTGCTGGAGCACCTGCACGAGCCGGGCGCACGCGGCTACGCGATCGAGGTGCGGTTGTGCGCCGAGGACCCGGCGCAGGGCTGGCTGCCCGCGACCGGCGTGCTGAGCCGGTTCGCGATTCCGGGGGTCGACCGGGAGTTCGGTGGCCTCCAACGCGCTGGCCTGCGGCTGGACTCCGGCGTCGAGACGGGATCCGAGGTGAGCGTGCACTACGACTCCATGCTCGCCAAGCTGATCGCCTGGGCGCCGACCCGGGGCGAGGCGGCCCGGGCCCTGGCAGGCGCGCTGACCCGAGCCGAGCTGCACGGGGTGGCCACCAATCGCGACCTCCTGGTCCGGGTGCTGCGCAGCCCGGAGTTCGCGGCTGCGCAGATCGACACCGGATTCCTGGACCGGCACCCGGAGGTCTTCGCGCCACTGCTGCCCGCCGACCAGCTTCCGCTGACCGCCCTGGCCGCCGCGCTGGCGGGTGCGGCCCAGCGCCGAGCGACCGCGCCGGTGCTGGGTGGGCTCCCCTCCGGCTGGCGCAACGTGCCCGCCGTCGCGCAGGTCAGCCGCTTGACCGGGCCGAACGGCGACGAGATCGAGGTCCGCTACCGCCTGGACCGGACCGGTGGACTCGCCGACTGGTCAGCGGCGCTGCCCGGCGACCCGGCGGCGTCGGAGGCGAAGCCGCCGGCAGTGGCGCTGGTGGAGGCCACCCCGGAGCGGGTGGTGCTCGACGTCGACGGGCTTCGGCGCGCGTACCGCGTACACCGGGTGGGGTCGGCTGTCTTCGTGGACGGCCCGGACGGCGCGGCGAGCCTGGCCGAGTTGCCGCGTCTCCCGCTGCCCACCGCGGCGGTGGCGGCCGGGTCGCTGCTCGCGCCGCTGCCCGGCATGGTGACCCGGGTGCACGTCCAGGTCGGCCAGTGGGTCGCGGCCGGCGATCCGCTGCTCACGTTGGAAGCGATGAAGCTGGAACATCCCGTGCTCGCCCCGATCGACGGCATCGTCGCCGAACTGCCGGTGCCGACCGGCGGTCAGGTGCAGACGGGCGCCGTGTTGGCAGTTGTCGACGAAAAGGACCCCCGATGACCTTCGACCTCACCCCCGAGCAGGACCAGCTGCGCGACGCCGTGCGGGCGTTGGGCCGCCGCTACGGTCACTCCTACTTCGTCGAGAAGGCGAGGGCCGGCGAACACACCACCGAACTCTGGGCGGAGGCCGGACGGCTCGGCTACCTGGGGGTCAACATCCCCACCGAGTACGGCGGCGGGGGCGGCGGCATCACCGAGCTGGCCATCGTCTGCGAGGAGCTGGCGGCGGCGGGTTGCCCGTTGCTGCTGCTGGTGGTCTCCCCCGCCATCGCGGCGACAGTGCTGAGTCGGCACGGCACCGAGGACCAGCGCAAGCGGCACCTGCCGGGCCTCGCCGACGGCTCCCAGAAGATCGTTTTCGCGATCACCGAGCCGGAGGCCGGTTCCAACTTCCACCGACTCGGCACTGTGGCTCGCCGCGACGGCGACGGCTGGCTGCTCAACGGCCGCAAGTGCTACATCTCCGGAGTCGACGAGGCCGGTCACGTGCTGGTGGTGGCCCGTGTCGCCGTCGATGACGGCCCAGCCGGTTCAGCGGATGCGTCTCCGCAGAAGCTCAAGCCGGCGTTGTTCCTGGTGCCGACCGATGCGGCCGGGTTGACCCGCTCCAAGCTGGACATGGAGATCGTGTCCCCGGAGAACCAGTTCCTGCTCTACCTGGACGACGTGCGGGTGCCCGCCGACGCGCTGCTCGGTGAGTCGCTGGACGCCGGGCTGCCGGCGCTCTTCGCCGGGCTCAACCCGGAGCGGATCACTGTGGCCGCGATGGGCGCCGGCACCGGCCGGTACGCCATCGAGCGGGCCAGTGAGTACACCGCCACCCGCAAGGTCTGGGGTGGTCGGAGCATCGGTTCGCACCAGGGGGTGTCGCATCCGCTGGCACACGCGGCGGTGCAGGTGGAACTGGCCCGCCTGATGATCCAGAAGGCGGCCACCCTGTACGACGCCGGTCGCGACCTGGAGGCCGGGGTGGCCGGCAACATGGCCAAGTACGCGGCCGGGGAGGCCGCCGCGCTCGCCGTGGACACCGCGGTGCAGGTGCTCGGCGGGGCCGGCATGACCACCGAGTACGGGGTGGCGACCCTGCTCGGCGCGGTCCGGGCCGGCCGGATCGCACCGGTCAGCCGCGAGATGATCCTCAACTTCGTGGCCCAACACGTCCTCGGCCAGGACAAGTCGTACTGACGCCGCCCGGCCTGCTGGCCTGCCGCAAGATCGACTCGGTCTTCTTGAATCCGGGGGTCCAAGGACCAACAACCCCCCGACTTCCTGAAAACCGAGTCGATCTCTGCCGAGGCTATGCGGCCTCACGCTCCTCGACCGGCCGGCCGCTCCTGGTGGTGCAGGATCGCCACGGCCACCGCGAAGAACAGCGTGGGCACCAGTGCCAGCACCAGCCACTGCGTCGGGGTGAGCGCGGCGAGGACACCGTCGTGGGTGGAACGCTCCCGGAACGTCCCCGTGGAGCCGAAGCCCACCCGGGTGAGCAGCAGCGTGACACCCACCGGAACCACCAGTGCGAGCAGGCGCCGCCGCAGCACCACCGGCGTCGACAGGATGGCAAGGGCGAAGAGCAGGTATCCCGCCGTCAGCAGGATCGCCTCGATCCGGCCGACACCGGCGGTGAAGATCCACGTGCCGTAGATGGGGGCCGTCGCGTTATCAGCACCCGTCACCAAGGCGACACTCGGAGCAGCAACGCTGACCAGCGTCGCTGCCACCAGTGTGCCAAGCTGCCAGCGCGCGAGGGCCGCCCCGGCGGACCGGGGAGGGCGGACCACGAGCGCCAGCGGGACCATCGCAGCGAGCACGGCGGGCCACAGATGGAACACAGTCGAATATTGTCCGTAGTCCGCAGCGACCCGAACCACCTCGAACGTCGCTCCGCAAACGGCGACCGCGGCTGCCGCCCGGGCCCAGCCGACCACGGCCAACACCGCCACGATGAGCCACAGCACCGCCACCGGGCCACCCGGCCAGAGGACGACCGGCTCCCCGATCCCGCCGGGGTAGCTCTGCGCGAGCATGGCAAGGTGCAGCACCGGTACGCGGGCAGCGCGCACGAACAACATCAGCGCGGCGATCAGTGCGAGCGCCTGCGCCGCCTCCCGCCACGCGTCGGCCGAGAATCGCGCACCCGCCTGGCGGGCATGCGCCCGGAACGCCCCGCCGAGCAGGGCGAGCACGTCTCGCGCGGCGGGCCTGCGTTGGCCCGGGGCCGCGTCGTCCAGCAACACGCCGACCATCTCGTCCTCGTACTGCCGGCGGTAGGCGCGGGGATAGCAGGCCAGCAGCCACCGGTAACCGTGTTCCAGCGTCATGCCGCACCGCCGTCGACGATGAGACCGGCACGGCGCAGTCGCACGCTCGCCGCGTCGGCGTTGCTGCGCAGACGCGCGGATTCCTCGGCGAGCCGTTGCGCCCCGGAGGCGGTGAGTCGGTAGTACCGGCGCAATCTGGACTGCACCTGCTCCTCGCGATCGATGTCGACGAGGCCCTCGGTTCGTAGCCGGTCGAGGGCTGCGTAGAGGGTGCCGGCGCGCAGGTCGACACGCCCGTCGGAGATTCGACGGACCTCGTCGAGGAGCGCGTACCCGTGCCGTGGGGCCTCGACGAGCGCGGTGAGGATCAGATAGGTGGACTCGTGCATGGAAGCCTTCGCCATCGCCACAGCATATACCGCGCGACTGTATATACGGGAACCGTTCCCCTGCGGCATCAGGCTGGGGTACGGCAGGCAGCGTCGATGCGGTGGACCGGACGGACCCGGCGACCCATCCCCTCCAACAGGGAATCCTCGACGTGGAAGTCGTGAATGCGCAGTTGGTGGCGGGGCAACTCCTCCTCGCTGGGGCAGAGCACCTGGGCGCGGACCAGGTCGACCGGGACGTACCGGACGCCGCCCCGTTCCTGAAGGATCACCATGTTGACGTCGTCGGTGGTGACCACGTGCCCGCGTACGTCCTCGGTGGGCCCGCTCTCCGGGCCCACTGTGGTGACGGTCAGCGGCAACACCGGTGTGGTGATCACCGGCACCGCGGCCCAGATCAGGGTGGCGAGCACCGCCACCTCGGTCACCGACGCCAGCGGCCGGATCACCAGGCCCGGCAGCGGCCCCGCGATGAACAGGGCCAGCAGTGGGGGCACCACGATGAGCGCCAGCACCAGCCACTCGTCGCCCTGCCGCATCGCGTCGCGCATCGTCGGCAGCATCAGCCAGCCGTACCCGGCGAGCAGCGCGCCGATAAGCAGCAGCCGAGGCACGACCCGCTCGTGCAGTCGCGCCGGGCGCAGTTGGAACGCCGCCACGAACGCCGGCAACAGCAACGGCAGGTAGAGCAACGGCCAGGTGATCAGGGCGAGCAGGAAGCTGGCCAGCACCACCCAGGCCGGGGTGATGTCGGCCCAGCGGGCGAAGAGCGGGCGGCGACGGGTGCCCGGTGGAAGTCGATCCGCGCTGACGGCCAGTACCGCGCCGAGCGCGAAGACGGCGACCAGCCCGGTGGAGAGCAGCCGGGCGGCGGTGGTCAGGAAGCCGGCTAGCAGGTTGACCGGCCCCACGTTGGCCACCAGCAGCAGCGTGGTCTGGAGTTCCCCGCCGGCCTCCACGCCGAGGCGGAGCACCGAGAAGATCGCCGGCACGCCCACCACTGCCGTCCAGAACGACTGGCTGGCGCGGGCGCGCCGCTCCGCCGGATCCCAGCGGACCCGCCCCGGCTCGACCTCGGCGACGACCGGTTCGGCCGGTTCGGCGACCGGCACTGCGGCCGGCCAGGCAACCTCACCTCCCGCGCCGGCCGCCGTGCCGTCGACTGTCGGCGAGTCGGCGGCGGGCACTGACGTGCGCGGCGGCGGGACCGGCCCGTCGCCGCTGGTGGCGGTCGGTGCCGCGCTCACTTCGCGGGCGCCTTGTCGTCGAAGTCGACAAGCTTCGGCACCTCCAGCGGCTGCGGCTGGCGCTTCTCGGCCTTCAGCCAGGGGCCCAGGGTCCGGTTGTACGCGGTCTGCCAGGGGCTGGCATCTCCGTCGCGCCCCTGCACATAGCTCTTCTGCAGGAAGAACGCGACCAGGTCGCGCAGCGCGGGATCACCGATCGGCACGCCGATGCCCAGCAACTCGCTGGTGCCGAACGGCATGTCCACGATCTCGAACTCCTTGGGGAAGCTGGCCAGGAAACCGGCAAGGATCGACTCGTCGGAGCTGACCGCGTCGTACCGCCCCTTCCGGATGCCATCGACGCAGTCGCCGACGTTCTTGACGACGAACGTCTTGACCTGGTGTTTCTCCAACTCAGCCTCGGTGGTGGATCCGCCGCTGGTGCAGACCTTGTACGCCGGGTCGCGCAGATCCTCAATGGTGCGGATCTTGTCCTTGAGTCGCACCGGCACCATCACCTCCTGCGTGGTGACGAAGTACGGCCCGGCGAAGCTCACCAACTGCTTCCGGTCTTCGGTCATGGAGAAGCTGGACACCACCAGGTCGACGGTGCCGCCTTGCAGCGACGGGATGCGGTCCTCGGTGGCGACGGACACGAACTCCAGCCGCTGTTCCCCCTCGTAGCCGAGGGAGGCCGCAATGTACCTGGCGATCTCGACGTCGAACCCGACGTGCTGACCGTTTCGCAACTCACCCATCAGCGGCTCGTTCGTGGCGACACCGATCCGCAGCTTCGACTGACCGTAGATGTGTGTCTCACGCATCTTCTCCTGCACGGAGGACAGGGCCGGTTCCTGCCTGCTGTCGCAACCGGCCGCGGCGGCGAGCACGAGAGTCAGAGCGACGGCCAGCGTCGACGCGACCGAGCGGAGCCGGGACTGCGAACTGCCTGGGTTCATGGGCGACCTCGCTACCGGAAGGGCCTGCGGAACACCGAGAGTAGCGGTTCTTGTCCAATCCGTGTGCGTGCGGTGGGGCCTGTCGAATGCGGGGCTCGGATCGACGTCGATCGGCGCGGCGGTCGGCTCTGCGGTTGACAGCCGGCCTAGTCACGACATGCTGGACGGGTGAGCCGATTGTCCAGACCCGATGCGCGCACGGTGGCGGTGCTCGCGGCGCTGGGAGCCCTTGCGCCGCTGGTCATGCTGGTCGTGTGGCGCCGACAGGACCTCCTCGGCGTGGTCCTCGCGCTGCTCTGCGTGCTAATGACGATGGTCGCCGGGGTCGCGGTCTCCGCCGCCCGTCAGGTCGACGATCCGGAGCCGGCGGACCGGTCGGCAGTCATCGGGCCGCCCGAGCTGATGCCGTACGGGATCGACGCGGACACCCTCGACGCCCTGGACCCCCGGGACGCGTTGCGTGCGGTGCGTGACCGCCGCCGCGGGTCGAACGGGCTCAGCGGCCGGTGAGCGTGGGCGCGGAGAGCGCGTCCGCACCGCGCCCCGCCAGACACCGGTAGGTCCGGTCGATGCTGCCGTCGACCGGCGGTAGCACCTCCAGGTGCCAGCCGGTCGCCTCGGCGATGCCGGTGGTCAACCGGAACGTCCTGGCGCTGCACACCTGCCGCACCGGCTCAGCGGCGGCCACCTCGTCGTAGTCGGCGCCGACCAGCGACACCGGCAGGATGCCCTCGGCGTACGTCTCCCAGGTGTGTCGGCCGGCGCAGGACAGCCGAGCCGCTTCGGCGCGGCTGCCGCGGATCCGCATCGGGCCGAAGCACTCCAGCTCGGGCAGGCACCGGGCACCCTCGGGCAGGGCGGTGGGCGCACCGGTGCCGGTCGCGCAGCCGGGCAACGGCCCGGTCGCCGGTGCGGCGATCTGGGTGGCC
Organism: Micromonospora sp. NPDC053740; assembly: GCF_040677775.1. NCBI lineage: Bacteria > Bacillati > Actinomycetota > Actinomycetes > Micromonosporales > Micromonosporaceae > Micromonospora > Micromonospora sp. NPDC053740. The sequence continues at coordinate 804,973 of NZ_JBFASO010000002.1, forward strand.
GACGGGTACGGGGTGGGTGGTGGCGCCCGGTCGGCGACCCAGGCCCCGGCGGTCGCGGAGGCAGCGAGCGCGAGCACCCCGGCGCCACCGAAGAGCCAGCGCCGCCACCGACGACCGGCGGGGAGGGTTCGCTGAGTGTCCTCGATGGGCGCTCGGGGCACCGGCTGGCTGGCCGCGTACGGGCCGGAGAGGGTCGCGGCACCGCTGACCGGAGCGCCGCTGACAGGTGCCGTCGGCGAGCCGAGTGGCAGATTGGTGAGCAGGTCGTGCAATTCCAGGGCGGAGGGACGCTCTCCCGGATCGTTTGCCATGCCGACGCGCAGCACGTCGATGAGCTCGTCCGGCACCCCGGGCAGGGCGGGGAGCGGCTGGTTGAACATCTCCAGCACTGTGACCAGGCTCGGGTTGCGCTCGGACTGCCAGCGCGGTGGCCGGCCGTGCATCACCGCGTAGAGGGTGGCGCAGAGCGCGTACACGTCGACGGCCGGTGACGGTGGGCTGTGGCTGAACATCTCCGGCGGCGCGTACGCCGGGGTGAGCACCTCCAGGGTGACCGAGGCGTCCCGGTGCTCGGCGAGGACGGCGAGCCCGAAGTCGGCGAGCACCGCCGAGTTGAAGTGCGAGTGGAGGATGTTTGCCGGTTTCACGTCCCGGTGCAGCACCCCGGCGGCGTGTGAGTGGGCCAGCGCGTCGGCGATCTTGATGCCGAGGTCGCGGGCCTCCACCGGGCCCAGCGGCGAGGTGCGCATCCGTTCGGCGTACGAGCCGTCGCACAGCTCCATGATCAGGTAGGGGTGCTGATCGACTGTGACCCCCACGTCGAAGAGGTCCACCACGTGCGGGTGGGACGACATCCGGCCGGCCGCCCGCGCCTCGCGCAGGAAGCGGGCCTGATCGCGCTCGCTGTCCAGCGTCCGGTTCTCCACTTTGACGGCGACCTCGCGACCCACGGAGATCTGGGTGGCCTGGTAGACGGTCGCGTACCCGCCCCGGGCAAAGACCCGCAAATCAGTCAGGCCGGGCACGATCGGCACTGGCAGGCCGCCGGTCGGGGTGTCGGTCACCGCTCGAAAATACCCAACCCGACCGATGGCTCAGCGCACCGCGTCCGCCGGAGCCGCACCGGCGGGACCGGTACCCTCCTCGGCGACCGCAGTCGTCCCGGCACCCTCGGACGATCCGACCCCGCCGGCCGGGATGCCCCGCCGGGCATCCAGACGCAGGCCGATGGCGGTGGCCACGGCCCCCAGCCCTTCCCACGCCGCCACACCGAAGAACCGGTCGGGAGCGATGTCGGCCAGCACCGCGATGGTGAACACGGTGAACGTGACCAGCCGGAAGACCACTGTGAACCGGTAGAACGCCCGCCACTCGGTCACAGTGGCGAGCAGGTAGTAGACGCCCATGTTGAACGCCGCCATCGAGGACGCCAGCAGGAACGTCCCGGTGTGATCACCGACGGCCCGCGTCGCCGGCACCTCGAAGCCGAGCATGCGCAGCTGCGCCTCCGGCCAGAGCAGCCCGACCGCGCCCATCACCAGCGCCAACACGCCGAAGACCGCGATGGTCCAGCCCGCGATGGATCGCGGCAGCTTCATGAAGGGCCTCCCCAGGCACGGCGACGGTCACCACTGTGGACCCGTACGCGGTGGTGACACGCTAGCCGCTCCCCGAGACCACCACATCCCCGGAACCGGCAAAACCCTGCACCCCCTGCCACAAACCCGTTGATCATGAAGTTATTGCCCTGCACGTCGGCGTGTCGAGGCAATAACTTCATGATCAACGGCGACGAAGGGGGTCAGACCAGGGCGGTCAGGCGGGCGTGGAGGGCGTCGGCTGCGGCGCGTTCGCTGCGTTGCTCGGTGGCGTACGCCAGACGGACCGCCTCCTGCGCGCAGGACAGCGCCTCCGCCGGACGACCGCAGGCGGCCAACGCCTCGGCCAGCACACTCGCCGCGATCACCTGACTACGCACGTCCTCGGCCGGTGCGGTGACCGCTCGACGGGCCCAGTCCAACGCCTGCTCCCGCTGACCGTGGGCGAGCAGCGCCGCAGCGTACTGGGCCATCGTCTGGCGGCGGGAGAAGAGCAGCGAGGGTGCGTTCGCGGCGGCAGTGGCCACCGGGGCGAGCAGCCCGACCGCTGTCGCCGAGTCGCCGACGGCGAGACGGGCCGTCGCCAACAACACCCGGGGCGCCACCTGCGCCGGGGCCTGCGGGTTGTGCGGCTCCACAGCGGTCAGCACCGAGCGGGCCATCCGCTCGGCCGTCTCGCAGTCGCCCATGTCCAACGCGACGAAGCCACGCAGTGTGCCGGCCATCCCGGTGAGCAGCGGATGCGAGGTGCGCTCCGCGTACGCCAGGGCGTCGGTGAGCAGGTCCGCCGCGTGCTCCGGCTCGCCCAGGCCGCGCGCAACCACCGCCCGGACCACCAGGGCGAACCCGCGCCCCCAGTCGTCGGAGGCGGCGGCGAACTCCCGGTACGCCCGCCGGGCCTCCCGGTCCGCCTCGGCCAGGTCACCCAGCTCGGCCGTGGCGAACGCCGCCACAGCGCGCAACGTGCCCACCGCCCACGCCTCACCGACCCGCTCGCCGAACGGCAGGAACACCTGCGCCATCCGACACGCCTCGCGCAGTCGGCCGGCGAGCAGCCGGGCGAACGCCGTCGTGCCGCGCAGCCAGGCCCGCCCGTACGGGTCCTTCAGCTCGGCGAAGAGCCGGGCGGCCCGGCCGAGCACCGCGTCGGTGCCGGCGAAGTCACCCCGGGTGGTGGTCACCCAGGCCAGGTTCTGCAGGGACCACGCCTGCCCGCGTCGATCCTGCGCGCCGAGGCTGACCTGGTACGCGGCCGCCAACCGGCTGCTCGCCTGACTCAGCCGCCCCGCCACGAAATCGGCCATGCCGAGTCGGCGCATCGCCGTGGCGCGCTGTGTGGGCAGCCGACCCTCGGTGGCCACCTGCAACGCCTCCTGCCAGGCGGTCACCGCCCGGCCCTGGTCACCGAGGGTCTCCTGGGCCTGCCCAGCCAGCAGCAGAGCACTGACCCGGGTGGCCTCGTCCCCCGCGTTCGCGGCGATCTTCTCGGCGTACGCCAAAGCGTCGCCGACCCGGCCGACCTGGAGCAACGCCCGAGCGTGCACCACCCGATCGGCTGCCGGCACCCCGTCGCGGGCCAGTTCGGTGGCGCGCTCGGCGTACTCGACGGCCATTGCCGGCTCACCGGCGGACAGCGACCGGCGGGCGGCCCGACCGAGCGCGGCGATGCCGAGCGGAACCACAGCCCGGGCCGGCGCGTCCGGGCGCAGCTTCACCGCGTCGGCGAGCGTGGCGGCCCGCTCGACGTGCGTCGCCACGAAGTCGTCCCGGGCCTCGTCGGTGAACCCGCCCACAGTGCTGACAGTGGTCTCGTCCACCGGCGCCGCCCAGCGGGCCAGCGCGGCGTGCCGCTCGGCCAACTCGGCCTTGCTCACCCCGGCGTACGCGGCCTCCCGCATGAGCGGTGTCGCGAACGCGTAGCCGGCACGCGAGCGGTGCAGCATCCGGCGTTGCAGCAACTCCTCGACCGCCCGGTCGAGCTCGACGGCGACCACTGCCGACGGCCGCCCGTCGCGGCCACCGCGCTGCTCCCGCATCGCCTCCAGGGCGCCGGTCGGCACCGTGTCACCGGTGACCGCCGCGTCGCGCAGCACCGAACGGGCGTCCGGCGGCAGCGCGTCGATCCGGGCCGCGAGCACGGCGGCGAGGTCCCGGGAGAGCAGCCGGCTGCCCAGCGAACCCGGCACCAGACGCCAGCCCGCCGACCCCCCGCTCTGCTCCCGCTCGCCGGAGCCGGGCCGCTCCGCCGCGGCACCCCGCGCTGACGCGGCACCGCGCACCGACTCGGTGGTGAGCGCGCCCCGCTCGATCAGCAGGGTGACCAGCTCAGCCAGGTAGAACGGATTGCCCTGCGCGGTGGCGAGCAACCGGTCGGCGTCGGCCTGTGGCAGCTTGCCGCCGCCGAGGTAACTGGTGAGCAGCCGGGCCGCGTCGGCACCGCGCAGCGGCGGCAGCGAGTGCACCTCGGCGTCCGCGACCCGGGTCAGCGCACCGGCGGTACGCACCAACTCGGGGCGGCCGAGCAGCAGCACCAGCACCGGACCGGTGAGCCTGGACAGGGTCAACCCAAGGGCACTGATCGTCTCGGCGGTGGCATCGTGCAGGTCGTCCACAACGATCACCAGCGGTGCCTCCGAGGCCAGCCCGCTGAGCAGGTCGGCGACCGCGTTCGGCACCACCTCCGCATCGGCGGCCGGAGTGCCCGACCCGCCCCACTCGCCGCTGTCGGTGCCGCCGTGCGCCGGGAGTTCGGCGTAGCCGAGCAGGGCGAGCAGCTGCTCGGTGGCGATCGGCGCGGTCTCCGCAGCGGAGCGGGCGAGCCGCTGCCCGAGCCGGCGCAGCCGCTCCTCGACGGCCGGGCGGGTCAACGCGGTGGACGCGTCGCTGGGAAGACCGACGGCGGCCCGCACCAGATCGGCCAGTGGGGCGAGCCGTCGCCGCTCCCCGAACGCGGCACAGCGCACCGAGAGCACCCGGGCTCCGGTGTGCGCCGCGTACCGGCCGGCACCGACGTCGTAACCGGCGGCGAGGCGCTCCACCTCGGCGGCGAACCGGGACTTGCCGATACCCGCCTCGGCGGTCATCAGCAGCACCCGTGGGTCACCCTGGTCGATCACCTCGGCGAGCCGGCCGGCGACCCGGCCGATCTCAGTCTCCCGACCGACGTACGGCGCCTCGTCGCCGAGCCCCGAGCGGGTGCCCGGCGCGTCCAGCAGACCCAGCAGCTCGTACGCCTCGACCGGCTCACGCTTGCCCTTGAGCCGCAGCGGGCGCAGCGCCCGCCAGGAAGCGACGTGCCTGGTGGCCGCCGCGGTGCGTCCACCGGCATAGACGGCCCCGACCGCTGCGGCGTCGGCGAGCCGGGCCGCGGTGTTCACCGTGTCGCCGATGACCGTGTACTCGATGGCGGCCTGGATGCCCGCGATGACGTCGCCGGTGTTCAGCCCGACCCGCAGCCCGAGCGGCGCGCCGCCACCCCGCTCGTCGTCGAGCACCCGGCGGACGGCCCGTTGCATGGACAACGCGGCCCGGACGGCGCGTTCGGCGTCGTCCTCGTGCGCAACGGGGGCACCGAAGACGGCCATGATGCCGTCCCCCGTCAGCTTGTCGACGTGCCCGCCGAACGTCTTCACCGCACCGGCGAGGGCGGCGAGCACCCGGTCGGTGACAGCGCCGACGCGTTCCGGGTCGAGATCCTCCGACCAGGAGGTGAACTCGGAGAGGTCACCGAAGAGCACTGTGACCACCCGACGCTCGGCCGCCGGCAACGTTGCGGCGGCCGGCAGCGCGGCACCGCAGTTGTGGCAGAACCGCGCGCCGGGAACGGCAACGGTTCCACACACGGGGCAGGTCACATGTGCTCCAACCCACTGACCCCGGGCGCGGATTCCCCGGTGTCGACGCCCAGATACTCCAACTGGGCCCGGACCGACCATTCGGCCGCCCACCAGAGTGAGCGGTCCACGTCCGCGTAGACGGTCGCCACCACGTCGGCGGGGGTGTGGGCGCCGGCGACCACCGCCGCCCGGACCTGGTCGAGCCGGGCCCGGCGGTGGGCGAGGTAGAAGTCGGCGGCGGCGGCGCAGTCGGCCAGTGCCGGGCCGTGTCCAGGCAGCGCCGGGATCCCCCGGTACGCGGACAGCAGCTCGAGGCTGCTCAGGTAGTCGCCGAGGTGGCCGTCGGGGTGGGCGACCACCGTGGTGCCCCGGCCGAGGATGGTGTCACCGGTGAGCACCACCCGCTCGTCGCCGTGCTCGACCAGGAAGCAGACCGAGTCGGCGGTGTGCCCTGGCGTCTGCAACAGACTGATGTGCAGACCGAAGCCGCCGAAGTGCTCGCCCGGTTCGGTCAGCGGCTCGCCACCGATGGTGTGCGCCGGGTCGACGGCCAGGACGTGCACGCCGCCGAGCAGCTCACTCAGCCGGGCCGCGCCCTCGGTGTGGTCGGGGTGGCCGTGGGTGATCAGGATCAGCCCGATCGGGCCGTGCTCGGCGATCCCGGTCAGGTGCCCCTCGTCCGCCGGCCCAGGGTCGACCACGACGGCGTACTCGGCTGCCGGGGCGCGCAGCACCCAGGTGTTGGTGCCGTCGAGGGTCATCGGCCCCGGGTTCGGCGCACGCAGCAGTGAAACCCAGCGGGGCAACTTGTCGGCAAGCGCCGCCACCGCCCCCGTCACGTGCCCGCTCATGGCTGCGATCGTACGACCCCGCCCGCCACACCCCACGATCTTGCACTTGCGGCCCCTGATTCATCCCCGTTCAGGGCTTTCGTCCGAGCGGAAGGTGCAAGATCGCGGGGCGATGGGGACGCGTCAGGCGACCTCGACGATCAGCTCGATCTCCACCGGGGCATCCAGGGGCAGCTCGGCCACACCCACGGCGCTGCGCGCGTGCCGACCAGCCTCCCCGAAGACGGTGCCGAAGAGGTCGGAAGCACCGTTGATCACGGCGGGCTGACCGGTGAAGCCGGGCGCGGAGGCCACGAAACCGGTCACCTTGACCACCTTGATCACGTTCTCCAGGCCGACCAGCGAGTCGACAGCGGCCAGCGCGTTGAGCGCACACCGCTGGGCCAGATCCTTCGCCTGCTCGGCGGAGATGCCCGCGCCGACCTTGCCGGTCGCGAGCAGCTTGCCCTCGGCCATCGGCAACTGACCGGAAACGTAGACGTGCTGCCCGGACTGCACGGCCGGGACGTAACTGGCCACCGGCGGCACGACCTCGGGCAGTTCGAGACCCAGCTCGGCGAGCTTCGCGTGCGGACCGTTGCTCACGCCTTGGGCCGCTTCAGGTAGGCGACCAGCTGGTCCGGGTTCGGGCCGGGGACCACGGCGACGAGCTCCCACCCGTCCTCGCCCCAGTTGTCGAGGATCTGCTTGGTCGCGTGGACCAGCAGCGGGACCGTGGAGTATTCCCACTTCTGCATCGCTGAAGGGCTCCCTCTCGGTGCGGAATTGTTCGAGGGACAGCCTACGGTCCGCTGGCCGGACGGGGTACGGGACGCTGCTCCGGCGCGGCCGGCAGCTCCCCGCAGCGCCCTTCGTGCTCGTACCCCTGGGGGCAGCGGGACCGGTCGGGCAGCAGCAGGTCACAGAAGACCCGGTGCCGGTTGTTCTGATCGTCGGCGTTGGAGACTGTTGTCTCCCCGGCGTCCAACTCGGGCAGGAAGCCCAGCGACACCGCGACCCGGCCGGCCAGCACGGTCGCCGCCGCCAGATTGGGCACCCGGATCGGCAGGTGGATGACGAAGCCCGGCTCGTCGTCCTCGCGGGCCCGCTCGGCGGGCTGGCTCGGCACCCGGGCCGTCTCCGCCTGCTCCGGCTGCCGGCGGTACGACCGTTCGTTGATCGGCTGGCTGGTGAACTGCCCGCCGGCCTCGACCACTGACCCGCTCCGGCGGGGCCGGTCGTTCGTCGGGAACTGGGTGCGAGGGATGTTGTCCGCGTCGCGCATGCACTGCCTCCGGTCGTACCTCTCGGACCATGCTTCCGGCCCGGACCCATTCGTCCGTTCCGGCCCCCGCACCGGGACGAAGGTAGGTCTGTGGCTGCGGTCCCGCCAACAGGACGCGCACAAGAGGTCACCAACAGTCACATATGCGACACACTGCAGGTCGGGGGGCCGACACCGAAACCGACGCGGGTACCGCTCACCGGATCGCTGGACCGCTCGACAGGCAGGGGCGACACCGATCCGGTCATCGACCGCTACCCTTCCGGTCGGACGGTCGCGCAGCGCCCGGCCGCCCGCTCGATCACGCTCGGCGCCAGGGGTGGCGGCGGGCGCCGCACCCCTGGGGGAACGACATGACCCACCCGCCCAGCGGCGACCAGGCCGGCACACCCGCTCACCCGCCGACCCACCCGGATCCCGCCGGTCAGCCCGCGCCGACCATCCCCAGCCAGCCGACCCCCGCTCCGCCGTCCGGGCAGCTCGCCCTCCCCGCCTCCCCCACCCAGCCGGCACTCTCCGCCGCCCCCACCTCACCGGCCTTCCCCGGCCAGTCCGGCGGCCCCGGCCAGCCCAGCGGCCCCGGCCAGCCCAGCGGCCCCGGCCAGCCGGAAGGGCCTGGCGGCCCCGGCTCGTCCGCCGCACCGACGCAGCCGGGCACCCCGAACCCCTCGTCGATCCCCCCGCCCCCACCGGCCTACCCGCCCTACCCGGGCACGGCCGCGCCGAAGAAGAAGCGCGGTCTGCTGATCGCGGCGATCGCCCTGGTCGTGATCATGGTGCTCTGCGTGGGCGGCGGGGTGGTGGCCTTCCTGACCCTGCGCAATGCCGAGACCGGCGAGGGCGCCAAGGAGCCGGCGGTCGCCGTCGACGAGTTCCTCACCGCGGTCTACAAGGATCGCGACGCGACAAAGGCTGCCGATCGCGTCTGCGCCGCTTCCCGGGACGAGGACAAGATCGCCGCGAAGGTGGCCGAGGTGGAGAAGTACGCCTCCACCTACCAGAACCCGCGCTTCCGGTGGACCACCCCGAAGGTGGACAACCAGACCGGGGAACGGGCCACCGTCTCCACCCGGCTCACCATGACCACCGCGGACGAGAAGGTGGCCGACCAGGAGTTGCGCTTCACTGTGGTGCAGAAGACGGGTTGGTGGGTCTGCGAGGTCGCCTGACCGTCAAGCCTGGATAGGCTCGACTGGTGTGTGCAGCTGAGCGTCCGATCGACCCGGCCGGTACCGGATGGCCCGCCCGCCTCCACGTGGTGACCGGCAAGGGCGGCACCGGTAAGACCAGCGTGGCGGCGGCGCTGGCCCTGGCGCTCGCCGCCGGCGGCCGGCGCACCCTGCTGGTCGAGGTCGAGGGGCGGCAGGGCATCGCCCAGCTGTTCGGCATCGAGCCGCTGCCCTACGAGGAGCGGCACCTGGCCGACGCGCCGGACGGCGGTGAGGTGCGCGCGCTCGCTGTGGACGCCGAGGAGGCGCTGCTCGAGTACCTGGACATGTTCTACAAGCTGGGCGCGGCGGGCCGGGCACTGCGCAAGCTCGGCGCCATCGACTTCGCCACCACCATCGCGCCCGGCCTGCGCGACGTCCTCCTCACCGGCAAGGTGAAGGAGGCCACCACCCGCACCACCGGACAGCGGCGCGCATACGACGCGGTGGTGCTGGACGCCCCGCCGACCGGGCGGATCGGCCGGTTCCTCAACGTGACGGCGGAGACCGCCCGGCTGGCCAAGGTGGGCCCGATCAAGACCCAGAGCGAGGGGGTCGCCGCGTTGCTGCGGTCCCCGATGACGGCGGTGCACGTGGTGACGTTGCTGGAGGAGATGCCGATCCAGGAGACGGTCGACGCGATCGCCGACCTGACCGCCCTCGGCTTCGGTGTCGGGAAGGTGCTCGTCAACGGAGTCCGACCTCCGCTGCCCGCCGGAGCGGCGGTCACCGCCGCCGAGTTGAAGCGCGGGCTGGTCGCGGCCGGGCTGTCGGCCGATCGGGACATGGTGGCCGGGTTGCACGATGAGGCGCGTGACCAGCTCATCCGACGCGAACTGGAAGATTCGCTCCGCGCCGACCTGGTGGAGTTGGGGCTGCCGATGATCGAGCTGCCGTTGCTGCCCGACGGGGTGGATCGGGCGGGGCTCGCGACGCTGGCCCAGGCCCTCGTCCGCGCCGAATGACTCACACCTGAGCTCAGCACGGGCGCACGGACCCACCGGCCCGATACGCTCGATTGGTGCCTTCCGAAGACGCGGCGCCGCAGCTGGACGTCGACCAGATCCTCGCCGACCCAGGCGTGCGGATCGTCGTGTGCTGCGGTGCCGGCGGAGTGGGAAAGACGACCACCGCCGCGGCGCTGGCGCTGCGGGCCGCCGAGCAGCACGGCCGGCGCACTGTGGTGCTCACCATCGACCCGGCCCGCCGGCTGGCCCAGTCGCTGGGCCTGACCGAGCTGGACAACACCCCGCGCCAGGTCAAGGGGATCGACGTCGAGAGCAGCGGCGGCGAGCTGCACGCCATGATGCTGGACATGAAGCGCACCTTCGACGACGTGGTGTTGCAGCACACCGACCCGACGAAGGCCGCGGAGATCTTCGCGAACCCGTTCTACCAGGCGATGAGCTCGACCTTCGCCGGCACGCAGGAATACATGGCAATGGAGAAGCTGGGCCAGTTGCATGCCCGGGGCGAGTGGGACCTGATCGTGGTGGACACCCCACCGTCCCGCTCGGCACTGGACTTCCTGGACGCGCCGGCTCGGCTCTCCCGTTTCCTCGACGGCCGGATGCTGCGACTGCTGCTGGCCCCGGCGCGCAGCGGCGGGCGGAGCATGTTCAGCCTGGTCACGGCCTCGTTCGGGATGTTCTCGAAGGTGGTGCAGAAGGTGCTCGGAGCGCAGCTGCTCACCGACCTGTCCGGCTTCGTGGCGGCACTGGATTCGATGTTCGGTGGTTTCCGGCAGCGCGCCGAGCAGACGTACCGCATCCTGCAGGCGCGGGAGACGGCCTTCCTCCTGGTAGCGACGCCGGAGCCGGACGCGGTCCGGGAGGCCGCCTACTTCGCGGGCCGGCTGCGGGACGAGCGGATGCCGCTGGCCGGCCTGGTGCTCAACCGGGTGCACCGTCCGGCGGTCCCTGAGCTGGACGCCGAGCAGAGCCGGGTCGCCGCAGAGCGGCTGACCCAGCTGGGTGGGCATGAGGCCACCGCCGACGTGCTGCGGGCGCACGCGGCGTTGGCTCGTCAGGCGGTACGCGAGCAGCAGGTCGCCGCGCGCTTCACCGAGGCGTTCCCTGCCGTGCCGGCGGTTTCGGTCACTGCGCAGCCCGCCGACGTGCACGACGTCGACGGGCTGCGGACGATCGGCGCGGCGATCAGCCGGCCGTGACCGGCGTCAGTTGGCCGCGCTGACGAGAATCTTGTCCTTGCCGGCCTTGTCCTTGCTGTTCTTCTTCATCGCGGCCTCGAACATCTTGCGCCAGCTCGTCACCTGAGGATGACGACGCAGTAGCGCCCGCCGTTCGCGTTCGGTCATGCCGCCCCACACACCGAACTCGATCCGGTTGTCCAGCGCGTCGGCCAGGCACTCGTACCGAACTGGGCAGCTCCGGCAGATCCGCTTCGCCACGTTCTGTTCGGCACCCTGTACGAACAACGCGTCCGGGTCCCCGTTCTGACATGCCGCCAGTGACGGCCAGTCAGTGATCATGCCCATGTGTACACGTCCCCCCTTGCAGTACCTACCGACCTCGTCTATGCACGTCAGCCGGCAATTCCCCCCGATCGCCCGGCCTGCCTTCCCCAAGGCGGCGCGGACGACATGTGGCGCTGTCGCCGCCCCCATCATGCTCTGTAGTCGACTGATTACGCAACGTTGTCGACGAAATCCATCATTCCGGACACTCCCGGCTTCCCGGGCCTTCGACCGCCGGTTACCCCGCCGAGGTCAGCGATAACGCTGCGCCGCCTCACTGAATCGGAGGAGACTCACGCCAGGTCACACGCAACCAAGCACCGGGGGTCGTGCGTTTAGCACAACGAGGGCAGCGCGCGCAGGAAATGGGGAAAGAACGCCCCAGCGCCCCTCGTTCCCTACTCGCGTACCCTGCTGAGGTGACCTGGATGCGGAAACGTGACCACAATGTGCTGACCAACGCCGCATCGCTAGCCGTGTGTGGCCTGCTGGCCGGCGTGGTGGTCGCTGCGGCGGCCTTCCCTGCGGTAGCGATGTCCGGCCTGGCCGCGAAGGCCGGCGCCGAGACATTCGGTGCCCTGCCCACGGAGCTGACGGTGGCCCGCGCGCCACAGATCAGCTACCTGCTGGCCTCGGACGGCAAGACACCGCTCGCGACGATGTACGACGAGAACCGACGGGACGTGAAGCTCCCCGACATCTCGGTGCCCATGCAGAAGGCCATCATCGCGGCCGAAGACCATGACTTCTACAAACACAACGGCGTCGACATCAACGGTGTCGCCCGCGCGTTCGTCAACAACCAGAGCGAAGGCTCCGGCCGGCAGGGCGCCTCGACGCTGACGATGCAGTACGTCCGGCTGGCCATCGCCTACTCGGCCACCCACCCGGCAGACGTCGTCGCGGCCACCGAGGACACCAGCGCGCGCAAGTTGCGCGAGATGCGGTTGGCCCTCCAGGTCGACAAGGAGTTCTCCAAGGACGAGATCCTCACCCGCTACCTCAACCTCGCCTCGTTCGGCAACGGCGCGTACGGCATCTACGCCGCCAGCCAGGTCTACTTCGGTAAGCCGCCGAGCAAGCTGAAGATCGAGGAAGCGGCGTTGCTGGCCGGCATGGTCAAGGCGCCGACGACGAACGACCCGACCACCGAGGCCGGTTACCCGCTGGCGCTGGATCGGCGCAACTACGTCATCCAGAACATGGTCGACATCAAGGCCATCACCCAGCAGGAGGCGGACGTCGCCAAGGCGACCAAGCTGGTGGTGAAGGACAAGCGCACCCCCAACGGCTGCGTCGCCGCCAACGTCAACGAGTGGGGCTTCTTCTGCGACTACTTCTACCGCTGGTGGATGGATCAGGAGACGTTCGGCTCGACCACGTACGACCGGGAGCGCCGGCTGAAGAGCGGCGGCTACACCGTCGTGACCTCGATCGACGTCCAGGCACAGCGCGGCGCGGACAAGGCGGTCCGTAAGGCCAAGAGCGTGAACAGCAAGGAAGCGGCCATGGTCGCGGTCGTCGAGCCGGGCACCGGTCGGGTGCGGGCGCTCGCGGTCAACAGGCAGTTCAAGCTCGACGACCCGAAGAACCCTAAGAACAAGATCTCCAGCGATCCGGCGAAGAGCAGGAAGGGCATCCGGGGCAACTACCCGGCGACGGTCAACCCGCTGCTCACCGGCGGCAACGGCATCACCGGCTACCAGGCCGGCTCGACCTTCAAGATCTTCAGCATCGTCGCCGCCCTGGAGAAGGGCATCCCGCTCAGCTACACCTTCAACGCCCCGCAGCAGTTCAAGTCGGAATACATCATCGACAGCAGCAGCCCGGCGGCCTGCAAGGGCACCCACTTCTACTGCCCGACCAACTCCGGCCTCAAGGCCGGCGGCGTGCAGAACATGTGGAGCGCGTTCGCCCAGTCGGTCAACACCTACTTCGTCCCACTGCAGCAGCAGGTCGGCGCGGAGAACGTGGTCGACGCCGCCCGGCGGGCCGGCATCCAGTTCCGGGCGAGCAACGACGCCAAGTTCGCCGCGACCAAGAACGATGCCCACCAGTGGGGCGCCTTCACCCTGGGTGTCTCCTCCACCACCCCGCTCGACCTGGCCAACGCGTACGCGACCCTGGCAGCCGACGGCAAGTACTGCGAGCCGATCCCAGTGCAGGAAATCCGGGACCCGGAGGGCAACAAGCTGGACATCGCCAACCCGCGCTGCGAGAAGCGGTTCAGCACCGAGGTGGCCCGGGCCGCCGTGGACGCCGCCCGTTGCCCGGTCGGCGACAACTCCAGCACCAGCAAGTGCGGTAGCAGCCGTACGGCCGCCGTCGTGAAGGGCATCGTCGACGCGCCGGTGGCCGGTAAGTCCGGCACCACCGACTCGGAGAAGACGGCCGCCCTGGTCGCCATGACCAAGCAGTACTCGGTGGCCGGCATCATGGCCGACCCGGACTGGCCGCAGACGAACGTCAAGATGAAGCACAAGGAGAAGGACGGCATCAACCCGCCGGTGTACGAGACCCTGCGGGATGCCATGAAGGGCAAACCGCGGATCCAGTTCGAGGCGCCGGGCCAGAAGATCTCCGAGGGTGACCAGCGCAGCATCCCCGACGTGAAGTGCGTTTCGGTGGATCAGGCGAAGTCCCGGCTCAAGGGCGCCGGCTTCGAGCCGGTCGTCTCCAGCGCGAAGGTGCCGTCCTCCTGCAAGGCGGGCGACGCGGCCGGCACCAGCCCGGACGGACGCACGATCAAGGGTGGCGTGGTCACCATCCAGGTCAGCAGCGGCGGCGGCACGCCGGGCAACACCAACGGCACGCCGGGCGGCCAACCCGGCAACCAACCCGGACGCCCCGGCAACGGCCGTCCGAACGGCTGAGTCGACCGGTAGGACACAACGGGCGGGCACCCTCCTCGGGTGCCCGCCCGTTCCGTCTGTCCGGACCAGCGAGCGCTGCGACAACCGTCCCGGCGTGCCGCTGACCCTCCTGGGTCAGAGACCGAGCTGTCGGCGTACCTCGGCTGCCACCCGGCCACCCTCGGCCTGGCCCGCCACCGCGGCCTGGGCCGCCTTCATCGCCGGGCCCATCTGGGCCTTGCCGGTGAAGCCGCCGGCGGCGAGTGCCCCCGACACCAGCTCGGCCAGCTCGGCGTCCGAGAGCTGCTTGGGCAGGTAGCGGTCCAACACCTCACCCTCGGCGCTCTCCTTCGCGGCCTGCTCGGCGCGCCCGGCGTCGGCGAACGCGGTGGCCGCCTCCCGACGCTTCTTGGCTTCCTTGGTCAGCACCGCGAGCACCTCGTCATCGGTGAGCTCGCGCTTGGCCTTGCCGGCGACCTCGGCGGTGCCGACGGCGGCCAGGGCCATCCGCAGCGTGGAGGTGGTCAGCTCGTCGCGCGCCTTGAGCGCGGAACGCATGTCGGCAGTGAGGCGGTCCTTCAGCGTGCTCATGGACGGTCAAACTACCCTGAACGCCATGCGAAAGCGCACACTATTCCGGCTCGCCGCCGGAACCGCCACGATCGGCGCGGCCACCCTCGCGTACGCGTCGCTCATCGAGCGCAACATGTTCACCCTCCGGCGGTACGACGTGCCGGTGCTTCCGGCCGACGCGGAGCCGCTGCGCGTGCTGCACCTGTCGGACCTGCACATGATGCCCGACCAGGCGCGCAAGCAGCGCTGGGTGGCATCGCTGGCCGCCCTCGACCCCGACCTGGTGGTAGTCACCGGCGACAACATGGCGCACCCAGGCGCGGTGCCCGGGGTGCTGCGGGCCCTGCAACCACTGCTGGACTACCCCGGCGCGTTCGTGTTCGGCTCCAACGACTACACCGGGCCGGTGCTGAAGAACCCCTTCACCTACTTCCTGCCCGACCGGGAGTACACCGAGGGCGTCGACCTGCCCTACGAAGAGTTGCGTCAGGTCTTCACCGGCGCCGGCTGGGCGGACCTCAACAACGCCCGGACCATGCTGAAGGCCGGCGGTCGGCAGCTCGACCTGGTCGGCGTCGACGACCCGCACATCGACCGCGACGACTACCCCTCCGTTGCCGGCGCGGTGTCGTCCTCGGCAGACCTCTCCATCGCGCTGACGCACTCACCCGAGCCACGGGTGCTCGACCAGATGGCGGCGGACGGCTTCGGGCTGCTGCTGGCCGGGCACACCCACGGCGGGCAGGTCTGCGTACCCGGCTTCGGGGCGCTGGTGACCAACTGCGGCCTGCCCCGCTCGATGGCGCGCGGCCTGCACCGGTGGCCGGGCTCGGACTCCTGGCTGCACGTCTCCGCCGGCCTCGGCACCCACCCGACCGCCCCGATCCGTTTCGCCTGCCCCCCGGAGGCCAGCATCCTGACCCTCATCCCCCGCTGACCGCAGCGCCCCGCTGCTTGCCCGGCCGCCCGGCCCCCCGGCCGCTTGAGATTCGCGCACCATCAGGGATGTTGCTGCCTCGGCGCGTCGTGAGGCAGCAACATCCCGGAAGTTGTGCGGATCTTGGCCTCTCCGGCACTGTCGGGGCGGCGGGGGTACCGAGTTTGACCATCGGGGCGGGTGGGCTACTATTTGTCGGCACGCCTCGGGGTGTGGCGCAGCTTGGTAGCGCGCTTCGTTCGGGACGAAGAGGTCGTCGGTTCGAATCCGGCCACCCCGACCAGAGGTAAGAGGGCACATCCGATTCATGGATGTGCCCTCTCGCATATTCACGGTCCGCAGCGGCGCCATGTCCCTCACAGTTCCAACGGCGACCACAGGACGTCGAGCGGGCCTGGGGACCTGGCACCGCCTCGATGCCCCTAGGCCAGTTTCGACAGCTGGAACGAGAAGTGACCGCGTCCGAGGTGACCGTTGGCGCGGTGACGCCTTTCGGACACGCACCGACAGCCTTCACCTGCTGGTATAGGTGTTTCTACCGATCCCCCGAGGGTCTGCCGCCCCTAACGTCAGTGGCACACCACACTGTCCGAGGGAGACCACCGATGACCATCGCACCCGATCTCATCGCCGTGAAGGCACGCCAGCAGGTGACGTGGGCCAGCGGTGACTACGGCGCGGTCGCCGCGCTCATCCATCCGATCTCCGAGCTTCTGGTGAGCGCCGCCGACCTCTCCGCTGGCGCCCGCGTACTCGACGTGGCGACCGGGTCCGGCAACGCCGCCATCGCCGCCGCCCGCTGCGGCTGCGTCGTGACCGGGGTCGACTACGTACCCGAACTGTTGGAACGCGGCCAGGCCCGCGCCGCCGCGGAACGACTTCCGGTCACGTTCGTGGCCGGCGACGCGGAGCGCCTGGCGTACGCCGACGGGTCCTTCGACGCGGTCCTCTCCGTCGTCGGGGTGATGTTCGCGCCGGACCAGGAGCGGGCGGCGTCCGAGCTGGTCCGGGTATGCCGGCCTGGCGGCACTGTGGCGCTGGCGTCGTGGACACCTCAGGGCTTCATCGGCGACCTGTTCCGCACTGTGGGGCGGCATGTGCCACCACCGGCGGGGCTGCGCCCGCCGGTGGAGTGGGGCGACGAGGGCCGGGTCCGCGAACTGCTCGGCCCGGCAGTGGGTGAACTTCGGGCGGTACGCCGGGTGTTCGTCTTCCGCTTCGGCACACCGGAGGAGTTCGCCGACTTCTTCCGGGTCAACTATGGGCCGACGTTGAAGGCGTTCGAGGCGCTGCCCGAGGAGCGACGCCCGGACCTGCACGCCGATCTGGTGGAGCTGGCCCGCACCCACAACCTCGCCACCGACGCCACGGTCCGCATTCCGGCGGAGTACCTGGAGGTCGTGGCGCGGCGGACACCCGACCCGGCCTGATGCACGTCCGCGCCACGTCGTGTCGAGGTGGCGCGGGCCGATCAGTCCTGCCGCTCGGTGCGCTCGATCTCAGTCCTGCCGCTCGGTGCGCTCGATCTCAGTCCTGCCGCTCGGTGCGCTCGATCTCAGTCCTGCCGCTCGGTGCGCTCGATCTCCGCGAACGCGGCTGCCAGGTAGTCGTCCAAGGGCACACTTGTCGCCGCCAACAGGTCGGCCACCAGCAGCGGGGCGTGTCGGGCCAGCGCCGACGCGTCCGGCGGTGACTCGTCGCCGTCGGGGTCGTACACGCCCAACGCGCCGGCCAGCAGGACGAGCACCACGTGCGGGTCGACATCCGTTCGCCACCGCGTCGACTCCTGCACGCAGCGGGTCAACACCTGGCGGATGTCGTCGCCGGTCAACCCGTCCGGATGGCTCTCCTCCAACAGCAACCGGACCACCGCACCGAGCACCAGGCCGGAACGCTCGTCAGCGGCGAGACCGCCGACCGCCTCGTCGTACGCCTGACCGTCGCGTGCCTGGGCGGCGGCGACGGCCGTCGTTGCGGTCACCGCGATGGCGCGGGCGGTAGCGGGCAGATGTCGCCAGGTGCCGGTCATCGCGCCAGCATCGCAGACCCGGCGGACACCGACCGACAGCCATCACAGCCAGTGGATCAACGTGGGATTGGTCACCAGTTGATCCCGGTGACCGCGAGGCGTGGCCAAAACGGTTCGCGCGGCGTCAGACCCACCGCACAGAATGCCGGCATGCTGCGTCGTGCCCTGCCCCGCCGTTCGGAAGCTCGCCGACTCCTCCTCGGCACCCTGCTGTCGGCGGTCGGGCGGGGTCTGACCCTGCCGTTCCTGTTCATCTACCTGACCGACGTACGCGGGCTCACCGACACCCGCGCCGGGCTCGTCATCGGCTGGTACGGCGTGGTCACCCTGGCCCTGTCGCCGCTGGGCGGGACGCTGATCGACCGGATCGGCGCCCGCCGGGTGGTGGTGCCCTGTCTCGTGATCGAGGCGATCGGCACCGGCTCGTTGGCGCTGGTCCACTCGACCGGCTCGGCCCTGCTGGTGATGACGGTGATCGCCATCGGCAGCTCGGCGATCTGGTCCGGGCAGAACACCATCCTCGCGTCGCTGACCGACGACGACGAGCGGCAACGCGTCTTCGGGTTGAACTTCGCCCTGCTCAACCTCGGCATCGGCATCGGTGGCATGACCTCCGGCGCGATCGTCGACACCGCCCGGCCCGGCACCTTCCAGGCGATCTACCTGCTGGACGCGGTGACCTACCTGATGCCGGCGCTGATCCTGCTCACCCTGCCCGGGGTGGGCCACCGACTCGGCAAACGTCGAGGCGTCGACGAACCGTCAGCCGGTGGCTACCTGACCGTGCTCCGCGACCGCCCGTTCCGGCGGCTGGTGATCTTCGGGCTGATCCTCACCACCTGCGGCTACGCGCAGGTGGAGGTGGGCTTCGCCGCGTACGCGGTGCGGGTGGCCGAGGTGAACCCGCGGGTAGTGGCCTGGGCACTCGCGGCCAACACCGTGATGATCGTGCTCGCGCAACTGCTGGTCATCCGGCGGATCGAGGGGCGCAGCCGCACCCGGGCGTTGGCAGTGGTGGGAGCCGTGTTCGCCGCCGCCTGGCTGGTCCTCGGCGTGGCCGGCCTGGTCAGTGCCGAGAACGCCGTGCTGGCCGCCCTGTGCGTGGTGCTCTGCTCGGCGATCTTCGGTTTCGGCGAGACGATGCTGTCCCCGGTGATGCCCGCACTCACCAACGCGCTGGCCACCGACGAGCTGCGCGGCCGGTACAACGCCATGAGTTCAATGATCTTCGGAATCAGCGGTGTGATCGGCCCAGTGACCGCCGGCCCACTCATCGGCGCCGCCAACGGCATGGTCTGGGTGGCGACGGTTGTCGGCGGCTGCCTGGTGGCTTCGCTGGTCGCGCTCTCCCTGCGTCGGCTGCTCACCACGGAGCAGGACGGCCTCGCGACGACCACCCCGACATCCCCCACCCCCACGCCCGCCCCCGCCTGACCTCGAACACCCCTCCGTACCCCGCGCCCTCGCCGCGCGCACCCCACGCCGCCCGCCGCACCCCGCACCCCGCACCCCGCACCCCGCACCAAGATCACGCTCGATCCTGGATGTAGTGGCATCCCCGCGCACCGATGCCACTACATTCATGTTCGAGCGCGATCTTGCCCGGTGGGGCGTGCACGAGCGGAGCGGCAGGCGTCAGGCGCAGGCGCAGGCGCAGGCACGGACAAGTACAGGCGCAGGCACGGACAAGCGCAGGCACGGACAAGCGCAGGCACGGACAAGCGCAGGCACGGACAAGCGCAGGCACTGACAAGCGCAGGCACTGACAAGCGCAGGCAAGCGCAGGCGCAGGCGCAGGCGCGGGCAGGCGGCGTCCGGGACGGGTCGGGCCCCGGAGCTGGTGCTCCGGGGCCCGATGTCGCTGGGGTCGGCCGTCAGGCGGAGGGGACCTCGGCGGTGGTGCGGATCCGGTCCAGCGTCGGTGCGGAGACCGGCGACTGGGCGGTCAGGTAGTCGACGAAGGCGTCCAGGTCGATCTGGCCGGTGACCAGGTTCGTGCCGCCGGTGAGGGCGCTGAAACCGTCGCCTCCGCCGGCGAGGAAGTTGTTCACCGTCACCCGGTAGGTGGTGGCGGTGTCGACGGCGGTGCCGCCGAGGGTGAGGCTGCCGCGGACCACGCGGGTGCCGGCGCACGGGTCGGCGACCGTACCGGTGGTGCCGTTCGGGTCGACCACGTAGCCCACGGTGGCCGACGGGTACAGGGTCCGGCCGGTGACGAACTGCTGTTCCAGTACGCAGTAGAGCTGCGCGCCGGTGAGGTCCAGTGTCACCAGGTTGTTGGCGAACGGCTGAACGGTGAACGCCTCTTCGTAGGTGACCGGGCCGGCGTTGAGGTCGGCCCGGACCCCGCCGGGGTTCATGAAGGCGGCGACTGCGTTCTGTTCGTCGTCGGTGGCCGCGAGTTGCGCGTCGGCGATCACGTTGCCCAGTGGCGATTCGCCCAGACTCGTACCGAAGAGGGTTTCCTGGGTCTTGGTGATGGCCTCGGTGGTCTCACCGACCTGGCGGTCGGCGACCGGGCCGAGCACCGTCTTGTACCGGTCGATCAGTGCGGTCTGCCGCGGGTCCTTGGCGACGTCCCGGGTGACCACCACGTTGTTGGCGGCGGCGGAGATCACGTCGCCGCTCCGGCGATCGATCTTGAGGTCGATGTCGGTGACCAGGCGACCGAACGAGCTGGCACTGGTGACCAGCTTGCCGTTGATGTCGCAGTTGTACGCCTGGTGGGTGTGCCCGCTGACCACCACGTCGATCGACGGATCCATCCGGTTGGTGATGTCCACGATGGGGCCGGTCATGCCGACGCAGTCGTTGATCCCGCCGGTCGCGGCCTGGGTGCCGCCCTCGTGCAGCAGGACGACGATCGCCTGTACGCCCTTGCGGCGCAGCTCGCGCGCGTACCGGTTGGCGGTGTCCGCCTCGTCGGCGAAGCTGAGGCCGGCGACGCCCTGCTGGCTGACGATCTGCGGGGTGCCTTCCAGGGTCATGCCGATGAAGCCGACCTTGACGCCCTGCACCTTGTGGATCGCGTACGGCGCCATCAGCGGCTTGCCGGTGGCGGTCTTGAAGGCGTTCGCGGACAGGTACTGGAAGCCGGCCCCCCGGTACGGGGTGCCGTCGATGCAGCCGTCCACCGGGTGGCAGCCGCCGTTCTGGATTCGCAGCAGCTCGGCGGCGCCTTCGTCGAACTCGTGGTTGCCGACGCTGGCGTAGTCCAGCCCGGCCATGCTCAGCGCCTCGATGGTCGGCTCGTCGTGGAACGCGGCGGAGAGCAGCGGGGACGCACCGATCAGGTCGCCGGCGGCGACGGTGATGGTGTTCTTCTTCTTGGCTGCGGCGCGCAGCTCGGCAAGGTGGGTGGCCAGGAACTCGACGCCACCCGCGGTCTGCCCGGCGATGGTGCCGCTGGACCCGCTCGGCGGTTCGAGGTTGCCGTGGAAGTCGTTGAGGGCGAGCAGAGTGACGTCGACCGGCTTCGGCCGCGCGTCGGCTTGCTCAGGGCTGGTGGCGACCGCGCCGAAAGCGGCCACCGCGAGCGCGGTCAGGCCGACAGCGGCCCGACGCATCCCGGGTATGAACATGGATCTCCTTGTGAGAATCGGCGTGTACGGTGCCCGGCCTCTGGGTCGACCGGGGCCGCCGACGGACGCCGTCGAAAGGGTCGCGGATGACGGTGGTTGAGCTTGGCCCCCGCCCCGACAGCCTCTCATCCGGACGCCCGCCGGTCGACCCGGGCAGCGCATCGGAGCAGCGCGTACGCCGAGGCCGCTATCGATCATCGTTTAACGCGGTCTGCCGGACAACGTCGGACCCG
Organism: Micromonospora sp. NPDC053740; assembly: GCF_040677775.1. NCBI lineage: Bacteria > Bacillati > Actinomycetota > Actinomycetes > Micromonosporales > Micromonosporaceae > Micromonospora > Micromonospora sp. NPDC053740. Next base: position 826,411 of record NZ_JBFASO010000002.1, read on the forward strand.
GGGTCTAGAAAGGACGGGACCACCTACGAGGAATGGGGACGGCATCGTGAGCGGAACGACACCAGTGGCGGAGCAGGTTCGATCGGTCGACGGCACACCCATCGCGTTCGAGCGGTCCGGTGCCGGGCCGGCGGTCGTCCTCGTCGGCGGCGCGTTCAGCGATCGCAACGCGACACGCGACCTGGGTGCGGCACTGGCGCCGGATTTCACCGCCTTCAGCTATGACCGTCGTGGTCGGGGCTACAGCGGCGACACCCCACCGTACGAGGTCGGCCGCGAGATCGACGACCTGGCCGCCCTGATCGCGGCGGCGGGTGGTTCCGCCGCCGTCTACGGCATCTCCTCCGGTGCCGTCCTGGCCGCCCTCGCCACCGCACAGGGCCTGCCGGTGACCACGTTGGTCATGTTCGAGCCACCGTTCCAGGTCGGCCCACACGTGGGTGTCCGCAAGGACATCACCCCGCAGCTCATCGAGCTGATCGCCGCCGATGACCGGGACGGCGCTGTGGAGATCTTCCTCAGCGCCTCGGTGGGGCTGCCGGCCGAGCAGATCGCCGGGATGCGGTCGCAACCGATGTGGGGTGGGCTCACGGCGGTCGCGCACACACTGGTGTACGACGCGATCGTCACCGCTGGAGGGCGACTCCCGGCCGAGCGGCTGGCGGCCATCACCGCGCCGACCCTCGCGGTGGACAGCACCGGCAGTCCACAGTGGTTGCGGGATGCGAGTCGGGCGGCGGCCGAGGCCGTGCCGGGCGGCCGGTCCGTGAGCCTCGACGGCGGTTACCACGACGTGCCAGCGACGACGCTGGCCCCCGCGCTGCGCGAGTTCCTGCTCGGTTGAGCGCACCAGCGGCCGCCGAGGCGCGAGCCGGTGGGAGATCGTCGGCTCAGCCGTCAGCCAGCGCCTTGTCGACCAGGGCTGCGACGGCGTCCGGCGGCCAGGTGCCCGCCACGCCGGGCCGGGCGGCCAGGTAGGTGGCGATCCGCTCGGCGGGCCAGCCGTGCGACTCGCGCAGCCCTCGGGCGATCATGCCGAGATAGATCGGCGCGGGAGGCCGGCACGGCACGGCTGACGCCCCCTCGGGGGCGGTGAAGGTGAGCATCGGTACACCGTCGCGGCTGCCTGGGCAGATCAGCGTCTCGTACCGCCCCGGGCCGAGCGTGGCCCGTCCGTCGGCTACGGCGGCGTCGATGGCCGCGCCGGTCGCCGGGATCAGCTCGGTAGTGTCGCCCGGCGGGCGGTACATCTCCTGGGCCGCGATGTCGGTGAACTGCTCCAGGGTGACCAGGTAGGCGCGGGCCGCGGCCTCGCCCGGCAGGTGCGGGTCGTAGAAGGCCATGCCGCCGGTCCAGGCGCCGGACTCGCCGGCGAAGTAGATGCCGCCGGGCAGCGACACGGGTGCCGATCGGCTGGGTGGACGCCGGTCGCGGCAGCCCGGGTACGTCCGCTTTCCGCCGGGTGGGCAGCCGCCACCGATGTACCAGCCCAGCCGGGCGGCGTGCATGTTCGAACCGTACGAGACGTACCAGGCCAGCACGACGACCCCTCAGAAGCCACCGGTCTGCCCGGCGGAGTGGCTCACCTGCACGGTGTGGGTCACGCAGCCACCGGCTTCGACCGAGTGCAGCAGGAAGGCGGTGGGTTCGTTGACCCAACCGATCTGCTCGTCGGCGCTCATGGTGAGCGTGCTCTGCTTCCACGTGCTGGGCGCCACGGTGAGGACAGTGCCCGCGTACGCCGTGGTGACCGGGCGGTGGAGGTGGCCGGCGCCGACCCGCACCACGTGCCGGTGCCGGCCGATCACCTCGGCGAGCGCGTCGCCGTCGGCAAGCCGGATGGAGTCGGCAACGGGGATGCCGACAGCGACCGGCGGGTGGTGCAGGAAGATCACGGCGGGTACCTCGGGCCGCCCGGCCAGCACCCCGTCGAGCCAGCCGAGCTGTTCCTCGCCGAGTCGGCCGCCGTCGCTGCCGGGGACGAGCGAGTCGAGCACCACGACGGACGCCGCCTCGTGGTCGACGTGGTAGTAGGCGGAGAAGCCGCCGCCGAGCAACGGTGTGCCGCCGAACGTGTCGAGCAGGGCCTCCCGGTCGTCATGGTTGCCGGTGGTCAGGTGCACCGGCAGCGGGAAGCGGCCGATCACCTCGCGCAGCGCCACGTACTCGTCGGGCTGGCCGTGGTCGGCCAGGTCGCCGCTGATCACCACGCAGTCCGGTCGGGGTCGCAATGCCAGCACCCGGCCGAGCGCTCGGTGCAACCCGGCGGCCGGTTCGGCGGCGAGCAGGCCGGTGGTCAGGTGCGGATCACTGAGCTGGGCGATGAGCATGGGCTCGCCTCCTCGGCGCCGGGATGCTCCACGCTATCGCCGGTCGCGGCGTCCCGGGGGGGGAGGGTCAGGCGTCCACAGGCTGCGTCCACAGCCTGTGGATAGCACGTGTGTACGAAGCCCGGGCGGTCCCAGCCACCGTGAGTACGCTTGATCGAGCGGTTCGGCGTCGGCCGGGCCCCTCCCCTACCTGGAACGACGTGCGAGTGGATCATCAGCGAGTCATCCGTGACGTCACCGTCCGCCTGCCGATGGCGTCGAGCACGCCGGAGGCGTGTCGATGGACGGTCACCGCGCTGTCCCGCCACACCCCGGCGACCATCTCCGTGCTGCTCGCGGTCCACGATCGCCTGCGCTGCGTCGCGGCGACCGGGGCGTGGCAGGTCTTCGCCACCGTGCCGGCGGGGACCGGCATCGTGGGTCGGGTGTACGCGACCGGCACTCCCGCCGTCGTCCCGGACGTCACCGTCGACCCGGACTACCTGCCGGTCCGCCCGGATGTGACAGCCGAGTTGTGCGTACCGGTGCTGGACCCCACGGGCCGGGCGATCGGCGTACTCGATTTGCAGTGGAGTGAGCCGACCGACCTGGAGCCGTGGCGGGAGACCGCGCAGCGGCTCGCCGACGGGCTCGGCGCTCGGATCGCCGCCCTGGGTGGCCCGCCGGCGGAGAGCCGCAGTGAGAAGCTGCTCCGGCATGCGGCAGCGCTCTCCTCCGCACCGACCGAGGGAGAGGTGATGGGGGCGGCAGCCCGTGCCGCCCGGGAGGTCTCCACCCTCTCCACCGCACTGCTGCTGATCGGCGGTCAGCTCGGCCCGTCCCCGGCGACGCCGAGCGACCTGGAGACCCGGATCCGCGCCGAGCTGGCGGCGGCGGGTCCGGCCGCCCTGGACCGGATGGTCGAGCGGGCGCACCGGTACGGCGCCGGGTACACGCTGGGCGAGGCCGGGCATCCCCCGACCGAGGACTACCGCCCGCTGACCCGGGCGGGGGTACGGACGCTGGTCGCCGTGCCGGTCGGGCCGACGGACGCCGGTGGGGTGCTGCTGGTCGCCGACGAGCGCGCCCTGCGCCCGGACCCGACAACTGTCAGCCTGATGGAGTTGCTCGCCGGGCAGTCCTGGACGAGCGTGGACCGGCTGCGCACGCTGGCCCGGCTGCGGGAGCAGGCCAGTTCCGACCCGCTGACCGGGTTGCGGCACACCGGCCCGTTCGGGCAGCGGATCGCTGCGGCCACCCCCGGGCGTACGGCCCTGCTGGCGATCGACGTGGACGGCTTCAAGACCGTCAACGACACGTACGGTCACCAGGCCGGCGACCGGGTGCTGGTCGGGTTGGCCCGGGCGCTGGAGGGGGCGCTTCGGCACGGCGACGAGTTGTACCGGATCGGCGGCGACGAGTTCGTCGCGGTGATCGAGGTGAGCCGCCCGGAAGAGGCGGTCCGGATCGCCGAACGGCTCACCGAGGCGGCCCGACGCATCGGCCGCACGATCAGCGTGGGCGTCGCACTTCCCCGCCCCGGCGAAACACCCGACCGCACCCTGAAAAGAGCCGACCAGGCCCTCTACGCGGTCAAACGCCAAGGCCGAGACGGCGTCCTACTCTCCGCCGCGTAAACCGCCCCCACATCCCCGCCGATCTTGCACTTTCGGTTGCCGTTTTGTCGCTCTCGCCCCTTGTGCCGGCACAGAAACTGCAAGATCGCGGGGGCACGGGGGCACGGGGGCACGGGGGCACGGGGGCACGGAGGCACGGAGGCGCGGACGGGCGCGGGGTTGTGGGAGTGCGCGGGGTTAGGGGGTGCGGAGTTCTTTGGCGAGGAGTTCGGCGATCTGGGCGGTGTTGAGGGCCGCCCCCTTGCGAAGGTTGTCGCCGGTGACGAAGAAGTCGAGGGCGCGGGGGTCGTCCAGGGCGCGACGGATCCGGCCGACCCAGGACGGGTCGGTGCCGACGGCGTCGATCGGCATGGGGAACTCCCCGGCCGCGGGGTCGTCGACCACGATCACCCCGGGGGCGTTGCGCAGCGCCTCGCGGGCGCCCTCGGCGTCGACCTCGGTGGCGAAGTTCGCGTGCACAGCGACCGAGTGGGCGGTGACCACCGGCACCCGGACGCAGGTGGCGGAGACCTTGAGGTCGGGGAGGCCGAGGATCTTCCGCGACTCGTTGCGGATCTTCATTTCTTCCGATGACCAGCCGCTGTCGGCCGGGGAGCCGGCCCAGGGGACCACGTTGAGCGCCATGGGTGCCGGGAACGGGCCCAGGTCGTCGCCGACCGCCTGGCGTACGTCGCCGGTGCGCGAGCCGAGCGCCCGATCGCCGGCGACCTTGGTGAGCTGGTCGTGCAGGATGTCGACGCCGGACTGACCGGCTCCGGAGACCGCCTGGTAGGAGGCGAGCACCAGCTCTCGTAGGCCGTACTCGCGGTGCAGCGGCGCGACGGCGACGATCATCGCGAGGGTGGTGCAGTTGGCGTTGGCGATGATGCCCCGGGGTCGGTTGCGGACCTGCTCGGGGTTGATCTCGGGAACGACCAGCGGGACGTCACGGTCCATCCGGAACGCGCCGGAGTTGTCGACAGCTATCGCGCCCCGGGCGACGGCGATCGGCGCCCACTCGGCGGAGACCTCGTCGGGCACGTCGAACATTGCCACCTGGACCCCGTCGAACGCTTCGGGGGTCAGCGCCTGGACGACGAGTTCCTCGCCCCGGCAGCGGACCCGGCGCCCGACGGAGCGCTCGGAGGCGAGCAGCCGGATCTCACCCCAGACGTTGCGTCGCCCGGTGAGCAGCTCGCACATCACGGTGCCGACGGCACCTGTCGCTCCGACCACGGCGAGGGTGGGCAGCGCCGTCATTGGCGCTACCTACCCGTCCCCGCGTAGACCACGGCTTCGGTGTCGCCGCTCAGCTCGAACGCGTCGTGGATGGCGCGGACGGCGGCGTCGAGGTCGGTGTCCCGGCAGACCACTGAGACCCGGATCTCGGAGGTGGAGATCATCTCGATGTTGACCCCGGCCGCGCCGAGCGCGGCGAAGAAGCCGGCCGCCACACCGGGGTGCGAGCGCATGCCCGCGCCGATCAGCGAGACCTTGCCGACGTGGTCGTCGTAGAGCAGGCCCTTGAACTTGACCGGCTCCTGGATCTTGCTGAGCGCCGCCATCGCGGTGGGCCCGTCGGCCTTGGGCAGGGTGAACGAGATGTCCGTCCGGCCGGTGCCCTCGGTGGAGACGTTCTGCACGATCATGTCGAGGTTGATCTCGGCGCTGGCGACGGTGTCGAAGATCCGCGCGGCGGCACCCGGCTCGTCGGGCACCCCGACGATCGTGATCTTGGCCTCGCTGCGGTCGTGCGCGACCCCGGTGATCAGTGCCTGCTCCACGGAAAGGTCCTCCATCGATCCGGTGACCATCGTGCCGGTGTTGGTCGAGTATGACGAACGGACGTGGATCGGCAACCCCGCCCGGCGGGCGTACTCCACGCTACGCAGGTGCAGCACCTTCGCGCCGCAGGCGGCCAGCTCCAACATCTCCTCGTAGGTGATCTGCTGGATGTGCCGGGCGTTGGGCACGATCCGCGGGTCGGCGGTGAAGATGCCGTCCACGTCGGTGTAGATCTCGCAGACGTCGGCGTGCAGGGCGGCGGCGAGCGCCACGGCGGTGGTGTCCGAACCGCCACGGCCGAGCGTGGTGACGTCCTTGGTGTCCTGCGAGACGCCCTGGAAGCCGGCCACGATGACCACCGAGCCCTCGTCGAGCGCGCCCTTGAGCCGCCCGGGGGTGACGTCGATGATCCGGGCGCGGCCGTGCACCGAGGTGGTGATCACGCCCGCCTGCGAACCGGTGAACGAGCGGGCTTCGTACCCCAGGTTGTGGATGGCCATGGCCAGCAGGGCCATGGAGATCCGCTCCCCGGCGGTGAGCAGCATGTCCAGCTCGCGGCCCGGCGGCAGCGGGCTCACCTGGTTGGCCAGGTCGAGCAGCTCGTCGGTGGTGTCGCCCATAGCGGAGACCACCACCACCACATCGTCGCCGGCCTTGCGGGCGGCGACGATGCGCTCGGCCACCCGCTTGATCCGCTCGGCGTTGGCGACGGAGGACCCGCCGTACTTCTGCACCACGAGCGCCACGACGGTGCACTCCCTCCCAGCGACCCTGAGCGTGCCGACGCCGCCGGAACCGGGGCCGGCGGCGCGTGTCAGACCCCATGAGGGTATCCGGCGGATAACGAAGCCGGGTCAGGTGATCCCACCATCCGGCCCGGCCGGGACCGGCCGGGCCGGTCTCACCAGGTCGGACGGGTACGCCGGGAAGCCCCACCCGACACGCCGGAACGAGCTCGGTACGCACCGGCACCCGCCAACCGTCCGCACCCACCAGAATGGGCCGGTGCCCGTCCTCATCCGCTCGGCCGGCCGCGTGATCGGGCCGCTCGTCCTCGCCCTGCCAGCCCTCCTGGTCGCCTGCACCAGTGAGCAGCCTCCGACACCGCCGCCCGCCGATCCGGCGCCGGTCGAGGTGGACGCCGCACGGGATGAGCTGGCCGCGCTGGCCGCGGCGGCTCAGGACCGTCACCTGGTGGCACAGTACGTCTACAGCCAGGCGGGTCAACCGGACCGCACCATCGTGTTCACCAGTGCGAACGACGGGAGTTGGCGGGTGGACGTGCCGGGGGGCGCCCTGGGTGGCACCGCCGACGTGTCGATGGCCAGCACGGCGGACGGGCTGTTCCAGTGCGCCCTGCCGTCGGCCGGTCATACCGAGTCGGCGAGTTGCGTACGCCTGGGTGATCGCGACGATGCGATCCCACGCCGGTCGGATCCCCGGGTCCAGCACCTGCTCACCGGTTGGCTGGACGTCCTCACCGACCGACGCGCGCCGTTGGCTGTCGCCCCGGCCAACGCGCCCGAGGGCCTCACCGGCGCCTGCTACTCGGTGGATTCCACCTCGGCGTCGCTCAACGCCCCGCTGGACGTGGGCATCTACTGCTACGACCAGGACGGCACGCCGACGGGCGTTCGGACCGGGGCCGGGACGTTGAGGCTGGCCGCCGCGCCCGGCCCGGCACCGGCCACGGTGCAGCTGGCCGGCCCGGTGGTGATCGACCGGGAGCCGCTCGACACCGCGGCGCCGCCCACCCCGGACCCGTCGGAGAGCCCGGGCGCGGGAACGCCCTGATCTTCGTCCCGTTACGGGTGCTCTTGCCCACATTCAGCCACCCCGTCCTGAGGGGCGAATCACCCATACAGGACGATCCGGTGTATGGCCGACCTCACCCCGCTGCTCGCCTACCGCTGGAGTCCACGAGCCTTCGACCCGAGCGCCGAGCTGACCCCGGAGGAGTCCGCCTCGCTGCTTGAGGCCGCGCGCTGGGCCCCGTCGGCGGAGAACGGACAGCCCTGGCGGTTCGCCCTCGGCCACCGCGACGACGAGACCTGGAAACGGATCCTGATCAGCCTCCCGGTCGACGACCAGATCTGGATCCGGCACGCCGCGACCCTGGTGGTCGGCGCCCACACCGGCCTCGACGCCGAGCGGGCCGCGTACGACCTGGGGCAGGCGATCGCCCACCTGACAGTGCAGGCCACGGCACTCGGCCTGCACGTGCACCAGCTCACCCGGTTCGACCGGGCCGGCCTCTCCACCGAACTCGACCTGCCCGGCGGCGTCCGCCCGTTGGTGGTCGCCGCCGTCGGCCGACTCGGGGACCCGTTCGCCCTCCCGGCCGACCTGCACGCCCGCGAAACCAGCCTGCGGCACCGCCGCCCGGTCGCCGAGCTGCTGCTGCGCTGATCGAGCGCCGGGGTCACCCGCCCCGGCTGGCCCGGAGCAGGACCGCCCCGGCATCGGTGTTGCGATAGCGCACGTGCCGACCCTCGCGGGACCGGGACACCAGGCCGGCGCCGTGCAGCGCGGCCAGGTGCTGGGAGACGTTTCCGGCGGACATGCCGGTGAGTCGGGCGAGGTCGGTGGTGGTCAGCGCCGTCTCAAGCAGGTGCAGCAGCGCGGTCCGGCCCGGCCCGATCACCCGTGCCAGGGGGTCGCCGGGCGGCGACGCGCTCGTCTCCCAGAGCGTCCCGACGGCACGAACCGGGTACGCCCCGGCCGGCAGCGAATCCTCCAGCAGGTTCCACAGCACGTGCTGCTCGGTGAACACTGTCGGGTTCAGCGCCAGCCCACGACCGCGGAGGTCGAAGTCCCGCCCGAACGTGTCGTCGCTGATCACCCGGTCGCCGTGCCAGCGCAGGCTCGGGTGGAGCTGCTCGAAGAACCGGCCGGCGCCACTCTCGGCGAGTTGGGCGGCCCGGTACGCCACGTCGGCGTCGAGCAACGCCCGCATCCGCTGCCAGTCCGGGGCGATCGCCTCGTCGTACCAGACCCGCACCGCGTCGACGACCTGCGGCAGCAGCCCGCCGGGGTCGGCGAGCAGCGCCCGCCCGAACGGGCTCAGCGGTTTTTGCCAGGTGGTCGACAGCAGGTCCGCGACCACCACGGCCGGCGGCGTCGCGGCGATCTGGTCGAGCTGCTCGGCCATCTCCACGTTCGGTCGGGCCGCCGGGGTGAGGAAGTCGGGCAGCCAGCGACCCGGCACCGCCAACCCCACCAGAGGTCGGACCCGTTCGGCCACCTCCGGACGACGCAACGTCACCCGGGCCCTGTCGATCCACTGCAGGTGCACCGCGTAGCGGACCGGGTTGGCCAGCGCCCACATGCTCATGACCGTCTCGTTGACCGGTGACACGGCGAGCCGTACTCCCGCCACGTCGGCCAGGCTGAACCGCAACTCGGACACACGCCCCCCTGGAGCAGGATTCGGCCCAGCCTAAAAGACTCGACCGCAACGATGGGGGCCCGCTTCACTCCCCGGACATGGGGACCAGAGAAACAATCCGCACCGTCGTTCGAGACGTCGTACCGCCGGCCGGGCTGACCCGCGCCCTGGCCGTGCAGGCAATGGTCTACGCCGTAGGAAGCGGCCTGTTCCACGCCGGCAGCGCCGTCTTCTTCACCCGGGCGCTCGGGCTCAGCGCCGCACAGGTCGGGTTGGGGCTGTCCATCGCGGCGGGGGTGTCGCTGCTGGGCACGGTGCCGCTGGGTGGGCTCACCGACCGGTACGGGCCGCAGCGGGTCTGGGTGGTGGGGCTGGTGCTCAACGCGGCGCTGTTCGCGACCTACCCGTTCGTGGGCGGCTTCGCGGGGTTCCTCGCCGTGGTGGTGGCGCTGGCCGCCGTGGACGCCGCTGTCGGCGTGGCCCGGCAGGTCTACTCGATCAACGCGCTCCCGCCGGCCGAACGGGTCACGGCGATGGCGTACCAGCGCTCGTCGCTGAACGTCGGCTTCGGGCTCGGCGCGGTGATCAGCGGCCTGGTGCTGACGGTGGACACGATCACGGCGTACCGGGGGATGGTGTGGTTCATCTCGACCGTCTTCCTCGTGACGGCCCTCTTCGTGCGGCGACTGCCCCGGCTGCCGCAGGTGGCCCGACCCGCGGAGCCGACGAGTCGGCTCGCCGTGCTCCGGGATCGGCCGTTCATGGCTGTGTCGGTGCTGTCCGGGCTGCTCACCGCGCACCAGACGCTCTACCTGACGGTCATGCCGCTGTGGATCCTGACGCACACCGACGCCCCGAAGACTGTGATTGCCGCTCTGGTGCTGCTCAACACGGTCCTGATCGTGCTGCTCCAGGTGCGTGTCAGCCGGGGCGCTGACACCGCGGCGGGCGCGGCCCGGGCCTCCCGTCGGGGTGGACTGCTGATCGCCCTGTTCTGCCTGGCCCTGCCAATTTCCGGCGTCACTCGGGGCGCGCTCACCGTCGTGGTGCTGGTGGCCGCCGCGTTGCTGCTGATCCTGGCCGAGTTGATCGAGTCGGCTGGCACCTGGGGGCTCACCGCCACACTGCCGCCGGCCGACCAGCGCGGCGCGTACGTGGGTGGGCTCGAACTCGGCGTGCAGGTGCAGTACCTGATCGCGCCGGCCGGACTGACAGCGCTCGGGGTGACCACCGGCGGGTGGGGTTGGTTACCGACGGCAGCGATCTTCGTGCTGGTCGCGCTGGCGATCGTGCCCGCGGTGGCCTGGGTCGGACGCACGCCGCGGTTGGGTGCCGAGGCCGCAGCGCCGGCCATGACCCCGGTCCCATAGTCCGGACCTGTCTTTCCACCCCCCGTTCCATCACGTAGGGTGACCTGGTCATGTGGCAGGCGCTGCTCCTCCTTAGCCGCCGCGACGAGGCCTGACCGGCCGGCACCTCGTCGCGGAGTCGCATCGCGCCGTCCAGCACATCCGAACTTCTTCTCGGCACCGCCGCGCACCGTCGCCCGGCATCTCGCCGACACCTTCCGATCTGCTGACGCCACATGTTCCAGGGAGCACTCTGAGATGGCTCAACCTGTCACCGACGCCGAAACCGATCCGATCGCCCGGCAACGCCCGAGCCGGATGCCGTACCACCGCTACCAGCCGTACCGGGAGCAGTTCCGGGTCGAACTGCCGGACCGCACCTGGCCCACCCGCACCGTCGAGGCCGCCCCTCGCTGGTGCGCGGTGGATCTCCGCGACGGCAACCAGGCCCTGATCGACCCGATGTCGCCCGAGCGCAAGCGCCGGATGTTCCAGCTGCTGGTCCAGATGGGCTACAAGGAGATCGAGGTCGGCTTCCCGTCGGCCAGCCAGACCGACTTCGACTTCGTCCGGCAGCTCATCGAAGACGACATGATCCCGGACGACGTCACCATCCAGGTGCTCACGCAGTGCCGGGAGCACCTGATCGACAGGACGTTCGAGTCGCTGCGCGGCGCGAAGCGGGCCATCGTGCACTTCTACAACTCGACCTCCACCCTGCAACGGCGGGTGGTCTTCGGCCTGGACCGGGACGGCATCGCCGACATCGCCACCACCGGGGCGCGGCTCTGCCAGAAGTACGCCGAGATCCACACCCCGGACACGGAGATCTTCTACGAGTACTCGCCGGAGTCGTACACGGGCACCGAGCTGGAGTACGCGCTGGAGGTCTGCTCCCGGGTGATCGACGTGATCGACCCGACCCCGGATCGGCCGCTGATCATCAACCTGCCGGCCACCGTCGAGATGGCCACCCCCAACGTGTACGCCGACTCGATCGAGTGGATGCACCGGCACCTGCCGCGCCGCGACAGCGTGGTGCTGAGCCTGCACCCGCACAACGACAGGGGCACCGGCGTCGCCGCCGCCGAGCTGGGTCTGCTCGCTGGCGCGGACCGCATCGAGGGCTGCCTGTTCGGCAACGGTGAGCGCACCGGCAACGTCGACCTGGTGACCCTGGGGCTCAACATCTTCTCCCAGGGCATCGACCCGATGATCGACTTCTCGAACATCGACGAGATCCGGCGAGCCGTCGAGTACTGCAACCAACTGCCGGTGCACGAGCGCCACCCGTACGCGGGCGACCTGGTCTACACCGCCTTCTCCGGTTCCCACCAGGACGCGATCAAGAAGGGCTTCGACGCCCTCGCCGCCGACGCGAAGGCGGCCGGTGTACCGGTGGAGGAGCACACCTGGGCGGTGCCGTACCTGCCGATCGACCCGAAGGACCTGGGCCGCACCTACGAGGCGGTCATCCGGGTCAACTCGCAGTCCGGCAAGGGCGGCGTGGCGTACATCATGAAGAGCGAGCACCAACTGGACCTGCCGCGCCGGCTCCAGATCGAGTTCTCCGGGGTGGTGCAGCAGGTCACCGATCACGATGGCGGCGAGGTCGACCCGGCCGCCATGTGGGAGATCTTCGCGACGCACTACCTGCTCGACCACCAGCCCGACCCGGCGGTCCGGCTGAGCGGCTACACGATCAGCACAGTGGACGGGAAGGTCGAGATCGAGGCTCAGGTCGGTGTGGGCGGCGAGCAGCGGTCCCTCGCCGCGGTCGGCAACGGCCCGATCGACGCGTACGTGAACGCGCTCCAGTCGGTCGGGGTGGGCGTACGGGTGCTCGACTACCACGAGCACGCGCTCTCCTCCGGTGGTGACGCGCAGGCCGCCGCGTACGTGGAGTGTGAGGTGGACGGCAGGACGGTCTGGGGTGTCGGCACCGACGCCAACATCGTCACCGCGTCGATCAAGGCGGTCACCAGCGCCGTCAACCGCGCCCGCCGCTGACCCGGGCGCGACACCCCCGAAGTGGCTTCCTACTTCGGGGGTGTCGCGGCGGGCAGTGAATGGCAGGGCTGGGACGGCGGGGCTTTCCGGGGCGGTCGGTGGACCAGCACGAGGGCCAGCAGCGCTCCGGCCACGAGCAGCCCGGCACACCACTGCATCGCGCCCCGGAACGCGTCGGTCAGCTCGGCCTTCTGCTCGTATCCGCCGCCGGAGAGCCCGACCAGCAGCGGCAGCGCCGCCACCGCGAGCAGGCCGCCGGCGCGGGACGCGGCGTTGTTGAACCCGCTGGCCACCCCGGAGAACCGGTCCTGCACGGCGGCCAGCACCGACGCGGTCAGCGGTGCCACCACCAGGGTCAACCCGATGCCGAAGAGCAGCACCCCGGGCAGCACGTCCCGCCAGTACGATGCGCCCGGTCCGACGCTGCGCAGCAGCAGCAGGCCGACCGCGGCGACCACGGGTCCGATGGCCAGCGGCAGCCGTGGGCCGATCCGGGCGGACAGCGCACCGGCGCGCGCGGAGCCGACCAACAGCAGCAGTGTCATCGGCAGCAGCGCGATGCCGGTGCGGAAGGCCGACCAGCCGACCACGTTCTGCAGGTAGACGGCGAAGAAGAAGGTGAAACCGCCGAGCGCCGCGTACACGACGACTGTGAAGATGTTCAGCACCGAGAAGAGTCGGCTGCTGAACAGCCCGGTGGGCAGCATCGCGGCGTCGCCACGCCGCCGTTCCAGCAGGACGAAGGCCACTGCGGAGAGCACCCCGACCGCTGCCGCGATGAGCACCTCGGCGGAGTCGAACCCGCGGGCCGGCGCGTCGATCAGGGCGTAGGTGACGCCGGCGAGCGCGAGCGCTCCGAGCAGGGCTCCGGCGACGTCGAACCGCCGTCGGGTCCGATCCGGTCCCTCGGTGCGGGAGGCGCTCTCGTCCCGGCTCTCCGGCACCCAGCGCAGGGCGGCGAGCAGCACCAGCACGGCGATCGGCAGGTTGAGGAAGAAGATCCAGCGCCAGGAGAGCGCGTCGATCAGCCAGCCTCCGATGAACGGCCCGAGCGCGGTGGACACCCCGGACAGCCCGGCCCAGGCACCGATCGCGCGGCCCCGGTCGTCGGGATGGAAGCTCGCCTGGAGCACCGACAGCGACCCGGGCGTGAGCAGCGCGCCGCCGGCGCCCTGGAGGAACCGGGCCGCGATCAGCATGCCGGTGTCCTGGGCCAGCCCGCAGAGCACTGAGGCGGCGGTGAACCAGACCACGCCGATGAGGAAGATGCGTCGCCGGCCGAAGCGGTCGCCCAGCGCGCCGCCGAGCAGCACGAACGCCGCCAGCATCAGCAGATAGCCGTTGATGGTCCACTGGAGATCGGCCACGTTCGCGCCGAGGTCCTGCCCGAGTTTCGGCAGCGCCACGTTGACGACTGTGCTGTCGAGGAAGACCATGCCAGAGGCGAGTACGGCGGCGAGCAGCGTGCCCCGGCCGGCGGTGGTGCCCATCCGGAGGGCAGTCGCCGGTACGGGTGCGCTCATTCCACCAATCTGCCTTGCATCATGTGGGAGACGCCACGAAACGCCGAAACCGTGCCCGGGTACTGTGCGCAATCGCCGGAAGCCCCCAAGCTGGAGAGGTGTCGTCTGTGCGTACCAGATTAGGACCGCGAGCGGCGGTGGCCGCGCTTGCCGCGGCGCTGGCGCTCGGCGTGGCCGGTTGCGTCCCGCAGGATGAGCCGACCACACCGCCGTCGAGCGACGGCGGCGGCAACGCCGCGGAGCAGTTGAGTCAGCTCACCGTCGCTACCGCCGGCTCGATGAAGGGCTACAGCCGGGAGCGTTTCCCGCACTGGCGGGACACCGGCAAGAACTGCGATGTCCGGGACAGCATCCTCCAGCGCGACGGCAAGGATGTGAAGCTCTCCGGCTGCAACGTGGTCGGTGGGCGCTGGGAGAGCGTGTACGACGGTCGTAGCTTCTCGGATCCCTCCGACGTGGACATCGACCACATGGTGCCGTTGGCCAACGCGTGGCGCTCGGGTGCCGACGAGTGGGACAACGCGAAGCGCGGTGATTTCGCCAATGACACCACCCGTCCGCAGCTTTTCGCGGTTTCCGCCTCGTCGAACCGGGCAAAGGGTGACCAGGACCCGTCCCAGTGGAAGCCGGCAAACCGGTCCTACTGGTGCAAATACGCTCAGGACTGGGTGACTGTCAAGCACTACTGGCGGCTGACCGTGACCACCGCCGAGAAGGCCGCCCTGACCGACATGTTGGAGGGCTGTTGAGTGGGGAGCTGTTCGTGACCGCCGCCGAGGAGAGCGGCCCGTCCGCCGCCGGGATGACCGCCGACGGCACCGCCGAGACCCCCGCCGCCGTGCCCGGTGCCGGCATGGTCGCGGATTCCGGCGGCGCGGCCGGCCCGCAGAACCGCAGCACCGACATCGTGCCCGGCCCCGGCGGCGTGATGACAGACGAGGTCGGCGTCGTCACCGGTGATCTGACGCTGCGCACCGAATACGCGGACGGCAAAGTCACACTGCGGGTGCAGTACAAGGACGCTGACGAGTGGTACACGGTGACCGGCACCTCGGTCACACTGGCCGATCCGGCTGGGCTGGACGCGGTGCACGGCGTCGCGGTGGGGCTGCTGAACCGCCCCGAGGGCTGACGGCCGCCGGCACCGCGTCCAGTCTCAGACGTACGAACCGGGCTCGGTGGGTGCGGAGACCACGCCTGGCGTGTCCCCCTCGCCCTCGGGCCGGACGACCTGCGCGCTGACCCCGTGCGGGCGCAGTTCGCCGCTGGCGATCTGCTCGGCGAAGTGGCAGGCCACCCGGCTGGCACCGATGTTCCGCAGCACCGGTCGCTCGTCGGCGCAGCGGGTGGGCTGCGCCCACGGGCAGCGGGTGTGGAAGCGGCAGCCGGACGGCGGGTTCGCCGGCGACGGCAGGTCACCCGCGAGCAGGATCCGCTCCCGGCGGTCCTCCACGTCCGGGTCCGGCACCGGTACCGCCGACATCAACGCCCGGGTGTACGGGTGCAGCGGCTCGGTGTAGAGCCTGTCGCTGGGCGCCTCCTCGACAAGCGCGCCCAGGTACATCACGCCGACAGTGTCGGAGATGTGCCGGACCACAGCGAGGTCGTGCGCGATCACCAGGTAGGTCAGCCCCAGGCTGTCCTGGAGTTCGTCCAGCAGGTTGACCACCTGGGCCTGGATCGACACGTCGAGCGCCGAGACCGGCTCGTCGGCGACGATCAGCTCCGGCCCGAGCACCAGCGCGCGGGCGATACCGATGCGCTGCCGCTGCCCGCCGGAGAACTCGTGCGGGTAGCGGGACAGCGCCCAGCGCGGCAGCCCCACCGCGTCCAGGGTCTCGCCGATGATCCGCCGACGGTCGGTGCGGTCGGCGCCGATCCCGTGCGTCTGCAGGCCCTCGGTCAGGATCGACTCGACATTCTGCCGGGGGTCCAGGCTGGACATCGGATCCTGGAAGATCATCTGCATCCGGCGACGCATGCTGCGCAGCTTGCCCGAGGGCAGCGTGGTCAGCTCGACGCCGTCGAAGCTGACCTCACCGGCGGTCGGCGGGGTGAGCTGGAGCAGCGCCCGACCCAACGTGGACTTGCCGCAGCCGGACTCACCCACCAGGCCGTACGTCTTGCCGCGCGCGATGCTCAGGTCCACCCCGTCGACGGCCTTCACCTGGCCGACCACCCGGTCGAAGAGCACCCCCCGTTTGATCGGGAAGTGCACCTTCAGGTCGCGCACCTCGACGAGGATGTCGTTCTCGGTTCGCTCGCTCACGCTGATTCCTCCTCGCGCGGGGCGGGCACCATGCCCGGCAGCGGCTCCGGGTTGACGCACCGGTAGCTCCGTCCGTCGTGCGCGTGCACCAGCTCCGGCGGCTCACCCACGCACTCGTCGGTCCGTCGGGCGCAGCGCGGGGCGAAGGCGCAACCGTCCGGCCAGGGCAGCAGGTCGCGGACCGAACCGGGAATCGGGTTGAGCTTCTCGCCCCGCCCGGCGTCCAGGCGCGGCACCGAACCGAGCAGACCCACCGTGTACGGGTGACGCGGCTGGCGGAACAGCGGACGGCGGCGGGCCGTCTCCACCACCCGGCCGCCGTAGAGCACGTTGACGGTGTCGCACATGCCGGCCACCACGCCCAGGTCGTGCGTGATCATCAGCAGTGCGGTGCCGGAGTCCCGGACCAGATCCTTGAGCAGCTCCAGGATCTGCGCCTGGATGGTGACGTCCAACGCGGTGGTCGGCTCGTCGGCGATCAGCAGCCGAGGCTGGCAGGCCACCGCCATCGCGATGAGCGCACGCTGGCGCATCCCACCGGAGAGTTGGTGCGGGTACTCCTTGAGCCGCCGCTTCGGGTCGGGGATGCCGACCCGGTCCAGCAGCGCCGCAGCTTCCTTCGCCGCGGTCTCGCCCTTCATCCCCCGGTGTCGGGTGAGCACCTCGGTCACCTGCAACCCGATCGGGATCACCGGGTTCAGCGAGGAGAGCGGGTCCTGGAAGATCATCGCGATGTCCCGACCCCGGATGTCCCGCCGCGACCGGTCGTCGAGCTGGAGGAGGTCGGTGCCGTCGAAGACGGCCTTGCCGCCAACCGAAAGGCCGGGCTGCTTGGGCAGCAGGCCCATGATCGCGAGCGAGGTGACGCTCTTGCCGCAGCCGGACTCGCCGACCAGGCCGACCACCTCACCGGCGTCGACCGAGAAGGACACCCCGTCGACAGCGTGCACGGCCCGCTGACCGCGGCGGGCGAACGTGACGGAGAGATCTTCAACTTCGAGCAGTGCCATGCCGTACCGGCCTTTCGTTCGCGACTGCGGGGCTCGCAAGCTCACTCCTCGCGCTCACGGCACTACTTCCGCAGCTTCGGGTCGAGGGCCTCGCGCATCGCCTCACCCAGCAGGGTGAAGCCGAGCGCGGTGATGATGATCGCGACGGCCGGGTAGATCGCCAGCGACGGCCGGATGCCGAGGTACTGCTGCGCGTCGGCGAGCATGACCCCCCACTCCGGCACGGCGGTGTCCGGGTTGCCGAGGCCGAGGAAGGAGAGCGCCGCGGCCTCGATGATCGCGGTGGCCAGTGTCAGCGTGGCCTGCACGATCACCGGGGCGAGCGAGTTCGGCACCACGTGGGTCAGCGCGATCTTCGACTTCTTCACGCCGAGCGACGTCGCCGCCAGCACGTAGTCGCTGTTGGCCTGGGAGATCATCGAGCCGCGCAGCAGCCGGGCGAAGACCGGCACCGAGACCACGCCGACCGCGATCATCACAGTGGTCAGGCTGGCCCCGAGCAGGGCGGCGATGCTCACCGCCAGCAGCAGGCTCGGCATCGCCAGCAGCATGTCGATGAACCGCATCAGGGTGGTGTCGATCCACCGCCCCCACCGGCCACCGAGACCGGCCGCCGCGCCGGAGACGCCACCGATCAGCGCGCCGATCGCCAGACCGATCAGGGTGGAGACCACGCCGACCAGCAGGGTCTGGCGGGCACCAACGATCATCCGGCTGAACTCGTCGCGGCCCTGGTGGTCGTAACCGAACCAGTGATCACCGGTCGGGCCGGGGATGACACCCGGCTTGATCAGCCCCTCCCGGATGCCGATCGTGTCCGTCGCCGCGTACGGCACGAGGAACGGGCCGACCACCGCTACCAGCACGAAGAGCGCCAGGATGATCGCGCCGACGATCGCGGCGGGGTTGCCGCGCAGCCGGCGGAACGCCTCCTGCCAGAGGCTGACGCCCCGCTCGTCGTCGCGGGCGGCCAGTTCGGAGAGCCGGTCGATCTTTTCACGCTTCTTGCCTGGGCTGAGTGTCATCGCACCCTCACCCTCGGGTCGATGAAGCTGTAGGAGAGATCGACCAGGAGGTTCACCAGCACGTACACCACCGCGATGATCAGGATGAAGCCCATCAGCACCGGATAGTCGCGTTGGCCGATGGCCTCGGCGACGAACGCTCCGATGCCGCTGAAGGCGAAGACGGTCTCGGTCAGCACCGCGCCGGAGAGCAGGCCGCCCGCGAGCAGACCGATCGAGGTGGCGACCGGCAGCATGGCATTGCGCAGGACGTGCCGGCGACGAACCGTCTGCTCGGTCAGGCCCTTCGCCTCGGCGGTCCGCACGAAGTCCTCGTTCAGCACCTCCAGCACGCTCGCCCGGGTGATCCGGACGATGATCGCCAGCGGGATGCTGGCCAACGCGATGCTGGGCAACACCAGATGCCAGAGGGCGTCGGCGGCGGCGTCCCACTCACGGGTCATCAACCCGTCCAGGACGAAGAAGTTGGTGACCCGGGTCGCCCCGAGAGTCGGGTCCTGCCGGCCGCTGGACGGGAACCAGTGCAGGTTCTCCGAGAAGATCGCTTTGAGCACGTAGCCCAGGAAGAAGACCGGGATGCAGATGCCGATCAGCGAGCCGCCCACCGACGCGTGGTCAAGGAAACGGCCGCGACGACGGGCGGCCAGGTAACCCAGCGGGATACCGACGCCGATCGCGATGATCATCGCGGTGATGGTCAGCTCGACGGTCCCGGGGAAGCGCTCGATGAACTCAGTGGTGACCGCCCGCTTGGTGGAGGTCGAGGTGCCCAGGTCGAGCTTGATCATCCGCCGTACGAAGCGGCCGTACTGCACCAGGATGGGCTCGTCGAGCCCCATGTTGCGGCGGATGGCGGCCCGCATCTCGGGGGTGCCGCGCTCGCCGAGGATGGCGGTCTCGGGGCCGCCGGGGAGACGGCGGAGCCAGATGAAGAGCAGGAGGGAGAGCCCGAACAGCGTGGGTATCAGCTGAAGCAGGCGCCTGACGATGAACCGGAACACGGCGGCCTCGAAGGGGTGCGGAGGGTTGCGGGCGGGCGCTGTGCGACAGCGCCCGCCCGCGTTCCTTGCTGCGTCAGATCAGGACTTACTTGAACTCGGCGGTCGCGTACCGCTCGTCGGTGAGCGGGCTCGCCTTGACGCCGGTCACGTCCTTGCCGAACACGATCGCCGGCGGCGAGTGCGAGATCGGCACACCGGGCAGGAAGTCCATCACGGACTTGTTCAGGGCCTTGTACTTCTCGGTCCGGGCCGCGATGTCGGCGGTGCCGTCCGCGTCCTTGAACTGGTCGAACAGGGCCTTGTTGTTGAAGCCCCACTCGTCCTTCGGCCGGTCGAAGAAGGTGCCGATGAAGTTGTAGGCGTCACCGTAGTCACCGGTCCAGCCCAGGAAGTGGATGTCGTGCTTGCTACCCGAGGTGGTGGCGTTCAGGTAGTCCGGGCTCCACTTCAGCGGGATCGCCTCGACGGTGATGCCAACGGCCTTCAGGTCCGCCGAGAGCAACTCGAAGATGTCCTTCGGGTTCGGCATGTACGGCCGGGTGACCTCGGTCGGGTAGTGGAACCTCAGCGTCAGGTTCGACGCGCCGGCCTCGGCCAGCAGCGCCTTCGCCTTGGCCGGGTCGTAGGTGTACTTCGTGACGTCACCGTTCCAGCCCTCGACGGTGTCCGGCATGAAGTTGTCGGCGACCTTGGCACCCGGCGGCAGCTTGGAGGTGACCAGCTGCTGACGGTTCAGGGCGTACGCGATGGCCTGCCGGACGCGGACGTCGGCGAGCTTCGGGTTGCCCTTCTGGTTGATCGCCAGGTAGAGCACGTTGAACGCCGGGCGCGTGAGCATGTTGAAGCCCTCGCTCTTCAGCGGCTCGACGTCGGCCGGGCCAACCAGGTCGTAGCCCTGGATGTCGCCGGAGCGCAGCGCCTGCTTGCGGGCGTTCTCGTCCGAGATCGTCTTGAAGATGACGGTCTTCAGCTTGGCCTTGGTGCCCCAGTAGTCCTGGTTGCGCTCCAGGGTCAGCGTCTTGTTCGCGACGTCCCAGGTCTTGAACTTGAACGGGCCGGTGCCGGTCGGGTGCTCCGTCGCGTACGCCGGGTACTTGATGTCCTCGGCGGTGCCCGCGACGTTGCTCGCGTCGAACTCCTGCAGCGCCTTCGGGCTGTGGATGCCGAACGAGGGCAGCATCAGCGCGGCCGGGACCTTGCTGGAGACCCGGGTGAAGGACAGGTCCACAGTGGTGGCGTCCTTGGCGGTGCAGGACTTGAAGAGGCTCGGCGGGAGATCCGCGTTCTCGTTCTTGGCGAAGCCGCCCATGACGTCCTGCCAGTACGCGGTCACGTCCGGGCTCTGCATGAGGCCCTTGGCGTTGTACCAGCGGTTGAAGTTGACGCAGACGGCCTCGGCGTTGAAGTCGGTGCCGTCGTGGAACTTCACGCCCGAGCGGAGCTTGAAGGTCCAGGTGGTGCCGGCGGCGTCCGGGGTCCAGGACTCGGCCAGGCCGGGGGTGACCTTCGTGCCACCCTCTTCCGGACGGACCAGGGTCTCGAAGACCTGACGCGCCACGCGCAGCGACTCACCGTCGCTGGCGAAGCTCGGGTCGAGCACCTTCGGGTCTCCGGCGACGCCGAAGACGAGGGTGTCCTTCTTGCTACCGCCTGATTTGTCGTCGCGGTTGCTCTCGGCGCAGCCTGCTACCGCGAGGGCCGCGACCGCGATGGCCGCGATCGCGACCTTCGGCCTGGGTGCACGCATGTGTGCTTCACCTCGTCCTTGGGGGTACGGACAACGTGGTGACAGGGGTCACCGATGGCGGTGACCATAGCTCCCGATGCGTCCACCCGGAAACCGCTGAGTGGACGGTTGGTATCGGATCGTGCCTCAAGCGCCGTTTGACATTCGATTCGTAGGTAAACAGCGGCAAAAACCGATCAATCAGTGCCCGCGATGCCAAACTGTTACGTCGAACAGCCCCGATGAGGGCACAGGTGTCAGATCATTTCCGGGCAGAGACGCAGCGGTGGCCGGCACCCACACGGGGTGCCGGCCACCGGCAGTACGTCAGGGAATCAGACCGCGCGACGCCCCTCGAACGCCCGACCGAGGGTGATCTCGTCGGCGTACTCCAGATCGCCGCCGACCGGCAGCCCACTGGCCAGCCGGGTCACCGAGATGCCCATCGGCTTCACCATCAACGCCAGGTAGGTGGCGGTCGCCTCGCCCTCGGTGTTCGGGTCCGTGGCCAGGATCAGCTCCCGCACCCCGCCGCCACCGAGCCGGATCATCAGCTCCCGGATGCGCAGATTGTCCGGGCCGATCCCCTCCAGCGGATTGATCGCGCCACCCAGCACGTGGTAGCGACCGCGGAACTCACCAGTCCGCTCGATGGCCACCACGTCCTTGGGCTCCTCCACCACGCACAGCACCTCTTCGGTGCGACGCTGGTCGCGGCAGATCCGGCACTGCTCGGACTCGGCCACGTTGTAGCAGGTCGTGCAGAACCGCACCAGCTCCTTGACCTTGCGCAGCGCGCCGGCCAGCCGGTTGACGTCGGCCGGATCCGCCGAGAGGACGTGGAACGCGATCCGCTGAGCGCTCTTCGGACCCACGCCCGGCAGCCGACCCAACTCGTCGATCAGATCCTGGATGGCACCTTCGTACATCTGCCGGCTCAGAAACCGGGCAGGCCGAGGCCGCCCATGCCGCCGGCGACCGGACCCATCTTGCGCTCGGTCAGCTCCCGGGCCGCCTCGGCGGCGTTGTGCACAGCCGCGACGACCAGATCCTCAAGCGTCTCCACGTCATCCGGGTCGACGGCCTTCGGGTCGATCTTGATGGCCTTGAGCTCACCGGAGCCGGAGACGGTCGCGGTGACCAACCCGCCGCCGGCGGTGCCGGTCAGCTCGGCCTCGGCCAGCTCGGCCTGGGCGGCGGCGATCTGCTGCTGCATCTTCTGCGCCTGCTTCAGCATCTGCTGCATGTTCGGCTGTCCACCTGGGCGCACGGGATGGCTCCTTCTCGCACTCGTCTGCTCGACCGCCGCTCAGCCTATCCGCTGGGACCGACCTCGCCCCGCCCGGTGCGTCCGCCCACGCCGAGCCTTCGGGTACGGCTACCCCTACCCCGAATCGGCCATCTGCTGGTAGTGCACCCACAGCCGTCGCACTGGTCTGCTCATGGCATGAACCTCAACCGCACCGGCCGGGTCGGCGCACTGTGCTGGCTCGCGGCCGCGCCCATCTTCCTCGTCGCCAGCCTGATCACCGGGCTGCGGTGGCGCGAACCGGCCTACAGCTGGGCCACTCACAACATCAGCGATCTCGGCAACGCCCACTGCGGCATCTGGGACACCACCCGCCCCCGCTACGTCTGCTCACCGTGGCACCCGCTGATGAACACCGCGACACTGGCCACCGCCGTCCTGCTCGCCGGCGGACTCCTGCTGACCTGGCGGGTTCTCGGTCACGGCCCGGTGGTGCGCACGGCCCAGACACTCCTGCTGCTGGCCACCGGCGGATACGCCCTCGCGGCCCTCTACCCGGCCGACATCGACGAGAACCTGCACGTCCTCGGCGCAGTCCTGATCATGGGCATGGGCAACGTCGGTTTGCTCCTCGCCGGCTTCGCACCACGCAGCACGACGCTCGGCCGATGGCGACGACTCACCGTCACCGCCGGGCTCGTCGCGCTGGCCGGAACGACACTGTTCGCCGCCCAACAGGGCCTGGGGATCGGGGTGGGCGGCATGGAACGGGTAGCCGTCCTACCATTCCCCCTCTGGGCCTGCGCCCTGGGCGTCCTGCTGGCCGAAACCCCTCCCCTACGCGATCTTGCACTTCCTGCCTCGACATAAGGGGGCATTCCACGCAAGACGACGACCGAAACTGCAAGATCGCCGGGGCCGGGGCCGGGGCCGGGGCCGGGCGCTAGCGGGCGTCTACTTCGTTGATCTTCTCTGCGCCGAAGGTTTCCCGGAGCAGCCGTACCGCCTGCTCCTCGCTGGACTCCCGCGCGGTCTTCTCGTCGATGATCTCGTCCAGCGGCTCGTCGCCCGGGTCGAACCCCTCAAAGGCCGGGGCCGGTGCCGCGCCGCCGGGTCGACCGGCCCGCGCAGGGCCGTCGAAGTCCGGGTCGTAGGGCGGCTCGCCCGCCCACTCGGCGTCCGCGACGGGCCGGGCTGCCGCTCCGGTACGCGCACCGCGCCCCGCCGCCGCCGCGCGAGCCGCGGCGATGGCGCTGCTCACCGGCGCACCACCGGCTGCCGCCGGCTGCCGGGCCGCCGGTGTCGGGTTACCCCGCCCGCCCGGCGTACCGCCACCGGCCACTGACCCCGGGCCGCCCGAACCGCCTGGCCCGGTGCCGTTGGTGCCGCTGCCTGTGGTGCCACTGCCGGCGTTCCCGTTCCCGGCGTTCCCGTTCCCGGCGTTCCCGTTCCCGGCGTTCCCGTTCCCGGTGCTGCCGTTCCCGGTGCTGCCGTTCGCGCCGCTCGACGCCGGTGCTGAGTGGGGGCCCGAATCGTTTCCGGCCGACGCGCCGCCAGGTCGGGCGGCCTCCGGCCAGTCCTCGTCATCAGTAGCCTCGGCGGCGAGGGCCCTGCCGCCGGGGCGGGCCGCCTCCGGCCAGTCGTCGTCGGATGCCGGGGCGGACGGCACTGTGCCCTGCCCACCAGCACCGTGACCAGTCGAACCCCCACCGACTCCCCCACGCGCAGCCGAGCCGGCAGCGGCGGTCGGGTTCGCCGCGGTCGGCGAGGCGGTCATCGGACCGGCGGCGGTCGGGGCGTTGGGCCCCACAGTCCCCCGCCCGGCGGCGCTCACACTCGGCGCGGCGTTCGAGCCAGACGCGTTCGAACCAGGCGCGGCGCGCAAGTCAGACGTGTTCGAACCAGACGAGGCGCTCAAACCAGACGAGTTCGCACCCGGCGCACCGTTGGAACCCCCACCGTTCGAACCAGGCACGGGGTTCGAGCCTGATCCGGTGTTCGAGCCAGCCGCAGCACTGAAGCCAGGCACCGCGCTCGCACTCGGCGCCGCGTTCGAGCCAGGCGCGGCGTTCGAGCCAGGCGCACCGTTCGAACCTGACGCGGCGTTCGAGCCAGGCGCGGCGTTCGAGCCAGGCGCGGCGTTCGAGCCAGGCGCGGCGTTCGAGCCAGGCGCGGCGTTCGAGCCAGGCGCGGCGTTCGAGCCAGGCGCGGC